>NZ_NKWE01000050.1:79899-80140 GCF_006243315.1 Aeromonas sobria
CCTGCTGGTCGGGACCGGTATCTATCTCACCCTGCGTTTGGGTCTGCTTCAGGTGGTGCGCTTGCCGCTCGCTCTGCGTCTGGTCTTTGGTCGCGATCAGGGCCAGGGCAAGCAGGGGGATGTTTCCAGCTTCGGTGCCCTCTGCACCGCCCTCTCTGCCACCATAGGTACCGGCAACATCGTCGGCGTCGCCACTGCCATCAAGCTGGGCGGTCCCGGAGCCCTGTTCTGGATGTGGATG
>NZ_NKWE01000051.1:0-25028 GCF_006243315.1 Aeromonas sobria
CATCTGAAACAATGGCGAGGAATTGCGACAAGATACGCCAAAAACACTGGCTCGTTTGTGGCAGCGGTGCAGATCCGCTGCACATACTTGTGGGCCTCGATCTTATGACGACAGTCCCTAAATTCTTGCTCAATAACATTTGCGATTTTATCAACTTCATCAGAATAATGTGTAATAACTCTAATTCCCACAATATCTGTTAACTCAGATAAAGATTGATATTTATCTTTTTTATCAATCTTTTTTATTAGACTAGATCGGTCTTTAACTCGGGCAGTTATTGAATGCGCATTTATATTAGAGGCACTCAGCAGTCTATTTATTAATGATTCTATTGAGGTTGAAAATTGAGCGTAAAGATCCTCATTATGATCATACTCTTGCAGTAATGTTTCTTTAGACAAAACAACCCCCTAAATAATACCGCTATTGTTATCAACAAACTAAAATAAATAGTACGCCATAGAAAAACCTAATCATATCTTAAACTTTTATTGACAACATCATTTATATATCTCCTATCTAAGAATAGGCCACCCTCCTTGTGCCCAGCTTCTAACTAAACGTTATGGCTACAGCACGGGTTTGCAGAACCGTGTGTGCTACGCTTGACCGGATTTAAAAGAGCATCACCATCCAACACGCTTCTGTTGCCTTGCAACAAGTAGCCAAGTCGACTTGCAGGGTATCAAACGCAAACAAGCTTAGTGAGTAAAAAGTTATCTATTGCGCAGGGTTGTTTCTACTTTTTTGATGAAGATCAGCATTACAAGACGAAAGAATACGAGTAAGCACAGTTACCACTTGCACTTCTGTTGCTAAATCACAAGAGTTTAACCATTGCAATTTAAGTTAAGCATTGAGCTCCGCAGTCTAGAGAAGTATCGACCTCTGGGTCACTCATCTCTGTAACCTGCCCCTCACCTTATCGATCGAACAGGCACCACACGCCACCGAACAAACACCCAAACCTTCAGCTATATACCTAACTTTTTGCTACCCAATCCTGAATAGTCAGTTCAAAAACCGTTCATGCCCCTTCGCTACACTGCCCGCTCGTTTATCGCTATCAGGAGCTAGAAAACAATGATGTTGCACCTCAAGAAGAGCACCCTTGCCCTCGTCCTGCTTGCCGCCAGTGGTGCACTCAGCGCCGCCGAAATCACCAACAACAATATTACCGAGGCCGAGATCAAGGCCGCGCAGGATGGCTGGGGCGCGGCGCTGATCAAGATCAGCGATGACTATCGCGCCGGTGGGATTGAGCGCGCCAAGGCGACCGCCGAGTCGGTGCTCGACAGCGCCTACGGCTACCAGCAGGGGCCGGTGCTGTTCAAACCGACCCTTGCCGGTGGCGAGCAGACCTTCCGCACCCACCGCGAGGGGGCGCTGGCCTACTTTGTCGGCCACAACACTGTCTACCCCACCGACAAAGGATTTGCCCTGAAAAACTGGCAGAGCTACCGCTATGACAATGCCGCCGTCTATATCAACGGCGACATGGCACTGACCATGGGCAAGGTGCATCTGGTGGATCGCGACAACAAGGAGACCACGGTCGACAAGACCTGGGGCTTCAAGAAGGGGGATGATGGCAAGGTGCGCATCGTGCTGCACCACTCCTCCCTCCCTTACGAGGGTTAATGGCGGGGCGCACGTGCTGCGCACCAGCAACACGGTCAACAAACAGCCCTGCCACACCGGCAGGGCTGTTTGTTTTGCGCCCGCGCATGCTTGATGGCGAGCGAATAGATGGCGGACGTGCTGCTGCAGTTTGCTGCTACCCTCAGAGGCAAGCCATTGAGACACCAAGCAATTAGCTTCACTCAACGCCTACCACTCGCCATCATCACACCGGGAGCCAGATACCATGACCATTCTGCCTGTTTACGCGGCCCTGCTCGCCCTGCTGTTTATGTTGCTGAGCATCCGCACCATTCGTACCCGCCATAGCCGCAAGGTGGCGCTGGGGCACGGGGATGATCCCGCCATGTTGCGAGCCATGCGGGTGCATGCCAATTTTGCCGAGTATGTCCCCCTCGCCCTGCTGCTGATCTATTTTGTCGAAGCCAGCAGCCAGTCCCCCTGGCTTATCCATCTACTGGGGAGTGCCCTGTTGCTTGGCCGCTTCTGCCACGCCTTTGGTATGAGCCGCACGCCGGAGAACTTTCGTTATCGGGTAGCGGGAATGGGGCTGACCTTCACGGTGATCCTGGTGAGCGCAGCCCATATCCTGATCACGGCGCTGCTACCCTGACTCAGCCGTCACGGATAAACTGCGGCACGGTCGGGTTGCCCTATTCTTCTTGGCAGTCATCGCAACACATCTGCTTAATAACTAAGCCCGGTTCAGGAGTGCGATATGAAGTGGATTGGCTGGTTACTGCTGGTCGGGCTGACTCCCTTTGCCCACGCAACCCCGCTAAAGCTGGCGTCAGCGGTCGAGTACACCGCGATATTGCGCCCTTTTATTCATGACTGGTTTGGCCGGGCGGGTATCGACTTTCAATTGATCCCCTGCACTTACGCACGCTGCGAGAGGCTGATTGAGTCAGTGAATGCGGTCGATGGCGACATGGCTCGCATCAAGGGCTTTGATCAGACCCATCCCCACTTGCTGCAGGTCGGCGCCCCCATCTCGGAAGCGGCGATTTATGGCCAACCAAGGGATAATCCGAGCTGGCCCCCTGCCAAAGGGGCCGTGATTGGCTGCCTGCGTGGCATCCAGTGGTGCGAACGCTACCTCGGCAACTATCAGGTCATCTGGTTAAACGATGAGAAGCAGGGCCTTGCCCAACTACACAGAGGCAAAGTGGACTGGATCATCAAGATGCGCGCCGCCTATCAACCTGCGCTGGCCACCCCTTGGCAAAAGATCACCAAAGAGCAGGTCTTTCTCTACCTCGATAAAAAGCACCGTGCGGATATTGCGGCCCTGCTCAAGGTGCAGTTGGTGTTGATCAACAACGGCCGCTGGCTGACGATGCAAAAGCAGTATCTTTCAGCCATCTAGCGCTATTCTCGCAGCCCTTCATCAAGCCGATTGGCATCGCCGCAAAATCTATAGACCACTCGTTTACTGCCTATGTGACGATCCCTCTCCCGCCCTTCGTCACAAGTGACGAACGTCACATTTCGACACCATTCGGCCTCTTCGTCACGGCGCGACACGAATTTTAAATCCCTTTTAAAACATAATCTTAAATCCATTTTCTCGCCCATAGCCAATCTGGCCCGTATTTTGCCAACCTGCCCCTATTCTCTCCGTTCGCGACACGACAAGGTAGGCTATGAACCGCTTCGTTATCGCTGACCCCAAGCTTTGTATTGGCTGTGGCACCTGTATGGCGGCCTGCAGTACGGTTCACAAGGCGCAAGGTTTGCAGCAAGCCCCCCGTTTAACCGTTATGCGACACGAGCAGGCGACCATGCCGGTTCAGTGCCGTCACTGTGACGATGCCCCCTGCATCAAGGTGTGCCCAGTCGAGGCAATTGCCCAGACCGGCGATTGCGTGCAGCTCAACGAGTCGCTCTGCATCGGCTGCAACCTCTGCGCCGTGGCCTGCCCGTTCGGTGCCATCCAGAGCGGTGGCAGCCGTCCGGTGGCCATGGCCAACAGCTACGACACCTATATTCCCTGCTCCATCCGCTCCAGCAACCCCTCCACCTCCGCCGGTCTGCGCTGCTTTGGCGAGGATCTGCTGAGCTGGGAGCCGGGCGTGCGCAGCATCGCGGTCAAATGTGACCTTTGCGAGTTTCGCACGGGCGGCCCCGCCTGCATCGAGGCTTGCCCCTCCCAGTCGTTGAGCATGGTCAACGACACTGCCTGCGCCAACGCCGCCCGCGATCGCCGCCTGCAAGCGGCCAATGCTCACCCGCAAGGTGCCCCCGCATTCTCGGCCTCTCCTTGCACGACCGCGTCTTGCTCGACCGCCACGTCTGCGCCGGTTTCACCCGACGCTTCAATCACTGAGGGATCCTGCTGATGTTGTCCCCCCTTGTTATGGCCACGCTCCTGCTCTTTTTGCTGGGCGCTGCTGCCGGTCTGATGCTGCAAAAGCAGCCTTGGCTGGCAAACCGTCTCAATAGTGGCTTCGCCCTGCTGGGCTCGCTGGTCGGTGTTGTTGCCGCTATCAAGGCGCTGGCCCAAGATGCACCGATCGATGGCCAGATCTGGCTGCTGGGCTCGGTCCATCTGGATATGCTCGCTGCACTGATGCTGCTGGTGATCACCTTGGTCGGCGTCGCCGTTTCTCTCTACTCCTTTGCCTATATTCGCGAATATCAGGGCAAGGGGGATGTGGCCATCGGCGTCTTGATGAACCTCTTCCTGTTCGCCATGGTGGGCATGGTGCTGGCCGACAATGCATTGGGCTTTTTGCTCTGCTACGAGCTGGTGACCCTCACCACCTACTGGCTGGTCAAGACCAACCCCGATGCCGCCAAACAGAGCCGCCTCTATCTGGTGATGAACCATATCGGCATGGCGCTGGTACTGGTCGCCTTCTGGCTGCTCTGCCGCGACAGCGGCTCGCTGGAGTTCGCCGCGCTGCGTGAGCACCATCTGGCGGGGGGATTGGCATCCTTGGTGTTCCTGCTCAGCTTCTGCGGCTTTGGCCTGCGCGCCGGTTTCGTGCCGCTGCACGGTTGGTTGCCGGTGGCAGAGCCCGTCGCCCCCTCCCATATTTCGGCGCTGATGTCTGGCGTCATGGTGAAGCTCGGCCTGTTCGGCATTTTGCGAGTCAGCATCGATTTTCTCGGCGCCAGCCAGCTCTGGTGGGGCTACATGGTGCTGATCTTCGGTGCCTGCTCGGCAGTGCTCGGGGTGTTGTTTGCGCTCGCCGAGCACGATCTCAAGCGGCTGCTCGCCTACCACACGGTGGAGAACATCGGCATCATCCTGATGGGGATGGGGATCGGCATGATCGGCATCGCCAACCAGCAACCGGCGCTGGTGGTGCTGGGGCTGCTCGGCGCGCTCTATCACCTGCTCAACCACGCCATCTTCAAGAGCCTGCTCTTTATGGGCACCGGATCTGTGATGTTCCGTCTCCACACCCGTGACATGGACAAGATGGGTGGCCTGGCCAAGCTGATGCCCTGGACCGCGCTGGCATTCCTCATCGGTGCCATGGCCATCTCGGCGCTGCCGCCGCTGAACGGCTTTGTCAGCGAGTGGTTTATCTATCAGGCCTTACTTTCTATGACCAAGCTCGGCACCTCCGTCGTTGCCCCGCTGGCGGTGGTGATGCTGGCGGTGACCGGCGCCATGGCGGTGATGTGTTTCGTCAAGGTGTATGGCATCTGCTTCTGCGGTGCCCCGCGTAGCGAAAAAGCGAGTCAGGCCCGCGAAGTACCCAATGCCATGGTGGCAGGCACCCTGCTGCTGGCGGCGGTCTGTCTGGTGCTGGGTCTGGGCGCGCCCTGGATTGCCCCCTTTGTCAGCGGCTACGGTCAGGCCCTCGTCTCTTCTCACCTCATGGGCCAGATGAGCGTGGCCACTGGCGCCACCCTGCTGCCGCTCGATAGCAGCCAGGCGATCCTCTCCCCGCCGGTGATTGCCATCACATTGCTGGGTCTGTTCCTGATCCCGCTGCTGGTCGTGGCCATCTTCAAGGGGCCCAAGCTCGGTCGTCGTCACGCCGGTACTCCCTGGGCCTGCGGTTACGCCTACGAAGAGCGCATGAGCCTCACCTCCGGCGGTGTCACCCACACCCTGCGCCAACTCTGTGCCCCGCTCTATCGCAAACAGCCCCAGCTTGATCTGGCCACTGCTCTGGACGGGGTGAGCGAGTCTCCCTCTGCCGCTGGCTGGCTGTTGCACGGCCTGGTGCTGGCGCTCTTTATCCTGATGGCTGTAGGAGTCTGATATGCCTGTTCTTGAAATGCCGAGCTGGGGCATGGTTGCCCTCGCCCTGACCCAGGCCATCGCCATGCTGGCGCTGGCGCCGCTGGCCACCGGTTTCAACCGGGTGCTGCGGGCTAAAATGCACTCCCGTCAGGGGCCGGGCCTGCTGCAGGATTACCGGGATATCGGGAAGCTCCTGCGCCGCCAGGAGGTGACCCCGGAGCCTGCCGGCATCATCTTCAACCTGATGCCGGCGCTGCTGATCGCCGCCCTGTTGCTGGTGGCGATGGCGCTGCCGACCCTGACCCACGAGTCCCCCTTTCCTATCGCCGGGGATCTCATCACCGACATCTACCTGTTCGCCATATTCCGCTTCTTCTTCTCCCTGGCGGGGCTCGACAGCGGCAGCATGTTTGCAGGTATTGGTGCCCGCCGCGAGCTGACGCTGGGCATTCTGGTGGAGCCCATTCTGATGCTCGCCTGCTTCATCATGGCGATGATGGTGGGCAGTTCGGATCTGGGCAACATCAGCAGCTATGTGGCCACCCAGCCGCTGGCCGCCCCCATCGCCACCCTGCTGGCGGGGGGCGCCTGTGCCTTCGCGGTGTTTGTGGAGATGGGCAAGCTGCCGTTTGACTGCGCCGAAGCCGAGCAGGAGCTACAGGAAGGGCCGCTCACCGAGTACTCGGGCGCCGGTTTGGCCCTGCTCAAGCTCAGCATGGGCCTCAAGCAGCTAGTGGTGGTGCAGCTCTTTTTGGTGATCTTCCTGCCTTTCGGCAAGGCGGCAAACTGGAGCCTGCCCGCACTGGCGCTGGCAACCCTGATCCTGCTCTGCAAGCTGCTGGTGGCATTTGGACTTGCGGGCATTATCGAGAACTCCATGGCCCGCACCCAGTTCGTGCGCACCCACAAGCTCACCCGCTATGGCTTGGGGCTGGCCCTGCTGGCGCTGCTCGCCTATCTGGTCGGGGTATAACTCATGCCCGCCATCACAGCTGCTTTTTTCGATTTCATCATTTGCGAATTTAAAGTGAGAACTGCATGACCATCGCCATTTCGGATCGCATCGGTTGCGACTATATCCAGCAACTGCGACAGCAACTGCCCCACGCCATCATCGACGAGCAGTGGCAGACCGCCGATCAGGCCACCCTGACCGTCAAGCCCACCGATCTGGTGGCCCTCACCAGCCTGATCTTCCACAAGCAGGGCGGCTGGCTCTCGGTCTCGTTTGCCAATGACGAGCGCAGCCTCAACGGCCACTTCGCCGTCTACCACGTCTTCTCCATGGAGGGCGACACCAAGAGCTGGATCACCGTCAAGGTGCTGGTCAACGCCATCGAGCAGGAGTACCCCTCCATCACCCCGACCATACCAGCGGCGGTGTGGGGCGAGCGGGAGATCCGCGACATGTACGGCCTGCGCGCCGTCGGCCTGCCGGACGAACGCCGTCTGGTGCTGCCGGATGACTGGCCGGAGGATATCCACCCGCTGCGCAAAGACGCCATGGATTATCGCCAGCGCCCGATGCCCACCACCGACACCGAGACCTACCCCTTCGTCAATGAACTGGGCAGTGAGGCCAACCGTATCGTGCCGGTCGGCCCGCTGCACATCACCTCGGACGAGCCAGGTCACTTTCGTCTGTTTGTCGATGGGGAAGACATCATCGACGCCGACTACCGCCTCTTCTATGTCCATCGCGGCATGGAGAAGCTGGCGGAAACCCGCATGGGCTACAACGAAGTGGCCTTCCTGACCGACCGGGTCTGCGGCATCTGCGGCTTCACCCACAGCGTCGCCTACACCACCTCGGTGGAGAACGCCATGGGCATTAAGGTGCCTGAGCGGGCCAAGATGATCCGCGCCGTGCTGCTGGAGGTGGAGCGCCTGCACAGCCACATCCTCAACATCGGCCTGTCGAGCCACTTCACCGGTTTCGACACCGGCTTTATGCAGTTCTTCCGGGTGCGGGAAAAGTCCATGACTCTGGCCGAGCTGCTGACCGGCGCCCGCAAGACCTACGGCCTCAACCTGATTGGCGGGGTGCGCCGCGACATCTTCAAGGAAGATCGCATCAAGGGCGCCCAGCTGGTGCGCGAGCTCCGTGATGAGCTCAAACCGCTGGTGGCCATGCTGCTCGACACCGCCAACATCACCTCCCGTCTGGTGGGGATAGGCCGCCTCGACCCGCAAATCGCCCGCGATTTCAGCTGCGTCGGCCCCATGGTGCGGGCCAGCGGCTTCAAGCGCGACGTGCGCCGGGTCCACGACTTTGCTGCCTATCGCGAGCTGCCGATGGAGATCCAGACCCTGGCGGGTTGCGACGTGCAATCCCGGGTGCTGGTGCGCATCCACGAGCTCTACGACTCCCTCGACATGATTGAGTTCGGCCTTGAGCACCTGCCGGAAGGGCCACTGCTCACCGAAGGGTTCACCTATCAGCCGGGCAAGTTTGCGCTGGGCTTTACCGAAGCGCCCCGTGGCGAGAACGTCCACTGGAGCATGACCGGCGACAACCAGAAGCTGTTCCGCTGGCGCTGCCGCGCCGCCACCTACGCCAACTGGCCCGCCCTGCGCTACATGCTGCGTGGCAATACCGTCGCCGATGCGCCGCTGATCATCGGCAGCCTGGATCCCTGCTACTCCTGTACCGATCGGGTCACCCTGGTCGACCCCAAGAAGGGCAAGTCCACCGTGGTCTCCTACAAGGAGATCGAGCGCTACGGTATCGACCGCAAAAACTCTCCGCTCAAGTAAGGGGTCATCATGATCAAGCTGTTCAAGACCATCCTCAAGGCTGGCACACCGACCGCCAAGTACCCCTTCGCCCCTTACGAGGTGAACCGGGATTTTCGCGGCAAACCGAAATATCAGGCGGATCAGTGCATCGCCTGCGCCGCCTGCACCAAAGCCTGCCCGGCCAACGCGCTGGTGATGGAGGTCGATATGGAGACCGGCGAGCGACGCTGGGAGATCTCCATGGCCCGCTGCATCTTCTGCGGCCGCTGCGAAGAGGTCTGCCCGACCCATGCTATCGCCCTCTCTCCCGAGTTCGAGCTGGCGGTGACCAACAAGGCCGATCTCTATGAGGAGGCCCGTTTCGCGCTGGCCCCCTGCACCCTGTGCGGCACCTACTTTGCCCCGAGCAAACTGGTGGCACTGGTGGAGGACACCCTCAAGCAGGCAGGCACGCCGCTGGCTACCCCTGAGCGGCTGCACCACTGCCCCGACTGCAAACGAAAACAGAGCATGCTGAGCCAGCCTGACTCGGCCATGACCACACCGATTGCCACACCGATTACCACACAACAGGAGTGGATGTGATGAGCAAGATCAAAGGCATAGAACCGGTTGTCGGCCATGCCCATACCCGCGCCGTGCCACTGGCACAGGATCCCGAGATCACCAAACTCAAGAAGACCCTGCTCAAAGACATTCGCCGCTCGGCCTATGTCTATCGGGTCGATTGCGGCGGCTGCAACGCCTGCGAGATCGAGATCTTCGCCACCATCACCCCGCTGTTCGATGCCGAGCGCTTCGGCATCAAGGTGGTCGCCTCCCCCCGTCACGCCGACATCCTGCTCTTTACCGGCGCGGTGACCCGGGCGATGCGGGTACCGGCCCTGCGCGCCTATGAAGCGGCCCCCGATCCCAAGATCTGCATCGCCTACGGCGCCTGCGGCTGTGACGGCGGCATCTTCCACGACCTCTACTGCGTCTGGGGCGGCACCGACAAAATCGTGCCGGTGGATGTCTATATTCCGGGCTGCCCCCCCACGCCAGCTGCCACCATCTACGGCTTTGCGGTGGCGCTCGGTCTGCTTGAGCAGAAACTGACCGCCACCAGCCACGAAGTGCAACCGGGAGTGCGGGTCGAGCTGCGCCACACCGGCATCCCCAATGAAATCCGGGTGATGATCGAGCGCGAAGCGCGCCGCATGGCCGGTTACCGTCAGGGACAGATCATCGCCGACGAGTTCATGGCGCTGCTCGAAGGGGCGACCCAGCAGGATGTGGATCTGCGCATCCAGAGCTATCTCGATCAGCATAACGACCCGCGCCTGTCGGAGATCGTCAACAACCTGGCCAACGCCTGCCTCAACCGGGCAGCAGGCAAGGGAGAGGCCGTGCATGGCTGATCAGGTTTTCTTCTACCGCCTCTCCCGCAAGTTTGTGGATGAGCAGTTCGACGTACCCGAGGAGGCGAAAGAGGTGATGTACTACAGCCTCGCCATTGGCCATCACCTCGGCATTGTCGACTGCCTCAGTGCCGATCTGGTCTGCCCGCTAACGGGTTATCGCGACTGGGTGGCCAAGCTGCCAACCGGCAGCGAGGCGCGCCGCAAGATGGAGGGATTTCTCACCTTTGGCGAGATCACCATCTATCGCGAGCACTGCCACATGCTGGCCTGCGCCTTCGACCGGTTGCGCAAAGCCGAAGGCGTGCTCGATGAGCAGGAGTTGAGCTGGACCAATACCTTTATGGATCAGCTCACCGCCCTCTATAACGATCCCCATATGTACCTGATGGTAAGGAGCCGCTGATGGGCTGCAATCTCGTGTTGACCGTGGGCAATGCCATGATGGGGGACGACGGTGCCGGCCCTTATCTGGCGGACAAGCTGCAAGCCGCCCCCCTGCCCGGCTGGATCCATATCGATGGCGGCATCGCGCCGGAAAATGCGGTCTACAAGGTGCGGGAGCTGCAACCGGAGCGGGTGGTGCTGGTGGATGCCGCCGAGATCGGCGAGAAGGCGGGCACCCTGCAGGTGATCCCTCCCGAGACCATCGCCGAGATGTTTATCTTCTCGACCCACAATATGCCGCTCAATTTCCTGATCGACGAGCTCAAAACCTTTGTCCCCGAGGTGATCTTTGTCGGGGTACAACCGGCCATTGTCGCCTTCTCCTTCCCGATGACCGAGATGGTGAGCGAGGCGATGGATTATCTTTATCAGCATCTTGATGCCGCCAAAGATACCAGCTTGTTAATAGAACAACTGGACCAGTGGAATATTGCCAACGCCGGGCGATAACTATTTATCGAGTTGTTAACGACCGTTATTGACCAAGGGTTCCGGCAATGTGATCACGGCCCGATGTTAAATTAAAAACATCGGGCTAATTGTGTTGAACTTGATATAAAACAAGGTTCTTTTAATTTTTCAAAAAATCGCTAACTCTCGCTTTTTTATCACGAAAAAAGCGTTGCCAGTCACAGAAATTTGCCACAAAATGGCGGCCATTACGGAAGTTGATGGGGTCTGGTGGCCTCCTCGGTCTTCAAAACCGATGTGAGCCGAGAAGGCTTTGGCAGGTTCGATTCCTGCCTCTTCCGCCAATTTAATCTATTGAACAAATGCCATCTCGCTGATCTTTATCGGTCTGGCATTTATGTTTTATCGCTTGTTCAATATGTTTAAAATAATACCTTAGTAAAAGGTGCTTGCCGCTTGCCAATATAATCCGAACACAGGTTATCACGCTGGCCAAAAATGAATTTTTCAGCATAAATGACGCATTAATTTATTCGCGCTAACTTATGCACCATGTTTGCAGCAATCCGCAAACCGCCAGCAGTGCCATAACCCGTCAGCTCGGCCTCTCTATCGGCAAACCGGTGTGCATATCAAACCCACGCACTGCCCTGGTAATCCCATGCCGAACCCGTCTCACGCGCCAGCCATCGCCCACTCCCGCAGCCAGCCAGAATCACGCCCGACTGCCGACGATTCACTGCCAGATTCACGGCCACAGCCCCGCCAGCAACAAACACGCCGTCTGCCACAAGTGGAACAGCTGCTGCAGCAACCTTTTCTCGCCAGTTATATCGAGGCACTGAGCCGCCCGCTGGTGACCCAGGCGGTGCGCGATGCCCTGAGCGAACTGCGCCAGAGCGAGGCGTTTCGCCAGCATGGCGTCACCCCCGAGCAAATCGAGGCGCTGATTGCCAAGCGCTGCCAGCAGCAGTTGCGCCAGCGTCAGACTCGGGTGATCAACGCCACCGGCACCCTGGTGCACACCAATCTGGGACGTTCGCCGTTAAGTCATGAGCTGTGGGACGAGGTGCGTGACCTCAACACCGGTTACAACAATCTGGAGCTGGATCTCGCCACCGGCAAGCGCGGCAGGCGCAAGGGGCTGATCGCCCCCCTGCTCCGTTGCCTCACCCAGGCCGAAGATTCGCTGGTGGTCAACAACAACGCCGCCTCGCTCTTTTTGCTGCTGCAGGAGATAGCCAAGGGGCGCGAGGTGATCGTCTCGCGCGGCGAGCAGATCCAGATTGGCGGCGGCTTTCGCATTCCCGACATTCTGGCGCTCTCCGGCGCCAAACTGGTGGAGGTGGGCACCACCAATATCACTACCGCCAAGGATTACCTCGATGCCATCACCGATCAGACCGCGCTGGTGCTGATGGTACACAAATCCAATTTCGCCATTCGCGGTTTTACCGAATCCCCCGATATCGGCAAGGTGGCCCGCGCCCTGCCCGAACATGTAGTGCTGGCGGTAGATCAGGGCTCCGGCTTGACTACCGAAGAGTTTGCACCGGACGAAACCTCGGTGCGCCAGTACATCAAGGCGGGGGCGGATCTGGTCTGCTACTCCGGCGACAAGCTGCTGGGGGGCCCGCAATCGGGCATCATCAGTGGCCGCAGCGACCTTATCAAGCGGCTGGAAAAACACCCCATGATGCGCACCTTCCGCCCGAGCCGCATCGTCTACTCCCTGCTGGAACGCCTGCTCATCCACAAGCTCAACAAGTCCCCCATCGGCGAGGGCATCGCCCAGCGCACCTTGAGCAACCCGGCCGCCATGCAGGCGAGAGCCTCCCAGCTGATGGCCGCCCTGCCCGGCTGCTTTGTGCCGGTCCCCGCCCAGCTGGTGGTGGGCGGCGGCACCCTGCCGGACGAGTTCTACCCGGCCCCTGCGCTCGAATGTACCGACTCGCGTCCGGCCCAGCAGCTGCTCGATGCCCTGCGGGAACTGCCGATGCCGGTCATCGCCACCGTGCGCCAGCAGAAGGTGCTGCTCAATATGGCGACCCTGCTGCCGACCGAGATGGAACTGCTGATCGCCCAGCTTAACGAGTTGCTGTTGCCCGCCCCGATCAATGCAACTGAGGAGCCCTGATCCCATGACCCCCTATCGCGCCGTTATCGGCCTTGCTGGCCACGTGGATCACGGCAAGACCCTGCTGATCAAGGCCCTCACCGGCATCACCACCGCCCGCGCCCACGAGCAGGCCATCGGCATGACCCAGGATCTCGGCTTTGCCCACTTTGACGACGGTCAGGGCAACACCATAGGCGTCATCGATGTGCCCGGCCACGAGCGTTATATCCGCAACATGGTGGCGGGACTCTGGAGTCTGGATCTGGTGCTGCTGGTGATCGCCGCCGATGAGGGGTGGATGCCGATGACCGGCGATCACCTGCGCCTGCTCAAGGCGATGGGGGTGCCGCGCCTGCTGGTCTGTATCAACAAGTGCGATCTGGTCTCCCCCGACGAGCTGGCACTCCTTGAGGAGAGCCTGCTGGAGCGGGTGATGGACGAGAGCGGCATGGTGCCCGATATCGTCAGCGTCAGCGCCAAAACCGGCGCCAATATGGCCGCCCTGCACGCCGCCATAGTGGGCCAGCTTGCCGCTCTACCAGCATCGCACGCTGCCCGTGAACAGGGCGCTCCCCGACTGTATGTAGACCGGGTCTTTACCGCCAACGGCACCGGTACCGTGCTCACCGGCACCTTGCAGCAGGGCAGCCTCAAGGTAGGGGACAAGCTGCGCCTCTACCCCGCTGATCGGGAAGTGCAGGTGCGCTCCCTGCAGGCCTATCACCAGAACGTCGATGAGATTAACGCCGTCTGTCGGGTGGCGGTGGGCCTGAAAAAAGTGCCCCACAAGGAGGTGGCTCGCGGCCACTGCCTCACCAGTGCCGCTGGCCAGTGCGAGGCGGCGACCCACCTTATCGTGCGGCTCAACGGCGAGCGCCTGAGCACCAAGACGCTTCGCACGCAGGAGGTAGAGGTAGCCCTCGGCAGCTGGCATGGCCGGGCGCGCTTTGTACCAATAAAAGAGACCCGGCTGGCGCGGCTGATCTTTACCAGCCCCATCCCCTGCTTTTTCGGCCAGCCGCTCGCCATCATTCGCCACGGCAGCAGCGAACTGCTGCACGGCGCCCGCATCGTCTGGTGCGGCGATATCCACCCCGCCAGACGCAAGGCGCTGCACGCCCTGCTGGGCGAACTGCCAGATCCGCTGGAACACTACAACCCCGCCACCCTGCAGTTGGGGCTCAATGGCTATGTACTGGCCAGCCGCTTTGACCAGCGCCCCGAGCAGGTCACCCCTCTCGGTGACTGGCTGCTGGACAACCACTGGCTGGCTCAAAGCCGCGACCAACTGTTCGCCACCCTGGCCAGCGAACCGCTCAGTGCCGCCGAGCTTGCGACCCGCTTTGGTATCGCCTTGCCGGTCACTCAGGCCCTGCTCCAGCAGCTCAAAGGTGAGCAGCTTGTTCGCCTGCACCATGACAAGTGGCAGCCGGGCAGCGGCGAGTCGGAAGATGATTTGGGGGAAGAGGCGCTGCTGGTGCTCAAAGTAGTGCGAGATCAAGGCAAGGAGGGTTACGAGCCCGGTAAACTGGGCCCCGGCGGCGTGGAGCTGGATCCCTTTATCACCCGCAAGCTGCCCGCGGCCCTGCAGCAGGGCTTGCAACAAAAAGGCGCGTTGCAAAAGCAGCTGCGCAACTTGGCGCGACTCAAGTATCTGGTGCAGCTCGATGGCCCCATCTACTACGACGCCGTGCTTTACAACCAGATGGTCGCCGCCGTGCTGGCGGGCCAGCAGGTGGGAGATCTGATCGACATGGCATCCTTAAAGGAGATCACCGGTTTGTCGCGTAAATACGCCATTCCGTTCTGCCTGCGCATGGAGATGGATGGCTGGGTACGGCGCGAGGAGAACGAGCGGCGGGTGCTGCGTTTGCCAGCCACTCAAGATGAGATGGAGCCGGCATGAGCGCTGCCATCACCCCCTCTGGCTCTTCCAATCCTGTGGCCACCCGACTGCGCCGTGAATTTCATATCGACGGTATCGTGCAGGGGGTCGGCTTTCGCCCCTTCGTCTACGGGCTGGCGCTGCGCCACGGCCTTACCGGCTATGTCTTGAACGATGCCAACGGCGTCACCATTGGTGCGGAAGGCTCCCCCGAGCAACTGGCCAGCTTTGCCCGCGAACTGCGGGAATTGGCACCGCCGCTTAGCCGCATCGATCACTTCAGCGAGCGGGAGCTTCCCCAAGAAGATAATCCCGACTACGACGGCGCCTTTCATATCAAGGCGAGCCAGCAGCAGAGCGCCGCCACGGTCGCCATCTCGCCGGATCAGGGGATGTGCGAGGCGTGCGCCACGGATGTGGCCAACCCCGCAGATCGCCATCACCACTACCCCTTTACCAACTGCACCCACTGCGGCCCGCGCTACACCATCATCCGCCGCCTCCCCTACGACCGCCCCCACACTGCCATGGCGGGCTTTGCCATGTGCCCGCGCTGCGCGGTGGCCTATGAAAACCCGCTGGATCGGCGCTACCACGCCCAGCCGGTGAGCTGCCCCGAGTGCGGGCCCCATCTCAGCTGGCGCAGCGGCCGTAGTGATGCGCTGGTCGAGCGGGAGGATGCGCTGCACGCCGCCGCCCGCGCCCTGCAAACAGGAGCGCTGATTGCGGTCAAGGGGATGGGGGGTTATCACCTGATATGTGATGCCCGTAATGAACAGAGTGTTGCCAGATTGCGAACACTCAAGCGGCGCGAACGCAAGCCGCTGGCGGTGATGATGGGCTCCCTTGCCGAGGCCAAATTGCATGTCACCGGCAGCGAAGCTGAGTGGCAGCTGCTCGCCTCTCAGGCCAGACCCATTACCCTGCTGCGCAAACGCAAAAACGATGATCGGCTCTCAGAATCTGGACAGTCAGCCACGCCGCTGGCCGAGGGGATCGCCCCCGGCATCCCCTACCTCGGTGTCATGCTCCCCTATACCCCGCTGCACCAGCTGCTGCTGGACGCCTGCGCCATGCCACTGGTAGCGACCAGTGCCAATGGCCGCGGCAGCCCGATCCTTATCGAGTGCGAGTCTGTGGTCAGGGAGCTCGGGGGCGAGATTGACGGCATCCTGGATCACAACCGCCCCATACTGCACCCTTGCGACGACAGTCTGGTGCAGTGGGCAGGCGGACGGCGGCAAACTTTGCGTCTCGCCCGCGGTTATGCCCCCTGCACCCCCAGCCTGAAACAGGCGGTCAAGGTGCCGTTGCTGGCGGTCGGGGCGCAGCAGAAGAACCAGCTGGCGCTCGCCTTCGGCCGCCAGCGCATCTACAGCCCCTATATCGGCGATCTGCACAGCCTGCCGATGCAGGGCCACTTCGAACAGACCCTCGCCACCTTTCGCGATCTCTACGATCTCAAGCCCGAGCTGCTGGTGTCGGACTGCCACTCGGGCTATCTCAGCCACCAGTGGACCAAGGGCTATTGCCATGATCAGGGTGCAACCCATCTCGAGGTGCAGCACCATCACGCCCACCTGCTGGCTGTGATGGCCGAACATGACATTACTGGCCCGGTGCTGGGTTTTGCCTTCGATGGCACCGGCCTTGGGGATGACGGCACCCTCTGGGGTGGCGAGCTGCTGATCGCAGACGTGCAGGGCTTTACACGGGTTGCCCACCTCCAGCCTTTCAAGCTGATCGGCGGCGAGGCGGCTATCCGCGAGCCGGTACGCCAGCTGTTGGGGCTGCTGTTCGAGTCGTATAGCGTGGAGCAGATCAGCACCCTCGATATTCCGTTGATCAACACGTTGCCACCTGAGCGGATCAGCAACCTGCACCAGCTCTGGCATCTCGGTCGCAACGCCCCCTACACCAGCTCCATCGGTCGGCTGTTCGATGCCGTGGCGGCGCTGCTGGGGGTGATCGATACCCCGGATTACGAGGGCGAAGCGGGACTCTTGCTGGAGGCGGCTGCCTTGCAGCTTAACCCCGATGAATTGCCCTTCCCCCTCGCCTTTGGCCTGAAACAGCCAGCAGAGGGACCACTACTTATTGAGTGGGCAGAGCTGCTCAATCTGCTTATCAGCGAGCGGCGCAAAGGCACCTCCACCGCCCGCCTGGCGGCCGGTTTTATCCGCGCCATCAGCGCTCTGGTCATCGCCTTGGCCGAGCGCTTCCCCGGTTATCCGGTGGCGCTAGGGGGCGGCGTGTTTCAAAACCGGGTGCTGATGGATCTGCTGGTGCCCGCTCTCGAAGCGGCCGGACGGCAGGTATTGACCAGCGAAACCCTGCCGCTCAATGACGGTGGCATCGCCGCCGGTCAGCTCTGGTTTGCCATCCACCATCTTGCCACGCATCAGCCTGTCACAACCGGTTGTGCCACCTTGTCGGAGTCCTGAAATCCATGTGTCTATCCATACCCTCTCAGGTGGTGCAGCTGCACCCCGAAGATAACTGCGTCACCGTCGATACCCTGGGGGTGCAGCGGCGCGTCAGCTGCATGCTGCTCGAAGAGCCACTCAACCTTGGCGACTATGTACTGCTCCATATCGGCTTTGTGATGAGCAAGATTGACGAAGAGGAGGCGCAGGCCAGCCTCGAGAGCTTCCGCCAGATGGTGGCCCTGATGCCCGATCAGGATATCTTGCCATGCTGACACTCAATGATCTCTTTCAGGGCTTTCGTCAGCCCGACGTCATCCGCGCCCTCGCCGCCCAAATTACCGAACTGGCCAAATTACTCCCCGAACCGCTGCGGGTGATGGAGGTGTGCGGCGGCCATACCCACACCATCATGAAGTACGGCCTGCACCAGCTGCTGCCGGCCAGCATCGAGTTTGTCCACGGCCCCGGCTGCCCGGTCTGCATCATGCCCAAAGAGCGCATCGATCAGGCCATCGAGCTGGCCCGCCAACCCAACGTCATTCTGGTCACCCTGGGTGACATGATCCGGGTGCCGGGCTCCAAGGGCACCCTGGCCCAACAGCGGGCCAAGGGGAGCGATATCCGCCCGGTCTATGATCCCCTCGACGCCCTGCGTATCGCCCGCGAGAACCCGGAAAAAACCGTGGTCTTCTTTGCCATCGGTTTCGAAACCTCCACCCCGATGACCGCCGCCTTGCTGGCAGCGGCTGAAGAGCAAGGGGTCGATAACCTGCTGTTTCATATCAACCATGTGCTGGTGCCCCCTGCCATTCACGCGGTGATGGCTGACGGGGTCGCCAAGGTGAACGCCTTTATCGGCCCCTCTCACGTTAGCGTCATCACCGGCGCCGATATCTACCTGCCCATAGTCCAACGCTATCAGGTGCCGGTGGTGGTGAGCGGCTTCGAGCCGGTGGATGTGATGGAGGCACTCTTGATGATGGTGCGCCAGAAGGTGGAAGGTCGCTACGCGCTGGAGGTACAGTACACCCGCGCTGTCACTGCCAGCGGCAATAAAGCCGCCCAGCGGTTGGTCGAGCGCTTTTTCGAGACTCGCGAGCACTTTCGCTGGCGAGGTCTGGGGGATATCAATGCCTCCGCCCTGCGCCTGCGCGATGCGTTTGCCAAGCGCGATGCGGAGCGTCACTTTGCGCTCAGCCAGACCCCCATCGATGACCACAAGGCGTGCCAGTGCGCCGATATCCTGCGCGGACTGGCCAAGCCCAACCAGTGCAACGTCTTTGGCCGGGGCTGCACCCCGACCCAGCCCATGGGCAGCTGCATGGTCAGCTCCGAAGGGGCCTGCAATGCCTACTACCGATATATGGGGATCCAATGAGAGAAATTCAGTTAAGCCACGGCGGTCGGGTGATGAGTGGAGATGAACCAGCCTGTTTCGGCAATCTAGTGGAGAACCAGACCCGATGAGAGAAATCCAACTTAGCCACGGCGGCGGCGGTGTCGAGATGAACCAGCTGATCAACCAGCTCTTCTTTCGCCACTTTGGCAACGAGATCCTGCTGCGCGGTGAAGATGCCGCCCTGCTGCCGGTAAACGGCCCCGTCGCCTTCACCACCGACAGCTTTACCGTCTCGCCGCTGTTCTTCGAGGGGGGCGATATCGGCAAGCTGGCCATCGCTGGCACGGTCAACGATCTGGCCATGATGGGGGCCAAGCCCGAGTATTTGAGCTGCAGTTTTATCATCGAGGAGGGCTTCCCCTACTCGGACCTCACTCGCATCGTCGAATCAATGGCTGCAGAGCTGGCCAAGAGCGGCGCCCGCATCGTCTGCGGCGACACCAAGGTGGTGCCCAAGGGGGCAGCCGACAAAATCTTTATCAACACCAGCGGAGTCGGCACCTTTCCGCTGCCTGAGCAGAGCCGGGGTATCTCGGTGCGAAACCTCAAGGCCGGTGACGCCATTCTGGTGTCGCGGGATATCGGCAGCCACGGCGCCTGCATCCTGATGGCCCGTGACGCCCTGCAGCTGGGATCTGATCTGAAAAGCGACTGCACCACCCTCTGGCCGCAGGTAGAAGCGCTGCTGCAGGCGGGACTTACACCTCACGCCCTGCGCGATGCCACCCGCGGTGGCCTCGCCGCCGTGCTGAATGAATGGAGCACTGCCTCCCAGGTGGCCATCGAGCTGGAGGAGTCCGCCATTCCGGTCTGCGATCCGGTGCGTGGCCTGTGCGAGCTCTACGGCTTCGAGCCCCATGATCTCGCCAACGAGGGAACCATGGTACTGGCCCTGCCTGCCGAACAGGCGCAGGACGCACTGGGCATCTTGCGGCAATTCAACCCCGCCGCCAGCCAGATCGGCGTGGTGCAGGCGAGTGATCGCCACAAGGTGATCCTCAATAACCCCTGGGGCAGCCGCCGTTATCTGGAGCTGCCGCAGGGAGAGCTCCTCCCGCGGATCTGTTAAGGAATCACCATGCACGAAATGTCTCTGGCCATGGCCGCCATCGATCTGGCAGCCGAACAGGCCACCCAACGGGGCTTTAACAAGGTGACCGCCCTCTGGCTCGAGGTCGGCAGCTTCTCCTGCGTCGACCCGGACACCATTGCCTTCTGTTTCGAGGCCGCCGCCAAGGGCACCGTCGTCGAGGGGGCCCAGCTCCACTTTCAGCACCAGGCGGCAGAGGCCTGGTGTTACGACTGCAACAAGACGGTCACCCTCACCGAGCGCGGGCAAGCCTGTCCCGGGTGTGGCGGATACAAATTACGAGTCGCGCAGGGCGATAGCCTGCGCATCACCGACATCGAGGTAAGTTGATATGTGTAGCGTATGCGGATGCGGCCAGGCGCGGATCGCCGGCCATGAAGATGATCACAACCATGCCCACACCCACGATCATGACCATGAACATGAACATGCTCATGAGCACGGCCATCATCATGCTCATGACGCACATCACCATCATGACCACGCGCAGAGCGCACCGCGCACCCTGATCATTCACCACCACTATCACCATCAGGGTGATGTCCATCATCACTACCACTGCGTCCGGGCACCCATGAGTGCAGAGGGTCATGATCACCCCCACGACCATCATCATGATCATGCCCACTCTCATGACCACGGCCATTCCCACGCTCATCCCCATGATCACAGCCATAACCATGACCATGACCATGACCATGACCATGACCATCAGCAGGGTGATCTGCACTATGGCAAAGGGGAAGCGGGATTGTCGGTCCCCGGCATGGGGCAGCGTCAGCTGATCGCCATCGAGATGGATGTGCTGGCCAAGAACAACGCGCTGGCGGCCCACAACCGCGAGCACTTCGACGAAGCGGCCCAGTTGGTGCTGAATCTGGTATCGAGCCCGGGTTCAGGCAAGACCACCTTGCTGTGCGAAACCCTGCGCCAGCTGGCCGACAAGCGCCCCTGCGCGGTGATCGAAGGGGATCAGCAGACCAGCGCCGATGCGGATCGCATCCGTGCCACCGGCGTCCCTGCCGTGCAGATCAACACCGGCAAGGGCTGCCATCTGGACGCCAAAATGGTTCACGACGCCTGCCACCAGCTACCCGCCAACGAAGGCGGCATCCTCTTTATCGAGAACGTGGGCAATCTGGTCTGCCCCGCCAGCTTCGATCTCGGCGAGAAGTACAAGGTGGCGATCCTCTCCGTCACCGAGGGGGAAGAGAAACCCCTCAAATACCCGGACATGTTCGCCGCCGCCCAGCTGATGGTGATCAACAAGATCGATCTGCTGCCCTACGTCAGCTTTGACGTGGCCCGCTGCATCGAGAACGCCAAACGGGTCAACCCCTATATTCAGGTGATCCAGGTCAGCGCCACCACTGGTGAAGGGATGGATGCCTGGCTCAACTGGCTGGCCACTGCCTGAGCCAGTGTGATGCCACTGTATCCATGACAGTTGCAGTCACATCTTGCTAGCAAGTGAGTGAACGAGCCATCAAGCCAGTGCCAGTCAGTTAAACCTGACTGGCACTGTTTTTATTCCCTTGATTCATTTTTCCTTGCTGCAGTCCAGCCCTCTCACTGGGAAGAGATAAGCCTCTGACATAACCACCGGCTAATTTCACACCCACGCTCTGTAAGGGCTGCGCGTCTGTGTCTGTGCTCAACCCTCAACCGTCACTCCTCAACACTGGTTACTCCATCGTTCCTGTCCAATACTCAACTGTATCAGCTGGTTCGAGGGGTGCGTTGTGTACAGACTCTTGTTGTTATGGTGTTTGTGTTGCCAGGCTACGGCACAGGAGTCATTGGTCGTCGGCTGGGTCAACTGGCAGCCCTTCAGCTATCGCAATGAACAGCAGCAGATCCGCGGACTGGACATCGACCTGCTCAACGCCATCTTCCAGCGGGCCAACTATCAGGCCACATTCACGGAAATGCCCTGGGCTCGGGTGCTGCACGAGCTGAAATTCGGCACGGTTCAACTGGCGATGTCCGCCAATATCACCACCGAGCGGCAGCAATATGCCCGCTTCAGCCACCCCTATCGGGAAGAGGAGACGGCCATCGTCATCCGGCGGCAAGATGCCGAACGCTGGCGCGGGATCACCACCCTGGATCAACTGATCAACACCCCCGACTTTCATATCGGGGTGCTCAAGGGTTTTGATTACGGCAATACCTTCCGCCAGTTGATGGCTCGGCCCGAGCTGCAGCCCCGCCTGCAAATGCGCCTGCGGCTGGAGCAGCTGTTGAAGATGTTGCAAGGGGGGCGGATCCAGGGATTTATTCTCGATCCCCACGGGCTGCAGGAGTGGACTAATAAAGATGAGTTGCGGGATGAGCTGCATATTCTGCTGCGTATCGAGCTAACACCGGTTCACCTGATGCTGAGCAAACAAAGCACCACAGAGGCGCAACTGCAACGGATCAATCTGGCTATTGAACAGTTGAAACAGAGCCCCGACTATCAGCAGATCTTCGATCGCTACCAGTTCGGATCCCTGCATCCATAAGAAAACGCTAATAAGTAAGGGGAGCTGATGCTCCCCTTACTGTCTCAAACAACCCTCGTTACGACTTGCCAAGACAATTTGACCACCGGTGACATGATGGGTTACCTGTGCCTGTCAGCGCCCCAGCACAATGTCAGCAAGGTGGGCGAAGTGGTGGATCTCGTGGGTCGCCTCGCACTCGCCAGCTTGCCGCTCAGGGTTGTACCAGCAGGTCGCCAGCCCCTGCGCCGCCGCACCGGCGATATCGGTTTTCGGGTTGTCACCCACCATCAGCACACGAGCCGGATCAGGCTGCCCCATCAGGGAGAGGGTGTGCTGGAAAATAGCCGGATCTGGCTTGGTCACCTGGATCTCGTCCGAGATCACCAGCGGCTCAAACCATTCGCTCCAGCCCAGTTTGCCGAGTCGCCCCCGCTGAGGGACGCTGAAACCATTGGTGATGATCCCCATCCGCACCTTGCTGCGCAGCTGTTGCAGGGTTTCGATAACCCCCTCAAGGGGCATGCTCAGCGTGACTATCTGTTCCAGAAAGGTGTTGTTCATCGCCATAGGGTCGGCAGCGACCTGTTTGGCAAACAGGGCGAAACGGGTCTGCTGCAATGCAGTGGCATCTATCTCCCCATCGTTGTATTGCTGCCAGAGCCCGTGGTTGAGTGCATGGTACTGCGCCATGCTGGCGTCATCGGCTTGCACACCGTAATGCTGAAGGGTACGTGTCAGCGCGGCGGCGACCGGGAAATCGAGCAGGGTTTCATCCAAATCGAACAGCACCCAGTCATAGCTTGGTTGTTTCACAGCAGTCCTTGTTATCAGTCAGATAGATCGGAGATATGGTGCCCGACTCTACCGAGCGGGCCGGCCAGCAGATCCAGCGTGAGGCGCACGCCAAAACCGGTCACTTCACTGGAAACCACCCCATTGCCCCCCTTGTTGCGAAAACCACTCAGGTCAAAATGCAGCCAGGGGGTCTGCTCGGGCACGAAGTGGGCGAGGAAACGGGCCGCATCGATATGATCCGGCGAACTGCCAGGCGCACACTGCAACAGATCGGCCCACTCGCTCTCGATGTTGTCGTCAAAATCATCATCGAGCGGGAAGGGCCAGATCCGCTCGCCACTGCGCTGTCCCAGTTTGACCAGCGCAGGCAACCACTCGATGCGGTTGGTAAAGACGCCGCTGTAACGGCTACCCAGTGCCCGCTTGCAGGCCCCGGTCAGGGTGGCGTAATCGAGCAGCAGATCAGGGGTATCCTGTACCGCCATGGCCAATGCGTCTGCCAACACCATCCGGCCTTCGGCATCGGTATCAACCACCTCAATGGTGGTGCCATTGATGGCGGTCACCACCTCACCGGGCCGATAAGCATGAGGTCCGATATGGTTCTCGGCAATGGCCAGCCAGCAGTGCACCTCGTAGGGTAATTGAGCTCGGCTGATGGCGTAGAGGGTGCCCAGCGCCACCGCGCTGCCCCCCATGTCCAGATGCATGCCATACATGCTGCCAGCCACCTTGAGGTTATAACCGCCAGAGTCATGGCAGATCCCCTTGCCCACCAGCGCAATGCGGCGCACTGGCTTGGACGGGTAGTAGCTGAGTTTGACCATGGCCCCCTGGTTGTCTTCCGAGCCACGGGTGACAGCCAGAAAAGCCCCCGCCCCCAACTCGGCCAGCTGGGCCTGATCATAGTGGTGACACTGCCACCCCTCATCCTGCGCCAGCTGAGTGACAAACTCGCGATAGCTGGCGGCGGTCAGCTCGGAAGCCGGTAACACCGCCAGATGGCGGGCCAAGCCATTGCCCCCCGCTTCGCTGTAGAGGCGAGCCAGATCCAGCACTACCGCCGGTGAGACCCGGATCTGCTGATAGCTCCAGCTGCTTTCGCTGCGACGCTTGCTGGTCGGCAACGGAATATTGGCGGCCAGCAAGGCTGACAATAGCAATTCGGCCAGCATCACCCGTTCAGAAGGGGAAAAACCTTCCAGATGCAGCCCGAGCCGCTCCACGTTGAGCCCAGAGAGAGGAGCTATCCAGCTTTTGACCTGTTTGTAGAGACGGTGGTCTCGCGTCACGCTGCCAGCCACAAATACCACCAGCAACAGCGTGGCGCCGTGCATCAGGGAAAAGGGTGCCTTTTGCCCGAGGGCAAGCTGGATTTTGACACCGGCAAACACCGGCAGCGTCAATAATGCCTCTTTTTGCTCTTCGGCGATCAGCAGCAACTGCAACGGTAGCCCCTGGGCAAGGGCCTCGGCCAGCGTGGCATCCTGGCTTTCAATAGCGGGAGGAAGATAGGTGAAAGGTGTGATCACAGGAGCGCGCCTCATCCATGAAGAGATACCTGATGATACCCAACAAATGGCCGATACGACCAGTTTTGGTCTTGAAAAAGCGTCAGAAATAGCAGTAATCACCACAGAGCGAAGTGCTTGCGGATGATTGTTCAATAACAGGGGAGTGGTAATACAAGGAGGGAATTATCTGAAAGTTGGTTGCGGGGGCCAGATTTGAACTGACGACCTTCGGGTTATGAGCCCGACGAGCTACCGAGCTGCTCCACCCCGCGTCCGAATTGTCACCCTCAAGCTGAGCAGCGGCTTGAGTGCGTTTGTCTGCTTTCGATTGTTTACACAATCGCATGCTGACTAAAAAGTTGGTTGCGGGGGCCAGATTTGAACTGACGACCTTCGGGTTATGAGCCCGACGAGCTACCGAGCTGCTCCACCCCGCGTCCGAATTGTCACCCTCAAGCTG
>NZ_NKWE01000052.1:0-17709 GCF_006243315.1 Aeromonas sobria
CCTCGATCTTATGACGACAGTCCCTAGCGAGACGCGGTATCAAGACGGGTGTGAGAACAGTCGAAGGCAACAATAGAGGGAACAGGGACCAGCAGGGGCAAAACGGGGCGAACGACAGATAAAAGATAGGGGCCGTGCTTTCGCAACGGCCCCCACCCCCCACTCTTTGTGGTGCTATCAGATCAGCTTGCGGGCAGCGCCCAGTACGATCTTGATGGCATCAGATTCGGTCTTCGCCATGGTTTCGGCGTTCGGGATCTCTTGCTGGGTACGGTTGACGATAACGCCAGCCACCATACCGGCACGCAGGCCCTGGCTGGTGCACATGGTCAGCAGGGTGGCAGATTCCATCTCATAGTTCAGCACGCCCATGGCTTGCCACTCTTTCATGGAACCCTGGAAACGGCTCACTACACGGCCGGATACGGTGTCGTAACGCTCCTGACCCGGGTAGAAGGTATCGGAAGAGGCAGTCACACCGATGTGCAGCTTGGAGCCCATCTCTTTGGCGGTGTTGACCAGCGCTGTGGTGCAGTCGAAGTCGGCAACAGCCGGGAACTCCATCGGTGCAAAGTGCAGGCTGGCACCGTCAAGGCGCACGGAACCGGTAGTCACAATCACGTCACCCACGTTCAGGTGCGGCTGGATGGCGCCGGTGGTGCCGATACGCAGGAAGGTGTTGATACCCAGCTGGGCCAGCTCTTCTACCGCGATGGAGGTGGACGGGCCACCGATACCGGTAGAGCAGATGATCACGGCCTTGCCGTCCATCTCGCCGCGCCAGGAAGTGAATTCACGATGGCTGGCCAGGTGCACCGGGTTATCCAGCATCTCTGCGATGCGCTTGACGCGCTCGGGGTCACCGGGGACGATCGCCAGGGTGGCGCCTTGCAGATCCGCTTTCTTCAAACCCAAGTGAAATACATCAGACATATTGGACTCCTGGTTGCCCCCTGCCAGCATGGTCAGGGCGCAAGTTAAGATGATTCTTTATGATACTTTCAAGCCTTTACCCCCTATCTGGGGAGGCGCCAACTATGGTCGAAAGCGCTTTCCAATTCCTTGAAGCGCCTCACACTTCCACGCATTGACAGTCACAAACTCCATGCAAAACGTTTGCTAACCCAATGAAATAATTGACAAACGTTTTTCTGAAAAGTGAACAGGAAGCGGGAAAGTCAAGTCTGGTTCAACGCTTAATTAGCGACTCGTGATCGACCCCGTAAAGTTGTAAACAAGATGCTTTTGTATCCCACCTATGATGGTAACTTAGCCCTCAATTACCACTAAATGGCTAACTATAGGGAGTCCATCATGGCTACATTCAAGTTCTATATTCCTGCAATCAACCTGATGGGTGCCGGTTGTCTGCAAGAGGCTGCCGCCGATATCAAGGGTTACGGCTATCGCAAAGCGTTGATCGTTACCGACAAGATCCTCAACCAGATCGGCGTGGTCGCCAAGCTCACCACCCTGCTGGCTGAACATGGCATTGAGAGCGTGGTGTTCGATGAAACCAAGCCGAACCCCACCATGACCAACGTCGAAGCGGGTCTGGCCATGATCAAGGCCAACGGCTGCGACTGCGTCATCTCGCTGGGCGGCGGCTCGCCCCATGACTGCGCCAAGGGCATCGCCCTGGTGGCCGCCAACGGTGGCAGCATCAAGGATTACGAAGGGGTGGATCGCTCCGCCAAGCCGCAGCTGCCGCTCATCGCCATCAACACCACCGCCGGTACCGCCTCCGAGATGACCCGCTTCTGCATCATCACCGACGAAGCGCGCCACGTGAAAATGGCCATCATCGACAAGCACGTCACCCCGCTGATGTCGGTCAACGATCCCGAGCTGATGCTGGCCAAACCGGCCGGTCTCACTGCCGCCACCGGTATGGATGCCCTGACCCACGCCATCGAGGCTTATGTCTCCGTCATCGCCACCCCGGTGACCGATGCCAGCGCCGTGATGGCCATCGAGCTGGTGGCCAAGCACCTGCGCACCGCCGTCAACCGCGGCGATGATCTGCACGCCCGCGAGCAGATGGCCTATGCCCAGTTCCTGGCCGGCATGGCCTTCAACAACGCCAGCCTGGGTTACGTACACGCCATGGCCCACCAGCTGGGCGGTTTCTACGACCTGCCCCACGGTGTCTGCAACGCCGTGCTGCTGCCCCATGTTCAGGCCTACAACGCCCAGGTGAGCGCTGCCCGCCTGAAAGATGTAGCCCGCTACATGGGTGTTGACGTCAGCGCCATGAACGACCAACAGGGCGCCGCCGCCGCCATTGCCGCCATCAAGCAGCTGGCGCTGGATGTGAAGATCCCGGCCGGTCTGGAGCAGCTCGGCGTCAAGGCCGATGACTTCGATACCCTGGCCAGCAACGCCCTGAAAGATGCCTGCGGCTTCACCAACCCGAAACAGGCTAGCCACGAAGAGATCGTCGCCATCTTCCGCGCGGCGATGTAATGGTTGCCTGATTGCCGATAAGGGTCGCACTGCGACCCTTTTTATTGGCTGATGGATCAATGGCTTTTTACTTCCGTGGAGGGAGTCGGTATGATTTGCCGAGCCAAAAAGACTGTATGGATGATCTGAACTCGATATGCGGATGAAACACCTGATTGCCGCGGCTTTGACCGCCCTCACCCTCTCCGGTTGCAGCCTGGTCTATCGCATTGATATTCCTCAGGGCAACTATGTGGAACAAAAACAGGTCGACAAACTGCGCCAGGGGATGACCCGCGAGCAGGTCAGCTATGTGCTGGGCAGCCCCATGCTGCGCGACGGCTTTGACCCCAACAGCTGGTACTACCTCTATGAATTCCAGCCGGGCCACGGCGACAAGGAGCGTAAAGAGCTCACCGTCACCTTTGCCAATGAGCGGCTCACCACGGTGACGGGTGACTTCCCGCTGCCAGCGGCCTTCAATACCCCGCTCTGATATCCCGCAAAACCGGCCTCGCGCCGGTTTTGTTTTATCCAGCCCCGCGCTATGTATCCTGCCCGTTATCTTGTCAGAGGATGCTGTGTCATCGCCCCCCATTGCAGCGGCCCGCAAATTGACTGATGCTGATGAGCAGCCACCATGGCATCAACACCATCGAATGACACAGGGAGAAAACCATGAGCCGGATCCTGATTGCTGGCGCCAGCGGCCTTATTGGTCGTGAGCTGGTGCAACAACTGCCTGCCGAACATGAACTGACCCTGCTCTGTCGCAAGCCGGGCAAGGAGGCGCACCACTGGCTGCCGGTCAATTTTGATGATCTGGCCAGCGTCACCCTCTCCCGCCCGGTGGATATCGCCTTCTGTGCGCTCGGCACCACCCGCAAGGAGGCGGGCTCTGCCGAGGCGTTTCGCCGGGTCGATCTCGACTATGTGCTCGCCTTTGCCGAACTGGCCCGTCGCCACGGTTGTCAGCGGCTGATCGTGGTCTCGAGCATGGGGGCCAGCGCAGGCTCACCGGCCCTCTATCCACGCACCAAGGGGGAGATGGAGCAGGCGCTGCTGGCCCAATCCTGGCCGCGGCTCGCCATCGTGCGGCCAGCCATGCTGCTGGGGGATCGCCAGCCACCGCGCCGCTCGGAGCAGATCTTTCAGGCTATCTACCCGCTGTTTCGGCCGCTGCTGGTGGGCAAACTCGCCCGCTGGCGCGCCATTGAGGCCCAGCAGGTAGCCCGCGCCATGATCGCCCTCTCGAAACTGCCCGCCGGGTGCGAGATTGTCGAGAACGAGCAACTGCTGGCCCTCTAAACCCAGCCTTCCCCACTCCTTATCCAGCGACAGTAAAAACAAAGGGCAAGCCAGCTGGCTTGCCCTTTGTTTATCTTGTTGGCGAGATACACCCTAACCACCACTGGCCACTATTGGCCACGCTCGGCAGTCAGGGCGAGCGCCATCAACCGCGAATATGGTCGATAAAGGCGTCGATCTGCTCGCGGGTGCAGGCGGGGTTCATAAAGACCGCCTTCTCCCCGGCGATGTAGGAGTATTTGCCGCGGGCGTCGTAGTCGGAGTGGGCCACCGCCTCCACCCAGTTGGTGTAGAGCCCCACCTTGCCGCGCCCCTTGAACTGGCTGCGGTGGTAGTCGGTGTTGCGCTGCAAGCGCGCCTTGTAGGCGGGATCGCTGGAGCGGGCCAGTTCGAAGGCGAACTCGGCCTCCGGATCGCTCACCCACTCGGGGTTGTAGATCTTGAAGCCCACACTCGGCCCCTGATTCTCTTGCGCCACCAGTTTGACGTTGCCGAGCTGGCTTAACCGGAAGCGGAAGTAGTTGGCATTTTGCAAGCAGTGTGCCAGCACGGTGCGATATCCCTCGACCCCCATGTAGTTGAGGGCGGCATAGGCGCCGAACAAGCCGCTCGCCCCGCGAGAGCACTCGATGGTGGATTGCAGGTGGGTCTGGCCCTGAATGTCCCGCTCGAAGTAAGAGAAGTTCTCCGGGTCATTCTCCATCGCCTTGAGATCATCCTGCTCCTTGATCATCACCAGACTGGAGGTGTAGGGCACATAGCCCCACTTCTGGAAGTCGACAGTGAAGGAGTCGGCATATTTGAGCTCGGCAAAGCGTGCCACGTTGCGCTCGATGCCCGCCAAAGTGGCGCTGTTGATGGCGAGCGGGTTGGCGGCGAAGTCGTAACCCAGGAAGAAGATCATCGACCAGCCGATGGCGGCATCCACGTGGATGTGCGGTTTGACCGCCACCTCGAACTGCTCGCAGAGGCGATTGCGCAGCTCGAACACGGGTTTCACCTGATCCACCCCGAAGGTGTCGGTGGTGCCCATGGTGAGCATGATGGTGGGCACCACATGTTTCAGGGCAAAGCAGGCGGTCAGGGTGCGCTCAAGGTGGTCGAGATCGATGTCATTGTTCTCGCCAACCTGGATGCGGATGGTCTTGTTCTCGATGTCGACCCCGAGCAGGGAGAGGTTGGTGATGTTGGAGTAGTGACCGCCCTGGGAGTTGATGATGCGGTAATCCTGATAGTGGCCGAGCCCCTTGTGCTTGGCTTCGGGCAGGCTTTTGCGAATGCCGAGCAGGTAGCCATAGAGGTTACAAAAAGTCCCCCCCTGGGTGAAGATGCCGGTGGCCCGCTCGGGGTCATAGCCCGCCAGCAGCGCAATCTGGCGCACCACCTTCTTCTCCAGCTCCTCGGCCACCCCGGCATATTCGGAGTAGACCAGATTGGGGTTGGCCAGAATGCCCAACTGGGCGCCGTAGATGGCGGGATCCGCCGACATGGTGATGACGTTCTCGACGCTGGAGGGGTTCTCCCAATCCTTCGACAGCGCGCCGGCAAACAGCAGCTCGGCCATCGGCTCGCCCGGGGTGCGCATGGTGGCAGGCACTGGCATGGTTTCACACAAGTCGGCGAGGCGGGCACGGCCATCGGGCCAGGCATTCAGGCGGGCATCCGGGGCCAGACCACGGGCACGAAATTCATTGAGGGTGGCAAATCCGGGTTCGCGAAAAACGGGCCAGAGATCGGGATTACGCGAGAAAAAGTTGGCTTTGACTGTGGCGAAACGGGCGGAGAAATCGGGGTGGACGGCATTGACGCTTTCGTCTTGCAGATAAACTAAGTCACTCATTTTTATACCATTAGTACAGCAAATGTGCGGCCGTTATACCCCTGTGCCAGAGGGGCCGACAGCGACAATATCTAATGGCCTCCCCTACTTTTAGTCATGTATCAGCCATGACAAGGGCTGGCAAAAAGGCGCCTTTGAGGCACCTCTTTATATTTCGTGATCTTGCTCGCATCCTGGCTGATAGAGCCCTCACTACCAAGCCGCCATCAGCGCAGCGCAAACCTCAACGCAAGGAAGCCAACAGCCACTCGGCAAATTCCGCCAGCTCGACCTGCTGCTGCGGGAAGGCCGCCAGCCAGGGCAGCAGGCGCGCGGCAACCGTGTCCGGCCGATAGCCGCAACCCACCAGCTCGGCCGCCAACAGATCAAACGGGGCAGGCTCCAGGGTATCGCTGAACAGCTGCGCCCGGGTGATGGACCCTTTCTCCACATCAAAGTGCAGCTCCACCCCGCCCCAGCTGAACCGCTCCTCCAGCAGATGGCTGAAAGCCGGGGCATGGCCATAGTTCCACTCCCAGCTGCGCTGGCGGGCGAAGGTCTCGGCAAAGCCCGGCAGATCCGGCATCTGCTCGGGGGAGATATGCTCGGGCGCAACCTGCACGCCATAGTGGTGGAAGAACGCCTCGGCCAGCGCCTCGCCCACCTGTTGATGGTCAATCCCCGGCAGCAGTTCGCACAGATTGGCAACCCGGCTGCGCACCGAGGTGATCCCCTTGGCCGCCAGCTTTTTGGGGTCTGGGTTGAGGTAGTTGGCCAGACGGCCGAGATCGGCCTCCAGCAGCAGAGTGCCGTGGTGGAAACCGCGATCCAGGGTCTCCCTGTAAGCCGAACCCGATACCTTGCGCTCCCCGTCCGGGGTCGCCACCAGCAGATCGTTGCGACCGGAGGCAAACGCCTCAATCCCCAAGCGCTTGAGCCCGTCCAGCACGATGGCGGTGGAGATGCTCTTGTCATACTCCGGCTTGCCCGCCATAAAGGTAAAGCAACTGTTGCCAAGGTCGTGGAACACGGCTCCGCCGCCACTGCTGCGGCGCGCCAGGGTCACCCCATCCTCCTCCATCCGGCGGGTGTTGCACTCCTTCCACGGATTCTGGGCCCGGCCGATCACCACGGTATTGGCGTTGCGCCAGAGGAACAGCACCCGCTGGCCGGGATCCATCTGGCGGAAGATGCACTCCTCGACGGCTAGGTTGAACAAGGGATCGTGAGAGTCGGAGACAAACAGACGCAAGCGGGGCATAAAAGGACCTTATCTAGAACAGGGGGCGGCATGATAACACTGACGGGGCCATCACTGGCCCGTTGCAGATTAACCGGTGCGCAGCAGCTACGACACATTTGCTTCACACCTGAGCGCCCCGTAAAAGTATCTATTGATATAACGACACAGCTTGACGTGCAACCACAGGAAAAATGCAGTTTAGCCACAATGGCCACGATAAAAACGGAAAAAAATGGCTAGAATGCGACCACTCCGATAGGCCATATGACTCTCTTGTTGGTCACATAACGTGCAAAAAAACGGCATATATCTATCCCGTGTAATGAACGACACAAAAATGACTTTCTATACCTCCAATACCCTATTGCAAAAGCCTTTTTCCCTTTGCAGGTTACCAAAAATTGCTTGAATCCAGCGCTGACACCCCCTCCCCAGAGAAGAGTTGTATGACGGCGAACGCAGCCCCCCGCCAGCGCCTCAGCTGGTTTCTGCCAATGCTGGTCGGTATGGTCATCGCCACCCTGACCTCCCCCCCCGCGCGGGCCTGGGAGCAGGTCATCGTCCAGTTGCCGTGGCAACACCAGTTCCAGTTTGCCGGTTACTACGCGGCCATCGCCAAGGGATTTTATCGGGAAGCCGGTCTGCAGGTCACCCTGCGCGAAGCGAACTCCCGCACCGATGTGGTCAGCGAGGTGATCTCGGGAAAGGCCCATTTCGGTATCAGCGGCAGTGATCTGCTGCTGGATCGGGCTGCCGGTCGTCCGGTGGTGGTGCTCGCCGCCGTGCTGCAGCACTCGCCGCTGGTCCTGCTCACCCTGGATCGGCCAGATATTCGCAACCCGGCCGATCTGGTCAACAAGCGGCTGATGCTGGAGCCGGGCTCCAACGAGCTGCTGACCTACCTCGCCCACCAGACCCGCAGCCGCGACTGGGTCACCCTCCCCTACAAACAGGGGGTGCAGGCACTGCTGGCGGGCGAGGTGGATGCCATCAGCGCCTACAGCTCCACCGAGCCCTTCAATCTGCAGCAAAAAGGGATCCCCTATCGGGTCTTCAGCCCGCGCACCATCGACTTCGACTTCTACGGCGACAACCTGTTTACCTCGGAGCGGGAGCTGATCACCCGACAGGATCGGGTCTACGCCTTCCAGCAGGCCAGCCTCAAGGGGTGGCGCTATGCGATGGACAACCCCGAAGAGATGATCGACCTGATCATGGCGCAGTACCCGAGCGGTGCTGGCCGTGAACAGCTGGAGTTCGAGGCCCACGAGACCAGAGAGCTGATGCAGCCGGATCTTATCGAACCGGGTTACATGCAGCAGGAGCGCTGGCTGCAGATCGCCAAAACCTATCTGGAGGCGGGCCTGCTCACGGTATTGCCCAACCTAGACCGCTTTATCTACGACCCGGCGCAGGAGCGGCTGCGCCAGCAACGGCAGCTGCTCGACAAGAGCGTGGCGGTGGCCATGCTCATCACCTTTACCCTGATGACCCTGCTCGGCATCTTCTTGCACCTCTACCTGCGCCTGCGTGAGGAAGCGCGGGATCGCCAGCGGCTGACCCGTGAACTGGCCCAGAGCGAGCAGCACTACCGTTTCGTGGCGGAGAACAGCGCCGATGTAATCTGGACCATGGATGCCGCCAGCTTGCGCTTTCGCTATGTCAGTCCGGCCATTGCCCCCCTGAGCGGCTACGAAGCTCCCGAGCTGTTTGCCCTGCCCCTCAAACAGCTGCTGCCAGATGCCTCAAGGCAACTGCTGCGCGAGGAGATCTCTGCCACCCTGGAGGCCTGGCAGCGGGGTGAACATGACCAGACCCGCCGGGTCATTCGCACCCAGCTGCGCCACAAGGATGGTCATCTGGTGGCGACCGAGACCATCACTACCCTTCATGGCAACCACCAGGCCCAACCGGAGTCGATCCTCGGGGTCACCCGGGATATCACCGAACGGGCGGCGCGGGAGGAGATGATGCGCCGCCTCGCCTTCTACGACCCCCTCACCGGGCTGCCCAATCGCCGCTTGCTGCAACAACGGCTCAACGAGCTGCTGGAGCAGCAGGAACCAAGTCCGCTGGCATTGATGTTCATCGATCTCGATCACTTCAAGCCGATCAACGACACCTTCGGCCATGAGACCGGGGATATCCTGCTCAACCTGGTGGCCGAGCGGATGAGCCACTGCGTGCGCAAACAGGATCTGGTGGCGCGGCTGGGGGGCGACGAGTTCGTTATTTTGCTGCCGGAGAGCGGCGATGAAGTGCTGGCGGTGGCCGACAAGCTGCACCAGCAGCTGCGCCATCCGTTCCAGCTGGAGGGGCAGGAGCTGCTTATCTCCAGCAGCATCGGGCTGGCGCTCTATCCCGAGCACGGGGAGGATGCCAAGACCCTGATGCACCACGCCGATCAGGCCATGTATCAGGCGAAGCATCGCGGCCGCGGCCGGGTCTGCCTCTTTACCGCAGGCCTTGATCCTGCACAGGGCGCCCTGCTGTGGCAACCCGGCCACGAGTGCGGTCACCCGCGCATCGATGCCGAGCATCGCCAGCTGTTCGTGCTGACCAACCGGCTGCTGGAGCGGATGAAAGATCAGCACGAGACTCCGGCCCCGTTTCTGGAGAGCCTGGAGAGCCTGTTCGAGATGGCCCGTCACCACTTCGCCTTTGAAGAGCAGATGCTGGCGGAGATCGACTATCGGGAGCTCGTCAGCCACCGTCAGGATCACCAGCGCCTGCTCAACAAGGCGGACCAGCTGCTGCACGCCGCCAAAGCGGGGATGCTGGGCAACGACGAGCTGCTCAACTTCATTATTCAGGAGCTGGTGGTCGGCCACATGAGTCAGGCAGATCGCCGCTACTTCCCCCTGTTTAGGCCAGAGCGCACGTTGCCAGTTGCAGAGGTGGTCGCCTAGTTCCCCCCTGTTCAGGCCAGAACGCAGCTTGCCGGTCGCAGAGGTGGTCGCCTAGTTCCCCCTGTTCAGACCCGAGCGTAACGCGCCTCTTGCGGAAGGGGCGACCTAGTCACCCCGCAGGGCAACCACGGGGTCGAGACGCACCGCCCGCAAGGCGGGGGCAACCCCGGCAAGCAGACCGACCAGGGCGCTGCAACCGAGCGCCAGCAGCAAATAGAGAGGATGGAGGGTAAGCGGCAACCCGGCAGCAAGCAAGGTGAGCAGCAGCTTGAGCCCCCCGAGCAGGGCCAGCCCCATGGCCCCGCCCAGCAGCGCCAGCACCACGGCTTCGAGCAGAAACAGCAGCAGGATGCGGCGCCGCGGGCAACCCAGCGCCATCAATAAGCCGACTTCGGGGATCCGCTCCTGCTGGGCGATGCTCATGATGCTGAAGATGCCGACCGCCCCGATCAGCAGCGAGATAATGCCGAGCCCGCCAACCGCCAGCTTGATGATGGAGAGGATTTTGTCGAGGCTGGTCAGCATGTCTTGCTGGGAGGTGAGGGTGAAATCCTCGGCGCCGTGGCGAGCGATCAGCACTCGCCGGATCTGGGCGGTGATCTCGGCCTCCGTCTGCCCGGCGCGATAGATGACGTCGATCTCCTGCAACCCCTCCTTGTTGAACAGCGCCTGGGCGTGAGCAGCGGGCAGATAGATCATGTCGTCCAGATCAAAGCCGAGAAATTGCCCTTTGGGGGCCAGCACCCCGGCTACCCGAAAACGGCGATCACCGGCGCGCAGCAGGCTCCCCGGCCCATCGCCGCCGGGAAACAGCTCCGCCGCCACCTTGGAACCCAGCACCGCATAGGCGCGGGGCATGGCACTGTCGTCCGCAGGCAGAAAACGCCCCTGCACCAGGGTGAGTCGCCAGCCGGAGAGCGCCGCCGAGCCGGTGCCCAGAATGGCGGTGCTGCGGGTCAGTCCGCGGCTGCGCACCTCCCCCTGCCCCTGCACCACAGGGAGCGCTGCCTCGATACCCGGCAATCTGGCCAAGGCATCGGCATCCTCCAGCAGCAGGGGACGGCTGCTGGAGAGGATACCGGGCGGACCGCCAGCGGTTTCGGTCTTGCCCGGCGTCACGGCAATCAGCCGGGTGCCGAATTGGGAGAAACTGTCGAGCAGATAGAGCCTGAGCCCCTCGCCGATGCCGGTGAGCAGGGTCACCGAGGCGATCCCGATGGCGATACCCAGCGCCGACAGCAGGCTGCGGCTGCGCCCTGCCAGCAAGGCGCGCCACAACCAGAACAGCAGATCGGCGAGGCGCATCAGCCACCGCTCCATTGCCCGCTGCGCAGGCTGCTGACCGGATCTTGTCTTGCCGCCCGGGAGGCTGGCAGCCAGCTAAAAAACAGCCCGGTCAGCAGGGCCGCCGGTATGGTGCAGAGGGTCGCGAGCAAAGGGACCGCCACCGGAAAACTGGGCCAGATCAGCGCGGCAAGGGCCACCAGGGCATAACCCAGAGCAGTGCCAAACAGCGCGCCACTGCCGCTCAGCAGCAGCGCCTCCCACAAAAACAGCTGGCGGATCTGGCGACTGTCAGCCCCCAGCGCCTTGAGCAGGCCGATCTCGCCGGTGCGCTGGCGGGTGCTGATCAGCGCCAGATTCATCATCATGATGCCGGAGACCAGCAGACTGATGGCGCCTATACCGGCGACCGCCAGGGTGAGGGTAGCGAGAATGGTGGAGAAGGTGGCCAGCATGGCGTCACGCCTCACCACGGTGACATCGAGCACCCCGTGGCGCGCCTGCATCAGTTGCTCCAGTCGCTTGACCAGCTGGGGCACCGCTTGCCCCGCCAGCGGCTGGATCAGCAGCCGAAACAGCCCCTCGGTATTGAATAGCCGCATGGCGCTGCCCACCGGGATCAGCGCGGCCTCGGCCATATCCATCCCCAGATTGCTGCTCTGGCTGGTGAAGACCCCCACCACCCGAAAGCGGCGATTGTCAAAACGCAGCCACTGGCCAACCGGATCGGCCTGACCGAACAGCTCCCGGGCCACCACGGCCCCGAGCAAGACGACCGGTCGATCCTCTGCGGCATCCCCCGGCAGCCAGCGGCCAGACAACAACTCCAGCCCGTGGGTATCGCGCAGCCCGTTGCTGCTGCCAAGCAGCATGGTCTGGCGCAGCCGCGCCCCCTGCTTGGCCTCGGCAAAGCCCATCACCAGCGGCACCAGCCGCACCTTGGGCTGATGCTGGCCAAGGTAGTGCATGTCATCGAGGGTGATCTGCCGCAGGCTGTTGCCGGTGACTGGCGGCAGCCCACCAGTGGTCTCCTTGCGCCCCGGGAACATCACCAGCAGATCCTTGCCAAGGGAGCTGAACTGGTCGGCCACATAGCGTCTCGCCCCCTCCCCCAGCGCGGTGAGCAGCAGCACCGAGGTGACGCTCAGACTCACCGCCAAAATCAATACCAGCGCCCGTGAGCGCTGACGCAGCAGGGCCACGGCGGCAAAGCGGATAACATCGGGCCGCCGCATTCAGCCCCCACCACTATAAGTGCTATCAATGCTGTCGGAGCTAATACGGCCATCATTCATCAGGATCCGCCTGCCCGCCCGTTCACCGAGGCGCGGATCGTGGGTCACCACCACCAGCGTGATCCCCTGCTCCCGGTTGAGCCCCTCAAGCAGGGTAATCACCTCCTCCCCTGAGCGGGAGTCGAGATTGCCGGTGGGCTCGTCGGCCAGGATCAGTCGCGGTGCCATCGCCATGGCCCGGGCGATGGCAACCCTCTGACGCTGACCGCCGGAGAGCTCGGCAGGGCGGTGTCCGGCCCGGTTCTCCAGCCCCAGCTCCCCCAGCAACTGCTGGCTGCGGCGATGGCGCTCGGCGGGGGCGATCCCGCACAGCATCAGCGGCAGCTCGACATTTTCACGGGCGGTGAGGCGGGAGATCAGGTGAAACGACTGGAACACGAAACCGATGCGATGGCCGCGCAGCTGAGCCAGCGCTGGTTCTGACAGGGTGGCGGTATCTTCCCCTCCCAGCCAGTAACGCCCCTCGTCGGGCCGATCCAGCAGCCCCAGCACATTGAGCAGAGTCGATTTGCCGGAGCCCGAGGGGCCCATCACCGCCAGATACTCCCCCTCGGCAACCCGCAGGGAAATTCGCTCGAGGGCGGCCACTTCGCTGCCGCCAAGAGTGAAACGACGGCTGACGGCATCAAGGCGAATGAGATCACTCATCCGTCTGCTCCGTGGCGGCGCTGAAAGGGCCCTCCTCGACAATCTGTCCGGGCTGGGCTGCCAGCCGATCACCGGCGGCGAGCCCCTCGGCCACCTCAATCCAGTTCCAGTTCTCCACGCCCCAGCGGGGCACCACCCGCATCAGCCTATCCCCTTCCAACCGCAACACGCTGCCATCGTCGGCTCGGCTGCTGGCCGCTACCCGCAACACATCGGTGGCGCGGGTCACCTCAACCTCAAGGTCAGCGCTGTAGCCGATAAGCAGGGGCACGTCAGTGGGCAGAGCGGTGAGCGCAGCCTCCACCTCCACGGTGCGGGCCTGCTTCTCAAGCTCCTTCACATAGGGGGCGATGCGGGTGACGGTGGCGGCAAAATCGCGCCCGGGCATGGCGTCGAGCAGTACCCGGGCAGACTGGCCCACCTTGAGGCGGGCGGCATCCACCTCATCGATGGGGGCTGAGACATAGAGGCAGCGATCGTCGATGAGATCGATAACCGGAGGCATGGCTACCCCGGGCGGTGAGGGAGTCATGTACTCGCCGAGCTTGCTGTTGACCTCCGCCACTACCCCGGCAAACGGCGCCTGCAGGCGGCGCTCGCTCAAGCGAGCCGCCACCTGGGCGACCTGCGCCTCGTCAACCCGCTCCTGCTGACGGGATGCGCGGCAGATATAGCGGCGGGTATCGGCCAGATTCTGGGCCTGCTCGGCGAGCGTGCGGGAGGTGAGGTTTTTGGCCAGCAAGGTGGCCAGCCGGTTGGCCTCCCGCTCGTAGTAGGCCGCCTCACTGCAGCGCTCCTCGCGCTGGGTCTTGCCAAGTGCCTGCTGGGCACGGGCGCGACTGAGATCGGCGCGGATATCGTCGCTCCAGAGGGTCAGCAGCAGCTCTCCCTTCGCCACCCTGTCCCCGGCCTTGACGGCGATCTGCTCCACCACGCCGCCCCCAGGCAGACTAAGCCCGGCCCGCTGACAGGATTTGATGGTGCCAGCCCGGGTGTTGACCACGGTGACCAGCACATCCCCGCGCCCGACCTCAGCCAGTCTGATCGGCGTCGGCTGCGGCCGCCACCACCATGCCGCGGCAGCCACCGCTACCACGGCGCCACTTACCCACCACAGCCAACCTCTCTTCATCGCGCATCCTTTCGCTAGTGACTCCCGTCATGAGCGTCGGGAGAGCAGGGCATAGTAGAGCAAGGGTATCACCACCAGGGTGAGCAAGGTGGAGACCAGGATCCCGAAAAATGAGAGCACAGCGCCAACTTGACGGAATAACCCTATTACCACAAACGCCCATCGCTGGCGCCTGTAGTTAGCTACGCAAGCGGGCCCATACCTGATCAACCAACAGGATCCCGGCCACCATGGCCGCGATAAACAACATTATCATGGGTTGCCCGCTGGAAATGAGACTCAGAGCTGGCCCCGGACAGATGCCCACCAGCCCCCAGCCGATGCCAAACAGCGCGGCTCCGCCGATCAGCCGGCGATCCAGCCGAGGGGCTGGTACGGCGACGATGGGCTCCCCTAGCAAGCTCTGGTGACGGGGTTTCACCAGCAGAAAATAACCGGGCATAAAGACCAGCAGGGCGCCCCCCATCACGAAGGCGAGGCTGGGATCCCAAGCCCCGGCCAGATCGAGAAAACCAGTGACCCGGGCGGGATCCACCATGCCGGAGATGGCCATCCCCAGCCCGAACAACAGGCCCGCAAACAAACTTGTCAGCAACTTCATGGCGATCAGCCCCTTACAACAGATGATGAGTAACGAAGACGGTGATGAAACCGGCCGCCATAAAGGTCAGGGTGGCGACGATGGATCGCAGCGAGAGCCGCCCCATGCCACAGATGCCGTGGCCGCTGGTGCAGCCATTGCCAAGACGGGTACCGATGCCGACCAGCAGACCGGCCAGCAGCACCACTGGCCAACCGGGCAGGGTGGTGAATGTGGGCATGCTGGCCCAACCCAGGGTCAGCGCCAACCAGGCGCCTGCGCCCAATCCCAGCAGAAACAGCACCTGCCAGCGCGCCCGGTGTTGCAGCGCACCGGCCAGAATGCCGCTGATCCCGGCGACCCGGCCGTTGAACAACATCAGGATCAGGGCCGACAGCCCTGCCAGCATGCCGCCGCCCAAAGAGAGCAGCCATTGGCTTTCCATCATCAAGATTCCTTATTTTCTGAGTGACAAAAATGGGTTTGCAGCGCCGCTAGTACATCGGCGGCCGCCTCGCTCACCAGCGAGTAGTAGATCTGCTGGGAGACCTTGCGCGAATGGATAAGGCCCTGGCGCTTCAATACCGACAGTTGCTGGGAGAAGGCCGACTGCCCCAGTTGGCTGTGGGCCAGCAGCTCCCCGACCCCCTTCTCCCCCTCCACCAGCTGGCAGAGCACCATCAGGCGTTCGGGATGAGCCAACGCCTTGAGCAGGGAGGCGGCGGCTGTCGCATGTCTGTTCATCTGGTCGAATTGGCTCATAAGAGTAAATTAGCAATTGCTGATATTTGTTCTATTGTATAAAACAACACTAAATTAGCAATATCTAAAGTAGATAGGGAGAAAGACCATGACTGTAGATAACGGAGTCAGAATCGTCGCGGGTTGCATGTTGCTGCTCTCGCTGATCCTTACCACCTGGGTACATCCGGGCTTTGTCTGGTTGAGCGCCTTTGTCGGGGTCAACCTGATCCAGAGCGCCTTCACCGGTTTCTGCCCGGCAGCGATGATCCTCAAACGGATGGGATTGAAATAACCGGGTCAGGGGTGAGCACCCCGGGACGGAAAGCGGGGCTTTCGATTATGTTTCAAGATGTTGCTGTGGGCGGCGCGGGGTTTACCCTGCCTGCCGCCTCGGCTATCATTCGAGCCTCTTATCAATAGCGGAGACCATCAGTGGGCAACTCATCAAGTGACAGTTGTAGACCGGCCCTGTCAGCCGGTACCAAGGTCGCGAGCTAGCCGCAGGTCTTTCTCTGCCGCATGCTCGCAGCCCTGCGAGAAGCGGAAATCCACTCCCCTCTTCTCTTTTTACACTTGACGTCTGGTGACCATTGGCCACAAGCCATGGCCGCCATGCCTGCATAGTTTCTGCTTCCCACAAGGAGGCTGCTATGCGCTTTATCTCAATTAAACCGGCTGCGGATCCCACGGTCGCAACAGGTTTTGTTGCAACCCGGGCTCACCCCCTGCTGAGCAAGCTCGGCCGTGGCATGTTGCCACGCTGGCTGGGCGGCAAACCACGCCAGCACCACTATCGGTTGCAGATCCGCTGCGAGGATCGCGCCGATATGGAGCAGGTGCTGGATATGGTGAATCACACCCTGCAACCAGCGGGGCTGCAACCGATGCAATCGATGAAGCCGGGTCGCAGCGGCGGGCGTGAGCTGGTGCTCAACCTGCAGTGCACCCCGCCCCAGCGACGCTATCTGGTGCAGTTTGTTCATCAGGTCGGGGTGGCACACCCGGTGCGCTGGCAACTGCGCCCGCGCATCGACTGCGATCCCGAGCTCAACTGAGCGCGCACCTGCGTTAACCACAGTGAAAGGGGCCAGCCACGCTGGCCCCCTTGTCGTAAGCAGCGCCTGACCTGCGGCGGATCGGGTCACCGATACGCCGTCCATACTCGCACTTATGTTTGCACTTATGTTCGCGCCTATACTCGGCTCGCCCCCCAGGTACCCAAGTGCGCGCGCTGTGTTGTTTTTCTGCTGGCCGTCAGCGCAATCATTCCCTGATCCATCCGCCATCCTGCGTTTCATCATGGATTGCGCCAAGCCAGCACTTATCAGAAGGAGTACGCCATGAAGATGTGGCAACAAATTGACATGATCTCCCTGCTCGACACCCTGGCCAGCCTGCTGCTCGCCTTTGTGCTCGGCAGTCTGGTCGGGCTGGAGCGGCAATATCGCCAACGTACCGCGGGCCTGCGCACCAACGTGCTGGTCGCCGTGGGGGCAGCCCTGTTCGTCAGCCTGGCCCAGCGCATCTATGACCTGCACGGCGGCAACTACAACGTGGTCCATGTGGTGGCCTATATCGTCTCCGGCATCGGCTTTCTCGGCGCCGGTGTCATCATGCGCGAGTCGGGCAATATCCGCGGCATCAACACCGCCGCTACCCTCTGGGGCGTGGCAGCGGTCGGCGCCGCCTGTGGCGCCGGGCTGGCCATGGAGGCAATCCTCGGCGCCCTCTTTGTGCTGGCCGCCAACACCCTGCTGCGACCGCTGGTCAATCAGATCAATCGTCGCCCGGTAGACAATACCGACACCGAAGTAACCTACAAGGTGACCGCGCTAACCCAGCGCGAACATCAAAAAGAGGTGCTGCACTGGCTGGAAGAGATGCTGGAGCAAGCCAACTATCCCATGAGTGAGCTCGACATCGAGCCGTTTGGCGAAGGGGATCTGGAGATCTCGGCGGTGCTGCTCGCCACCTCCATCGATGGCGACGAGCTGGATGCCCTGATGCAAAAACTGGCCATCCACCCCCATATCAAGCAGGTGTTCTGGCGTACCAGTACCACGGATTAAGAAAAAAGAGTCACAGGGACGGGCAAAAAAAGGCGCTGTCCCAATTATGTGTTGAAAGGCTAAGCTTGAAGTAGGCCATCACCTTGAGGTCTACCATCATGGATACCCCAGCCTTTCAACACCTGTTGTCTCTGTTTCCACAACTTACCCTGCGCCAACGCCGTGTTGCCCAACAGGAGCTCACTGCGCCCCACGCCATTACCTCACTCAATACCCAGTTACCGGCATGCTGT
>NZ_NKWE01000053.1:0-28314 GCF_006243315.1 Aeromonas sobria
TCTGAAACAATGGCGAGGAATTGCGACAAGATACGCCAAAAACACTGGCTCGTTTGTGGCAGCGGTGCAGATCCGCTGCACATACTTGTGGGCCTCGATCTTATGACGACAGTCCCTAGCTTCTTCTTCATTTTTTGTTCTCTTTATAAGTTGTTGTCCATCACAAGCCAACGAAGCATTCACCACTTCGACCGCAAGAAGTTAACATAAAACCAACAACCAACGAGACTCGCGTTGGTCATCTTCTGCTCAGGTTTGTGGCGAGAATCAAGGTTTTACGTCAACAAAGGGGCGCAAGGGTAACAACAGCGGAGGATTAACCAGACCCGACCAGACAGCGCTCGCCTTCACGACTAAAAAGCCGCCGCGATCTCGGCAAAGTGAGGTAATTGTCGGTAGAATGTCAGCCAACGCTTAAGGAGAACGTCATGATCGACCCGAAGAAACTGGAAGAGATCGCCAAGCAGGTACACAACTCCCTGCCGCCCGGCATTCGTAGCATGGGTGAAGAGGCCGAAAAGAAGATGCGTCAGGTACTGCAAGCCCAGCTGGGCAAGCTGGATCTGGTCAGCCGCGAAGAGTTCGACGTGCAGACCAAGGTGCTGCTGCGTACCCGGGAAAAACTGGCCGCCCTCGAAAGCAAGCTGGAGCAGCTCGAACAGCAGCTCGGCGCCAAAGGCGAATAACAAAAACCCCAGCTCGGCTGGGGTTTTTGTTATGTGCTGGTCAGCCGAATGGCTCAATCAAGCATGTAGCAGATGCCAGGCCCGTTTTCCCCGTGCCTTGGCTTCATACATGGCCCTGTCCGCCACGTCCAGCACCTCTCTTAACGACAATTCGGCCTCCCATAGAGCAATGCCGATGCTCATCCCGACCCGGAGCGGGCAATCGGGTTGCGGCACATAACGCTGTATCTCACTGATCAGCACATCGGCCAACTGGGCCGAGGTGTGACTCGATACCTCATGGTGCAGATGGACCACAAATTCATCACCACCATAGCGACCACAGAGTGCCGACGCCGGCATGATGCGCCGCAACCACTGCGCGATCTGCTGCAGCACCTGATCGCCACAGGCGTGACCCAACTGGTCATTGATCCCTTTAAAATCATCCAGATCGATAAACAGCAAAGCCCTTGGCCCCTGCGGCTTTAACTGCTTGAAGGCCTTGCCAAATCCCTGCCGGTTGAGCAGCCCGGTCAGGGCGTCGCTGTTGGCGCGCTCTGCCAGCTGTAGCTCATACGCCTTGCGCCGGGTGATATCGATATGGGAGCCCATGATCCGCAGCGGCTTGCCATCACCATCCCAATCGACGACCCGCCCCCGATCCCACAGCCAGGTAATCTCGCCATCCGGGCTGACGGTGCGATATTCGGCTTCATAGCAGGGAGCCAGCCCCTGCAGGTGGTCATGGTAGTGGGTTAGGGTGTGGCTACGATCATCAGGATGGAGCTTGGCACTCCATAGATCGAAATGAGGGGCCATATCTCCGGCCTGGAAGTTCTGCAGATTGAAGACCCGCAGCTCACCGGTGGGAATGGTGCCCTGCCAGAGGCAGATGCCGGTGCCATCGAGGGCGGCATTGAGCTTCTCTTGCAGCAGGTCATTTTCATGCTTTAGGGCAGCTATTTCAGCCTGCAAACGGGCACGTTCACCACCATGAAGAGAGGGGTTTGGCGTCGCGACCCATTCAGCACTTCGGGCCTCACCCACGACATCCTCTGCAGCTACCCTGCCCTCTTCACTCAACGCTACCCCGCCTTGTGCTATCACTTCGGATATCCTTACCCAGCCTGCTGATAATCACCGACCAAGATGCCACCAGCCACGGCTAATTAGTAGCCATTCATGTCAAAAATGACGAAAAATCATGGGATAACACCGAGTTCGTCGCGCCACGCCCGCTCACGATAACAACCCCGAAAAAAACAGCCCCCGGTCACACCGGAGGCTGCATCATCCAACCCTGCTGTTGGTCAGATAAATTCGTAGGCATCACCGAAGATGCGCTCCGGCTCGGCACCGAGGATCTTGAACTCCTCCCGCGCCGCCCCCGCCATCTCGAAACGACCAGCCACATAGATGTCGTAGTCGTGCAGACTGACGAAGTCATCCATGATCGCCTTGTGCACCAGCCCGCTCTTGCCAGTCCAGTCAGCCTCCGGCTCCTGCACCACCGGGATGAAGGTGAGCGGTGCGTAGTCGCGCTCCCACTGCTGCATCTGCTCCAGCTCGTAGAGCCAGTGAGCCTGACGTACGCCCCAGTAGAAGAACACCGGGCGCTTGCTACCCGTGTCGATCAGATACTCCAGAATGGAGCGGGCGTAAGAGAAGCCGGTGCCGCCCGCCATCAGGATCAGCGGACGGCGGGATTCATCGCGCAGGAACGCCTTGCCGGCCGGTAATTCGACCTCGATCTCGCCCTGCTCGCGCATCCGCGCCAGCACCTGACCGGCGTAGGCATTTTCGGGAGTGGCACCAATTTGCAGCTCCAGCACACCCGGGCGGGTCGGCGAGTTGGCGATGGAGAAGGGGCGCTTGTCCGAATCGCTCATCACCACCAGCAGATACTGGCCCGGCTTGAAGCTGATATCTTGCTGCGGCGTCAGAGCCACATGCCAGATGGTGTCGACATATTCGCGCAGTTCCTCTACGCGGCATTTGATACGTTGCATTCTTGTCCTTGTGGCGGGCTCGCTCGGCCCGCTTCGCTCATTGTTTCACTATGGAATGACGACCAGCAGCCCTGGTCCCGTCAGTCGAGAATACTCAAATCAGTGCGGATCGCATCACTTTTTGCAGCAAATGCCGCAAAGCTGCCATCTTTGGCTCAGCTAAGGATATTTAGCTCATCCCAAATGGTATCGATCTTCTGCTTCACTGCTTCGTCCTGCACTATGGGCTGGCCCCACTCACGACTGGTCTCACCCGGCCACTTATTGGTGGCATCCAGCCCCATTTTGGAGCCAAGGCCGGAGACCGGCGAGGCGAAGTCCAGATAGTCGATCGGGGTGTTTTCGATCAGAGTGGTGTCCCGTGCCGGGTCCATTCGGGTGGTGATGGCCCAAATCACATCGTTCCAGTCGCGGGCATTGATGTCGTCATCGCAGACAATCACGAACTTGGTGTACATAAACTGGCGCAGGAAGGACCAGACCCCCAGCATGACGCGCTTGGCATGGCCCGGGTAGCGCTTCTTGATGGTGACAACCGCCATCCGGTAGGAGCACCCTTCCGGTGGCAGATAGAAGTCGACGATCTCGGGGAACTGCTTTTGCAGCAGCGGCACGAACACCTCGTTCAGCGCCAGCCCCAGCACCGCGGGTTCATCGGGCGGACGGCCGGTGTAGGTACTGTGATAGATGGCATCCCGCCGCTTGGTCATATGGGTAATGGTAAAGACCGGGAACTCGTCCACCTCGTTGTAGTAACCGGTATGATCGCCATAAGGCCCTTCCGGCGCCATTTCACCCGGTTCCAGATAGCCTTCCAGCACGATCTCGGCGCTGGCGGGCACCTCCAGATCACAGCTTATCGCTTTCACCACTTCGGTACGGCTACCGCGCAGCAGACCGGCAAAGGCATACTCGGAGAGGGTATCCGGCACCGGCGTCACAGCGCCGAGAATGGTCGCCGGATCAGCGCCGAGCGCCACCACCACCGGGAATCGCTCGCCCGGATGGGCCTCTTGCCATTCGCGAAAATCGATGGCGCCGCCACGGTGATCGAGCCAACGCATGATCAATTTGTTCTTGCCGATCTTCTGCTGGCGGTAGATACCGAGGTTCTGCCGTTTCTTGTAGGGGCCACGGGTAATGGTAAGGCCCCAGGTAACCAGCGGCGCCACATCACCGGGCCAGCAGTGCTGGATCGGGATCTGGTCGAGATCGACCGCATCCCCCTCCAGCACCACCTGCTGGCAGGGGGCGGAAGAGAGCCGCTTGGTCGGCATGTTGAGTACCTGCTTGAAGATCGGCAGCTTCTCCATCAGCTCCTTGAGACCACGGGGCGGCTCAGGCTCCTTGAGATAAGAGAGCCAAACCCCGACCTGACGCAGGGCACCCACATTCGGCTGGCCCATCCCCATGGCCACCCGATCCGGGGTACCGAACAGGTTGGTCAGCACCGGCATGGTGTAGCCTTTGGGATTTTCGAACAGCAGCGCCGGGCCACCCGCACGCAGGGTGCGATCGCTGATCTCGGTCATCTCCAGATAGGGGTCTATCTCGCGAGTGATGCGCTTGAGTTGTCCGTTTTGTTCCAGCTGCGCGATGAAATCACGCAAATCCTTGTATTTCATGCAAGTTCCCAACCGGGTTCAGGAGGTTGTGCATTATAACCCTGGCCGCACATCGGGTGTACCCGTATCGGGTAACAGACTCGGGGCGATGGGAGGGGAGTCACGTTGCCCCAGACGCCTGACCAGCGCAGAGAGCAACAGAGGCTCGTCCACTTCCATCAACAAACCCGCCACCAGCGCACCGTATTGGCGGTTGGAGAGTTCCGCCAGCAGATAGCGTTGGGCCAGCTGCGGCAAGGGAGATAGCGCGCTCATCTGGCGCAGGGCGGGCTCCTTCAAATCAGGGTTAACACTGGCAGCAATCAATAGATCACTGGCCGCCGCGCCTTGATGGAAGTGACTGATGGTGGACAGTGCGATCAGCGCATCCTGATCCACCGGCTGGCGCCACAATCGGGCATAGAGTGCTGGCTCGCCGGTACGTTCCAGCAGATAGCGCAACAACTGGTTGTCGGGCAGATAGATATTCTGGCCCGCCAGCTGGCGGGCCTCCCGATCCCAGATCGATGGCGGCACTTTTGCAAGGGCCAGCAACAGGGCTTGCTGCTGCATGGCAAGGTCGGGGTTACGGCTGTAGTAAATGGATTTGAGCGCAAAGCTCCCCTGGGCAAGCTGCTGGTGATAGCTCACCACCAGCCGCTGTAGTTGCCATTGACCAAGCAACTGGCGGGCGCGGGCGGAAAAATCGTAGGCGGGTTGCTGCACCAGAAAACCGTCTACCTGCTGCTCCAGTAGCCACTGAGGAGCCTTGGCGGCCTGAGCCTCGACCCACTGTTGCAACTCGGGGGATGCAGGGGCGGTAAGCGGAATATCCCGCAGCAGTTGCAGCAGCAGGAACTCCCGCTGCTCGCGGCTCAGGGTTGCCAGCAGGGTGTCGATGGCAGCAAATTGCCCCTGTTGCAGACGGCTAGCCAGATAGCGCTGGTGCGTTTGCAGGGTCTCAACGGTCACCGGCAATGAGGCTGATGCCACTTGGGCATGGAGCGGCATGGCGAACAGCAACCCCAGCCAGAACCAAAAAATAGGTTTCATGACGTCTCTATCCTTGTGACATCGGGATTTCATACTACTAGGGCGACCGGAAAACAGATAAACAAAAACCGCGACCAGGGCCGCGGTTTCGTCATTTTGTGACCGGACTTACTTCTGCTGGCGCCGCATGGCGTCAAAGAACTCGTCGTTAGTCTTGGTGCCTGCCAACTTGTCGATCAGGAACTCGATGCTATCGATCTCGCCCATGGGGTGAATGATCTTGCGCAGGATCCACATCTTCTGCAGCTCGTCAGGCGCGGTCAGCAGCTCTTCCTTACGGGTGCCAGAACGGGTGATGTCGATGGCCGGGTAGATGCGCTTCTCGGCAATCTTGCGCGAGAGGTGCAGTTCCATGTTACCGGTACCCTTGAACTCTTCGTAGATAACCTCGTCCATTTTGGATCCGGTATCCACCAGCGCGGTCGCGATGATGGTCAGGCTACCGCCCTCTTCCACATTACGCGCGGCGCCGAAGAAGCGCTTGGGACGGTGCAGGGCGTTGGCATCCACACCACCGGTCAGTACCTTGCCCGATGACGGGATGACGGTGTTGTAGGCGCGAGCCAGACGAGTGATGGAGTCCAGCAGGATGACCACGTCCTTCTTGTGCTCGACCAGACGCTTGGCCTTTTCGATCACCATATCGGCGACCTGAACGTGGCGGGAAGCAGGCTCGTCAAAGGTAGAAGCGATCACTTCACCCTTCACCATGCGCTGCATCTCGGTCACTTCTTCCGGACGCTCGTCGATCAGCAGGACGATCAGTTCACAGTCCGGGTGGTTGTAGGCGATGCTCTGGGCGATGTTCTGCAGCAGCATGGTCTTACCGGCCTTGGGCGGTGCCACGATCAGGCCACGCTGCCCTTTACCGATAGGAGATGCCAAATCCAGTACACGGGCAGTGATGTCTTCGGTAGAACCGTTACCCCGTTCCATGCGCAGACGTTCGTTGGCATGCAGCGGTGTCAGGTTTTCAAACAGGATCTTGTTGCGGACGTTTTCCGGACGGTCATAGTTGACCTCGTTGACCTTGAGCAGTGCGAAATAACGTTCGCCCTCTTTCGGTGGTCGGATTTTGCCAGAAACGGTATCGCCGGTACGCAGGTTGAAGCGGCGAATTTGGCTCGGGGAGACGTAGATATCGTCCGGGCCAGCCAGATAGGAGCCATCTGCACTACGCAGGAAGCCAAAACCATCGGTCAGGATTTCCAGCACACCGTCGCCAAAGATATCCTCACCACCCTTGGCGTGCGCCTTGAGGATCGCGAAAATAATATCTTTCTTGTGCGCCCGAGCCAGATTTTCCAACCCCATGGATTCGCCAAGCTTGACCAGCTCGGACACAGGAGTGTTCTTTAATTCAGTCAGATTCATAGTGGTGAAAGTCTGTAAGCAAGGATTGAAATGGGAGGAGACAGTCTGCTGGATTGGTGCTGTTCAGATTTGACTTGCCAGCCAACTTTTGCAAAAGCGGGTCTGACAAAAAGGTTAGCAAACGAGCGATAAATTAGCACTAATCGGGATGAGCGTCTAGGTGATAAAACAGAAGGAGCGCATTATTGCAATGCGCTCCCCTTAGGTTATTACAGGTTGCCGTCCAGAAACTCTTTCAACTGAGTCTTGGACAGTGCACCGACCTTGGTCGCTGCCACTTCGCCATTCTTGAACAGCAAGAGGGTCGGGATACCACGAATGCCGTACTTGGGCGGAGTATCAGAGTTATGGTCGATGTTCAGTTTGGCCACGGTCACGCGACCTTCGTACTCTTGGGCAACTTCTTCCAGGATCGGGGCAATCATCTTGCACGGACCACACCATTCGGCCCAGAAGTCGACCAGGACGGCGCCATCGGCTTTGATTACATCTGCCTCGAAGCTGGCATCGCTCAGCTGAACAATCTTGTCACTCATCTCCAACTCCAGTCAGTAAATAAGGCTTTATTGATACGTCAACAAAGGCAATAGTTGCCCTATTTGAAATGATCCTGTTTATTAATGCAAGCCTAACCTGATAACCTACCGCCATGAGCAAAACACACTTAACGACCGAAAAATTCGCCCAAATGGGCCTCGAACCCGAAGTTCTGGCTGGTCTGGAATCAAAGGGATTTCACTATTGCACCCCCATCCAGGCACTGTCTCTGCCACTGCTGGTTGAAGGTCATGACCTCGCCGGTCAGGCTCAGACAGGAACCGGCAAGACCATCGCCTTCCTGGCCGCCACCTTCAACTATTTGCTAACTCACCCACTGACCACTCCCCGTCTGGTTAATCAACCCAGAGCCATCATCATGGCACCCACCCGGGAACTGGCAGTACAGATTTACAACGATGCCGACAGCATTGCTGCCTCTACCGGCCTGAAACTCGGCCTCGCCTACGGTGGCGAAGGTTACGACAAGCAGCTGGCTGTGCTGGAGCAGGGCGTCGACATCCTGATCGGCACCACCGGCCGCATCATCGACTACTTCAAGTCCAAGGTGATCGACCTGAGCAACATTCAGGTCGTCGTACTGGATGAGGCCGATCGCATGTTCGATCTGGGCTTCATCAAGGACATCCGCTTCCTGTTCCGCCGCATGCCTGCCCCGACCGAGCGTCTGAGCATGCTGTTCTCTGCGACCCTCTCCCTGCGGGTGCAGGAGCTGGCCTACGAGCACATGAACCACCCGGAACATGTGCAGGTAGAGCCAGAGCAGATGACCGGCGTACGCATTCAGGAAGAGCTGTTCTACCCCTCCAATGAAGACAAGATGCTGCTGTTGCTCTCTCTGATGGAAGAGGAGTGGCCAGAAAAAGCCATCGTGTTCGCCAACACCAAACATATCTGTGAAGACGTGCAGGCGTGGCTGGAGAATGACGGCCACCGCGCAGGTCTGTTGACTGGCGACGTGCCGCAGAAGAAGCGGATGAAGATCCTGGAAGACTTCACCAAAGGGACGCTGGACATCCTGGTCGCTACCGACGTGGCTGCCCGTGGTCTGCACATCCCTGACGTGACCCACGTCTTCAACTATGACCTGCCCGACGACGCCGAAGACTACGTGCACCGTATCGGTCGTACCGGTCGTGCCGGCAAGAGCGGTCACTCCATCAGCCTGGCCTGTGAAGACTATGCCTTCAACCTGCCAGCCATCGAGGAGTACATCCACCACGCCATTCCGGTCAGCAAATATGATCGTGAAGCGCTGCTGGATGATGTGACTGCGCCGAAACGTGTTGTTCGCAACCGCCAGCCGGTCAACCGCAACATGCGTGACCGTCAGGGTGGCAGCAACAACAGCAACAACCGTCGTCGTCCGCCGCGCAAGAGCTAAAGGACAGGCCCAGTTGCACAACTCGCCGCTCTATGCCGCCATCGACCTCGGCTCCAACAGCTTTCACATGCTGGTGGTGCGCGAGGTCGCCGGTGCCCTGCGCACCGTCACCAAGGTCAAGCGCAAGGTTCGCCTAGCTGCCGGGCTCGATCCGGAATTTCACCTCAACCGTGCCGCCATGGAGCGGGGCTGGGACTGTCTGCGGCTGTTCTCCGAGCAGTTGCAGGATATTCCGGCCGACAACATCCGGGTGGTGGGCACCGCAACCCTGCGCCTTGCCACCAACGTCGACGAGTTCCTCAGCGAAGCAGAACGGCTACTCAACCACAGCATCGAGATTATCTCGGGTGAGGAAGAGGCAAAAACCATCTACGAAGGGGTCTCCTGGACCTCTGCCGGAGAGGGCAACCGGCTGGTGATCGACATTGGCGGCGCCAGTACCGAACTGGTGATTGGCGAGCACAGCGAAGCGAAACTGCTCAACAGCCTGCACATGGGCTGTGTCACCTGGCTCAACAATCACTTCGGTGATGGCGAGCTGAGTGCAACGCGTTTCGAGCAGGCAATTGCCGCCGCCAAAGCGGTGCTGGAGAAGGTGGCGGAAGATTACCGCGCCCTCGGCTGGCGCACCTGCGTCGGCGCCTCTGGCACGGTACAAGCGCTGCAAGAGATCATGCTGGCGCAAGGGAAGAGCGAGCGGGTTACCCTGCCGAAACTACAGGAGCTGATGGGTCAGGCCATCGCCTGTGGCAAGCTGGATCGGTTACAGCTGGAAGGGCTGGCGGCCGAACGGCTGACGGTGTTCCCCTCCGGCCTCGCCATCCTGATCGCCATCTTTGAAACCCTGAATATCGAGAGCATGACCCTGGCGGGTGGTGCTCTGCGTGAAGGCCTGATCTACGGCCTGCTGGGCAACAATCACGACTGTGATGCCCGGGATCGCACCGCCGACAGCCTGATCAGCCGCTATCAGCTGGATAAAGAGCACGCCGAACGGGTGCGCGATACCGCCGTCGAAGCATTCAGCCAGCTACAACCGGGCTGGCGTCTCTCCAAACGTTATGGTCGCCCCATCCTTCGTTATGCCGCTTTGCTGCACGAACTGGGCCTCTGTATCGAGTACAAGAAGGCACCGCAACACGCGGCCTACATCATCGACAACATCGATATGCCGGGTTTTACCCCGGCACAAAAGAAGCTGTTGTCGGCCCTGCTGTTCAACCAGCGGGACGAATTCAAGCTGGAAACCCTGGAAAAACAGGGCGCAGTCACCGGTCGTCAGGCGATCCGGCTGGCCCGTATCCTGCGCATCTCGCTCATTCTCTGCATGCGCCGCACCCAGGGCACAGTGCCCAGCTTCACCCTGCAGGCCGAGGAAGAGTCACTGACCCTGACCCTGCCCAAGGGCTGGATGGATGAACACTACCTGCGCGCCAGCGAGCTACGCCTGGAAGTGGAACGCCAGCAAAAGATGGGCTGGCCAACCCGCCTGCAGGAAGCCTGATCCAGCAACTTGGCTGTTTTGGAGTCGATCATGCCGGATTATCAACCCATCAGCTGCGATCTCTACGACTGGCTCGAAATTGCCGCCAGCTGGCAACTGCCGGTGATCCTCACCAGTCGCGATGGTCGTCAGTGGGGTGACAAGATCCGCACCATAGAGGCCTGTGAAGGGGTCGAATATCTGCTGCTACACAGTGGTGAACGACTCAGTCTAGGGGAGCTGGCGACTTTAGGTCTAAGTTGGCAAGGGGAAGATAAGCTAATCCGCTTCGCGCCAACCAACTGAATCCAGTACAAAAAAGGAGGGCCAACATGACGTTGGCCCTCCTTTTTTGTATCCAGCATTCAAAGCGACAGTTAACCCGCCACCAGCGCCGCCATCACATAGACATCGAAACGGTTACCCTTGGTCTCGATGGCCATGCTGGGTTTGTGCTCATTGAGCCAGCCAGCATAGGCCGGGCGCTTTACCACCACCCGCTTGTTCGCCATCTTGAGTGCCGCAGGCAGCAGGGCATCCGCGTCGAGATCCGGCCCCACCAGCGACTGGAACACCCGCATCTCTTTTTTCACCAGCGCCGATTTCTGCTTGTGGGGGAACATGGGGTCAAGATAGATGACGTCAGGCCGCTCTGGCAGCGCCAGCAGGTTATCCACCGCTGGGCCTTGCAGCAGCTGCATCCGCTCGCTGACCCAGGGGCCAATCTCGGGATCCTGCACCGCCCGCGCCAGCCCATCCTGCAACAGAGCCGCCACCACAGGGCTGCGCTCGATCAGGGTCACCTTGCAACCAAGGGAGGCCAGCACGAAGGCATCGCGGCCCAGTCCCGCGGTAGCATCCACCACGGTCGGTGTGGCACCGGCCTTGAGCCCGACCGCCTTGGCGATAGACTGGCCACGACCGCCGCCAAACTTGCGGCGATGAGCCACCGCCCCTTCCACGAAGTCCACATAGACGGCACCCAGCTTGGGTTCATCCAGCTTGCGCAGTTCCAGTCTCTCTTCAGTCAGTACCAGCGCGAACGGGGCCACAAACTCCACCTCGGCAAGGCGTAGACGCAGGGCGTCGAGCTCGCCATCACGGGCGGGTACTTCACTGATAACCTGAATATGGGGCATAGGGAGCAGACTCATGACACGCGCAGAAGCGGCCATGATAACAGAAGCGCGGGATCAGCTCACGACCGTGAGGCTCATCCCCTGTTGATTGAGGGCGAGGTAATCGGTCAGGTCGTCATAGGCCAACGGGCGGCTGAGCAGGTAGCCCTGAGTGAAGGCACACCCCTTCTGACAGAGGAAGTTGAGCTGCTCGCGGGTTTCCACCCCTTCGATCACCACCTCCATGCCGAGGTTGTGCACTATGTTGATGATGCCGTCCAGCAGCAGCCGATCCTGCTCGTTGAAGGGGATGTGGCGTACAAAGGAGCCATCTATTTTGACCAGATCGACCGGGAAGGTGCGCAAGTAGTTGAGCGCCGAGTAGCCGGTGCCGAAATCATCGATGGCCAGCAGGCACCCCGCTGCACGCAACGCATCGATCCGCACCCTGTGCTGATCACTACTCTCCATCAGCAAGGATTCGGTAATTTCGATGACGATGTCGGCAGGATCAAGCCCGTAGTGCTGAATCACCTTGAGCCACTCGCTCGCCTCCGGATCTATGGTCTGGAACTCCAGGGTAGAGCGGTTGATCGACATCTGCAGCTGCGGAAAACCGGATTGCTGCAAGCGCGCCAAATCCCGGCACGACTGCCACAGCACCAGTGCCCCCAACCCCTGAATCAAGCCGGCCTCTTCCGCCAGCGGAATAAACTCGGCGGGGGAAACCTGTCCCCAGCGGGGATGATACCAGCGTACCAGCGCCTCCAGCTTGGCAACCCGCCCACTGCGGTTATCCCAGATCGGCTGGTAGGCCATGGTCAGCTGTTCCAGCTTGATCGCTTCAGCCAAATCCTGCTGCATCTGGTGGCGCTGACGTACCTCTTCCCGCATGGTCGCGCTGTAGGCACCCAGCAACCGCCCCTGCCGCTTTGCCGCAAACAGTGCCTGTTCGGCGTTGCGTAGCAGCTCGTCGCTCTCGCTGCCATCGACCGGACAAAGGGTCATGCCGATGGTCGCGGTGACATAGAGCTGCTGGTTGGCCAGCATAAAGGGACGGGCAAAGCTGCCGATCACCTGTTTGGCAAACACCTCCGCCTGACGGCGGGTGACGATACCGGGCACCAGAAAGGCAAACTCGTCGCCGCCGATACGGGCCACCATATCTTCGGTACGCACCCGGCTCACCAGTCGATCCGATACCTCCCGCAACAGGGCATCACCGGCCTGGTGATCCATGCTGTTGTTGACCGCCTTGAAGTTATTGAGATCGAGCACCATCAGAGAAAAGCGCTCGCCCCGCTCGCAAAAACGGCTCAAACAGCGGCTAAACAACCAGCGGTTGGGCAGGCTGGTGAGAGTGTCATAGTTTGCCTGGGCGGCGATCTTCTGCTCGGCTTGCTTGGTTTGGGAAAGATCGCTGAAAATGGCGATATATTGCTGTATTTTTCCCGCTTCACGCAGGGTACTTATCATCAACTGTTGCGGATAGAGCTTGCCGTTCTTGCGCTTGTTCCACACCTCGCCGCGCCACACCCCCACCCGCTCCAGCGCATGGTACATGTCGGCATAGAAGGTTTGATCGTGTAGCCCGGACTTGAGGATGCTGGGACGCTGGCCACGAGCCTCGTCTCCACTGTAACCGGTGATCTGCTCGAATGCCGGGTTGACCGAGATGATGCGGCTATCGGCATCACACACCAGAATGGCCTCGGAGAGGTTGTCATAGACCCGGTGGGAAAGTTTAAGCTGTTCGGCATGACGCTTGAGAGGATCGATATTCTCCAGCAGCACCATCAGGTAGTCCGGCTGTTGTTGCTCGTCAGTGATGAGGGTAACCGTGACCCGCCCCCACAGGATCTCCCCCCCTTTGCGCAGGTAACGCTTCTCCAGCGTAAAACGACTGCACTCACCGCGGTGAATTTGCTGGTAGCACTCGAGACTGCGTTGCCAATCCTCGGGGTGATTGATGTCAGAGATGGATCGCTGCAGCAGCTCGTCGAGAGAATAACCCAACATCCTTTCAATGGCCGGATTGGCCCAGAGGATCCGGCCAGTGAGATCCAGCTTGCCGATCCCCACCGGGGCCTCAAAAAGCATGCTCTGCAAAACTTGGGGGGCATCAGGCACAGGTTGCGGCAGCTGTCGCTGCAACAGCAACGCCAGCTCACGACCCGCCAGTGGCCCCAGCAGCCTGAGCAGGCCCATCACCCGGCCCATATCGGCTTGGGGCTGGCGATAGAGCAAACTGCAGACACCTATGGTCTCGCCGTCAGCATTCTTGAGGGCAATCCCGACATACGCCCGGGCTTGCCACTGGCGGGCAAGTGGCATCTCGGGGAATAGCTGTAGCAGACGATCGCTGAACCAGGCCTCGCCCTCCTGCCAGGTAATAGCATCAGGGGTGGTCGTCAGCTGCAGCGTCAGGGTATCGGGGTCAAGGGAGGAGGGATAGGCCGCCTGTACCGTCAAGTGGGTGTCATTGAGCGCCCCACTGGAGATCAGGACGACATCAGCCATCACAGCAGCGGCGATTTCACTCACAAAAGTATCGAAATATCCCCGCCCGCTCGAATGAGCCAGACTGGAGATGATTTGATAGACGGAATCGAGAGCTCGCCTCATGGCAAGTGGCTTTCTCACCTTGACTGATTAGAACACGACTCTACTGAAGAGCCGCAGGCAGTGCAAATATGCAGTCAGCAAGATATTAAAAAGACTCGAAAAAAGGGACCATAAGGTCCCTTTTTGTCGCACCAGTCACAAATTGACCCTACAAGGTCACAAATATGTACCTGCTTGAAGCTCACCCCGGTTCTGGAGGAGAGATTTCACGCAGCGATCCCGCTGTGGCGCAGCAGGGCATCCACCTTGGGCTCGCGGCCACGGAAGGCACGGAACAGCTCCATTGGCTCTTTCGAGCCCCCCTTCTCCAGAATGTGCTTCAGGAAGGATTGGCCGGTGACCGGATTAAAAATCCCCTCCTCCTCGAAGCGGGAGAAGGCGTCAGCAGAGAGCACTTCAGCCCACTTGTAGCTGTAATAACCCGCCGCATAGCCACCGGCAAAAATGTGGGAGAAGCTGTGCTGGAAGCGGTTGAACTCGGGTGGCGTCATGACCGCCACCTGACTGCGCACTTCGGCCAGCAGGCTAGGGATCTGATCCGGGTTGGCCGGGTCAAATGTCTGATGCAACCGGAAGTCGAACAGAGAAAACTCCAGCTGGCGCAGCATCTGCATCGCCGCCTGGAAGTTGCGGGCCGTCAGCATCTTCTCCAGCAGATCGGCAGGCAGCGGCTCGCCGGTCTCATGATGACCAGAGATAAAGGCCAGCGCCTCGGACTCCCAGCACCAGTTCTCGAGGAACTGGCTCGGCAGCTCCACCGCATCCCAGGCCACGCCGTTGATCCCGGCGACACCGGCCACGTCGATGCGAGTCAGCATATGATGAATACCGTGACCAAACTCGTGGAACAGGGTGACCACTTCGTTGTGGGTAAACAGCGCTGGTTTGCCATCCACCGGGCCGTTGAAGTTACAGGTCAGATAAGCCACCGGCTTTTGCAGCGAGCCATCCTGACGGTAACGACGACCCAGGCAGACATCCATCCAGGCGCCACCCTGCTTGTGTTCGCGGGCATAGAGATCGAGGTAGAAGCTACCACGCAGCTCGTCTTCGGCATCGAAGATGTCGTAGAAGCGCACGTCCGGGTGCCAGGTATCGATGCCGAGACGCTCGCGCACCTTCATGCCAAACACCCGCTTCACCACTTCGAACAGCCCCTTCACCACCTTGCTGGCGGGGAAGTAGGGGCGCAACTGCTCATCGGAGATGGAGAATTTGTGCTGCTTGAGCTTCTCGGCGTAATAGGCGAGATCCCAGGCGGCCAGCTCGCTCTGACCATGTTGCTCGGTGGCGAAGGCGCGGATCTCCTCCAGCTCGGCTTTGCCTTGCGGCAGGGATTTGGCCGCCAGATCGGTGAGAAAGCTCACCACCTGTTCGGTCTTGTCCGCCATCTTGGTCGCCAGCGACAACTCGGCATAGTTGGCAAAACCAAGCAGCTGGGCCAGTTCGCGGCGCAAGGTGAGCAGCTCGCTCATGATGGCGGAGTTGTCCCACTTGCCCCCGTTGGGGCCCTGATCCGAGGCGCGAGTGGTGAAGGCCTGATACATCTCGGCACGCAGTTCGCGGTTGTCCGAGTACATCATCACCGGCAGGTAAGAGGGGATATCCAGAGTGAACAGCCACCCCTCTTTGCCCTTGAGTTCGGCCATCTGACGGGCAGCAGCCCGCACGCTGTCGGGCAGACCGGCCAGTTCGGCTTCCTCGGTCACCGGCTTGTGCCAGCCCTGGGTGGCATCCAGCACATTGTTGCTGAAGCGGGAGGCCAGCTCGGAGAGACGGGCCTGAATTTCGCCGTAACGCTGCTGCGCCTCGGCAGGCAGACCGATACCGGAGAGGCGGAAATCGCGCAGGGTATTGAGGATTTCCTTGCGCTGGGCGCAGCTCAGCAGCGGGAAGTCATCGCTTTGGGAGAGGCCAAGATAGGCTTGATAGAGCCCTTCATGCTGGCCGACATAAGTCTGGAACTCAGAGAGCAGCGGCAGGCAGGCATCATGTGCCACTCGTAGCGCTTCGCTGTTAAGGACGGAATTAAGGTGGCTGACCGGTGACCAGATCCGAGCCAGACGGTCATTGACCTCTTCCAGCGGGGCAATCAGGCTATCCCAGGTGTGGGTTTCATTCTGGGCCAGCACATCGCTGATCTTCTGCTTGCAGTCAGCGATCGCCTGCACCACGGCAGCTTGCACCTGCTCTGGCTGGATCTGGCTGAAAGGGGGCAGTGCATCCATTGTCAGCAAAGGGTTATTCATCCCGGTTACCTCTTGTTAGGTCTTGAACAGACCGCTTTATCAGCTCTGTATGGTTTTCTAACATGTGGGCAACCCATGCAATAATCAAGCTGGAATCACACTCCAGCCCCCTTTTTGCCATCCGCCTCACAACCGGGGTGCCGCCAGCTCGCCGGGGGCCACCTCGCGTCAGCTAATGACACAGGCCGCAGCCCTTGTTCCCCATCATTCCCGTGCTACTGATAGGCATGCCACCGGTGGCGAGCATCAGGGTAAATCCCTCACCAACCCTATGGCCATCTGGGTTCCCCCCTCTTCGAACATCCTGTTATTTAAACAAAGACCCTCTGGAACACTTTGAATTATTAACTTTTTCCAAAATGTGACATACAGGAGAGCGCGTTGATTAATTTATCTTCCCTCTCCTACCATATGCGGCTAATTTGGGGGGCCACTTGATTGTCTGTGCCACACAGAGGTCGGGTGAAAAAGGCAAGGTGGCTCGAAAGGCCACCACGCAAAGCCACCGGTCTAAGGGATTTTCCTATGACAGCGGAGCTGCCCCCGAAGCCCATCCCCTGATGGGCCTCCTTTTGCAACGTACGGAGCAACAATGAACAAGTTCAAACTCTCCCTGCTGGGCTGCCTGATCGGCGCCACCAGCCCCATGCTGCACGCCGCCAGCGCAGGCCAGAACATGGTCAACCCGCAATCTGGTGTAGTGGTCGGCTACTGGCACAACTGGTGCGGCGGCGCTGGCTACAAGGGTGGCGTCGCCCCCTGCGTCAAGCTGGATCAGGTCAACCCGCAATACAACGTGGTCGATGTCTCCTTCATGAAGGTTTATGGCGGCAACCCGATCCCGACCTTCAAGCTGGATACCGGCACCGGTATGAATGAAAGCCAGTTCATCGAACAGATCGCTGAGCTGAACCGTCAGGGCCGCGCCGTGCTGCTGGCACTGGGTGGCGCCGATGCCCACATCGAACTGCGCACCGGCCAGGAGCAAGCCTTCGCTGACGAGATCATTCGTCTGGTGGAGACCTACGGTTTTGACGGTCTGGATATCGATCTGGAGCAAACCGCAGTCACCGCTGCCAACAACCAGACCGTGATCCCGGCCGCCCTGCGCATCGTCAAAGATCACTATCGTGCCCAGGGGAAAAACTTCCTCATCACCATGGCACCGGAGTTCCCCTACCTGACCGCCAACGGCCTCTACACCCCCTATCTGCGGGCGCTGGAAGGTTACTATGACTGGATCAACCCCCAGTTCTACAACCAGGGTGGCGACGGTATCTGGATCGACGGCTTCGGCTGGATTGCCCAGAACAACGATGCCCTGAAAGAAGAGTTCATCTACTACATGGCGGACTCGCTGATCAACGGCACCCGTGGCTACTACAAGATCCCCCACGACAAGCTGGTATTCGGCATCCCGACCAACATCGACGCCGCCGCCACCGGCTACGTCACCAATCCGCAAGATCTGTTCGATGCCTTCAACAAGCTGAAGAGCCAGGGCCAGCCCCTGCGCGGCGTGATGACCTGGTCCATCAACTGGGACATGGGTCGTAACGCCGCCGGTCAGGCCTACAACGAATCCTTCATCAAGAGCTACGGCCCCTTCATCCACGAGCAGGAGATCACTCCGCCGATCGACAACGGCAAGCCGGTGTTCAGTGGCGTGAGCGATAGCCGCATCAAGCAGGGCACCGCCTTTGATCCCATGGCCGGTGTCAGCGCCAACGACAAGGAAGATGGCGACCTGACTGGCCAGATCCTGGTGGAAGGTTCGGTAGACAACCAGCGCATCGGTCTCTACCCCCTCACCTACAAAGTGAGCGATCGTGACAACAACGTCACCGAACAGCTGCGTAGCGTCGAAGTCTATAGCATGAAGCCGGTATTCAGCGGCGTCACCGACACCACGCTGGAGCTGGGTACCCCCTTCGATCCGATGACCGGTGTCAGTGCAAATGACGAAGAAGATGGTGACCTGACTGCCCAGATCAAGGTCAGCGGCAGCGTCGACAGCAACAAGGTCGGTCGCTACACCCTCACCTATCAGGTGACCGACAGTGCCGGTCAGCTGGTGACCCAGCAGCGCAACGTGACCGTCAAGGAGCAGGGCGCTATCTGTGAAAACGGTTGGGATGCCAAGAAGGTCTACGTCGGCGGCGACATCGTCAGCCACAACGGCAAGAACTGGCTGGCTGGCTGGTGGACCCAGAACGAAGAGCCAGGTACCACAGGTGACTGGGGTGTCTGGAAAGTTCAGGGTGACAGCGACTGTGACGGTGGCAACAAGCCGCCAGTGATCGACAGCAGCGACTTCACCGTCGGCGCCATGGCCAGCGAGTACACCATAGTCAACGGTCAGGTCAGCATCCGTTTCAACGTGACCACCGCCAACCCGGTACAGATCACTGCGACCCTGGAGCAGAGCGGCCGCAGCCACGGCACCACCAGCAGCAAGGTGAATGGCACCAGCTCGCTGGTACTGCAAGGCAGCAACGTCACCGATGGCAGCTATGAAGTGGTGATCAGCGGTCTGGCTGACGGCCAGAAGCCGGTGGTACAGCGCTTCCCGGTCACCCTGGCTGAAGAGAGCGACAACGGCGGCAACGATGGCGACTACCCGGCCTATGCCCCCAACACCAGCTATCAGGCCGGTGATCGGGTCAGCAACGCCGGTGGCAACTTCGAGTGCAAACCCTGGCCGTACAGCGGCTGGTGTGGTGGCTCTACCAGCCACTATGCACCGGGTACCGGCTCTGCCTGGAGCGATGCCTGGACCAAGCTGTAATCAGCCGGTCATAACCAAGAGGGAGCCGCGGGCTCCCTCAGCCACTCGCATCAACCGCGACTGGCACCGCCCGGAGTTATCTCCGGGCTACATTCATAACGAAAGAGGGGAGCCATCGGCTCCCCTCTTTGCTATCCGTTACACGCTCGGTCACGTCTGCTTAACGGGCATCTTCCTTCAGCCACTGCGCCACGCGCTTGGCGAAATAGGTGAGGATGCCGTCGGCCCCGGCCCGCTTGAAGCAGAGCAGGGACTCCATGATGCACTCCTTCTCTTTCAGCCAGCCGTTCTGGATCGCCGCCATGTGCATGGCGTACTCACCACTAACCTGATAAGCGAAAGTCGGCACGCCAAACTGATCCTTCACCTGACGGATCACGTCCAGATAGGGCATGCCCGGCTTGACCATGACGCTGTCAGCCCCTTCCTGAATATCCAGCGCCACTTCGTGCAAGGCTTCGTTGCTGTTGGCCGGATCCATTTGATAGGTGGCCTTGTTGCTCTTGCCGAGGTTACCGGCGGAGCCGACCGCATCGCGGAACGGGCCGTAGTAGCAGGAGGCGTACTTGGCGGAGTAGGCCATGATCTGGGTGTTGATGAAGCCGTTCTCTTCCAGCGCGGCGCGGATGGCACCAATGCGGCCATCCATCATGTCGGACGGCGCGACTATGTCGACTCCGGCCTCGGCATGGGAGAGCGCCTGCTTGATCAGGATCTCGGTGGTGATGTCGTTCAGCACATAGCCTTCGTCATCGATGATGCCATCCTGACCGTGGGTGGTGAACGGATCGAGCGCCACGTCGGTGATCACCCCCAGCTCCGGGAAGCGGGCCTTGAGGGCACGCACGGTGCGCTGGGCCAGTCCGTCCGGGCTGTAGGCCTCTTCCGCCATCAGGCTCTTGCTCTGAAGCGGGGTGACCGGGAACAGGGCGATGGCGGGCACGCCCAGCTCTACCAGCTCGGCAGCCTCCTCCAGCAGCAGATCGATGGAGAGACGCTCCACCCCCGGCATGGAGGGAACGGCTTCCCGGCGGTTCTCCCCTTCCAGCACAAACACCGGATAGATGAGATCGTTGACGGTCAGTACGTTCTCGCGCACCAGACGACGGCTGAAATCATGTTTGCGCACTCGGCGCAGGCGGCGGCCCGGAAAGGCGCCCGGAAGAGTTGTAGCCATGAATCACTCCTGGAGAGGAAGTTGGAAGAACGCGGCGGAGGTGGCCCGGATGTGGGCCAGCAAGGCCTCGGGCGCTTCACCACGACAGGCCGCCACCACTTGGGCGATATGCGGCAAAAAAGCGGGTTCGTTACGTTTCGGGCGGGGTTTCAGATCCCGTGGCACCAGATAGGGGGCATCGGTCTCGATCATCAGCCGACCGGCCGGAATGCGGGCTACCTGCTCGCGCAGCAGCTGACCGCGCCGCTCGTCACAGAGCCAGCCGGTCACCCCGATATGCAGTCCCAGCGCCAGACACTCGTCCAGTTCTTCATCGGAGCCGGTGAAGCAGTGCAACACAGCCCCCGGCAGCTTCGGCAACCAGGGGCGGAGGATCTCGATGAAACGGGCGTGCGCATCACGACAATGCAGAAACACCGGCATCCCGAGCTCGGCGGCCAGTGCCAGCTGGGCGTCGAATACCGCATCCTGTACCGGACGGGGGGAGAAGTCGCGGTTGTAGTCGAGGCCACACTCACCAATGGCCACCACCTGCGGCAGCGCCGCCAGCTCGCGAAGGGCGGGCAGGGTCGCCTCATCGACACTCTTGGCATCGTGAGGATGGACCCCTGCGGTGGAGAAGCAGTAGCCCGGCCAGCGGGCGGCAAGCTCGGCGCTGTCGCGGCTGCCAGCCAGATCCGTACCGGTGAGGATCAGTGCTTCCACCCCGGCGGCGCGGGCGCGGGCCACCAGTTCAGGCTGCTCACCGACGAACTGGCTGCTGGTCAGGTTTAAACCGATATCGATCATGGGATAAGACGTTCCGAACAAAAGGAATACATATCAGGTATTTGAAAACCATCTACTCGATGGGCCAACACCATACGCCTCGAACGGGAGCATGAAAAGAGGAAGGGAGCCTCAGCTCCCCTCGTTCTGCTATTCCTGCGGACTTCGTCATCCTCTCGCCGTCCGGCAAAAAGGTGACGAACAGAGCCTCAGCTCTCCCCATCCGGTTGTTCCTGTTGCTCTTCATCCTCTTTCTTCACATAGAAGCGGGCGAAGAACAGACCTACCTCCCACAGCGCCCACATCGGGATGGCGAGCAGGGTCTGGGAGAAGACATCAGGCGGCGTCAGTAGCATGCCGACCACAAACACCCCGACGATGACGTAGGGACGCTTCTCCTTCAAGCTTTGCGGCGTGGTCACCCCGGTCCAGCACAGCAGTATGGTGGCCACCGGAATTTCGAACGCCACCCCGAACGCGAAGAACAGGGTCAGTACGAAGTCCAGATAGCTGGCGATGTCGGTCGCCACCGTCACGCCGACGGGGGCGGTACTGGTGAAGAAACCGAACACCAGCGGGAACACCACGTAGTAGGCAAACGCCATCCCTGCGTAGAACAGCAGGGCTGTCGAGACCACCAACGGCATAATTAAACGCCGCTCATGCTGGTACAGACCGGGGGCAATAAAGGCCCAGGCCTGATAGAGCAGATAGGGGATCGCCACGAAGAAGGAGACCACCAGAGTCAGCTTGATCGGTGTCAGGAAGGGGGTCGCCACATCCGTCGCGATCATGCTGGTCCCTTCCGGCAGCTGGCTGAGCAGCGGCTGGGCCACGAAGTCGTAGATGTTGTTGGAGAAGTAGATCAGTGCGATAAACACGATCAGGATGGCCGAGATGGATCGCAGCAAGCGGGTTCTCAGCTCAACCAGATGGCTGATCAGGGGTTGCTCGGCCAGACTCATGGCTTCACCTCCCCTTTCACTGCTGACTCGCCGACTGGCACAAGTTCGCTCTCCCGCTGGCTATTGACCGGCGGCACGTCGCGGCTCAGCTGCACCGCAGGCTCCACCGGCGTGGCAGGTTCAACCTGGGCGACCGGCTCGGGGCGCGGCGGACGGATCTCGTTCTCCACCTGATAGGGGCGATTGACCGACTGGGCCGCCGCCTTGAGCTGTTCGATGGACTCCTGCAGCTCAGGACTCAAGTTACTCATCTGCAGCTGTTCCGCCTTCTTCAGATCGTTGTGCAGCTCTTGCAACTTGAGCTCCTGTTCCAGCTCGGACTTGACCGAATTGGCGGTCGAACGAATGAGGCGGATCCAGTGGGTAGCCGTGCGGATGGCAACTGGCAGCCGCTCGGGCCCCAGTACCACCAACGCCACCACACCGATAACGACCAGCTCCCAAAAACCGATATCAAACATGGCTTAGGCCTGATCTTTGTCTTTCTGCTTGGCAGCATCGCCACTCTGACTAGCCGCTTCGTTCAGCTGTTTCGGGGGAAACTCGGCATCTTTCTGCTCGGCCTTGGCATCGGCCGGATCGTCGGAAAGTGCTTTCTTGAACCCTTTGACCGCGGCCCCCAGATCACCGCCAATCCCGCGCAGTTTCTTGGTACCAAACAGCAGCACGACGATGACTGCGATGATCAACAATTGCCAAATACTGATACCACCCATGACTTTCTCTCCAGAGCAGGCGCCTGATGGCGCGGTTTTTGTTTAATTGGAACGGGTTCGCAACCAGCCAACCAGCCAGCAGAGGGCTGCTCCGGCGAGACTGATTTGTCCCCACTCAATATGTTGTTTTTGGGTCAGCAAGAATACACCCGCCAATAGCAGGCTGGCTCCAACCCCTAAGAGGTAGCGGGCCTGCCCTTGGCGACGACTGTGACGACTGAACTCGGCAAACATCTGGTCGAAGTGACGCTGCTGATGACGGGTCTGGCGCAGGGTCTCATAGACCAGCTCAGGCAATTCAGGCAGCTTCTCCGCCCAGAACGGCGCCTTCTCCTTGATGGCGTTCCACACCGCTTTCGGCCCGACCTGCTCATGCATCCAGTTTTCCAGATAGGGCTTGGCGGTCTGCCACAAATCGAGCTGCGGGTAGAGCTGACGCCCCAACCCTTCCACATAGAGCAATGTCTTCTGCAGCAACACCAGCTGCGGCTGCACCGTCATATGGAAGCGGCGGGCAGTGTTAAACAGGTTGAGCAGCACGTGACCGAACGAAATTTCGGACAGTGGCTTCTCGAAGATGGGCTCCAGCACGGTACGGATGGCGAACTCGAACTCGTCCACCTTGGTGTCTGCCGGTACCCAGCCCGACTCCACATGCAGCTCCGCCACCCGACGATAGTCGCGATTGAAAAAGGCGAGGAAGTTCTCCGCCAGATAGCGCTTGTCTTCCCGATTGAGGGTGCCGACGATGCCGCAGTCGATACCGATCCAGAGCGGATTTTCCGGATGTTCAAAGGAGACGAAAATATTGCCCGGGTGCATGTCGGCGTGAAAGAAGCTGTCGCGGAACACCTGGGTGAAGAACACCTCCACCCCGCGCTCGGCCAGCAGCTTCATGTTGGTGCCGTTGGCTTCCAGCGCCTCAATATCGGAGACCGGAATGCCATAGATGCGCTCCATCACCAGCACCTGCTCGCGGCAGAGATCGGTGATGATTTCAGGCACATAGAGCGCCTCGGAGCCGGTGAAGTTGCGGCGCAGCTGGATAGCGTTGGCCGCTTCGCGCATCAGGTTGAGCTCGTCGAGGATGGTCTTGCGATACTCCTCCACCACCTCGATGGGACGCAGCCGCGCGCTCTGGGGCGCGAAACGGGCCACCAGACGGGCCAGCGCCTGCATCAGCCGCAAGTCGGCTTCGATGACCGGCTCGATGTCGGGGCGGATCACCTTGATGACGATCTCGCGGCCACTCTCCTTCAGGCGAGCGGTGTGCACCTGGGCGATGGAGGCCGACGCCAGTGGCGTCTCGTCGAAGTCGTCAAACAGGGTCTCGATGGGGCAACCCAGGCTCAGCTCGATCTGCTGGCGCGCCGCCTGACCACAGAAGGGGGGCACCCTGTCCTGCAGCAGGGCCAGCTCTTCGGCGATATCCGGCGGCAACAGGTCGCGGCGGGTCGAGAGCATCTGGCCGAACTTGATGAAGATGGGGCCAAGGGCCTCGAAGGCGAGACGGATGCGGGCACCGCGGCTGAGATCCGGTTGCTTGTTTTTGAGCCAGAACAGGGAGCGACGGGCCAGACGACCCGGCCAGGGTTGATAGCGGGCGGGCACCAGTTCGTCGATGCCCTGCTCCAGCAGGATGGTGATGATGCGATAGAGGCGTTTGAACTCCTTCGGGGTCATCAGGTCACCTGCTGTTCGAAGCGGGCCAGCCGCAGTTCAACGGCCTTGAGCTGCTGGGCCAGCACCTCGACGTCATCGTTAAAACTCGCCACTTCCAGCGGGCCGGGTGCGAGGCGGGCCTCTTCGGTCAGATATTCCGCCAGCTGGCTGCGGGTGCGACACAGCTCGCGGCCGACCAGACGGCGCGCCTGACGGGCACCACTGAACAGGGTGTGGGCCAGCACGTCGCCGGTATAGCGCGACAACTCCTCCTCCCAGTCGATATCCAGCTCGCCCAACAGCACGCTGAATGCCTGTACCAGCTGGGGATCGCCGCTCAGATCCAGCTTCTCCTCGCGGATATAGCGGGTCAGGGCGGACGAGTCTTTCAGCAGACCGAGGGCGGTCAGCGACAGACTGAGCACCGCATCGGCCTCCCCTTCATGCTGGGCCAGCACATCCAGTCGACGCTCGGAGAAGACAAACCAGAGCGGCTTGAGTTCACGCAGCTCCAGCTTGAGCACCTTGCCCACCAGTTTGCGCAGCCGCTCCGGGCTCTGTTTGTCCAGCGCCAACAACTGGTTGAGGCTGGTTTCGATCACCGCGGTGACCATGGCATCCAGTTGTATCGGGATTGGCATAGGCAACCTTAAAACTTGTAACCGCGGTGCAGGGCGACCACACCCTGAGTCAGATTGAAGTACTCCACCTGTTCGAAACCGACATTTTCCATCATGCCTGCCAGGGTCTGCTGATCCGGGTGCATGCGGATGGATTCCGCCAGATACTTGTAGCTTTCGCCGTCGTTAGCCACCAGTTCGCCCATTTTAGGCAACAATTTGAAGGAGTAGAGGTCATACAGCTTGGCGATAACCTCGCTGGCCGGCTTGGAGAACTCCAGCACCAGCAGACGGCCACCCGGCTTGAGCACCCGGAACATGGAGGCGAGCGCCTTGTCCTTGTCGGTGACGTTGCGCAGGCCAAAGCCGATGGTGATGAGGTCGAAGTGGTTATCCGGGAAGGGCAGTGCCTCGGCGTTGGCCTGTACGTAGGAGACGTTGTTGGCGACCCCCAGATTGCGCAGCTTGTCGCGGCCCACTTTCAGCATGGAGTCGTTGATATCCGCCAACACCACCTGACCGCTCTCGCCGACGATGCGGGAGAACTTGGCGGTCAGATCGCCGGTGCCACCGGCCAGATCCAGCACCTTCTGGCCCTTGCGTACCCCGGAGCAGTCGATGGTGAAGCGCTTCCACAGGCGGTGGATGCCGAACGACATCAGATCGTTCATCAGATCGTACTTGGCTGCCACCGAATGGAAGACACCTGCTACCAGAGTTTCCTTCTCGGTCGCGGCCACGGTTTTAAAGCCAAAATGCGTTGTCGTTGCTTGTTCTGACATCCCTTAAACACCCATAGAGCAAAGAATGGTCGCCAGTTTACCAGAGCCACTGGCGTGCGGACACCTTAAACCCGGCTCGCAACCAACTGCATGCCCAGCACAACCATGGCCAGACAGAGGAAGAGATTGAGCGCCATGTTGAGCAGTGCTTTCAGATAAGCTCCGTGTTGAGCCAGCACTACTGTATCGAGGGCAAAGGAAGAGAAGGTGGTCAAGGCACCGAGGATCCCCACCATCAACAGCGGCTTCATCGGGTGCTCCACAATATGACCGTGGCTGATGAGGGCATAAGCTACCCCCATGATGAAGGAGCCCACCACATTGACCACCAGAGTCCCGTAAGGGAAGTGGCGGCCCAGCAGCAAAGCCATCAATTCGGCAATTCCAAAACGAAGGGAGGCACCAATAGCCCCCCCTGCTGCAACGTAGAACCAGGTTTGCATGGCGTTACTCCCTCAGGGTCAGGCCGCCATTATGTCCCACTGACGGCCCTTGTGCCCAGAGGCGGAACTCATCGCCCGCGATCCTGATTGAATAATCAGCGGCGAAAATCGATCGGCTCGGGCTGACCCAGCACGATTTCGGTCTGGGCCGGGCGGGTCTGGGCGATCACCTTGCCGTGACGGATTGAATAGCGCACCGGCACCTGACGGCGCACCGCATCAAAACCGCTATCAGCGGGCAAGATCAGCAGGTTGGCCGGTTTGCCCACCTCGATACCGTAGCGATCCTGCACGTTCAGGGTGCGGGCGCTGTGGCTGCTGATCAGCTTCAGACCATCGTTGATCTGCTCATACCCCATGATCTGGCAGACATGCAGCCCCATGTGCAGCACCTGCAACATGTTGGCGGTGCCCATGGGATACCAGGGATCGAACACGTCGTCGTGACCGAAGCAGACGTTGATGTTGGCCTCCAGCATCTCCTTCACCCGGGTGATACCGCGGCGCTTGGGATAGGTGTCGAAGCGCCCCTGCAGGTGAATGTTCACCAGCGGATTGGCCACGAAGTTGATGTCCGCCATCTTGAGCAACCGGAACAGGCGGGAAGCATAAGCCCCGTTGTAGGAGTGCATGGCGGTGGTGTGGCTGGCGGTGACTCTATGGCCGATACCCCGCTCGTAGGCCAGGGTCGCCAGCGTCTCGATAAAACGGGACTGCTCGTCATCGATCTCGTCGCAGTGCACATCGACCAGAACCTGATACTTCTCGGCAAGATCGAAGATGTAGTGCAGACTTTCGACCCCATATTCCCGAGTAAACTCGAAGTGGGGGATCGCGCCGATCACGTCGGCCCCCAGCTTGAGCGCCTCCTCCAGCAACGCTTTACCATTCGGGTAGGAGAGGAGCCCCTCCTGCGGGAAGGCGACAATTTGCAGCTCCACCCACTCCTTCATCTCCTCCCGCACTTCCAGCATCGCCTTCAGAGCCACCAGATTGGGGTCGGAGACATCGACGTGAGTACGCACAAACTGGATGCCGTTGGCGATCTGCCACTTCAGAGTCTGAATGGCGCGCAGTTTCACATCCTCATGAGTCAGCAGCGCCTTGCGCTCGGCCCAGCGCTCGATCCCCTCGAACAGGGTGCCGGAGAGATTCCAGCTCGGCTCGCCCGCCGTCTGGGTGGTATCGAGGTGAATGTGGGGTTCGATAAAGGGAGCGATGGCCAGACCGCCCTCCCCGTCCAGCACCCGACCGGCCACGGCATGTTCGTCATGGGGCTCGATGGCGGTGATGACCCCATCCTGACAACGGATCTGCCACAACCCTTCCCGATCGGCAAAACGAATATGTTGAATCAGCATTTGCTAGCTTCCTGCACCAGAGTCGGCCGCTGGGTGAGGCGAGCCAGAATGAAATAGGTGAAGGCGGCGCCCACTACCGCGTTGAGTGGCACTATGCCAGGCAGCCATTTTCCGACAACCACCCCGACTGCCGTGGCGACTATCACCTACCAGCATACCGCCGGTCCACATGCTGGCAGAGAAGAAAGTCAGGCCGAGCAGCATCAGCGACAGCCGACTTTGGTGCGCCTTGGTGGGAACAGCCCCCCAACAGCACTCATTATCCTGTGCCATATCTTCTCTCCATGAAATAGGCAAAACGCGGCGGACCCTCAATGTAAAACGTTTTGCACCCATCACACCATGATGATTTTCGCGAAATCAATGGGTTTTGTGGTCAAACGAACCACAAAAAGGGAGAGCTATGGAGAAGTATGAAACCCTATGAAATGGGGATTAGCAGAGAATATGGTGATTTTTTGCCGAAAGGCAAATGCAAAAAAGCCTCCCTTTTCAGGGAGGCTTTTGCTTTCATGGTGCTGATACCCAGAGTCGAACTGGGGACCTCATCCTTACCAAGGATGCGCTCTACCAACTGAGCCATATCAGCACACTAACCGGTAAAGAACACACTGTGTGCGTTATCTAAATATTTTGTCCAACACAACCTTACGTCGTATCGCGACCAACCACATCGCTGTAGTTGCTTAATTAAAGCCTGGCAGTGTCCTACTCTCGCATGGCGAATGCCACACTACCATCGGCGCTACCGCGTTTCACTTCTGAGTTCGGCATGGGATCAGGTGGTTCCACGGCGCTATGGCCGCCAGGCAAATAACTTCAATCTGAGAAAGCTGACGTGAATAACGATGTTGCTCGTGGCTTCATCGCTATCACTGAATTAGTTAGTAGTTCACTTGGTATCTGT
>NZ_NKWE01000054.1:0-682 GCF_006243315.1 Aeromonas sobria
CCCGCAAACCAGGAGATACACATGGCTCACCTCATCGACACCATGGCCTACACTTGCCAAACCCCTTAGCATGTCCTGGGCAATGTCTTACCCCCGCAACAATCTCTCGATATCTGGCTGCAGGCTGCGGGGATGGATTGGACCATCGAGCAGAGTGACGTAATGTTTAACGTCGCCTCCGATGCACTCCATATTCGCCCTTATTCAGACAGCAAAGTTCTGTACCGCTCTGATAATCTGGAGCCTCTATCCGTCGTCTCTCGCCGATATAATGTGGTACAGCCTCACGAGGTGCTGCACTTCTATCAAGACCTGGTGGAAGCCGGTGGCTTTGAGCTGGAAACAGCAGGCTCGCTTAAAGGCGGCCGCAAGCTGTGGGCACTGGCTAAGACCGGCCAGGATCTAAAACTCAAAGGCAATGACTTGGTAAAGTCCTATCTGCTGCTGGCGACCAGCTGCGACGGCACGCTCTGCACCACGGCACAGTTCACGTCTCTACGAGTGGTCTGCAATAACACCCTGCAGATGGCACTGCGCGGCGCTACCGGCGCCATCAAGGTACCCCACTCCACTCAGTTCGACGCGGCCGCCGTCAAAGAGTCGCTTGGGCTAGGGCTGTCTCATTGGGATGAGTTCAAGACGCAGACCAAGGCGTTGGCACAGCGGCCAGTCGCCCCTGAAG
>NZ_NKWE01000055.1:0-107295 GCF_006243315.1 Aeromonas sobria
CGATGAGGGCTCGCGGGGGCGCCGGTGCGGCCAGTTTTGGCTGGCGCAGCAAGATGAGCGCCGGGAGGTTTCCAGCTGCAGCCAACCCTTGCTCGCGCTGTTTATGGGGATTTTGCGAGCCTGATCACGGGCTGATCGGGGTGAGAGGTGAATAAGTGGGGAAAACGGTTTACAGTAACTTGCTGAACAATAAGCGAAATGTCGTTTGGGTCTTTTAATTGTCAGCATAAAAAACTGAAAAGTAGCTAAAAAACAACTCCTTATAAGGTTATTTGCTTATAATTCAAACCGTTAACGCAAACGTTTTTCCCTTATCATTTGCTTGACCCGCATCGGGGCTGACTTAGAGTAACCCTGCGTGCTAGATAGCCTGTTTTAACAGGCAAGCAAGTTCCCTCACTTAATAACAATCAAGGATACGATCGTGACTAAAGTGCTCAAGCTGGCCACTGTGGCCGCCCTCACTCTGACTGCCCTCTCTGTTCAGGCTGCCGCCGAGCCAGCCGTGATTTATGACACCGCGGGCAAGTATGACAAGTCATTCAACGAAGCCGTGTTCCGTAACGGCGTCGAGCTCTTCAACAAGGACAAAGGGGTCAAAATCAAAGAGTTTGAACCCCAGAACGAAGCCCAGCGCGAGCAGGGTCTGCGTCGTCTGGCCAGCCGTGGCAACACGCCGATCGTGGCAGTCGGTTTCAACATGGGTTCTGCGGTAGAGAAAGTGGCTGGCGAGTTCCCGAACATCCAGTTCGCCATCATCGACATGGTGGTTGACAAGCCGAACGTGCAGTCACTGATCTTCAAGGAGCATGAAGGCTCCTTCCTGGTGGGTGCGCTGGCGGCTATCGCCTCCAAGAGTGGCAAGGTCGGCTTCGTGGGCGGCATGGATATCCCGTTGATCCGCAAATTCCAGTGCGGTTACGAGCAGGGTGCCAAATACGTCAATCCGAAGATCGACGTGCTGCAAAACATGACCGGTTCTACCCCGGCGGCGTTTGCTGACCCGGCCAAGGGTGCCGAGCTGGCCAAGTCCCAGTTCGCCAAGGGTGTTGATGTGGTCTATGCCTCTGCTGGCGGTACCGGCATCGGTGTTTACCAGGCAGCCAAAGACGAAGGCAAACTGGCCATCGGCGTAGACTCCAACCAGAACCACCTGCAACCGGGCACCATGCTGACCTCCATGGTCAAGTCGGTCGGTCTGGCTGCATACAAAACCTGGGATGACGCTGCCAAGGGCCAGTGGAAGCCGGGTATCCAGAACCTCGGTCTGGCTGAGGGCGGTGTGGATTGGGCGCTGGATCAGTACAACGAGAAGCTGATCACCCCGGAAATGAAAGCCAAGGTGGATGCCATCAAGGCCGACATTATTTCAGGCAAGATCAAAGTTCATGACTACATGAGCGATAACACCTGCAAATACTAATTAGATAGTTGCTACGACTCTCAACGCACGACCGGCCCGCACGGGCCGGTTTTTAGTCTTCTTTCATGAAACGCAGGGCTGCATCATGGACCAGACAGATCGCTATGCCATCGAATTAAGAGGTATCGATAAGCGGTTCGGCGAAGTGTACGCCAACAAGCTGATCGACCTTAAGGTTCGCAAAGGCAGTATCCACGGCATTGTCGGCGAAAATGGCGCCGGTAAATCCACCCTGATGAGCATCATTTATGGTTTCTACCATGCCGACAAAGGCGAGATGCTGATCGACGGGAAACCGTTCAAACCCCATGGCTCACAAGATGCGATTGCCGCAGGCGTGGGCATGGTGCACCAGCACTTTATGCTGGTGAACAACTTCACTGTTTTGGAAAACGTCATCCTCGGCGCTGAGAACGGCTGGCACCTCCAGCAGAGCGTGGCGTCGGCCGAAAAACTGCTGGGCGAGCTGGCGCGGGATTATGGCCTCGACGTGCCGCTGCACGAGAAGGTCGAAGATCTGCCGGTTGGCTTGCAACAGCGGGTCGAAATTCTCAAGGCGCTCTATCGCGGTGCCCGCATCTTGATCCTCGACGAGCCGACCGGGGTACTGACCCCGCAAGAGGCGGATCACCTGTTCGAGGTGTTGAAAAAACTGCGGGACCAGGGGGCGACCATCATCCTCATCACCCACAAGCTGCGGGAGATCCTGGCCATTACCGATCAGGTCTCGATTATGCGCCGGGGCGAGATGGTGGCCCACGTTGCCACCAAGGATACCGACAAGGAACAACTTGCCGAGCTGATGGTGGGTCGCAAGGTGCGGCTCAAAGTTGACAAGGGGCCAACCCAACCGGGGGAGGCCAAGCTCAAGGTCGAGGGGCTCAGTTACTTCGACGCCAGCAAGGTGGAGCGGGTCAAATCGGTCAGCTTCGAGGTGCGGGCCGGTGAAGTGGTCGGCATCGCTGGCGTCTCTGGCAACGGCCAGTCCGAGTTGCTCAGCCTGCTTGGCGGCATCATCAAGCCGAGCAAGGGTAGCTTCACCATCAGCAGCCAGAGCGGGATCAACAAGGTGAGCGCAGAGCATCCGGCGGATCCCGAGCAGGTGCGCAATTACGGCCTTGGCCATGTGCCGGAAGACAGGCACAAGATGGGGCTGATCAACCGCTTCGAGGCGAAAGAGGCCTTTATCCTCGGTTATCACCGCCGCCCGCAATACAACCGGGGGTGGCTGCAGAACAAGGAGGCGATCCAGCAGGATTGTCAGGCCAAGATGGAGAAGTGGGACGTGCGCCCGCCTCATCCCGATCACAAGACCGCCAACTTCTCCGGTGGCAACCAGCAGAAGCTGGTGATCGCCCGTGAAGTGGAGCAGAACCCGGATGTGCTGTTGATCGGCCAGCCGACCCGCGGGGTCGACATCGGTGCCATCGAGTATATCCACCAGCAGATCATCGCCATGCGCGACAAGGGCAAGGCGGTGCTGCTGGTCTCGGTGGAGCTGGACGAGATCATGAGTCTCTCTGACCGGATCCTGGTGATTGCCGATGGTCGCATCGTCGGCGAGCTGGATGGTGCCAAGGCTGATGAGCGCACCATTGGTTTGATGATGGCGAACATAGTGCCGGACGAAGTTGCTGGTTTGTCTGGCGTAGCCAAGGAGGCCCACTGATGAGCCAAGTTCGTATTCCTGCCTGGGTCTCCGTGGGCGTCTTGTCTGCGGTCAACATCCTGCTGGCCTTCCTGGTGTCGGCCATTTTGTTCTACTACCTCGACATCAACCCGATCGATGCCGCCAAGATCATGTGGTACGGCGCGTTCGGCACCGGTGAAGGGGTCGGTTTCACCCTCTACTACGCAACCGGCTTTATCTTTACCGGTCTGTCGGTGGCGGTCGCCTTCCACGCCGGTCTGTTCAACATCGGTGGTGAAGGTCAGGCCTATATCGGCGGCCTCGGGGTCGGTCTGGTCTGTCTGACCCTCGGCGATGTGCTGCCGTTTGCCTTGTTGTTGCCGCTCTCCATCATTGCCGGTGGTCTGTTCGGTGCGGCCTGGGCCTTTATTCCGGCCTGGCTGCAAGCCAAACGCGGCAGCCACATCGTGATCACCACCATCATGTTCAACTTCATCGCCGCCTCGCTGATGGCTTATCTGCTGGTGGAGGTGTTCAAGCCGCCCGGCTCGATGGCGACCGAGAGCAAGGTGTTTGCCGAGGCCAGCTGGCTGCCCAAGATGAGTGCGCTGGCGAGCACCTTCGGCATGGAGATGCCCAACAGCCCGCTCAACATCAGCTTTATCTGGGCGCTGATTTGCGCGGCACTGGTGTGGGTCTTTATCTGGCACACCCGCTGGGGTTACGAGATCCGCTCGGTCGGGGCCAGCCAAAGTGCCTCTGCTTATGCCGGTATCTCCTATCCCAAGGTGGTGATCCTGGCCATGGTGATCTCCGGCATGTTGTCGGGCTTCTTCGCCCTCAACGTGCTGCAGGGTGAGCTGCACCAGATCAAGCTCAACTTCGTGGAAGGGTTTGGCTTCACCGGTATCGCGGTGGCGCTGATGGGGCGCAACCATCCGGTCGGCGTCATCATCGCCAGCCTGCTGTTCGGTTTCCTCTATCAGGGGGGCGCCGAGCTCAGCTTCGAGTTCGGGGTTGACCGCAACATCGTCGTGGTGTTGCAGGGTCTGGTGATCCTGTTCTGTGGCGCCCTTGAGCACATGATGCGTCCGCGCATCGAGCAGCTCTATCTGGCGTTTGCCAACCGTTCAGCCGCGCAAGCCAAGGGAGTCTGATCATGTTTGAAATTCTGATCCTGATGCTGGATGCCACCATTCGTACCGCGCCGCCGCTCATTCTTGCCGCCATGGCAGGCATGTTTTGCGAGCGCTCCGGGGTGGTCAACATCGCGCTGGAAGGCAAACTGCTGGCGGCGGCGTTCGCCAGTGGGGCGGCAGCTGCGGTCTCCGGTTCTGCCTGGGTGGGTCTGGGGGCCGGGGTGGGTGTCTCCATCCTGTTCGCTCTGATGCACGGTTTTGCCACCATCACCCACCGTGGTGATCAGGTGGTGAGCGGCATGGCCATAAACATTCTGGCGGCCGGTCTGACCGTCACCCTGGGCCGTTACTGGTTCGATCAGGGTGGCCAGACCCCGGCACTGTCCGGTGATGCCCGGTTCGCCCCCATCGAGTTCCCCTATGCCAAGGAGCTCTATGATGTGCCGGTGATCGGCCAGCTCTACAGCGAGCTGCTCAGTGGTCACTCCCTGCTGGAGTACGTGGCATTCGCCTGCGTACCGCTGGCCTGGTGGGTGATGTTCCGTACCCGCTTCGGGTTGCGGCTGCGGGCGGTGGGCGAGGCTCCGGCAGCGGTCGATACCGCCGGTATCTCGGTGGTGCGGATGCGCTACACAGCGCTGATCATCGGCGGCTTGCTGGCGGGTATCGGCGGCACCTATCTGGCGGTGGCCCAGACGGCGCAGTTCATCCCCAACATGAGTGCGGGCAAGGGCTTTATGGCGCTGGCGGCACTGGTGTTTGGCAAGTGGCGCCCCTGGAGTGCCTTGGCAGCCTGTCTGCTGTTTGGTTTCCTTGATGCAGTCGCTATCCGGCTGCAGGGGGTGACTATCGGTGACTTCGCTATTCCGGTACAGGCCATCGAGGCACTGCCTTACATCCTGACGGTGTTCCTGCTGGCGGGTTTTATCGGCCGCGCAGTGGCGCCCAAGGCGCTCGGCACCCCTTATGTGAAGGAGCGGGAGTAGCGCCCTTTATCGCGATACTCCCGACCACACAGATAGCAGCAGGCCCACTTCGGTGGGCCTGTTTTTTGATGATGCAGAGGTGGCTTGTTACAGCAGGAACAGGGTTGCCAGCCCGAGGAAGATAAAGAAGCCGCCGGTGTCGGTGATGGCGGTGATCATCACGCTGGCCCCTACCGCCGGGTCGCGGCCAAGGCGGGTCATGGTCATGGGGATGATGACCCCCATCAGGGCCGCCACCAGCAGGTTGAGTACCATGGCCAGGGTCATGACGCCCCCGAGCGCAGGATCCTGATACAGCAAGAAAGTCACGAATCCCATAATGCCACCCCACACCAGACCGTTAATCAGGGCCACACCCAGCTCGCGCACTAACAGGAAAGAGAGGTTGCCCGCCTGAATGTGTTGCAGTGCCAGCGCTCGCACTATCATGGTGATGGTCTGGTTGCCGGTGTTGCCGCCGATCCCGGCGACGATGGGCATCAGGGCCGCCAATGCTACCAGCTGCGAAATGGTGTGCTCGAACATGCCGATCACCCGGGAGGCAACAAACGCGGTGCAGAGGTTCAGGGCCAGCCAGGCCCAGCGGGTTTTGACCGCCTTGCCAACCGGGGCGAACACATCTTCATCCTCGCTGATACCCCCCATCCGGCGCAGGTCGGTATCGCTCTCTTCATAGACCAGATCGACTACCTCTTCGACCGTGATACGGCCCATCAGCTTGCCCTTGCCATCCACCACGGCGGCGGAGAGCAGGTCATCCCGCTCGAAGGTACGGGCGGCGGCTTCGTCGTTGTCTTCCGGATCAAAGGTGACCGGATCTTGCGTCATGACCTCCTTGACCAGAGTGGCGGGCTTGTTGAGCAGCACAGTGGTCAGGGGCAGCTCCCCCAGCAGGTGGTTGCGCCGGTCGATGACGAACAGCTTGTCAGTGTTGGCGGGGATCTTGCGACGCAGTCGCAGATAACGCTGCACCGTGGCCAGACTCACCTCGGGGCGGATGGTGATGATCTCGAAGTCCATCATGGCGCCAACGGTATGTTTACCGTAGCGGATCACCTCCCGTACCTGATCCCGCTCTGCGGGGGCCATGTAGGTGAGCAGCCGTCCCATCAGGTTGCGTGGCAGGTACTGGCCCAGATAGATCTGGTCATCGATATCCAGAGTGCGCAGGGCGTGCAGCAGCTCCTTGTCGCTCATGCCGCTGATCAGGCTGTCCCAGACGGTTTCGGATGCTTCTACCAATATCTGGCCACGGCGTGCCTCATCCACCAGTGCCCACAGGGCATGACGCTCATCGGGCGGCAGTGACTCCAGCGCATCGGCGACGTCGGCTGCCGGCAAGTTGTTGGCCAGCCCGCTCAATTCGCTGGTCTGGTCCCGCTGCTCGGCATCTTGTTCGACCTGCGGGTCGAGCAAGCTATCGGTGAGGGCGTCGTCAGTCAGTAGCAGGCTAAGGATGCGGGATCTGTCTTCCGCGCGCTGCCGGGCGCTGTTCTTGATGGGAAGAGACATGGATGAATTCCTGAAAGAGTGGCCAAGGGCGCAATCCCCATAGGATACCAGACTTAAAACAGCTGGTTATGACGATGAGCAGAGTAAAACACGCAGCCCGGTCTGGCGGGGCTCATCAATGGCGCGGTGGGCTGGGGAAAGCCGTGGCTGGAGCTGGCGGAGCTAAAAAGACAAACGCCTCCACAAGGGAGGCGTTTAATATCGCAAAGCGACTGGCTTGGCGGTCGCCACAGCCCGGAACCGGAGTCCCGGGCGGCGCAGTGCTGGCCACTCTTACAGGATGTAGCGGCTCAGGTCTTCGTCTTCGATCAAGGCGCCGAGGTGGGCGTTGACGTAGTCGGTGTCGATGACGAAGGTCGCACCCGATTGCTCGGAGGCATCATAAGAGATGTCTTCCATCAGCCGCTCCATCACGGTGTGCAGGCGGCGGGCACCGATGTTTTCGGTGCGCTCGTTGACCTGCCAGGCCGCTTCAGCCAGTCGGCGGATGCCCTCTTTGGTGAACTCGATATTGACCCCTTCGGTGCCCATCAATGCCTTGCTCTGGGCGGTCAGGGAGGCGTTCGGCTCGGTCAGGATCCGCTCGAAATCATTGGTGGTCAGCGCGGTCAGCTCGACCCGGATCGGCAGACGGCCCTGCAGTTCGGGGATCAAATCTGACGGCTTGGCGATCTGGAAGGCGCCGGAGGCGATAAACAGAATGTGGTCGGTCTTGACCATGCCGTGCTTGGTGTTGACGGTGCAACCTTCGACCAGCGGCAGCAGGTCGCGCTGAACCCCTTCACGGGAAACGTCGGGGCCTGAGCTTTCGCCACGCTTGCAGACCTTGTCGATCTCATCGAGGAACACGATGCCGTTGTTCTCGACGGCGGCGATCGCTTTTTGCTTCAGCTCTTCCGGGTTAACCAGCTTGGCCGCTTCCTCTTCGATCAGCGCCTTCATGGCCTCTTTGACTTTGATCTTCTGCTTTTTCTTCTGGCTCTGGCCGAGGTTCTGGAACAGCCCCTGCAGCTGGTTGGCCATCTCTTCCATCCCCGGCGGGGTCATGATTTCGACCCCCATCGGGCTGGCGGAGAGCTCCAGTTCAATCTCTTTGTCATTGAGCTGACCTTCCCGCAGTTTCTTGCGGAAGATCTGGCGAGTGTTGGAGTTGTCTGCTTTCTCCTCCTCACCCCAGGTATTGCGCGGGTTGGGCAGCAGGGCATCGAGGATGCGCTCTTCGGCGGCTTCCTCGGCACGGAATTTCATCTTCTCCATCTCGGTCTCGCGCACCAGCTTGATGGCGACATCGGTCAGATCGCGGATGATGCTGTCTACTTCCTTGCCGACATAGCCCACTTCGGTGAACTTGGTCGCTTCGACCTTGATGAAGGGGGCGTTGGCCAGCTTGGCCAGACGGCGGGCAATCTCGGTCTTGCCGACCCCGGTCGGGCCGATCATCAGGATGTTTTTCGGGGTCACTTCATGGCGCATCTCTTCATCGAGTTGCATCCGGCGCCAGCGGTTGCGCAGGGCAACGGCGACGGCGCGCTTGGCATCGGCCTGGCCAATGATGTGTCGATCCAGCTCGTGGACGATTTCTCTTGGAGTCATCTCGGACATGATAGGGTTCCTGTATCCGGGGCGGGCAGGGCCCACCCCTTGAAGAATATGGTCGTAGGCTCGTGCCGTTATTTGGCAGCCTTATTTAGCTAAATAGTCCAGCACTTCGATGGTGTGGTTGCCGTTGGTAAAGACGCAGATATCGCCCGCAATTTTGAGGGACTTCTCGACAATGGTCCTGGCATCCAGCTCGGTGTTTTCCAGCAGGGCGATGGCGGCGGATTGGGCGAAGTTGCCGCCGCTGCCGATGGCGATGAGATCGTGCTCCGGCTGCACCACGTCACCGTTGCCGGTGATGATGAAAGATTTGTGTTCGTCGGCCACGGCCAACAGCGCCTCGAGGCGGCGCAGGGCGCGATCGGTGCGCCAATCTTTGGCCAGCGCCACGGCGGCGCGCTCCAGATTACCCTGATGGGCCTGCAGTTTTGCTTCGAAACGCTCAAGCAGGGTGAAGGCGTCGGCGGTACCGCCAGCGAAACCGGCCAGCACCTTGCCGTTATAGAGACGATGAACCTTGCGGGCGTTGCCCTTCATGACGGTGTTGCCAAGAGAGACTTGGCCATCGCCACCGATGACGACCTGACCGTTGCGGCGAACTGAAACTATGGTAGTCACTTTACTTACCTCGCTTGAGCCGAATGACGGCCTGACTGTGCATGGCAAGAAAGATGGGGATGGCAAAGCGGCTTTTCAACCCTGCCTTTTATCGGGATAAATGCGGTAACGGGATGCTGAGGGGGTGAGCGGCGCCAAAAGAGCAGGGCCGGGTGTTGCCACCCGGCCCTGCGTCATTGGTAAGCGGATTACCCTTTCTTGGGAATGCAGCCGCTGATGCCGGAGCCCTGCAACTTGCTGTTGGCCGCGTCGGCGGCCGCCTTGCCGTTGAAGGGGCCGACCATCACCTTGTAGACGGTGCCATTGGCGCCATTGATCACCTGCAAGCTGGAAGAGAGCCCTGCGGTGAAGGCGATGCGTGCTTTGAGCGACTCTGCAGAATCCTGCGAGCGCAAGGCGGCGCACTGCATCATATAGCGGCCATTGTCGGCCGCGGCCGGCTGGGCCGGGGCAGTGGCAGGCTGGGCTTTGGCGGCAGCGGCGCGCTCCCGTTCCAGCTCGGCGCGGATCTCCCGCTCCATCCGCTCCCGGTCGGCCTTGCGGTCGATCGCCTGCTCTTGCGCGCTGGCAACCGGTGCACCCGAGGTGGAGGGAGTGGTCGCCGGATTGGGCAGATAAGGCTTGGGTTGGCCAATCGGAGTACCCGGCTGGGGGATGTCGGTCGGCACCGGTTGCGGCAGCTTGCTCGGTTGCAGGGTCAGGGTCTCTGCCGGTGGTGGTGGCAGCACACCCGGCTGGGTGGGCGGCTCTATGATATCGACCTGCTTGTTCTCCAGCCGCTCGATATAGCTCCACTTCTCCTGTGGCAGCCCGTTATTCTGCGCTTTTGGCTTGTTGGCCTTTACCTGCTCTTCAATGGTGGGGGCGTCGTTGCCCTTGCCATTGATCATGTAAAGGAAGCCGCCAAAGCCTGCCAGCAGTGCTGCGACCAGCAGGATTGGAATAACAGGAAAGCGGCGAGGGGCCGCTTTCTTGGTATTGCGGCCACCCGCCCGACGTCGCGGGCGGCTGCCGACATAATCCCGGGTTGCCATCTATTACATGCGCTCCAGGGTATGGATACCCAGTACGCCGAGGCCCAGCTTGAGCACTTTGGCGGTGGCGGCGCACAGCAGCAGACGGCTCTGACGGCTTGCTTCGTCCACGCCATCCTTGTTGATCGGGCAGGCTTCATAGAAGGTCATGAAGTTGCCGGACAACTCGTACAGGTAGGTACAGAGCAGGTGCGGCATGCCTTTGTCAGCCACGCCGTTGACCGCATCGGAGAACTGGATCAGCTTCTGGGCCAGTACCTCTTCGGCCTCTTCGTTCAGGGTCACGTTGCCGGTCAGCGTGCTGGCATCGATGTTGGCCTTGCGGAAGATGGACTGGATCCGGGTGTAGGCATACTGCAGGTAAGGGGCAGTGTTGCCTTCAAACGACAGCATCATGTCCCAGTCGAAGATGTAGTCGGTGGTGCGGTTCTTGGAGAGATCCGCATACTTCACCGCGCCCATGGCGATGGCGTTGACCACGTTGGCCTTCTCTTCGGCGGAGAGGTCGCTGTTGCGGCTCTCCAGCAGAGCAGCGGCTCGCTCTTCGGCTTCGTTGAGCAGATCAACCAGCTTGACGGTGCCACCGGAGCGGGTCTTGTAGGGACGACCATCCTTGCCCAGCATCATGCCGAAGGCGTGGTGCTCGAGCGGGACGGATTCCGGCACATAGCCCGCCTTGCGGGTGATGGTCCAGGCCTGCATCAGGTGCTGGTGCTGACGGGAGTCGATGAAGTACATGACACGGTCGGCGCCCAGGGTTTCGTAACGGTATTTGGCACAGGCGATGTCGGTGGTGGTGTAGAGGAAACCACCATCGCTCTTCTGGATGATGACGCCCATGGCCTCGCCATCCTTGTTCTTGAACTCGTCCAGGAAGACCACGGTGGCCCCTTCGCTCTCGACCGCCAGCCCCTTGGCTTTCAGGTCGGCCACGATTTGCGCCAGCATGTCGTTGTACATGGACTCGCCCATGATGTCTTTGTTGGTCAGGGAGACATTCAGGCGGTCGTAGTTGATCTGGTTCTGTTCCATGGTCATGTCGACCAGCTTCTTCCACATGGTGCGGCAGTACTCATCGCCACCTTGCAGCTTGACCACGTAGTTACGGGCGCGCTCGGCGAAGGCTTCGTCTTCGTCGTAGCAACGCTTGGCCTGGGTGTAGAAGGCTTCCAGATCCTTGAGCGCCATGTCGCTGGCGTGCTCGTTGGCCATCTTCTCCAGATAGGCGATCAGCATACCGAACTGGGTACCCCAGTCGCCGATGTGGTTGGCACGCACCACCTTGTGGCCGAGGAACTCCAGCGCGCGAGCGGCTACGTCACCAAGTACGGTAGAGCGGATGTGGTGTACCGCCATCTCTTTGGCCACGTTGGGGGCTGAGTAGTCCACCACCACGGTCTGCGGGGTCGGCAACTTCACATTGGCGTTGGCAGAGGTCACCATGGCCTCGACCTGACCGGCCAGCCAGCGCTGGTCGAAGAAGAAGTTGATGAAGCCGGGACCGGCGATCTCGACTTTGGCGATCAGGTCGGAGGCAGGCAGATGCTCGATGATGGCAGTGGCCAGCTCACGCGGGTTCTTGCGGGCCGGTTTGGCCAGCAGCATGGCCAGGTTGGTAGCCAGGTCGCCGTGAGCTTTTTCCTTGCATCGGTCTACTTGCACGCGGGCTTCCAGGTCCGCCGGCAGGATGCCTGCTGACTTGAGATTGGCTACCGTTTGTTCAAGTAGATGATGAATATGCTCTTTCATAACTGACCACCAAGGTTGCGCGTCGAAAAATGACTGATATATAAGGGCGTGAATTTTACCCGCATCGGCCCGAGAAAACTATAGGGATGACCCGCCGCTCGCTGTCGGGCGGATATTTCACTGCTTTTGGCGCCAATATCCGGAAGATTGACCGTAATATGGTGCTTATCCATTTCTACTGCATATCGAAGCGGGTTGTCCAGGCTATTTTCCCCTGATTGTTAAGGGTTTTTCCTTTCCCGATGACGGGAATGATCTCCTCCCTCTGGCCCGGCGTATCAACAGAGGTTACCAACCGAGGAGTTTGCGATGCGACTGGCGCTGTTTCCCCTATCTGCCCACCTGCTGCCCGGCGGCATCATGCCGCTGCGGATCTTCGAACCGAGATACCAGCGGATGATCGCCGAGGCGGGGGAGTCCGGCTTTGCCCTCTGCATGGTGGACCCTCGTCAGCCCGATGCCCTGCGCAACATGCTGCCCATCGCCACCCGGGTCACCATCATCGATTTCGACCAGCTGCCGGACGGCATGCTGGGGATCACGGTACAGGGGATGGAGCGGGTGCAGATAGATGATCTGTGGCAGGAGCCAGACGGCCTGCGCATCGGCGAGGTGACGCCGCTCACGGCCTGGCCATCACAGCGGCTCCATCCCGATCAGCAGCCGCTGGTGGAGGCGCTGCAGGAGGTGTTTGCCGACTACCCCGACTATGCCGCTCTTTATAGCGAGCCGCGCTGGGATGATGGCAACTGGGTGGCGCAACGCTGGCTGGAGGTGCTGCCGATCCCCCCCGAGCAGAAGCAGTTGTTGCTGGTGGCCGCCGACAATCAACCGGCCATGGCCCTGCTCAAGGGGGTGCTGGTGGCCAGCCACTGATTTTTTCTGACCCGCTGATCCGCCAGCGCCGCAAGGTCGTAATAGTCATCACCACAGCACGCTCGACAGCACATCAAAGGGATGGCGCAATGGCATATACTGGCCAACCACACTCGACCATACGCAGGACATCACCCGTGATGGATAACCCTAATGGCGACCTGAAAGCCCTGTTGATCAGGGTGGCAGAGCACGCCGACAAGGCGGCCTTTGCCCACCTGTTCCAGCACTTCGCGCCGCGCATTCGCAGTTACGGCCTGCGCCATCTCGGCAGCGAGGCCAACGCCATGGAGCTGGTGCAGGAGACCCTGCTGCTGGTGTGGCAGAAGGCGCGCCTCTACCACCCCGAGAAGGGGGCGCCGACCACCTGGATCTATACCGTGATGCGCAACCAGTGCTTCGACATGCTGCGCCGTCGTCGCGCCAGCAAGGAGGATCTCTGTGCCGAGGAGCTGTGGCCGGTGCTGGAGTTTCAGGCCGAAGAGGAGCATCTGAGCGGCGGTGAGGATGCGGTGCTGACCCGCCAGATGGCCCACTATCTGGGCACCCTGCCGGAGCCGCAACAGCAGGTGGTGCGCGGCATCTATCTGCAGGAGTTCTCCCAGCAGGAGCTGGCGGAGCGACTCGGCGTGCCGCTCGGTACCATCAAGTCCCGCCTCAGACTGGCGTTACAGAAACTGAAAGAGCAAGTGGAGCAAGGCCATGATTAAAGCCCATCCGACCGACCCAATGCTGCGCGCCTTCGCCGCCGACGAGCTCCCTCTGCCGCTGGCGGTGGGGCTCTCCGCCCACTGTGAACTCTGCCCCGATTGCGCCGCCCGACTGAAAACATTCGAAGAGGAACTGGCGCAGCAATATCTTGACTCGCCTGCAGCGCCTGAGCTGGCCCCCCGCGATGATGCGGCGCTGGATGCCGGATTTGACGCCATGCTGGCGGATATTCTGGCGCAGCCGCTGCCTGAGCCAGCAGCCCCCGAGCTGCCCCGTGCCCAGCCCACCGAACTGGAGGTAGCCGGGCACGCCTACCCCTTGCCACGGGTGCTGGCCCGCTACCGTTCGCCCAAGTGGCGCCATATCGGGGCCATTCGTCAGCAGAGTCTGCCGCTCGACGAGATGGGGGCCCGCGCCAGTCTGCTCCATATCGAGGCCGGTGGCCGCATCCCCGAGCACACCCATCAGGGTTATGAGCTGACCCTGCTGCTGGCGGGCACTATCGAGGATGGGGATACCCGTTACAAGGCGGGAGATTTCATCTGGCGCGATGCCAGCCACTCCCACAGTCCGCACACGCCGGACGGCTGCCTCTGCTACACGGTGCAGGATGCGCCGGTGCAATTCACCAAGGGGTTGTCGCGGTTGCTTAACGGTATCAGCCAGCACCTCTACTGAGCACCATGACGCCATAGAAAAAGGGACCAAGTTGGTCCCTTTTTTCATTCCATTGCTGGCTGCCGGTCAGGCGACAAACACCAGATAGACGGCGAACGCCACGATAAAGCGGTAGATGGCGAACGGGATAAAGTCGATCCGGCGGATCAAGGCCAGGAAGGTCTTGATCGCAAACATTGCCACCACGAAGGCGGTGATAAAGCCCACCGCAAACATCGGGAAGTCGGCCATCGAGAGAAAGTCGCGGCTCTTGTAGAGATCCAGCCCGCTGGCCGCCACCATCATGGGCACCGCCATGAGGAAGGAGAACTCGGCGGCTGCGTGACGGCTGATCCCCATCAGCATGCCACCACTGATGGTGGCGCCGGAGCGGGAGAAACCGGGCCACAGGGCCAGACACTGGAACAGGCCGATACCGAATGCCTGTTTGTAGCTGATGTCATCCAGGGTTTCGGCGGTGACGGCAGGGCGGCACTTCTCGGCGATGATCAGCAAGATACCGCCAGCCACCAACGCGTACATCACGGTCTCCGGGCCAAACAGGTTGGCTTTGATCCAGCTGTGTACGGCGAGGCCGATGACGATAGCAGGCAGCATGCCGAGGATGATATGCACCAGCGACAGGGTGGCGTGATCCTGAGACGGTTTCTGGCCAAAGTGGATGCCAATCAGGCCGAACAGACGGCGCCAGAAGACGGCGACCACGGCGAGGATGGAGCCAAGCTGGATCACCACTTCGAAGGTGGCGGCCTTGGGCCCTTCAAAGCCCAGCAGATGGCCGACGATAATCATGTGGCCGGTGGAGGAGACAGGGAGAAACTCGGTCAGCCCCTCGACGACGCCCAGAATAAAGGCGACCAGCAGGCTATAGGTGTCAGTCATCGAACAGAATCCTTGCTACGTTGATGCAAAAAAAGCCCCGACAGTGAATTCGGGGCGGCTTATCTTGCTCGATTGTGACTGCTGAGGCTATGTAAAAATCGTGAAACCTTTAAGTCAGTCGCGGATAAAACGGTAGCGGGTCTGGTGGTGATAACGCCCGCCCGGCAGCAGCCAGGGGTTGCCCAGCTCGGGTCGATTGGGGCTGTCCGGCAGCTCTTGCGCCTCAAGACAGAAGCCGTCGTGATCCCGGTGCGACTGGCCGCTGCGGTTCGGGGTATTGGTCAGCCAGTTGCCGGTATAGAACTGCAGCGAAGGCTGGTTGGTGTAGACCTCCATCGCCAGCTGCTTGTCGCCCGAGACTACCCGAGCGGCCCATTCTGATGTCGGGCCGTTGAGCAGAAACGCATGATCGTACCCCTTGGCCTGTTGCTGCTGGGGATGACTCAGCCACTCCTGGCCGACAAGGCGCTCGTAACGCAGATCGAATGGCCCCTCCACCGGAGTGATGGCGATCGGCAGACCGCTCGGGTCGCTGGGCAGGAAGTGGTCGGCATTGATGCTGATGAGGTGGTCACGGACATCGCCGCCATCGGCTTGCCCATCGAGATTGAAGTAGGCGTGGCTGGTGAGGCTGACCGGCGTCGCCGCATCCGTGCTGGCCATAAAATCGACCACCAGATCGCTCTGCTCCAGCCGGTACTCCAGGGTTACCCGCAGGTTGCCGGGAAAGCCCTGATCCCCCGCTCGGGAGAGCAACACCAGCTTGACCCGATCCGCTTCCAGCTCCTTGATTTGCCACTGCTGACGATGAAAGCCTGCCTGCCCGCCGTGCAGGCAGTTGGGCGCCTGATTGGCATCCAGTGGCCAGCGCTCGCCATCGCGCACCAGCTCGGCGCCGCCAATGCGGTTGGCAAAGCGGCCCGCCACCGCACCCAGCCACACCTGTTGGGTGGGATAGGCGTCGTCGGCACAGCCCAGCAGCACTTCACGGCGCTGACCCGCTACCGGCAGGGTGAGGGAGGTGAGGGTGGCGCCGAAATCGAGGCCGCGCAGGCGCAGCCCCTCCTCGTTTTCCAGCTCGAATGGGGTCATGGCGCTGCTCATAACTTGCCTGCACCTGTGCTGCCGATCCGGCAGACGTAGCCGTCGGCCTGCATCATAAATGGGCTCATCGTTTTCCCGCCCCCGCGCTGGCGCGGCAGACGTAGCAGTCGGCCTTGCGGCCGGAGAGGGCCGGATACTCAGCCTCAACCGCGGCGATCACCTCGGCCACTTTCTCCGGGCGCAACAGGGCGACCACGCAGCCACCGAAGCCGCCGCCGGTCATCCGTACGCCGCCATCTGTGCCGATCCTGGCCTTGATGATCTCCACCAGACCGTCGATGGCGGGCACTGTGATCTCGAAGTCATCGCGCATGGCGGCGTGTGATTCGGCCATCAGCTCGCCGAGGAGGGTCAGATCGTGGCTGGCCAGCGCATCGGCCGCCGCAAGAGTGCGGGCGTTTTCGCCGACCACGTGGCGGGCGCGGCGGTAGCAGTCCTCATCCAGCCCGGCTTTGCCCGCTTCCAGTCCAGCCAGATCCAGGTCACGCAGCGCCTTGACCCCGTAGTGACGGGCGGCCGTTTCACACTGCTGGCGACGGGTGTTGTATTCGCTATCCACCAGACCGCGGCGCACGTTGGAGTTGACGATCAACACCGCCAGATCCGTCGGCATGGGGATGAGGCGGGTCTCCAGCGAGCGGCAGTCGAGCAGCAGGGCGTGGTCGCTCTTGCCGCTGGCGGAGATCATCTGATCCATGATGCCGCAGTTGCAGCCGACGAACTTGTTCTCCGCCTGCTGGCCGTTGAGGGCTATCTCCGCCTGGCTGATGTCGAGCCCCAGCGCCTCTTTGAAGGCCTGGCCGATAGCCACTTCCAGCGAGGCAGAGGAGGAGAGGCCCGCCCCCTGCGGCACGTTGCCGGAAACCACCAGATCGAGGCCGCGCAGGGCATGACCACGCTCTTGCAGATATTTCACTACACCGCGGATGTAGTCGCTCCAGCGCTGGTCGGCGTGGTGTTCGATGGGTTGGCCGAGATCGAACTGGTCGCGCTGGTTGTCATAGTCGGCAGCGATCACCTGCACCAGCTGGTCATCGCGCAGGCCGATGGCGACGCAGGTCTCGTAGTCGATGGCGCAGGGCAGCACGAAGCCGTCGTTGTAGTCGGTATGTTCACCGATGAGGTTGACGCGACCGGGGGCGCGCACCAGCAGATCGGGCGCTTTGGCAAATTGCTCGGCAAAAACGGTGCTGACGCGTTGGCTGGGGGTCATAGGGCCTCCTCATTGGTTTGGCTGGTCTGGTTGTAGTGAATGGGGCTCAGGGCACGCAGCCGCTCGGCAGCCTGCTCGGGGGTAAGGTCTCGCTGGGTCTCGGCCAGCATCTCGAAGCCGACCATGAATTTGCGCACGGTGGCGGAGCGCAGCAGGGGCGGATAGAAGTGGGCGTGCAGCTGCCACGCCTCGGGGCACTCCGACTTGGGCGGCGCAAAATGCCAGCCCATGGAGTAGGGGAAGCTGCACTCGAACAGGTTGTCGTAACGGCTGGTGAGCTCCTTGAGCGCCACCGCCAGATCCTGCTGCTGGGCCTTGGTCAGGTTCAACATGGAGGGGACGTGCGCCTTGGGCAGCAGCAGGGTTTCAAAGGGCCAGGCGGCCCAGAAAGGGACCACCGCGAGCCAGTGCTCGGTCTCCACCACGATGCGCGAGCGATCCGCCAGCTCCCGCTCCACATATTCGAGCAGCATGGGGCGGCCATGCTCGGCCAGCCAGTCGCGCTGGTGCTGCTCTTCGCGGGCGATCTCGTTGGGCAGGAAGTCGCTGCCCCACAGCTGGCCGTGGGGGTGCGGGTTGGAGCAGCCCATGACAGCCCCTTTGTTTTCAAATACCTGCACCCACTGCCACTGGGCTGACAGCTCGGCGACCTGATCCATCCAGGTGGTGATCACCCCTTCGATGGCGGGCAGCGGCAGCTCGGGCAGGGTCTTGCCGTGATCCGGCGAGAAGCAGATGACCCGGCTGGTGCCACGGGCGGCCTCCAGCTTCAGCAGGGGGTCGCTGGCGCTGTCGGCGGCCGGGGTATCCTGCATCAGGGCGGCGAAGTCGTTGGTAAAGACGAAGGTGCCCTTGTAGTCGGGATTGGTGTCACCGGTGACCCGGGTGTTGCCGGCGCAGAGGAAGCAGTCGGGATCGTGGGCCTGTTTGGGGGCCTGACTCACCTTCTCCACCTGACCCTGCCAGGGGCGTTTGGCCCGGTGGGGGGAGACCAGCACATACTGGCCGGTCAGCGGGTTGAAGCGGCGATGGGGATGATCGACGGGGTTGAACATCATCTCTCCTGAATAAGATATTGAAAAAAGAGTCGTTTATTAACGGGGCGCAGGAGTGCCTACTCCTCGTAACCATTCGGATTGGCCGATTGCCAGCGCCAGCTGTCGGCGCACATGGCGTCGATATTCCGGGTCGCCTGCCAGCCCAGATCGCGCTCTGCCTTGGCCGGGTCGGCCCAGCAGGCGGCGATGTCGCCCGCGCGTCTTGGCTCGATGCGAAACGGCAGCGGCTTGCCGCAAGCATTGGAGAAAGCGGCGACCAGCTGCAACACGCTCTGGCCCTGACCGGTGCCCAGGTTGTAGCTGTGCACGCCACCCTTGCCGACGCAGTGCTGCAGTGCCTTGACGTGCCCCTCGGCGAGATCCATCACATGGATGTAGTCGCGCACGCCGGTGCCGTCCGGGGTGGGGTAATCGTTTCCAAAGACCGACAGGCAGTCGCGACGGCCGATGGCCACCTGAGTCAAAAATGGCATGAGATTGTTGGGGATGCCCTGGGGGTCTTCCCCCATGGTGCCCGATTCATGGGCGCCGACCGGATTGAAGTAGCGCAGCAGGGTCATGCTCCAGTGGGGCTCGGCCAGCTGCAGATCTTCGAGGATCTCCTCGATGATCAGCTTGGATCGTCCGTAGGGGTTGGTGGCGCTGCGGGGGAAATCCTCGCGGATCGGTAGGCTGGCGGGATCGCCATAGACGGTGGCCGAGGAGCTGAACACCAGATTGTGCACGCCAGCCCGTTTCATCGCCTGCAGCAGGATGAGGGTGCCGCCGAGGTTGTTCTCGTAGTAATCCAGTGGAATGCGGGTCGATTCACCGACCGCTTTCAGGGCGGCAAAATGGATCACCGCATCGATCTGCTGTTCGGCAAAGATCCGGTCCAGCAGGGCGGGATCGCGAATATCCCCTTGATAGAATGCGGGCTCCTGACCGCTGATGGCGGCGATCCGCGTCAGTACACTGCCCTTGCTGTTGCCGAGGTTGTCGACCACCACGGGGTTCATGTCTGCCGCTTGCAGGGCCAAACAGGTGTGGCTGCCGATATATCCGCAGCCGCCGGTGACCAGAACGTTCATCTTGCTCTCCACTGAAAACGTGTCTGGAAGGAGTCTAGCGAGGGGGGAGCGAGCAAACTGTGAACTTGCTTGCAAAATTGTGTAAACGATTACACTCCTTTCAAAATAGCCATGGCCGCACATATGTTCTTCATCACTGTTTTTAAAGGGTTTGCTGGTTATAATGCAGCTCTATTGCACAGTGAAATGAGTGAAAACAGCATGAGCACCATCAAGGATGTCGCCCGTTTGGCCAATGTGTCAGTGGCAACGGTTTCACGGGTGATGAACAACTCACCCAAGGCCAGCGCCGCTTCTCGCGAGGTGGTGCAGAAGGCCATGGCCGAGCTGGGCTACACCCCCAACGCCAACGCGCGGGCGCTGGTGAGCCAGACTTGCGACACCATGGGGGTGGTGGTCGGAGACGTGGCAGATCCCTTCTTTGGTGCACTAGTGAAGGGGGTCTCCGCGGTAGCGGTAGAGCAGAACCTTCACCTGCTGATGGGTAACGGTTTTCACAAGGCACGTCAGGAGCGCGAAGCGATCGAGCTGCTGATCGGCAAGCGCTGTGAGGCGCTGGTGGTGCACAGCAAGGCCCTCAGTGACGAGGTGCTTTGCGACTACGCCAATAGAGTGCCGGGTATGGTGCTGATTAACCGCGATATTCCAGCCCTCAAGGGGCGCTGTATCTCCCTCAATAACCGGCTGGGAGCCGCCACTGCGACCCGTCATCTGATTGACTTGGGTCACCGCCATATCGCCTTTATCAGCTCGGATCACGCCATCGAGGATGCCACCTTGCGCCTGCAAGGCTATCAGGACGGGCTGATGGCGGCGGGTCTGGCGGCCGATGCGGAGCTGATCGAGAGCGGTACGCCCAACGAGGAGGGGGGCGAGCGCGCCATGCTCAACCTGCTGGCCAAGGGGCTCAAGGTGACCGCCGTGGTGGCCTATAACGATGCCATGGCCGCCGGTGTTATCTCGGTGTTGGCAGATAACGGTCTGCGGGTGCCGGAAGAGGTCTCGGTAGTGGGCTTCGATGACATCATCTATGCCAGATACCTGAGACCCAAACTCTCAACCATGCGCTACCCCATCGAATTGATGGCGGCCCAGGCGGCCAAGCTGGCGATTCAGCTGGCGGCAGGGGAGAGTGAGGCGACCCAGAGCCGGATCTATACCCCGACCCTGATCAATCGTCACTCGGTGGCACCGGTTCGGGCCGGATAGCCACCTTTTGCGGCCCTGTTCGGGGCCGTTTCTTGCACAGTTATTGTTTTACTGGTTTTTAATCATTTTTACTCCGTTTTACTTAACAAAACGAGTGTAATCGTTTACATCTGTGTGAGCGAGATCGCCGTTCCCTGCGCCATATTTCTCTAGACTGCATACGTTTTCTAATCTGCGGGGAGAGAGTGAATGTTGAGGGAGATAGTGGCGCGTCAGGATTGGCAGACCCAAGCGATTACGTCGGTAAACCGGCTGGCTGCCCATACCCCCATGTTCAGCTGGCGCAGCGCGGCGGATGCCAGAGATGATCGGGCCTCTTCCTCCCGTCTCTTGCTCGATGGTGAGTGGCGCTTCTCCTTCTTTGCCGCCCCCGAGCGGGTGCCCGAGAGCTGGCTGGCGCAGGATCTGGCGGATGCCACTCCCATTACCGTGCCGGGCAACTGGCAGCTGGATGCCGCCTATCCGGCTGCGCGGCCGCTCACCGATGGCCCCATCTACACCAATATCAAATACCCCTTTCCCTGCGATCCGCCGCGGGTACCGACCGAGAACCCCACCGGCTGCTACTCCCGCGAGTTTGAGCTGCCTGCCGACTGGCTGGCCAGTGGCCAGAGCCGGATTATCTTCGACGGGGTGAGTAGCGCCTTCCACCTCTTCTGCAATGGTCGCTGGGTCGGTTACTCCCAGGACAGCCGGCTGCCCGCCGAGTTCGACCTGACCCCGTATCTGCAAGTGGGAAGCAACCGACTGGCGGTGCTGGTGCTGCGCTGGTCCGATGGCGCCTATCTGGAAGATCAGGATATGTGGTGGCTGTCGGGGATCTTCCGCTCCGTCAGCCTGTTGCACAAACCGGCCCGCCATCTGATGGATATGCGGGTGACCCCCGAGCTGGATGCCTGCTATCGGGATGGCCGTCTCAAGATTGCACTGCAGGTGGCCAATGGGGCCGGTCTGTCGGTAGAGGCCAATCTCTATGACGGCAGCGAGCGGGTAGCGACCCTGCGCCAACCGGTCGGTACCCAAGCCATTGATGAGAAAGGGGCTTGCGACGATGGCGCCGAGCTGACGCTCGATGTGGCTGCGCCGCACCAGTGGAGCGCCGAGACGCCCCATCTCTATCGCCTGACCCTGACCTTGCTGGATGAGCAGGGCCAAGCCATCGAGAGCGAGGGGTGCGATGTGGGCTTCCGGGTGGTGGAGATCCGTGGCGGCCTGCTGCGGGTCAACGGTCAGCCGCTGCTTATTCGCGGTGCCAACCGTCATGAACACCATCCCGCCAAGGGGTATGCCATCGATCGCGCCACCATGGAGCGGGATCTGCTGCTGATGAAGCGGCACAATTTCAATGCGGTGCGCTGCTCCCACTACCCCAACCATCCCGACTTCTATCGCCTCTGCGATCGGCTCGGCCTCTATGTGGTGGATGAGGCGAATCTGGAGACCCACGGCATGACCCCGATGGGGCGGCTGGCGCGGGATCCCGCCTGGAGCAATGCCTTTCTGGAGCGAGCGACCCGCATGGTGGCACGGGATTTCAACCACCCCTCGATCATCATCTGGTCGCTCGGCAACGAGTCGGGTTACGGCCCGGCTCACGATGCCATGTATGGCTGGATCAAGCGCAGCGACTCGAGCCGTCCGGTGCAGTACGAGGGGGGCGGGGCCGATACTCCGGCCACCGACATCATCTGCCCCATGTATGCCAGAACCCATCAGGATCAACCCTTCCCGGCGGTGCCCAAGTGGGCGCTGGCCAAGTGGATCGGCCTGCCCGGCGAGCACCGGCCGCTGATCCTCTGCGAATATGCCCACGCCATGGGCAACAGTCTCGGGGGCTACGCCCACTACTGGCAGGCGTTTCGCGATCATCCACGTCTGCAAGGCGGGTTTGTCTGGGATTGGGTCGATCAGGGGCTCGATAAATTCACCTCCGATGGCCGCCACTACTGGGGCTATGGCGGCGATTTTGGCGATCTGCAAAACGATCGCCAGTTCTGCTGCAACGGCCTGCTGTTCCCGGATCGCACCCCCCATCCCGCGCTGTTTGAGGCAAAACGTGCCCAGCAGCCGTTCCGCTTCACCCTGCTTGAGCACACCCCGCTGCGGGTGCGGATCGAGAGCGAATACCTGTTCCGCACCACCGATAACGAGCGGCTTTGCTGGCAGCTGTGCGAGAACGGCCACGTGCTGCAGCAGGGGGAGATCTCCCTCACGCTGGCGCCGCAAGGGGTTATCGAGTTGACCCTGAGCGAGACGCTGCCCGGCTTTGCGGCAGGCTCACTGGCCTGGCTCGATCTGGCCATAGTTCAGCCACAGGCCACCCTCTGGTCACAGGCGGGTCACAAGGTCGCCCGCCAGCAGTTCACCCTGCCGACCCCCCTTGCCCTGCCAGCTCCCGCCGCTGCGGCCACCCTGACCGAGCAACCGGATGGTTGGTGGGTCACTGCCGCAAACAGTCAGTGGCGGCTCGACAAGCAGAGTGGCCGCATCACCAGTTGGCAAAAATCGGGGCAGGAGCAGTTGCTGGCCCCGGTGATTGATCACTTCTACCGCGCGCCGCTCGACAACGATATCGGCACCAGCGAGGCGGATCACGCCGACCCCAACTCCTGGCTTGCCCGCTGGCAGGGCTGCGGCCTCGGCCAGTGGCAGCACCGCTGTTTGGGGATCACGGTCACTGGGGGGGATATCCGGGTCAGCCACGGCTACTTCCACCACGATGAGTTGCTGCTGGTGAGTCACTGGCATCACCGCTTTGCCGACGATGGCGCCATGAGGCTGGAGATAGAGAGCGAGCTGGCGCAGGCGCTGCCTTCGTTGCCCCGGATCGGCTTGCTGATCCATCTGGCCGAGGTACCGGCGCGGGCCGAATGGCTGGGCCGTGGCCCTCACGAGAACTATCCGGATCGCCTGCTGGGCGCCGATCTGGGGCGCTGGAGCCTGCCGCTGGATGCCATGCACACCCCTTATGTTTTCCCGAGCGACAACGGCTTGCGCTGCGATACCCGCCAGCTGCAGCTGGGCAGCATGACGGTGAGCGGGGCGTTTCATTTCAGTGCCAGCCGTTTCAGCCAGCAGCAGCTGGCGACCGCCCGTCACCAGAGCGATCTGGTGGCCGAAGAGGGGCTGTGGGTCTGCCTCGATGGCGCTCATATGGGAGTGGGGGGAGATGACTCCTGGAGCCAGAGCGTGCGTCCTGAGTATCAGTTGGTCGGGCGCCGTTACCGCTGGGGTTGCACCCTTGGTTGAGTCGCTTTTGACAACAGGGCCGCAACGACTAGCCTCAATGCAGAGAGACACTTGAGTCTCAATTCATCACTGATTTATATCTGTTTGAAAATTAAATAAAAATAGCAATGTAACAGAGTGTAATCGTTTTCATTTTGTCGTCACGATCACAGAAGAAATGACAACAAACTGATTACATTACTTGGCGATTGTTCAATTGCTCGCCACCCTACAACACAGATAGATACATCGGAGCACACATAATGAAAAAACTGACCACAGTTGCCGCCCTGCTGATGGGCATGATGGCTGGTGCCAATGCTCAGGCTGACACCCGCATCGGGGTAACTGTTTACAAATATGACGACAACTTCATGGCGGTCGTGCGCAAGGCCATCGAGAAGGAAGCGGCAGCCAATCCGGGTGTAGAGCTGCTGATGAACGACTCCCAGAACGACCAGTCCAAGCAGAACGACCAGATCGACGTGCTGCTGGCCAAAGGGGTGAAAGCACTGGCCATCAACCTGGTTGACCCGGCGGCGGCCCCTGTGGTGATCGAGAAGGCTCGTGGGGAAGATATCCCGGTGGTGTTCTACAACAAGGAGCCGAGTGCTACCGATCTGGCCAGCTATGACAAGGCCTACTATGTGGGCACCGACTCCAAGGAGTCAGGGATCATCCAGGGTCAGCTGATTGCCAAACATTGGAAAGCCCATCCGGAGTGGGATCTGAACAAGGATGGCGTGATCCAGTTTGTGCTGCTCAAGGGCGAGCCGGGCCACCCGGATGCAGAAGCCCGTACCTCCTATGTCATCAAGACCCTGAATGATGGCGGCTTCAAGACCGAGCAGCTGCACATGGATACCGGTATGTGGGATACCGCCATGGCCAAAGACAAGATGGATGCCTGGATCTCTGGCCCCAACGCCAACAAGATCGAAGTGGTCATCGCCAACAATGACGGCATGGCAATGGGCGCAGTCGAGTCACTGAAAGCCCAGGGCAAGAGCGCCATTCCGGTGTTCGGCGTCGATGCGCTGCCGGAAGCGCTGGCCATGGTCAAGAGCGGCGCCATGGCGGGGACCGTGTTGAACGATGCGGCCAACCAGGCTAAAGCCACCTTCGAGCTGACCAAGAACCTGGCTGAAGGCAAAGCGGCGGGTGAAGGCACCAACTGGAAGATCGACAACAAGGTGGTGCGCGTTGCCTACGTTGGTGTGGATAAAGACAACCTGTCTCAATTCGAGTAATTCCCCCCTCCAGGGCAAGGGCGATCCCCTTGCCCTTTTTTCCACCAGATGTGATGGCTGATATGACAACACAGCAACAATCAGAATGGCTGTTGGAGATGATTGACGTCAGTAAGAGCTTTCCCGGCGTCAAGGCACTCGATAATGTCAATTTACGGGTCCGTCCTCATTCTGTGCATGCGTTGATGGGCGAGAATGGTGCGGGAAAATCCACCCTGCTCAAGTGCCTGTTCGGCATTTACGAGAAGGATCAGGGCAAGATCTTCTTCAAGGGGCAGGAGATCAACTTCAGCTCCTCCAAGCAGGCGCTGGAAAATGGCGTCTCCATGGTGCATCAGGAACTCAACCTGGTGTTGCAGCGTACCGTGATGGACAACATGTGGCTCGGCCGCTACCCCACCAAGGGGTGGTTCATCGACCACGGCAAGATGTATGACGATACCAAACGCATCTTCGACGAGCTCGACATCGATATCGATCCCAAGGTGAAGGTCGCGACCCTGTCGGTCTCCCAGATGCAGATGATCGAGATCGCCAAGGCGTTCTCCTACGACGCCAAGATCGTCATCATGGACGAACCCACCTCCTCCCTGACCGAGAAAGAGGTGAACCATCTCTTCAAGATCATCAACAAGTTGAAGGATAAGGGGTGCGGCATCGTCTACATCTCTCACAAGATGGAGGAGATCTTCCAGCTCTGTGACGAGATCACCATATTGCGCGATGGCCAGTGGGTGGCAACCCAACCGCTCAAGGGCATGACTATGGATCAGATCATCGGGATGATGGTTGGCCGTGAACTGACCCAGCGCTTCCCGGAAAAAACCAACCAGCCGCAAGAGGTGATCCTCGAGATCGAACACCTGACGGCGAAGAACCAACCCTCCATTCAGGATGTGACCTTCAACCTGCACAAGGGGGAGATCCTCGGCATCGCCGGGCTGGTGGGGGCCAAGCGCACCGATATCGTCGAGACCCTGTTTGGTATCCGCGATCGCAGCCAGGGCAGCATCAAGCTGCACGGCAAAGAGGTGGCCAACCACAACGCCCACGAAGCGATTCGCAACGGCTTTGCGCTGGTGACGGAAGAGCGCCGCTCCACCGGTATCTACTCCCGGCTCGATATCGCCTTCAACTCCCTGATCGCCAATATGGACAGCTACAAAGGTTCCATGGGGCTGCTCAGCGACAACAAGATGAAGAGCGATACCCAGTGGGTTATCGACTCCATGCGGGTCAAGACGCCAACTCAGCAGACCCAGATCGGTTCCCTCTCCGGGGGCAACCAGCAGAAGGTTATCATCGGTCGCTGGCTGCTGACCCAGCCGGAGATCCTGATGCTCGACGAGCCCACCCGCGGCATCGACGTGGGGGCCAAGTTCGAGATCTACCAGCTGATCCTGGAGCTGGCGAAAAAGGACAAGGGGATCATCATCATCTCGTCAGAGATGCCGGAATTGCTGGGGATCACCGACCGCATCATGGTGATGAGCAATGGCCGGGTCGCCGGGATCGTCAATACCAAAGAAACTGACCAGAGCGAGATACTGCGCCTGGCATCTCTGTACCTCTAGAGACAGGAAGACATTTATGGAGTCGGCTAAAAATTTCAATCTGATGCAGGCGCTCAAGGAAAACGCCATCTATTTGGTGCTGCTGGTGCTGCTCATGGTCATCGTGATCCAGGAACCCTCCTTCCTGAGCCTCACCAACTTCAGCAACATCCTGACCCAGTCCTCGGTGCGGGTCATCATCGCGCTGGGGGTGGCGGGCATCATCATTACCCAGGGGACGGATCTGTCGGCCGGTCGTCAGGTCGGTCTGGCGGCGCTGATTGCGGCGACCATGTTGCAGGCGCTGACCAACGTTAACAAGGTGTTCCCTACGCTGGGGGAGGTGCCCATTCCGGTGGTGATCCTGCTGGTGTGTGCGGTGGGGGCGTTGATCGGCCTAGTCAACGGTTTGATCGTGGCCTACCTGAACGTAACGCCGTTCATTACCACCCTGGGCACCATGATCATCGTCTACGGCATCAACTCCCTCTACTTTGACTCGGTAGGGGCTTCGCCGGTGGCCGGGTTTGACCCCCGCTTCTCCAGCTTTGCCCAAGGGTTTATCCGGATCGGAGGATTCAAGCTCTCGTACCTCACCTTCTATGCGGCCATCGCCAGCGTCTTTGTCTGGGTGCTGTGGAACAAGACCCGCTTTGGCAAAAACATCTTCGCCATCGGTGGCAACCCCGAGGCGGCCAAGGTCTCCGGCGTCAACGTGGCAGTCAATCTGGTGATGATCTATGCGCTGGCAGGTGTGTTCTACGCCTTCGGCGGCATGCTGGAAGCGGGTCGGGTCGGCAGTGCCACCAACAACCTCGGCTTCATGTATGAGCTGGATGCCATCGCGGCCTGCGTGGTGGGTGGCGTGTCGTTTGCCGGCGGGGTAGGGACAGTCGCGGGTGTGATTACCGGCGTACTTATCTTCACCCTGATCAACTACGGTTTGACCTATATCGGGGTCAGCCCTTACTGGCAGTTCATCATCAAGGGCGGCATCATCATTCTGGCGGTGGCGCTGGACTCCATGAAGTACGCCAAGAAGAAATAATGGCCGTGGCTCACCGTCAGGGTGAGCCACCCATTTTCCCCACCAATCGTCTCAGTGGCACCCCCCGCAAGACTTCACCAGCCCTCCGCCGTTATTGATAAAAAATCGCGACTCAAGTGACAAGCATTCCCGCTGAGTTTATCTTCGCTCACCTCGATGGTGACTATTGCGCCGGTTGCCACTGGTTCGGTGGTCACTCAAGATTTGCCCCCTCCTGCATTGGCAGCTAACAGCAGTAGACTTGAGGTTGTCATTTAGGGGCGCCGCCATGGATGTGGTGGCGTTGATTTTTATTGCGATGTATTTATGAATAATGACGACAGGAGCGCTTGTGAGTACGCAGATTAAATTTATTGCCGTCGATATGGATGGCACCTTATTAAATAGCCAGAAAGCGTTGCCAGTGGATTTTTTTGAAGTATTCGCCCTGCTGCAACAGCAGGGGGTGCTGTTTGCTGCGGCATCGGGTCGGCAATATCACAGCTTGCTGGATGTTTTTTCGCCAATCAAAGACCAGATGGTATTTATTGCTGAAAATGGCACTTATGTGGTCTATCAGGGTAACGAGTTACATAGCAGCCTGATTGGCCAGCAAGATGCCTATCAGATGATTACCGCAGTGCGTCAAATCGCGGGCTCTCATCTGGTGTTGTGTGGCAAGCATACCGCCTATACCGAAACAACCTGTCAGGCTGCTCTTGGTGAAATGAACAACTATTATCACTCACTGGTGCAAGTGGATGATTTATTGGCAATTGACGATGAGTTTATCAAGGTCGCCGTGCTTAATTTCAATGGCGCCGAACAGCATGTTTATCCGGTGGTATTCCCGCATTTTGGCGATAGCCATCAGGTGGTGGTGAGCGGCGAAATTTGGCTCGATTTTATGCACAAAGATGCCTCGAAAGGGGCGGCCATTAAAAAGTTGCGAACTGTTTTTGATTTCAACTTCGAGCAGAGCATGAGCTTTGGTGATTTTTTTAATGATGTCGAAATGCTCAAAGAGACCTACCACAGTTATGCCATGGCCAATGCCCACCCTGAAATTAAGAAATTAGCTCGTTTTATCGCGCCGGGTAATGATGAACAAGGGGTTACCCAGATCATTCGGCAACGGGTGTTGCAAGCTGCACCATCCAGATAACCACAAAGCAGGCGCCCCTTTTTTGGCGGCGAGCCACCAGATAGCAAAACAGGGCCATGCGGCCCTGTTTTTGTTTTTCGTCTGCTTGAATCAACCGGCCTTGCGGCGCAGATAGACCCCGGCTTCCATATGATGGGTCCAGGGGAACTGGTCGAACAGGGCGAAACGGGCGATCTCGTGGGTTTCACCCAATACCGCCATGTTGGCCTGCAGGGTCTCGGGGTTGCAGGAGATGTAGAGGATGTTGTCGTACTCCTGCACCAGCTTGACGGTGGCATCGTCGAGACCGGCGCGGGGCGGGTCGACGAAGATGGTATTGCACTGGTAACTCTGGAGATCGACCCCCTTGAGGCGGTTGAACTCCCGCTCGCCACGCATCGCCATGGTGAACTCCTCGGCCGACATACGCAGGATAATCAGGTTGTCGACGCCATTGGCGGCGATGTTGAACTGGGCTGAGTCAACGCTCGGTTTGGCGATCTCGGTGGCCAATACTTTGCGGAAGTTCTGCGCCAGTGCGATGGAGAAGTTGCCATTGCCGCAATAGAGCTCCAGCAGGTCCCCTTCGCTCCCCTTGGTCACAGCCAGCGCCCAGGCCAGCATCTGCTCATTGATGACGGCGTTGGGCTGGGTGAAGCTGTTCTCCACCTGCTTGTAGGTGAGCTGGCGGCCTGCCACATTGAGCTGCTCGATGACAAAGTCATCGCCCAGAGCGATTTTCTGTTTGTGCGCTCGACCAATCAGCCGCAGATCAAACCCTTGGGCGCGCAGGTCGGCTTGCAGCGTCTCGGCGACCTGCTGCCATTCGGCTTCCAGCTTGCGGTGATAGAGCAGGCTGACGATGAGCTGGCCGGACTGGGTCGACAGGTAGTCGATCTGGAACAGCTTGCGGCGCAGCACCGGATGGGGGCGCAGCCCCTCCAGCAGTACCGGCATCAGCTGATTGATCAGGCGGCTGGCGGTCGGGAAGTGCTCAACCCGAATAATCTCTTTGGTTGCCGGGGCATACATGCAGTGGAAGAGATCATCCCCCTCATGCCAGATGCGAAATTCGGCCCGCATCCGGTAGTACTCTGCCGGTGAGGCATGAACCTCCAGCGCCGGGAGGGTGAATCCGGCAAACAGCTCGGTGAGGCGAGCGCTCTTTTCGTCGAGCTGGGCCTGATAGTCGGCAGGGGTTCTTGGCGCCACAGAATCTGCGTCAGCCCGTTGGGATTGGGTCATGATATACCTCACATGCACACCGGCCAGGCCGGATCGAAATCGGGGGAAGGCAACAGGCCACCCAAAGGGTGTGGATTTTAAAAGGCCGCAGTAGATTGTCCAGTATTTTGTGGTCAAGAAGTGTTCAGTCAGGCCGATAGTAGATCTACAAGCATGGTGGGAGGACACATTATGCAGATCGAAGGCATGGGCGCAGCCCAACCCAAGGGAGTGGGTGTCTCTCCCAAAACGCCGCAACAGGCAGAGTCAAAACCACTGAGTCGCGAGGAAGAGGTCTCTTTACACAAGCCGCCCAAATGGGCGCAGGTGCTGATCCAGCAGGCGCTGCAGTTCTCGCTGGAGATCAATGGCCAGGGTTATAAGGCGCCCAAGGTGCAGGAGCCGGAGGTGATCACGCCGGAGACCCTGTTCGACTTTCAGTCGGTGGCGGACAACGTGTTGCAGTTTGTCACTGGCCGACTTGGCGCTGCGCGGGCCGATGGCAAATCCGATGAGGATCTGACCGGCATGATGGAGCAGGCGCGCAAAGGGGTCGACAAGGGGTTCGGTGATGCCCGCAAGCAGCTCGGCGACTGGGCAACCGACAATGAGGATATCAAGACGGGTATCGATCAGAGCTACAAGTTGATCCAGAAGGGGCTCGACGAGTTCGAGAAGGAGTTCTTCGGCAAAGTCTCCCCGACCGACATGGGGGCGGCCGAGATGGCCAGCCGCCAGCAGGGCTACCTGGAGATCCAGACCAAGGATGGCGACAAGGTGGTGCTGCGCTTCAACGACAGCTGGCAGAGCAAGTCCCAGAGCAGTGAGAGTGGCAGCCAGTTCAGCCTCAAGTCGAGCCAGAGCTTCAGCTTCTCGCTGGAGGGGGATCTCAGCAGCGATGAGATGGAGTCCATCGGCAAGCTGGTCAAGGGGATCGACGAGCTGGCGGGGAATTTTTTCTCCGGCAACTTCGAGGATCTGCTGGATAAGGCGAGCGAGCTGAAACTGGATGACAGCCAGCTGGCGTCTTATTCCCTCAAGCTCAAGCAGAGCGTCAAGCTGAGCCAGACCTATCAGGGGGCGCACTCCCTGCAGGATCTGATCAAGCCGTTTGCCGACTACCTGCCCAAGCTGGATCAGGTACAGAAACAGGCGGATACCCTGCTGCCAGCATCCCAGCAACAGGCGCTGACCCCTGCCGTGCTGGCCGCCAGAGGGGAAGCGGACCCGCTACAGGTCGATCGCTTCACCAGCTTCAACCAGCGGATGCTGGAGGCGCTGCGGATGATTAACCAGTTCCAGCCATCAACCGAGCCCGCCAGTAAGAACGCCTGAGCCACAGCGCGTAACGCAAGTAATGACCTGCCGTTTGCCAGCCCTTCCCGGGGCTGGCAAACTGGCCTTTTCTCCAATCCGGTTGCCCCATGAACCCCAAGAAGCCAAGAGACAAGCGCGAGCTCTGCTACCCCTTTATCTTCGAAACCTCGCTCAAATGTGATTTTGAAATCGCCACAGACGAGCTCTGCTGTCAGGTCGGGGCCGTGTTGTCACACCTTGCGCCGGATGCCGACACCGAGCCCATGCTGGCGGATCTCGCGGTGTTGCAGCGGCTTATCTACAACCTCAACGGCTCGGTGCGCGGCAAGCTGGGGATTTTCGATGCAGACCTTGAGTGGCTCAAGGCCCGTTACGACCACTACAACGAGGCAAGTCGCGGCAGCGTCACCGGTTTCGTACTGCCGCAGGGGCCCCAGCCCATTCCTACCCTCCACCTGTGTCGCTGCGCCAGCAAGAAGGTGGTGCGGCTGCTGGTCCGGCTGGAAGAGAGCGGGGTGGCCTTCGATCCCATTCTCTATCGCTTCGCCAACCTGCTGGCCAACTTCTTCTTCGTGTTGACCGTCTACCTCAAGCAGCGCTGGCAGGTGCCGGAAGTGCCTTACGTCAGCATCAACTACTGATTGCGGCAGGCAAGGGGCCAGACGCCGTCGGGGATTGAACGGAATAAAAAACCGGAGCCTTGCGCTCCGGTTTTGCGTTTCAGTGTGTCAGTCGCCCACTCAGCTGGAGATCAGCACTCTGGCCGAGTTGGCCGGGATGGTGAGCTGTACCTCGCCCTGCACCACTTCGAACTTGTCGCCGTTGAAGGCGTCGGTGAAGCGGCTGGCCGGGCTGGCGGTCTGCCACAGCGGCAGGCTGATGGTGCGCGGCTCGCTCGGGTGACGGTTGCAGGCAACCACCACCTGATCGCTTTGCAGAGTGCGGGCGAACACATAGCTGTGGGGCCCGGCATAGAGGGTCTGGATATCGCCACGGCGCAGGGAGGGGCGCTGGCGGCGGATCTGGATCAGTCGGCGGTAGTAATCGTGCAGCACGTGATCCCAGGCGGTGGTCTCCCACGGGAAGCAGCGGCGGCAGTCCGGGTCGTTGCCGCCAGAGAGTCCCACTTCGTCGCCGTAGTAGATGGAGGGTGTACCGATATAGGTGAGCAACAGGGTCGCCGCCAGCCGCATCCGCTGTTTGTCTTCTCCCAGCAGGTGGAGGAAGCGGGCGGTGTCGTGGCTGTCCAGCAGGTTGAACTGGGCCAGCTGGTTCTTGAACGGGATGTGGGCCCGCGCCAGCTTGAGCCAGCGGTCCAGCTCTTCGGCGCTGATCTTGATAGGGTGGTAGGCGATATCCTGCCCCGCCAGGAAGGCGCGGATCGGGTGGGCGAAGCCATAGTAGTTCATGGCACCGTCCTCCTGATCCCCTTGCAGCCACTGGCTCGCCTCGAAGAAGTGCTCACCGAGCACGTAGGCGTCCGGGTTCTCCTGCTTCACCGCCCCGCGAATGGCCCGCACATGGCTGCGGTTGCCCTCGGCGGTGCCGCGCTCCCCCAGCATGTGGATGACGTCAAAGCGCCAGCCGTCGATATGGTAGGGCGGCCGCATCCAGTAGCGCAGGATGGCATCATCAGCCCGATAGATGGCGTCCTGCACCTGTTCGCTGGCAAAGTCGAGCTTGGGCAGGCTGCGAATGCCCTTCCAGCTGACGTAATCCCCTTCGCTGTCAAAGGTGTAGAAGCTGCGCCACGGCGAGTCCGGGGTGCTGTTGGCCCCTAGCGGCGGGCAGAACCAGGGGTGCTCGGTCGAGGTGTGGTTAACCACCGCATCGAGAATGATCTTCATGCCGCGCTGGTGCAGGTTGCGGGTCAGCTCGGCGAACTGCTCGTTGCTGCCGAGGTGAGCATCGACCTTGAAGTAGTCCTGAGTGTCGTACTTGTGGTTGCTCGGCGAATCGAAGATGGGGTTGAGGTAGAGCGCCGTCACCCCGAGGGATTGCAGATAGTGCAGCTTGGCATCAATGCCAGCCAGATCGCCGCCATAGAATTCACAGGCGCCGTGCCCCTCGTCGTGGCGGCTGACCGGCTCCCCCCACCCTTTGCTGATCACCGCCTTGCCGCGGTACTCATATTCGTGATGCTTGACGCTCAGCGACGGGTCGCCATTGCAGAAGCGGTCGGGGAAGATCTGGTAGAACACCTGATCCTGCACCCAGGCCGGTGGCTGGTGCAGGCTGTTGAAGCGAAAATGCTGCTCGCGCGGTGGCATGGCAGGGCTGACGCCCGCGCCGTGCAACCACCACTGCCCTTCGTCGGTGAGGCACTTGAAGCTGTAGAGGTGGGTATCCTGCCCCTTGGCCAGTGGCAGGGTGGCCTGCCACACCTGCAGCCGGTCGCGGGTCGAGACCGCTGTCATCGGGATCAGGTACTCCTCGTTGTCCGGCTCGTGGCGTAGCCACACAGTGCGGATCGGGGCGTCCAGTTCGCTAAAGAGGGTGAGTTGCAGTGCGTCGGCGCTCTCTTTGAACCAGGGCGCCACCTGGGGATGAAACAGAAACGGATGGGTCATGATGCTTATTGAGTCAGAAGATCGGCGAGGGCATTACCCTGTTCGTGAAGCGTTTCGAGTTGGCCTGCCAGCGACTTGGGATCCAGTCCCAACTGGTCGGCGAGCGGTTTGGGGAAGCGGGCAATGATGGCCTGGGCTGGTACCCCGGCATTCCAGGCGAAGGAGATAAACACGGCGAGGCGGATCAGCACCGCCTCCTTGCTGACCGGATCGTGGGAGAGCGGGTCAAGCTGCTGGGAAATGGCATCAACGAAGGCCTCGGAGAGGTTCCAGCGTCGCGCCAGTTCGGCGCCAAGCTGGGAATAGTCGTAGCCGAGCATCTCCCGCTGGGCCTCCACCCGGCTACTGCCGTTCTGGATCGACATATTGATCAGTTCTGCCTCTTCCGGCAGGGTGCTCTGGATCAGCAGCTCACCGATGTTGTGGATCAGGGCGCAGGTAAAGGCGGTCTCGGGATCCAGTGCCTTGGTCTCTTGCGCCAGGGTCTTGGCAATGGTGGCGACCTGAAAGGTCTCGGTCCAGAACTTGTTTTTGTTGAAGCTGGGAGGGGCTTTGAAGCTGCCGATGATGCCGGAGGCAACCACCACCGAGCGCAACCGGTTGAAGCCAAGCCGGATCACCGCTTGTTCGATGGAGGTCACGTCGTTGCCCCGGCGCAGGGCAGCCGAGTTGGCCATCCGCAGCACCTTGACGCTGATCACCTGATCCATGGCGATTTTGGCCGCAATCTCGTCGATGCGGGCATTTTCATCATTGAAGCTCTGCATCAACTCGTGCAGCAGCTGGGGAATGGTGGGGAGTTGTTTGATCTTGTCAAACAGGCGATCCATCGACATGGCTGAGGCAGCCTCCATTGCGAACTCTGCCTCATAGTGTGCCACAGCCGGACAACATGTTCCTGTTTGTGATGCGGCTTTGTGATGGGTATTTGTTACGACTAAAAGACCCAATCGCGCAAGGTGTATTCCAAGCGGTGCTGTTTGCCCTGCAAGATCAGGGTCTGGCTGGTACCGCTCAGGGTGGCGCCCTCGGTCAGGGTGGTGAGCACGGCCTGTTCGATGGTGTTCAGCGGCGGCATGCAGGCCATCTCGGTGCTGCCCATGCTGGTGACCCACAGCCGGTTATTTTTCAGATGGCCCTGACCGAAGTAGCGGTTGCAACCGGCGATGCCGTTGACGGTGAAGTGCTCGCCGATCTCGAAATCGGGGGGATTGTCGCGCAAGGCGGCGACCGGTTCGCCATCCAGCTTGCTCAGAATCCAGTGGTGATGTTGCAGATCCTGCCGGACAAAGGCGGTTGAACTACAGCCCGCGAGCAGCAGCAGGGAGAGCAGCAGGGATAGCAATCTGGGCATGAGGGGGCTCCGGTTGGTGGAGTGCCCAGAATACCCTGTTTGCTGGCTGTGGCGCAGGGGGCGAGAGGGGATGCCCGACTGCTTCTGTCGCCCCTTGTCCCGCACCACTGTCGCGAAATGGCAACACCCGGGCGGATGTTGCCATCGGCTTGCTTATTGTGCGAACAATCGCTCGGCATAACGGGCAAGACCCGAAGCGACTGAACCGAAGTCATTACTCCCTCAAGCGGGGAGTGATGGAGCTGCTTGCGGCATCTCAGGGATCAGTTGGCGAACAACCGCTCGGCATAACGGGCGAGGCCCGCAGCAATGGAACCGAAGTCATCACTCCCTCAAGCGGGGAGTGATGGAGCTGCTTGCGGCATCTCAGGGATCAGTTGGCGAACAACCGCTCGGCATAACGGGCAAGACCCGAAGCGACCGAACCGAAGTCATCACCACCCTCGAGTGGAATGGACGGGAGCTTCTGGCGGATAAAGCTGGCGATCAGCGGCGAGCGGGCGCTACCGCCGGTGACGAAGATGCGATCCGGCTGCACACCGGCATTGGCAATGGCTTCATCCATCAGCTCGCCAATTTTCTCCAGCAGCAGGGCAGAGGCGTTGGCCAGCTGCTCGCGGGTCAGCTCCGCTTCCAGCCCTTTTTCCAGCTCGGCCAGCGACTGGCGATTGAGCGGTTGCTCCGAGAGGGCGATCTTGCCCTGCTCGGCACGCCATACCAGCTGGTGGCTCAGCTTGTGTGCCCGCAGGCTGGCCAGACGACCCAGCTTGCTGCCGGGTTGGCTGTCGAGCTGCAGATCCTGCAGCTGGCGGGCGGTGTCGAGGCTGTAGAAGCGGCTCTGGGCGCTGACATCGTTGATGGCGGCGGCGTCCCAGAACAGCGGGTGGGGCAGCGGCTTGCCGGTCTTGAGGGTCTCGTGCATGCCGAGCAGCGGCATCATGCCTTCCACTGTCAGGCGGATGTCGAAGTCGTTGCCGCCGATCCGCTGGCCGCTGTGGCCGAGCAGGTCGCCGCTGCGATCCAGCTGGTCACGGTAGCTGGGGCCCATTCGCAGCATGGAGCAGTCGGTGGTACCGCCGCCGATATCCACCACCAGCACCACGGCGTCTTCGCTGAGGCGCGCCTCGAATTCAAAACCGGCAGCCACCGGCTCATAGAGGAACTCCACCTGCTCAAAACCGGCCAGACGGGCTGCCTCGGTCAGGATGGCAATCGCCTGCTGGTTGCTCTCTTCCCCTGCCAGACCCTGGAAGTTGACCGGACGGCCGATCACCGCCTGGCGGATCGGGGCACCGAGCTGCTGCTCCGCCTGCTGGCGGACGTGGAGCATCATGGCGCAGACGATGTCCTCAAACAGGGCGATCTGGGGGGCCTTGAGGCCATAGGCGCCGAGGAAGGATTTCGGCGACTTGATGTAGTAGCCGTCGTCCGGCTCTTCCAGATAGCGCTCCAGCGCGGCGCCGCCGAAGCTCAGCTCGTCGATCAGCCCCTCTTCACGCATCTGGCGACGTACTGCCTGGGCGCGGGTGACCACGGGGCCACGCAATTTGAGGTACTCCGCCTGCTGAGCGGGTGCCAGCCCTTCGGCCAACAGGCCGGCGATGGCATCCCGGTGGGGCGCATGCAGGGTGGAGGGGAGGTAGCGGGATGCGCCGAGATTGAGCAGCCTGGGGCTACCTTGTTCCATCACGGCCACGGCACAGTTGGAGGTGCCGTAATCAAATCCGATAAACATGGGTGCCAGACTCCAGAGTAAAAAAGGAGGGCTGGCCTACCCGAAGGTGCCGGGTCTCACCACCCGACGCACAGTCGGAGGTACCGTGAGCAAATCCGATCAACATGGGCGCCAGACTCCTGAATAAAAAAGGGGGGCTAGCCTACCCGAAGGCGCCGGGTCTCACAACCCGGCGCACAGCAATGAAGAACAGGATGAAGGGATGAGCCCTTATTCCACTTCGTTGTCGGAGCGGCCCTGGCGCTCGATGGCGCGGATATTGCCGAGGGTGGTATCGGCGATGGCGTGCAGTGCCTCGCGGGTCAGGAAGGCCTGATGGCCGGTAAACAGCACGTTGTGGCAGGCCGACAGACGGCGGAACACGTCATCGGTGATCACCTCATTGGACTTGTCGGCGAAGAACAGATCTTCCTCCTCCTCGTAGACATCCAGCCCCAGCGCGCCGATGCGGGAGGTCTTGAGCGCCTCGATGGCGGCGTTGGAGTCGAGCAGGCCGCCGCGGCTGGTGTTGATGATCATCACCCCGTCCTTCATCTTGGCGAACGCCTCCTTGTTCAGCAGATGGTAATTCTCGCTAAACAGCGGGCAGTGCAGGCTGATGACGTCGGATTGACGGAACAGGGTATCGAGATCCACATACTCGGCCCCCAGCTCGATTGCCGCCTGATTGGGGTAGGGATCGCTCACCAGCAGGCGCATGCCAAAGCCCTTGAGGATGCGCAGGGTCGCGATGCCGATCTTGCCGGTACCGATAATACCGGCGGTGCGGCCGAACATGTTGAAGCCGACCAGCCCCTCCAGCGAGAAGTTGGCATCGCGGGTGCGCTGATAAGCCTTATGGATGCGGCGGTTGAGGGTCATCATCAGCCCCACCGCGTGCTCGGCCACCGCTTCGGGGGAGTAGGCGGGCACCCGCACCACTTTCAGCCCCAGCTCTTTGGCGGCGGCCAGATCCACGTTGTTGTAACCGGCGCAGCGCAGGGCAATCACCTTGGTGCCGTTGGCGGCCAGCTCGGTCAATACCTCGCGGTCGGCGTCGTCATTGACGAACAGACACACCACCGGAAAGCCGTGAGCCAGTCGGGCCGTTTTGGCCTCCAGCCGCACATCGAAAAACTCCAGATCGCAGCCGTACTGGCTGTTGGCCTGGTTGAAATGCTCTTTGTCATAGCTCTTGGTACTGAATACGGCGACCTTCATGGTGTGTGCTCCGCAGCGTGTGTGTCGTTAAATTACAACAAAATAGGTCAGCTATCACCGGACAAACCGGCAGGTCATTGTCCCCACGGCATGATGGGAACGGCGCTGACTGCACTCTTGTACGAACCATCCACCAGTTTGGTGCTGTAAGTCAGGTAAACCAGTGCATTGCGTTTTTTGTCGTAAAAACGCACCACTTTTTGCTCCTTGAACACCAGCGAGGTGCTGACATCGAACACCTCTTCCCCCGCTTTCAATATTTCGGGCAGAGTGATGGGGCCAATCTGGTGGCACGACAGGGAGGCGTGGGAGGGATCTTCCGCCAGCCCCAGTCCGCCTTTTACGCCACCGGTCTTGGGGCGCGCCAGATAGCAGGCGACCCCGTCGATGCGCGGGTCATCAAAGGCTTCTACCAAAATCTTGTGGTTGGGGCCTAACAGCTTGAAAGAGGTGCTCACCTCACCGATGGGGTCAGCCTTGTCCGCCATGGCGGGCATCGCCAGTAAACAGCTCGTCAGCAGCAGCGACCCTTGTAATCTGTTCATGTTGTTCCTCGCCAGCAGGTTGCGGACCTCAGCAATGGGTTGAATGGGCGTGATAATCATCATCCAGCGCCATCACTGAGGTGGATAGTCCCAATATTGGGCCGGAATGCTTTTTAGCAATGGGGTCATGTCCGGATTGGGCAGCGCTATGGTGACCCGTTGGTCGAGGTTGGCGCTGGCCAGTGCTTCGCGGATCTTCGGATTTTCATGGAAGAACTGCATAAAGCTGCCATCGGCGTAGGCCCGCTCCAGCCCGGTCTGGATCGCCTTGGCCAGCTTGGGGTATTCGGGGCTGACGAAGAAGAACTGGGCAAAGGGGTAGCGGATCAGCAGGTGTTGCTCGATGGCGAGGTTGGGATACTGCGCCACCAGTTCGCTGCGCTCGGCGTAAATCTCCACCAGCGAGCGCGGGAAGAAGTCGAGCTTGTCGCCGTCGTTGATCAGCCGAAACAGATTGCTGTAACGGCCGGCGTAGGTGGCAATGCCGGCATTTTCCAGAATTTTGTTATCGGCCCAACCCACGCCTTGCGCGGCTTTCAGCTGTTTGAGGTCGGCCAGGGTATTGATCTGGTTGAACTTCTCTTGCGCATCGGCGTGGATGAACGACAGCCGCAATCCTTCCAGGCCGCGAAACAGCGGAATGGGGACGGCGATCAGGGAAGATTCAAGTGCGCTGGAGGTACCCATCCAGAAGACGTTGATGGTCTTGCCCTTGCTCAGCTGTTGCTGGAGGGTGAACTGGTTGAGATCGAGTTCGACAGGCTGGATGCGAAAGGGTTGCCCGGCACGGGTCAGCGCCAGTTCCAGCAGTTTGAGCTGGTACTCTTGATCGAGATTGTTGATGGGACGGCTGGGGACTTTCACCGTCAAAACCTGTGCTTGTGCCAGCAGTGGCAGACACAAACACAGTTTGATGAGCCATTTCACGCGCAGTTCTCCTGTCGATTCCGGGACGTGCCCGGAGTCTAACAGAACTTGCCACTATCTTGCTGACGAGGGTTCGCCAGAGACCAGTGACAGTGCCTGGCGGGATCAGGCGACGCGGCGGAACACGTGGGTATCGTTAAATTCCTTGGTGCTCTGGCATTCGACACAGAAACGGGATTCCGGACGGGCATGCAGCCGCTTGAGGGAGATCTCGTCACCGCAAGATTCGCAGTAACCGAAGTCCCCTTCGTTCATACGCTTTAACGCGCCCCGTAACTTGCGCAGGTGCAGCTTGTCGTGCTCGATGCGGTTCAGCTCCAGACGGCGGGCTTCCTCGATACTGGCACGGTCAATTTCATCAGCCATCTCGTTGGTGTCGGTGGCGATGGCCTGGCTAGCCTGAGAGCTGAGGCGTTCTTCGAGTTCGACGATCTGTCGCTCGATCTGCCCCTTGTAAAAGGCCAGTTGGTCTTCAGTCATGAAATCACACATACGATTAACTACCAGTCAGTTTGCTAACCCAATAATCCCTGTTTATGGGGGCTGTCTGCCTACAGACCAAGCCCTTGTATCCCGATTTGCACTTGTTTCGTGCAAGAGAGTGCAAATCAGGGCGGGCCTTGTACCAAAAAAATGCAGCCAAGCAAAGCAAATAGCATAAGGATTGTGCGCCCTTGCAAAAAAATGGCCCATTCTGGCGGGGAATTGAGCAGGTTTTGCCATCCGGCACCCCAGGTGTTGGCATTCGCTTTGCAGTTAATGGCGTGGTGGTTTAACACCCGCTCGGTCGGACAGTATGTGTTTAGTATTTGGTGCCGACCTGGTCATTATATGCGCCGTTATTTATAGTTTTTTAAACACGCCCGCTTGACATTGCCCTTGATGGCGGGCTTTTATGGTGATGTTGATTACAATTTTATAACAAGGGTGTTCCATATATTAGACACCCTTGCCAATGGCAACCGTAAAGTCGGGGTTTAACATGGACAGTATCAAAGGCTGGATGGAGAGCAATCGCATCACTGAAGTGGAGTGCCTGTTCCCGGATTTCACCGGCAATGCCCGGGGCAAAATCATCCCAGCCAACAAGTTTTTGCGCGAGGGGGGCATGCGGCTGCCCGAGGTGATTTTCACCCAGACGGTGACCGGTGAATATCCGGATGATGACAGCATGATCGACCCGCTGGAGCGGGACATGCAGCTCTATCCTGACCCCAACACCATCCGTTTTGTCCCCTGGGCGCTGGAGCCCACTGCGCAGGTTATCCACGACTGTTTTGACATCAACGGCAAGCTGATCGATATAGCGCCACGCTCAGTGCTGCGTCGGGTTCTGTCATTTTACGAGAAGCAGGGCTGGAAGCCGGTGGTGGCCCCCGAGCTGGAATTCTATCTGGTCAAACGCAACGAAGACCCCGATTATCCATTGGTGCCGCCGATCGGTCGCAACGGTCGCCCGGAGACCGCTCGCCAGTCGTTCAGTATCGATGCGGTCAACGAGTTCGACCCGATTTTTGAAGACATGTATGACTATTGCGAGGCGCAGGAGCTGGAGGTTGACACCCTGATCCACGAGTCGGGTGCCGCCCAGATGGAGATCAACTTCCTGCATGGTGATGCCATTGATCTGGCGGATCAGGTGTTCCTGTTCAAGCGCACCATGCGTGAAGCGGCCCACAAGCACGGTATCTATGCCACCTTCATGGCCAAGCCGATGAGCGATGAGCCGGGCTCCGCCATGCACATCCACCAGAGCCTGGAAGATGCGAATGGTCGCAACCTGTTTGGTACCGATAGCGGCGGCAACAGCGAGCAGTTCATGCACTTTATCGCCGGTCTGCAGAAATACACCCCAGCGGTGACCGCGCTGCTGGCCCCCAACGTCAACTCCTACCGCCGCCTCACTTTCGGTGAGAGTGCGCCGCGCAACGTCCAGTGGGGCGTAGAGAACCGTACCTGCGGCCTGCGGGTGCCCTTCTCCGACCCGAGTGCTCGCCGGGTGGAAAACCGCTTTGCCGGTGCCGATGCCAACCCCTATCTGGCGCTGGCGGCAACCCTGGCCTGCGGCTACCTCGGCATGATGGAGAAGCTGGAGCCGCTGCCGGAGATGAAGTCGAGCGCTTACGAGCTGCCCTATAGCCTGCCCCGTTCGCTGGAGGAGGCGCTCAGCCATCTCGAGCAGTGCGAGCCCATCAAGGAGATGCTGGGTGAGCGCTTTATCCGTGCCTTCGTTGCGGTAAAACGCAAAGAGTATGAAACCTACTTCGGGGTGATCAGTCGCTGGGAGCGGGAGTTCCTGCTGCTCAACGTCTGATCCCGGGGCGTGCCAGCCCCTGTAACGGAGAGGCCAGAGTCGGCCTCTCCGGTCCCCGTATCTAAGACATCGGAAACGAGTCAGGTGGCGGCATGCCACCTGTGAGTGGCTGCGAACGTGCCAGCCCTCCTGAATATTTGACGCCAGAATCCTGCTAAATCGAAGGCGCAGGGGAGCAATACATGCAGCTGACACCCGTGAGTGGCAGTGACTGCGGATATGCCAGCCCTCCTGATGAATTGACAAAATAATCCTGCTAAATCGAAGGAACCGAGGAGCAATACATGCAGCAGACAACCCGTGAGTGGCAACAGCTGGATGCCAGCCACCACCTGCACCCCTTTACCGACTTTCAGGCCCTGAACAAGAAGGGCTCGCGCATCATCACCAAGGCCAGCGGCGTCTATCTGGAAGATTCCGACGGCCACCGCATTCTGGACGGCATGGCGGGCCTGTGGTGCGTCAACATGGGCTATGGCCGCCAGGAGCTGGTGGATGCCGCCACCCGCCAGATGCAGCAGTTGCCTTACTACAACCTCTTCTTCCAGACCGCTCACCCGCCAGTGATCGAGCTGGCGACCCTGCTGGCCGAGGTGACGCCTGCTCATCTCAACCGTGTTTTCTTTACCGGCTCCGGTTCCGAGTGCAATGACACCGTGCTGCGGATGGTGCGCCACTACTGGGCCAGCAAGGGGCAGCCTGACAAGCAGGTGATCATCAGTCGCCACAACGCCTACCACGGCTCTACCGTGGCCGGTGCCAGTCTCGGTGGCATGAAGGGGATGCATGCTCAGGGCGGCCTGCCCATTCCCGGCATAGTGCACATCGATCAGCCCTACCACTTCGGCGAGGGGCAGGGGATGAGCGCCCACGAGTTCGGGCTGGAGCGGGCCCGTCAGCTGGAGCAGAAGATTCTGGAGCTGGGGGTGGACAAGGTGGCCGCCTTTATCGGCGAGCCGATCCAGGGGGCGGGCGGCGTCATCATTCCGCCCGACAGCTACTGGCCGGAGATCCAGCGGATCTGCGATCACTACGGCATTTTGCTGATCGCCGACGAGGTGATCTGCGGCTTTGGTCGCACCGGCCACTGGTTTGCCAGCGAAGGGTTTGGCATCAAGCCGGATCTGATGTGTCTGGCCAAGGGGATCACCTCCGGCTACCTGCCGCTCGGCGCCGTCATGGTGAGCGACCGGGTTGCCAAGGGGCTGGTGGAGGAGGGGGGCGAGTTCAACCACGGCTTCACCTACTCGGGCCATCCGGTCTCCTGTGCCGTGGCGGTGGCCAATATCCAGCTTATGCAGAAAGAGAGCATAGTTAAGCGAGTTCATGATAGCATCGGCCCCTATTTGCAGCGCCGTTGGGCTGAGCTGGCCGATCATCCGCTGGTGGGGGAAACCCGTGGCCGCGGGCTGGTGGCCGCGCTGGAAATCGTCCAGGACAAGCAGACCAACCAGCGTTTCCCGGCTCAGGCAAATGCGGGGATGACTTGCCGGGAGTTCTGCTTTAACAATGGCTTGGTGATGAGGGCGGTAGGCGATACCATGATCATATCGCCCCCCTTGGTCATCACCGAGGAACAGGTTGATGAATTGGTCGATCTGGCCAGGCGCAGTCTGGATCTGACAGCCGCAAAGCTGAAAGGTTGAGGTGGGTCGGGCAGGTCGGCCTGCGCATACAATTTGCTTAGGAGACAAGGATGATGTCTTTCAAAACAGGAGTGATCGCGGCCTCCGTGGCGCTGGTCATGGCAAGTACCGGAGCAATGGCTGAAGAGAAGGTGCTGCACGTCTACAACTGGAGCGACTATATCGCGCCGGATACCCTGGATAACTTCCAGAAGGAGACGGGGATCAAGGTGGTCTATGACGTATTCGACAGCAACGAGGTGCTGGAAGCCAAGTTGCTGGCGGGTAGCTCGGGTTACGACATTGTTGTGCCATCCAACCCTTTCCTGGCCAAGCAGATCAAGGCAGGCGTGTTCCAGAAACTGGACAAGTCCAAGCTCTCCAACTGGCAAAATATGGACCCCAACCTGCTCAAAGCGCTCGAGCCGAGCGATCCGGGCAACCAGTACTCCATCCCCTATCTGTGGGGCACCATCGGCTATGCCTACAACGCCGAGAAGGTGAAGGCCGTGCTGGGTGCCGATGCCCCGGTCAACTCCTGGGATCTGGTGTTCAAGCCGGAGAACATGGCCAAGCTGAAAGAGTGTGGCGTCTCCTTCCTCGACTCGCCGACCGAAATGCTGCCGGCTGCCCTGCAATATCTGGGCTTCAAGCCAGATAGCCAGAAACCGGACGAGTTGAAGCAAGCCGAGGCGCTGTTCCTCTCCATCCGCCCCTATACCGCCTATTTCCACTCCTCCAAGTACATTTCGGATCTGGCCAACGGCAACCTCTGCGTCGCGGTCGGTTACTCCGGTGACTTGCAGCAATCCAAGGCGCGGGCGGCAGAGGCCAACAACGGCGTCGCGCTGACCTACACCATTCCGAAAGAGGGGGCTGGCAGCTTCTTTGACATGCTCGCCATCCCGGCGGATGCCAAGAACGCCGAGGCGGCCCACACCTTCATCAACTATCTGATGAAGCCGGAGGTCATCGCCAGTATCACCAACGTGGTGCAGTTCCCGAACGGCAACAAGGCCGCCACCCCGCTGGTGGATGAGGCGATCCGCACCGATCCGGGTATCTACCCCGATGCGGCGACCCTGCAGAAGATCTACACCTTCCCGGATCTGCCGGCCAAGGTGCAGCGGGTGATGACCCGCAGCTGGACCAAGATCAAGTCCGGCAAGTAAGTGACGAGTGCCCCTCCCGGTCCGCGGTTCGGCCGGGAGGATAGTGATGCCATCCAACTGGATGGGCCGCGCGAATGGATGCGCAGACGGTTAACCACTGAACAGGAGAACTGACCCCGTGAACACAACCAAGTCGATAACCCTCGCGCTGACCATGGGATTGGTGAGTGCCGCTCAGGCGGAGCCTGTGTTGCACTTCTACAACTGGTCAGACTATATCGGCGAGACCACTCTCAGCGATTTCCAGCAGGCAACCGGGATCAAGACCGTCTATGACGTGTTTGACTCCAACGAGACGCTGGAAGGCAAATTGCTGACGGGGCGGACCGGTTACGATTTGGTGGTGCCCTCCAACAATTTTTTGGCCAAGCAGATCCAGGCGGGAGCCTTCCAGAAGCTGGATAAATCCCTGCTGCCCAACATGGCCAACCTGGACCCCGTGCTGCTCAAGCAGCTCGACAAGGTGGATCCGGGTCATCAGTACGCGGTGCCCTATCTGTGGGGAACCAATGGCATCGGCTACAACGTCGACAAAATCAAGGCGGTGCTGGGGGTCGACAAGATTGACTCCTGGGCCACTATCTTCGAACCGGAAAACATGGCGAAACTCTCTCGCTGCGGCGTCGCCTTCCTCGACTCTGCCGACGAGATGATCCCTGCCGCCCTCAACTACCTCGGACTCGATCCCAACAGTCATGCGACGGGGGATATCAAGCAGGCCGAGGCGCTGCTGCTCAAGGTGCGGCCCTATGTGGCCTACTTCCACTCCTCCAAATACATCGGTGATCTTGCCAATGGCGACATCTGCGTGGCGGCCGGTTTTTCCGGTGACATCCTGCAAGCCGCAGCCCGCGCCGATGAAGCTGGCAAGGGAGTCAAGATCGCCTACAGCATTCCGAAAGAGGGGGGCAATCTGTGGTTCGACATGATGGCGATCCCGTCCGATGCCACCAATGTCAAAGAGGCGCACGCCCTCATCAACTACGTCCTCCAGCCAGAGGTGATCGCCAAGGTCAGTGACTATGTGGGCTACGCGAATCCCAATGCCCGGGCGGGCGAGTTCATGGCGGAGGCGGTGCGCAACGATGAGGGGGTGTATCCACCTCAGGCCGTGCTCGAGCGTCTCTATGTGCAGCAAGCACATCCTCGCTCGGTACAGCGTTTAATCACCCGGAGTTGGACCAAGATCAAGTCCGGTACCTAACCTTGGTGCCCGTTCGGGGGTGCCAAATCGCTTTTATGAATCGGCCACGAGGTCGGTATCACGTTGGAGAGTTTGGTAATGGCGATAGCCTCCAGTGCCTATAAGAAAGCCCTTGAGGGCAGTCAGCAGCGCAAAGAAGTGCTGGTGAAAATTGATCGGGTAAGCAAGCAGTTCGATGAAACGCTGGCGGTCGATAACGTATCCCTCAACATCCACAAGGGGGAGATCTTCGCCCTGCTGGGGGGGTCCGGTTCCGGCAAATCAACCCTGCTGCGGATGCTGGCCGGTTTCGAGCGCCCGACCGAGGGGCGGCTGTTCCTCGACGGGGTCGACATCACCGACATGCCGCCTTACGAGCGTCCCATCAACATGATGTTTCAGTCCTACGCCCTGTTCCCCCATATGACGGTGGCGCAGAACATCGCCTTTGGTCTCAAGCAGGATGGCCTGCCCAGAGCCGAGATCGATGCCCGGGTGGAGGAGATGCTCAAGCTGGTGCAGATGACCCAATACGCCCGTCGCAAGCCGCATCAGCTCTCCGGTGGCCAACGCCAGCGGGTAGCGCTGGCCCGCTCGCTGGCCAAGCGTCCCAAGCTGCTGCTGCTCGATGAGCCGATGGGGGCACTCGACAAGAAGCTGCGTTCCAAGATGCAGCTGGAGCTGGTGGAGATCATCGAGCGGGTCGGGGTTACCTGCGTCATGGTGACCCACGATCAGGAAGAGGCGATGACCATGGCGGAGCGGATCGCCATCATGCATCTGGGCTGTATCGAGCAGATCGGCAGCCCGATGGATATCTACGAGACTCCGGCCAGCCGGTTGGTGTGCGAGTTCATCGGTAACGTCAACCTGTTCGACGGCCTGCTGGTGGAAGATGAGCAGGACCACGCCATCATCGCCTGCGCCGATCTGGATCAGCCCATCTATGTGGGCCACGGCATCAGCTCCCGCGCCGAGAACAAGAAGGTGACCTACGCCCTGCGGCCGGAAAAATTGTTGATGAGTTTGCAAAAGCCGGAGGAGATCGAGCACCCGGACTTCAACTGGACCACGGGTGAGGTGTATGACATCGCCTATCTGGGTGGTCACTCGGTTTATCACATCAAGTTGCCTTCGGGCAAAATCGTTCAGGCTTTCATCGCCAACGCCGAACGCCACGGCAAGCGGCCAACCTGGGATGACCAGGTGTTCCTCTACTGGGAAGATGACAGCGGCGTGGTGCTGCAATCATGACGTTCGTGCAACAACTGAAGCGGGTCGGGGGGCGCCGGCTGGTGATCGGCATCCCCTTCTTCTGGCTGTTCCTCTTCTTCCTGCTGCCCTTCATCATTGTGGTGAAGATCAGTTTCGCCGAAGCGGATGTGGCGATCCCCCCTTATACCGACGTGGTGAGCTGGGCCGACAATCAGCTCACTATCCTGCTCAACATGGGCAACTACCTGCTGCTGCAGGAGGATGATCTCTACATCGCCGCCTATCTGGGCTCCCTCAAGATGGCATTCATCAGCACCTTGCTCTGTCTGCTGATTGGCTATCCGATGGCCTACTCCATCGCGCGGGCCAACAAAGAGACCCAGACCGTGCTACTGCTGCTGATCATGATGCCGACCTGGACCGCCATTCTGATCCGGGTCTATGCCTGGATGGGGATCCTCAGCAACAACGGCCTGCTCAACAGCTTCTTGCTGGGGATCGGGGTGATCGACGAGCCGCTGCAGATCCTCAACACCAACCTGGCGGTCTATATCGGCATCGTTTACTCCTACCTGCCGTTCATGGTGCTGCCGCTTTACGCCAATCTGGTCAAACATGACCAGAGCCTGCTGGAGGCAGCCTCCGACCTGGGCGCCCGCAACCTGACCCGGTTCTGGCAGATCACCGTGCCCCTTTCGAAGAACGGCATTATCGCTGGCTGTATGCTGGTGTTTATTCCTGTGGTGGGGGAGTTCGTTATCCCGGAAATGCTGGGCGGCCCGGAGACCCTGATGATCGGCAAGGTGCTGTGGCAGGAGTTCTTTAATAACCGCGACTGGCCGGTGGCGTCTGCGCTGGCGGTGGTGATGCTGGCGGTGCTGATCATTCCGATCATCCTGTTCAACCGTAATCAGGCCAAAGAGCTGGAGGGTAAGGCATGATGAGACGTTTCGGTTTTGCCAAACTGATGCTCTGGCTGGGGCTGCTGTTTATCTACCTGCCCATGGTCATCATGGTGATCTACTCCTTCAACTCCTCCAAGCTGGTGACGGTGTGGGGTGGTTGGTCGCTCAAGTGGTACTTCGGCCTGCTCGACAACAAACAGCTGATTGGGTCTGTGTTCCGCTCGCTGGAGATCGCCTTTTACACCGCGATTGCCGCAGTGGCGCTGGGGACGGTGGCGGCCTTCGTGCTGACTCGGATCCCCCATTTTCGTGGCCGTACCCTGTTTGGCGGCATGGTCACGGCGCCGCTGGTAATGCCGGAGGTGATCACCGGTCTGTCACTGCTGCTGCTGTTCGTGGCGATGGCCCAGCTGGTGGGCTGGCCCGCCGAGCGGGGCATGCTGACCATCTGGATCGCGCACACCACTTTCTGTACTGCCTACGTGGCGATCGTGGTGTCGGCGCGGTTGCGGGAGCTGGATCTCTCCATCGAGGAGGCGGCGATGGATCTTGGCGCCAAGCCGTGGAAGGTGTTCTTCCTGATCACCATCCCGATGATTGCCCCCTCGCTGGCGGCAGGCGGCATGATGTCGTTCGCCCTGTCGCTGGATGACCTGGTGCTGGCGAGCTTCGTCTCCGGCCCGGGTTCCACCACGCTACCGATGGAGGTCTTCTCGGCGGTGCGACTCGGCGTGAAACCGGAGATCAATGCAGTGGCCAGTCTGATCCTGCTGTCGGTATCGCTGTTTACCTTCGGTAGCTGGTATCTGATGGCCAGGTCGGAGAAGCGTCGTCGCGCCGAGATTGCCATGACTATCCAGATGCAGGCCGTGGTCTGACGGCATGATAAGATCCGCCTACTCTCGTCAACCTGGAGGATGAGCATGCGGATCTCCCTTTTTGGCGGTCGCGGCACCGAGCTGGTGCCCGGCCTCACCAGCGCCATTCACAAGCAACCGATCTCTGCGCCAGTGCGCTGTACCTTTGCCGGTCTGGAAGGGGATGAGCAGTGTGACCAGCGCCACCACGGTGGCCCGGATCGGGCGCTCCACTACTATCCGGCCGATCACTACCTCTGGTGGCAGACCTGGCAAACCGCGCTGGGCTTGCCTTCGCCACGTACCCTCTGGCAACCTGCCGCCTTTGGCGAGAATCTATCCGGCGTCGGGCTGACCGAGGCACAAGCCTGCATCGGCGATGTCTATCGACTCGGTGAGGCGCTGATCCAGATCAGTCAGCCGAGATCCCCTTGCTTCAAGCTCAACCAGCGCTTTGGCTATGGCCAGCTGTCGCAGGTGATGCAGCTCAATGGCCGCTGTGGCTGGCTGCTGCGGGTGCTGGAGGAGGGGGGGATCGCGCCCGACGCGACCATGGAGCTGGTGGATAGACCCTATCCCGAACTGACGGTGAAGCGCACGGCTGACATCCTGTTCAATCAGGTGCGCAACGAAGCCGACCTGCTGTTGCTGCTGGAAAATCCGGCCCTCTCCCCCAACTGGCGCCAGCATGCAGCCGACTGGCTGGAGCATGGCACTGTGGCGGACTGGCAGCGTCGCTTGCTGGGACCGGAGTCGATGCGGTTAGGTTGAGTCCTGGATGCCAGTATGTCACCGTCAGGATACCGCAGGGTAAACAGGCTGATCCGGCGTGTGCTTGGTGAGCATCTGGTCGCTTTTTTCTGAGCTAAATGCAGAAAAGACTTGTGTCAGCACGGTCCTTTCGGTAAATTCCCGTCCCGCAGACATCGGTGTGTAGCGCAGCTTGGTAGCGCACTTCGTTCGGGACGAAGGGGTCGGAGGTTCGAATCCTCTCACACCGACCAAATTTGAAAAGGCCGCTCAATAGAGCGGCCTTTTTGCATCTGCTTTTTACCGTTTTTTACCATTTCCCCTGCTGACCTGCTGACCTGCTGACCTGCTGACCTGCCGATAGCCCAAGACTCTACGAGCAATGATTGTCCGTTAGTGTTGTGGGTTCACGGCGCGCGGCGCCAGACTTTGCTTATCCGTTATCCGTTATCCGTTATCCGTTATCCGTTATCCGTTATCCGTTATCCGTTTCAGATTGCGATGGCAACCCACTTTTTCTCGGTAGGGCGGGATAGAGGGGCTATAAGTTGGTGGGATATGGAATGGATTGTGAACCGTTGGGTTATAAGCAGAGGGGGCTTATTGCGCATGGGGCTGTCGATAGTGGGGTGGCTGCGGACATTAAAAGGGCCACCGCTCGGTGGCCCATCGGTGGAGTCTGATCCTGACTCCGGCACTCTAAATTGTGGCAATCTCGCTATGGGTCTTGTCTATGGTGCCCTCCTTGCGCGCCAGGCGCTTACTCAAATATGCCAGTGCTGATGCCGCAATGCCTTGAAACTGTGTTGAGGCAGCAAGGCCGCGTGCTTGGGGTACTCACTAATGAAATGTTCTATTCCCTCCATCAGTTGTGCACGTAATGAACTCACTGGCTCATGCCAGGCTTGCAGGCATAAATGGCCGGGGATCAACTGCTCCTGATAATCTTCCAGCAGTTGCTCTGGCCAGGGTTCAACGCCGGAATCGCGTTGCAGTAAATAGTGGGCGGCGGGTTCACGGGCATAAATGAACTGAATTTGGGCCATATCGCGTTGGCATAGCGTTTGACTGTTGATATGACAGGTCAAATATTTTCCCGTTTTCAGATCCAAAAAATGTCCGCGTTGCCGACAGGGGACGATGCGATACCAAGGCAGGGGTGAGGAGAGAGAATACCCCTCAAGCTCCTGTTCCAACCAGTGGCGACACTCGGGTGTCTGCACCTCGTTGAGCATGTACTCGAGCTGTGTCAACAAGGTTCTGGATGGTTTGATGGCCAGTTTCGCACTCATCGCCTGCAATTCCCCTCTGCACACAATCCCGACTATGAGTATGGACCTTGTTCGGCCAGAGGGGGTAAGGAATCGAATGATTAAAAGTGGATTAGCAGCACGGTTTTTATGCACTAACTTGGTTCAACCCACCAGATAGGTACCGGTGCCGAAGGCGATGTGGGTGCCCTCTTCGTTGTGCAGCTCCATCCGGGCTACCGCGACCTTGCTGCCAGCGCGAATGATGTGGGCGGTGGCGATAAACTCGTTACCACGCCCCGGGCGCAGATAATCCACTCGCAGATCTATGGTGCCGAGGCAGGAGAAGCGCTCCTTGAGATAGCTGGGAGAGAACTCCTCTAGATCATCAATGCAGGAGGCGGCGACTATCATGCCGCCCGCTACATCCAGCAGGCTGGCGGTGACGCCGCCGTGCAAGATATTGTGAAAGGGATTGCCGATCAGCTTGTCATCCATCTTGATGCGCAGTTCCACCTTGTCGAAGTCGTAGTGGGTCACCTGCATGCCGATCAACTTGTTGAACGGCATCCGCTCGGCGAACAGATTGGCAATGCCACTCAGTGCCATCTTCTTCAACATCTGTTTCATTCTTTGATACCGATCCCTGTCATCAAAGCCGAGTAAAAACTCCAGCCAGTCTGCAACAGTTCCTTAACAGTCGCAATGGCTGGTTTATTGTGAGCGGCGGCTGCTTTAGAATGGCGACCCCAAAGGAGAGCCCATGACCGCGATTGCCGAAATCCTGCAAGATTCTCAGCCAGAGAGCCCGCTTGCCCTGCTGCAGGCGGTCTTCGGCTACCAGCAATTTCGGCCGGGCCAGCTGGAGATTATCGAGCAGATAGTGGCGGGGCGTGATGCCATGGTGCTCAAGCCGACCGGTGGTGGCAAGTCACTCTGCTTCCAGATCCCGGCGCTGCTGCGGCCAGGGCTCGGGGTGGTGGTCTCTCCGCTGATCTCCCTGATGAAGGATCAGGTCGATAGCCTGCGCGCCAACGGTGTGGCGGCGGTCTACATCAACTCGGCCCTGAGCCGGGAGGAGATGATCCAGAACTTCGCCGCCATGCGCCGTGGCGAGATCAAGCTGCTCTATGTCTCCCCCGAGCGACTGTTGCAGCATGAGTTTATGGATCGGCTGGCCGAGCTGCCGCTCGGTCTGTTCGCTATCGACGAGGCCCACTGCGTCTCCCAGTGGGGCCACGATTTCCGGCCTGAGTATGCGGCCCTCGGGCGGCTCAAGCAGTGGTTCCCGCAGGTACCGGTGGTGGCGCTCACCGCGACCGCCGACGAGGCGACCCGCAGCGACATGCTGCATCGCCTTGAGCTGAACGATCCCTTCATTCACACCGCCAGCTTCGATCGCCCCAATATCCGCTACAGCCTGGTGGAGAAGTTCAAGGCGGCCGAGCAGCTGCTGCGCTACGTGCATAGCCAGAAGGGCAACTGCGGCATCGTCTACTGTTCCAGTCGCAATCGGGTGGAGGAGGTGGCCGAGCGGTTATCTCGCCACGGCTGCAAGGCGGCGCCCTATCATGCGGGACTGCCGCTCGAGCAGCGCCAGCAGACCCAGGATGCCTTCCTCAAGGATGATGTCGAGATCGTGGTGGCGACGGTGGCGTTTGGCATGGGCATCGACAAGCCCAACGTGCGCTTCGTGGTGCACTACGACATTCCGAAGAATATCGAATCCTACTATCAGGAGACCGGCCGCGCCGGTCGTGATGGCACCCCCGCCGAGGCGCTGCTGCTCTACGATCCCGCCGATATCGGCCGGGTGCGGCGCCTGCTCGACAACATCGAGAATCCCCAGCAGTTGCAGGTGGAGCAGTACAAGCTCAACGTGATGGCCGCGTTTGCCGAGGCGCAGACCTGCCGCCGTCAGGTGCTGCTCAACTATTTCGGCGAGTACAACGACAAGCCGTGCGGCAACTGCGATATCTGTCTCGATCCGCCCAAGAGCTATGACGGCACCGAAGATGCCCAGAAGGCGCTCTCCTGCGTCTGGCGGGTGGGGCAGAATTTCGGGGTGGGCTATGTGGTGGAGGTGCTGCGCGGCTCGCTCAACCAGCGCATCAAGGATCATGGCCACGACAAGCTCTCGACCTATGGCATCGGCAAGGATCAGAGCCACGAATACTGGATGAGCGTGATCCGCCAGTTGATCCACAAGGGGCTGCTGACCCAGAACATTACTCGCAATCTGGTGCTGCAGCTGACCGAAGCGGCCCGCCCCGTGCTGCGCGGCGAGACCAAACTTGAGCTGGCGGTGCCCCGCTTGCAGCCTATCTCCAGCCGCAAGGAGAAGCGCAACGGCCTGCTCGACAATGCCAACTACGACAAGCGGTTGTTCAAGGAGCTGCGCGGCCTGCGCAAGCAGATCGCCGAGGACGAAGAGGTGCCGCCCTACGTGGTGTTCAACGATGCGACCCTGGTGGAGATGGCTCAGCTGATGCCGATGACCGAGGACGAGATGCTGGCCATCAACGGTGTCGGCCACCGCAAGCTGGAACGCTTCGGCGAAGCCTTTATGGACCTTATCATCGACTACTGCCGCAGGTAGATAGTAACTCGGGTGGAGATGGGATCAGCGGCGATGCCTATGACCGAAGACGAGATGCTGGCTATCAACGGTGTCGGTCACCGCAAGCTGGAACGCTTCGGTGAAGCCTTTATGGACCTTATCATCGACTACTGCCGTCGCTAGGGTCGATTAGGCAGCCTAATCGACCGCAAAAGGCGGAGGCTTGTTTGACGATGTGGCAGGGTGAGGCGCCCGTTAGCCGGGCGCAGTCAGGTCACTTCAGGCTGGCGTAGAAGGCCGCCAGATTGTCGATATCCGCATCGGTCAGCGGCGCCATGAAGGGGGCCATCAAGGGCTCTTTGCGGGTGCCATCCTTGAAGGCTTTCAACTGTTTCACCAGATAGGCGGCATTCTGACCCGCCAGATGGGGATAGTTGGGGATCATCGCCTTGCCTTCCACGCCGTGACAGGCGGCACAGACCGCTGCCTTGGCTTTTCCGGCCTCGATATCCGCAGCCTTGGCCTGATGGCCCCACGCCAGTGCCAGCAAGGGCAGGGCATATACCCATTTTTGCATCTTCTTCTCCTTGAATTGAAAAATGATGGTTGCCAGTTAGCGCAAGCATGGCTGACGGCAGTATAAAGAGTGACACGAGCATACGCAGGGACGAATGGCACAACCATGAAGCTGATCAACACTTTTGCGACCGAGTTGCCCTGGGCCTGTGAGTCCGTGGTCCCCCAGCCGCTGCAGCAACCCCAGTTGCTTCATCTCAACCGGGCTTTGCTGGATGAGTTGGGGCTGGGAGGCGTCAGCGAGGCTGACTGGATCGCCTGCTGTGGCGAGGGAAAACTGCTGCCCGGCATGCAGCCGGTGGCGCAGGTTTATGCAGGTCATCAGTTCGGGGGTTATAGCCCGCGGCTTGGGGATGGTCGGGCGCTGCTATTGGGTGAGCAGCTGGCCCCTGATGGTCAGCGCTGGGATCTCCACCTGAAGGGGGCGGGTAAAACACCGTTCTCCCGTTTTGGCGACGGCCGCGCCGTATTGCGCTCCAGCATTCGCGAGTATCTCGCCTCAGAGGCACTCCATGCCCTTGGCATCCCCACCACCCGGGCGCTGGTGTTGGTGGGCAGCAGTGAGCCCGTCTACCGCGAACAGGTCGAGATGGGCGCGACCGTGCTGCGTACCGCCCCCAGCCATCTGCGCTTCGGCCATATCGAGTATTTCGCCTGGAGCGGGCAGGGGGAGAAGATCCCGCCGCTCATCGATTATCTGCTGCGCCACCACTTCCCCGAGCTGGAGAGTGGAGCTGAGCTGTTTGCCGAGGTAGTGCGCCGTACCGCGCGGCTGATTGCCAAATGGCAGGCGGCGGGCTTCTGCCACGGGGTGATGAACACCGACAACATGTCGCTGCTCGGCCTGACCCTGGATTATGGCCCCTACGGCTTTATCGATGCTTATGTGCCTGATTTTGTCTGCAATCACTCGGATCCGGCGGGCCGCTACGCGCTGGATCAGCAACCTGCGGTCGGTTACTGGAATCTGCAAAAGCTGGCGCAGGCACTGGCGGGCCATGTAGACGGTGACGCGCTGGCAGCGGCGTTGGCTCAGTACGAACAGCAGCTGATGCTGCACTACTCCGAACTGATGCGGGCCAAACTCGGGCTGGCGGTGTGGGAAGAGGATGACCCGGCACTGTTCCGCGAGCTGTTCCGGCTGCTGGCGGCCCACAAGGTGGATTACCACCTGTTCCTGCGTCGTCTCGGTGAGGTGACGGGAGAGGGGGGCTGGCCTGCGTCTCTGCTGGCCTTGTTGCCTGATCTACACCTCTGGCAGGAGTGGCTGGAGCGCTATCGGGCGCGGTTGGTGCACGAAGGAAGCGATGATGCGGTGCGCAAGGGGCAGATGGATGCCATCAATCCCAAGTATGTGCTGCGCAATGCGCTGGCCCAGCAGGTGATCGATGCCGCCGACGCAGGCGACATTCAGCCGTTCGCGCGGCTGTTCACCGCCCTGCAGCGCCCCTATGATGAACAACCCGAATATGAGGATCTCGCTACCCCGGCTCCAGCATGGTATTGCGGTGGCGAGCTCTCCTGCAGCAGCTGAGAGACAGGGAATGAGTTGGCAGATCAAACAGATAGATAGCGAAGCTGGCGTGGTGACGCTGGATTGCCCAGCGCTCGACTGGGACAGGTTTCCGGTGTTGGCGCACGCCTTGCTGCGAGAGTGGGAGTTACAGCCGTTCGAACAGGATGCGGGCGCCGACCGCCACAGCTGGCTGCTGGAGTTTGAAGGGAGTCAGTTCAGGCTGGAGTATGAACACTATAGCGGTTGCTGGCTGGAGGCGGTGCGCCCGGCAGATCGGGAGGTGCTGCTCTGGCTCGCCAGGCAACACAAGGGGTAACAATCGCCCGCAAGGCCTGTTCTGCTACTGACCAATCCGGGTGAGCTCAATCGCATAGAGATTGAACTATCGGTTTTGGGGCGTATAATCTCGCCCCTCGATTATCGCCAATGGTGGCGGTATGGGTTCCCTAACCCCATTAACCAAAAAGGTCACAAAATGAATCTGACCCCTGCGCAGTACCAAACGGCGCTTGTTCGCCTGTCGTTGTTCCACATCCTGATCATTGCCAGCAGCAACTATCTGGTGCAGCTGCCGATCACCGTATTTGGCTTCCATACCACCTGGGGTGCATTCAGCTTCCCGTTTATCTTCCTGGCCACTGACCTGACGGTGCGGATCTTCGGTGCCGGTCTGGCGCGCAAGATTATCCAGACCGTGATGCTGCCTGCGCTGGTGGTCTCCTATGGACTCTCCGTGCTGTTCTTCGAGGGCAGTTATCAGGGTATGGGCAATCTGGCCGAGTTCAACCTGTTTGTGGCGCGTATCGCGCTGGCCAGCTTTATGGCCTATCTGGTGGGTCAGTTTATGGACGTGGTGGTGTTTAACCGGCTGCGACTGATGAAAGCCTGGTGGGTTGCCCCGGCGGCTTCCACCCTGTTCGGTAATCTGGTCGATACCATCGCCTTCTTCAGTGTGGCCTTCTGGCGCACCACAGATCCTTTCATGGCAGAGCACTGGGTCGAGATCGCAACCGTCGATTACGTATTCAAGTTGCTGATCAGCCTTGGTTTGTTCGTGCCGCTCTACGGCGTCTTGCTGCGTTACCTCAGCCGCAAGCTGGTGGGCGAGGCCGGATTATCCAGCCTGCAAACGGCGACCCGACAAGCCTGATGAGATTGACCACCCTTCGCGGTGGTCAATTTTTTTGCGTTTTCTGCAAATAGCGCTTGCTCATTTAAATGAGAATGATTATTGTTAACTTGTTTTCCGGGAAAGACTTCATTCGTTCCAACGTGATGGACTTCTTGTGAAGGCACGACATTGCTCACATTGCTTCCAGTTAAGGGCCAGTTTATCTGGCCCTCTTTTTTTGTCATTTTTCAGCAAGTTGCAGGCATAAAAAACGGGAGCCAAGGCTCCCGTCGTCACTCTGTCTGTGGCTTACTCGATATCGAGGGCCTCGGGGGAGAGGATCACCCCTGTGGTATCGGCGTAGAGGTGGTCGTCAGGCAGGAAAGTCACGCCACCGAAGTTGACCGGCAGATCGGTCTCCCCCACATCCTTGCTGTCGGCTCCGACCGGAATGGCTGCCAGTGCCTGAATGCCGATATCCAGATCTTCCAGAATATCGACTTCGCGGACGCAGCCGTAGCAGACGATCCCTTCCCAATCGTTCTCCGCTGCTGTGGTGGCTATGTCGCTGTCGATCAGGGCGCGGCGCATGGAGCCACCGCCGTCGATCAGTAATATGCGACCGACCCCGTTCTCTTTAACGAGTTCACGGATCAGGCCATTTGATTCGAAGCATTTGACGGTGGTGATGACGCCGCCGAAAGAGGAGCGGCCACCGAAGGAGCAGAGCATGGGTTCAAGCACATCCACCATGTCCTGATAGATGTCGCACAGTTCAGAAGTATTGTATTCCATAGTGTCAAATCCACGGCTGGAAACAGGTGCAACCAGTATAAGGAGTGGGGGGGGCATTTCAATGAATATTCCTTGTACAGGCTACCCGCTCCTGCTTTTCTGCTTAAGCTCAATGCAGTTCATCCTTTGTCTGTGTGAGGTCCATCGTGCTGATCCGTCATAAGTTGATCCTGAATACCGTGCTGGTTGCCGTCGCCATGATGGTGCTGAGTGGCCTGTTTCTTTACTCCAGTCAGGTTAATCGTCATCTGACCGATGCCCAGCGCAATGTGGACCAGTTGGAGATCGCCATGCTCAATCTGCGGCGAGCCGAGAAGGATTTCCTGATCCGCAAGGAGATGGCTTTCGCCGAACGTTTCAATCAGGGGCTGGCCGATTTTCATCAGCTGGATCAGAACATGAGCAGCGATGACAACCTTGCAGCTGCGCAGGGTGAGCTGGTTAGGCTGGATCAGCAGATGACGGCTTATGGCAAGGCCTTCAACGATCTGGTGGCACAACAGCAGAAGATTGGGCTGGGGCCGGAAGATGGCCTCTATGGCAAGCTGCGGGCAGCAGTGCACGAGGTGGAAAATGGGCTCAAGCAGCTGGATCAGCAGGGGCTGCTCATCACCATGCTGCAGTTGAGACGGGCGGAGAAGGACTTCATGCTGCGCTCCGACATCCAGTATCTGGATCGCTTCGAGACTTTGCACAAGAGCTTTCAGGATGGCCTTACCGCCCTACCGGAGGCGGATCGCGGCAAGCTGGAGCAGGCCAGCAAGCAGTATCGGCAGGATTTTGTTGCCCTGGTGCAGGGGATGCAGGTGTTGGGTCTGAAAGATGATGAAGGGCTGCGCAACCAGATGCGCGAACTGGTACACCAGACCGAACAGGGATTTGTTGCGGTCGACCGGCATATCGCCGACCAGCTGGAGCAGCAGACCGCGCGCCTGAATCTGCTGATGCTGGTCTGCGGCGGCATCATCATAGTGCTGATCGGCACCATGAGCATCTTGCTGGGCCGCAGCATAGACAGGCCCATCTCGCGGGTAAACGACACAGTCAACCGTATCCGCCAGGACAACGACCTACGCCTCAAGATAGAGCTGCAAGGGGCCGATGAGATGGCGCAACTGGCAGGCAATCTTGACGTGATGCTGGGCGGGTTCCGCAACCTGATCGGCGATGTGAAGCAGAGTGTGCACACCCTGACGGAAGCGGCGGACCACTTGTCGGCTAACGTCAAACGCACCAGCGAGGGGGCGGCGCGCCAGTTGCAGGAGACCGACATGGTAGCGACTGCATCCACCGAGATGGGGTCCACCATCGAGGAGATCGCCCGCAACACCGAGCAGGCGGCCAACAATGCTCAGGCCACCAACAATAAGGCGCAGGAGGGGCGCACCGCAGTTGAGAGCACCGTCAGTCAGATCCGCTCGCTGGCGGGCAATCTGGAGATCTCGTCCCGAGAGGTGGGACAGCTACAAAAAGAGAGCGAGACCATCGGCTCTGTGCTTGACGTGATCCGCGGTATTGCCGAGCAGACCAACTTGCTGGCCCTCAATGCTGCCATCGAGGCCGCGCGGGCCGGGGATCAGGGGCGCGGCTTTGCGGTGGTGGCGGACGAGGTGCGCAGCCTGGCGATTCGCACCCAGAAATCGACTCAGGAGATTGCCGGTATCATCAGCTCCCTGCAAAAACAGACCGGCAGCATCGTCGAGGTAATGGCGACCTGTCGTGAGCAGGGCAGCCGCAGCGCGGAGCAGGCTAGCACCGCAGGGGCTCTGCTGGGCCAGATCACCCAGGATGTCACCCTGATCATGGACATGAGCACCCAGATAGCGGCAGCCATCGAACAGCAGAGCCTGGTGGCCAACGAGGTGAACCGCAACGTCAACAACATCCGCGACATCGCCCAGGAGTCGAGTACCATGGCGGAGGAGAACGCCAGATCCAGTCAGGGCCTTAACGAGCAAGCTCAACTATTGAACAAGGCGGTGGCGAAATATCGGGTTTAGTGATCGGACAGGTATCCTTGCGAGGTTTTTGTCCCTGAGTGGCAATGATTTGATCCTGATGGCTGTTATTGGGGGCATTCGCTCATATAATCGCCGCCATTATGATGATTCGGAAGGATTCGATGGCAAAGTTGCTGGTGGCTGCATTCGGGCTGCTCTGTTCTTGTCTGGTGTTGGCAGGTTCGGCGCCCCAGGCTACCCCACCCAAGCCCGGCATGGAGCCGCTGCTCAGTTGGTTAAGCGGTGACTTCTCGAGCATGGAGCAGGCTGGCTATGATAGTCGCTTTACCAGCGCCGAGCTGCGACTGAGGGAGATCTGGCCCGGCTATCAGGGGTATCGCTGGGTCTATGCCGAACAATACCTGACCCTGCGTTCCATCCGCCCCTTCCGCCAGCGCATCTACCGCTTCTCACCCGCCCCTGACGGACGGATCCTGATGGCCGAATTGACTATGCCCAGGGCTATCGACTTTGCTGGTGCCTGGCGTCAACCCGCTTTGCTCGACAGTTTGACCCCGCAACAACTCTCACTGCGTCACGGCTGCGAGATTTGGCTGAGCCGGACGGCATCCGGTGAATACGCAGGTCATACCCGGGTGGGGCGCTGTGCCACTGACTTTGGCGGGGCCAGCACGCTGGTGCAGCATATCTGGATTGGGCCGAATAGCATTCGACTGCTGGATCGCGCCTATGACAATCAGGGGGGGTCTCGCTGGGGCAGTCCGGGGGAAGGCTATGTCTATCTACGTCGAAGCAGCGAACGCGGACGTTAGCACTAGGTATCCCATCGGCTGGGATACGAAAATGGCGGGCATAAAAAAGGCGCCGATAGGCGCCCTTTTCAGAATTTTTCAGAAGTAAGATTACTTCTTGGCAGTCAGGCCACCAAAACGCTTGTTGAACTTGTCTACGCGGCCGCCGCTAGAAACTTCTTTCTGCTTACCGGTGTAGAACGGGTGGCATGCAGAGCACACGTCCAGGTTCAGATCTTTACCCAGGGTAGAGAAAGTGTTGATGACATTACCGCAGGAGCACTTGCAGGTGATGGCGACGTACTCAGGATGAATATTAGCTTTCATGGACAACCTCAATTAATAGGCCGTGTCGCCATCCGATCTCTTGTCGGACACCACACGATTGTTGAACACAGTTTCAAAGGCTGCGAATAATATAGGAAATGCCTGAGATCAGGCAAGTGGCTTCGCAGAAAAAATAGGCAACCCCTGGTGAATTGTTCCCAAATGCTGGATCTGGATCTGGTTCGTGTCGCTGTCCCGGTACCGTTACGCCGTCACTTCGACTATCTCTCCCCTCTGCCATTACCGGCGCCCGGTTGTCGGGTCGAGATCCCCTTCGGTCCACAGACTCTTGTGGGTTTGGTGGTGGATCACCCAACCGAGAGTCAGGTGCCTCGCAACAAATTAAAACCCTTGAAAAGGGTGCTCGACACTACCCCGGTGTTGGGGGCCGATATCCTCGCGCTGATGAACTGGAGCGCCAACTACTACCAGCATCCGCTGGGAGAAGTGCTGCCTCATGCCCTGCCAGTGCTGGTGCGCAAGGGGGAACCCGCCGCCTATCGGGAGCTGGAGTTCTGGTTTGCCACCGAGGCGGGGATGGCGATCGATCTCAACGAGCTCAAGCGGGCGGCCAAGCAGCAGCAGGCCCTCGCCCTGCTGCGCAAGGGGCCGCAGACCCCATCCGCGCTCAAGCAGGAGGAGATCCAGAGTGCCGCGCTCACTGCGCTGGAGAAAAAGGGGTTGCTGGAGAAGCGCAGCCTGGAGCCCAGCCACGATAGTGACTGGGCAACCCGTTTTGACGCAGGGGAGGGGCTGCGCCTCAACAGCGAACAGGCGTTGGCGGTGGCGACGGTCACCAGCCAGAGCGACCAGTTCGGCGCCTTCTTGCTTGATGGCATCACAGGTTCCGGCAAGACCGAGGTTTACCTGAGCATCCTCGAGCCGCTGCTGCGGGCTGGCAAGCAGGCGCTGGTGATGGTGCCGGAGATTGGCCTCACCCCGCAGACCATCAACCGTTTCCGCCGCCGTTTCAAGGTGCCGGTGGTGGCGATGAACTCCGCCATGAACGATCGGGAACGGCTCGACGCTTGGCTCGCTTGCCGCGATGGCGGCGCCGCTATCCTGATCGGCACCCGTTCTGCGGTGTTCACCCCGTTCAAGAACCTCGGCATCATCATCATCGACGAGGAGCATGACGGCTCTTTCAAGCAGCAGGATGGCTTTCGCTACCACGCCCGGGATCTGGCGGTGATGCGGGCCCATCGCGCCGGCATCCCGATCCTGCTCGGCTCGGCCACCCCCTCGCTGGAGACGCTGCACAATGCCAGAACCGGCAAGTATCACCACCTCAGCCTGACTCGCCGTGCTGGCAATGCCCAGACCGCCCGTCAGGTGATCCTGGATATCAAGAACGTGCGGCTGCAGGCAGGGCTCTCCCCCCAGCTGGAGCAGCTGATGGGGTCGCATCTGGCGGCGGGCAATCAGGTGATGCTGTTCCTCAACCGCCGTGGCTATGCCCCATCCCTTATCTGTCACCAGTGTGGCTGGAGCGCTGCCTGCGAGCGCTGTGACGCCTGGTACACCTGGCATCAGGCCGGGCGACGACTGCACTGCCATCACTGCGACAGCGTACGCCCGCTGCCCCACAGCTGCCCCGAGTGCGGCAGCAACGAGCTGATCGGCTCCGGAGTGGGCACCGAACAGCTGGAGCAGCTGCTCACCACGGTTTTCCCGCAGTACCCGGTGGTGCGCATCGATCGGGACAACACCCGTCGTAAGGGGGAGCTGGAGACCCATCTCGGCGACATCAAGGCGGGCAAGTACAAGATCCTGATCGGCACCCAGATGCTGGCTAAAGGCCACCACTTCCCGGATGTGACCTTGGTTGGTCTGCTGGATGTGGATGGTGCCCTGTTCAGCGCCGATTTTCGCGCTGCCGAGAAGCTGGCCCAGCTCTACACCCAGGTGGCGGGCCGTGCCGGTCGCGCCAGCAAACCCGGGCTGGTGGTGCTGCAGAGTCATCATCCGGAGCATGCCCTGCTGCAGGATCTGACCCAGAACGGTTACGGCCACTTCGCCGATACCGCGCTGAAAGAGCGTCGTCTGCTGGGGCTGCCGCCATTTAGCTATCAAAGCTTGTTCCGGGCTGAGGCCACGGGCCGTGACGAGGTGCAGTTGTTCCTGACCCGCCTCGCCGATACCCTGCGCAGCGCCCGCTATCCCCATCTGCAGGTGCTGGGGCCCATCAGCGGCTTTATGGAACGCAAGGCGGGCAAGTTCCGCATGCAGTTACTGGTGCAGGGGCCGAACCGGGCACCGCTGGCTCAATTGCTGGATTGGGCGGTGAAGGAGCTGGAGGGCTGGCCGGAGACCAAAAAGGTGCGCTGGAGTCTGGATATCGACCCCACCGAGCTGAGTTGATGGCGCAGGAACCGGTCGCTGGCAGATCTCGTCAGCGACCGGGCTGGTGATTCCGTTTCAATGCTCAAACTCGCAGATCGATCTGCTGCACCCAGCCCCCCTTGCCCTGTTCGGTGAGGTAGAGGCCGGATTGGCGCAGCACCCCCTGATTGCCGCTCTCCCCCAGATGGGTGAAGGGGGTGTCGAGGGGGCGCAGCAGGATGGCGCCGATCCCCAGCTCGACCAGCGCGATGGGGGCGTGCTCCGGGTGCCAGAACTGCAGGGCTGAAAACTGGCTGTCCCCCTCGTCCAGTACCCCGTTGCCATCCTCATCCAGGGTTGCCAGCTCGCCAAAGCCATTACCGGAGCGGGCCCCAAACAGCTCGCCGCCATCGTCTATGGTGCCGTTGCCATTGCGATCCAGCGCCACGAAGCCGCTCCCTTCACGCAGGCCCGGCAGGTTGTCCTCTTTGCCATCCTGATCGATATCGAAAGTGACCCGCGCCTCGGTCAAGTCGGCGATCTTGCCATCCAGAGTGAGCACCAGCGGATCCTTGAGGGCATTGAGGGTGGTGCGCCGCTGGCTCACCTCCAGCTGACGCCAGTCGAGCACAAAGCCGAGATCCAGCTGCAGGGTCTGGCCATCCTGAGTCGCTACGCTGGCTGACGCCACCACCTTGAGCTGCTCCTGTTGCAGCAGGGTGTCCGTCACCTCCACCCGTTGATCCGGCTCGGCTGCCTGAGCGGCGGCTGCTCCTTGCGTTACCCCTTCGCCCCCCTCTGCGGCGGGTTTGATCGGTTTGGGCAGCTCGATTTCGTGGCCCAGCATTGCCTCGATCATCAGCTTGATCAGCCGCTGGCGGTTATCCAGTCCGTCATCGGGCATGCCGTTATCATCCTGTTTGACATCGGTCGGCGGGGGCGGGGCTGGCATCGCGCCAGCTTGCTGGCTGGTGGCCGCGCGGTTGGTGGCTTGCAGCGTCAGGGCGCTAGTCTGCATCAGGGTGAGATTGGTTCGCGGCTCGTCAGATGAGGTGGCCCGCGCGCGGTTATCTGGCGGGTTGGTGGTGGGGGGCACGGGCCCGAGGTTGCGCACCTTGCGGCTCTGGGCCTGTTGTTGCCGGTATTGCACCTCCCCCTGGAGGTCGTAGTGATCGATGCGCATACATTCGCCCTCGGCGCTATACATCTGGTTAGTTATCGACCAGTCGGTGAGCAGGGCTTAACACCAAATCGAACTAATCACGGAAGTGGTTAGTACTATGTCGCAAGGTGACGGCGTGGCAGGATGGCAAGAGGCTGGATGGTGGCGCTGTCGTTGAACATCTTCAAGGGTGTTGCGCTGCGTACTCTGGCTGACATGCGGCATCTGTGATGGCGCGTTGGTGATAAGCAACGAACATGAGGAGCGCGTGAATGCGTAACTGTCTGGTGATGGGGGCGGCAGGGTATATAGGTTCCTATCTGGTGCCCCACCTGCAAACCCTGGGTTACAGGGTGATTGCCGGGGCACGACGCCCTTGCCGCCTGCCGGAGGGGGTGGAGTTTCGCCTCGCTGACAGCCTCAAGCCCATCACCTTGCTGCCTGCATTGGCTGGCATCGACACCGTCTTCTATCTGGTGCATGCCATGGGGGCGGGGGCCGATTTTCACCGGCTGGAGCAGCAGGGGGTGAAGAACTTTGCCGCCGCTGCCCGCGCCGCCGGGGTGCGTCGCATCATCTATCTGGGGGCGATCCAGCCCGAGCAGTGCAACAGCCGTCATCTCAACTCCCGTCGCCACTGTGGCGAGCTGTTTCGTGACTCCGGCGTGCCGACGGTTGAGCTGCGCTCTGGCATCATCATCGGGCCCGGCTCAGCGGCGTTCGAGGTGATGCGGGATCTGGTGTTTAACCTGCCGCTGATGGTGACGCCGAAATGGGTGCGCTCGCGCACGCCGCCGATTGCGCTGTCCAACCTGCTGCACTATCTGGGCGGGCTGGTGGAGGCCGACGAGGTGGATGGCCGTATTTTCAACGCAGTCGGCCCGGAGCTGCTCAGCTATCAGCAGCAGTTGCAGAAGTTTGCCGCCCATATCGGCAAGCGCTGCCCCATCATTCCCATTCCGTTTCTGAGCCCGCGCCTCTCCGCCTGGTGGCTGCAGTTCGTCACCTCGGTGCCGCAGCCGGTGGCCAAGGCGCTGGTGGGGGGGCTCAAGCACGACATTCCGGCCGATGATGGCCCGCTGCGAGCCCTGCTGCCGCAGACCCTGCTCAGTTTTGATGAGGCGCTAGCGGAGAGTCTGGCGCTGGAGCAACGACTCGGTGCCGAACAACAAGGCCAGCAGACGCCGCTCGGTCTGCGCTGGCGCCATCCCGAGTATGGGTTCTACGACCGTACCGCCAGTGGCGATGCCATCTGTCTCGCCTCGCCCAAGGTGGTGTGGGAGGTGCTGCAGCAACTGGGGGGTGAGCAGCGTTACTTCTACATGAATGAGCTGTGGGTGGTGCGCGAGTGGATGGATCACCTGATCGGCGGTCCGGCCCGTACCCGTGGCCGCAGCAACCCGGATCAGTTCGTCAAAGGGGACATGCTCGACTCCTGGCAGATCCTCGGGGTGGATGAGGGGCGCAGGCTCGATCTGCTGTTCAACATGAAGGCCCCCGGCGTGGGTCGGCTGGAGTTCATTATTGTGCCGGAGGAGTCGGGTCTGACCCGGCTCAAGGTGACGGCCCACTGGCATCCGCAAGGGGCCTGGGGGCTGGCTTACTGGCTGGCCATGCTGCCGTTCCACCTCTTCATTTTTCAAGGGATGACCGAAGCCATCGCCAGACAGGCGGAGGCGAAAGCCGGCATTCCCGTGATGGATTGAGGGCGGGCTGCGCCCTCGTCCTATCGCCGAACCTCATCCATGTCAGACAGGAGCCGGGGCTGAAACGCCTGTTCGGCCCCTTCTTTTATGGCTCTTTGAGGCTGCCATTGCTGTGTGGAAGACTCGCTCCTGCTGCCTTGCAGCCCGATATAGAAGTGCGTCTTTCGGCAAAGACTGGCATCATGCCCCGGTATTTATGCAATTCAGGTGTGTAACTAATTAATAAAGAAGGAATTATGAAGAAAAAACCGTCAATTCTGGGGGGCGCCTGCATCATCGCCAGCGTCTGCGTGGGAGCCGGCATGCTCGGTTTGCCGAGTTCGGGGGCTGGCGCCTGGACCCTCTGGTCGATACTGGCGCTGACCGTCACCATGGTGATGATGACGCTGTCTGGCTGGATGCTGCTGGAGTCGTTCCAGCACTACGATATGCGGGTTTCCTTCAATACCGTGACCCGCGAGCTGCTGGGGGAGAAGCTCAATCTGCTCAACAACCTCTCGGTCTACTTTGTTGGCGGCATTCTGATTTACGCCTACATCACCTCCTCTGGCGCCATCTTGCAGGGTATTCTGGGGATCGACAGCAAGCTCGCCTCGGTGCTGTTCGTGGCGATCTTCTCGCTGGTGGTGTGGCACTCGACCCGCGCCGTTGACCGCATCTCTGTGGTGCTGATCGCCTTCATGATCCTCAGCTTCGCCCTGGGTGTGGCCGGGTTGCTCGGTAATATCAAGCTGCCGACCCTGCTCGATCTGGCAGGCAGTGAGAGCGGTTACGCCCCCTATGCCATGGCGATGCTGCCGGTGGCGCTCACCTCGTTTGGCTATCACCACTCGGTCGCCTCTCTGCGCGCCTACTACCAGAACGAGCAGCAGGCCCGATGGGCCATTTTGGGGGGAACCCTGATCGCGCTGGCGCTCTACGTGCTCTGGCTGCTGGGGATCTTCGGCAACCTGCCCCGTCAGGATTTTGCCCCCGTGATTGCCCAAGGGGGTGACGTGAGCGTGCTGCTCTCCGCGCTCTCCGGGGTGATTGAATCGGAGAAGGTGGCCAGCGCCATCAACGGCTTCTCCATGGCGGCCATTCTCTCCTCCTTTATCGGGGTGGGGCTCGGGGTGTTCGACTATCTGGCGGATCTGTTCAAGTTCGACAACAGCCGCACCGGTCGCAGCAAGACCTGGGCGGTTACCTTCCTGCCGCCGCTGCTGCTTTCGCTGCTCTTCCCGTTCGGTTTCCTGCTGGCCATCGGCTATGCCGGTGCCGCCGCGACCATCTGGACCTGCATCATCCCGGCGCTGCTGGTGCTGCGTACCCGGGCACGGGCCGAGCGGGGTGAAGTGACACCCCACTTCGTCACCCCCGGCGGCAAGCTGATGGCCTGGCTGCTGATCCTGTTCGGATTGGCGACTGCGCTGTTCCACTTCCTGTCGATGGCGAATCTGTTGCCGGTCTATCTGGGCAACTGAGTCAGGTCTACAGCACTGACAGAAAAGGGTGGCAAGGCCAACTTGCCGCCTTTTTTGCTCCATTTTTTGTCCAACTTTTTGCCTCACATAGCAGCATCTATAACTAAAGTGGTAGGTGTGGATGGGGTAAGTTACTGAAATAACTGGTCTGATCTGGCTGGCGGCAGCATGATCTGCTGGGCATGCCCACTGCTTTCTTTTATGATCCCCGCCCTTCAGCGTGCCCCCTGTCGGCACCTCATTTGCACCAACCACATCGGGGTCCCCCATGTCCGATCTGCGTCAACAAGCTCTCGATTATCACGCCCAGCCGGTACCCGGCAAAATTGCCATCGCTCTGACCAAACCGGCCGAGACCGCCCACGATCTGGCGCTGGCCTATAGCCCAGGTGTCGCCGAGCCGGTGCGCGAGATCGCCGCCAATCCGGCCGATGCCTACCGCTATACCGGCAAGGGCAATCTGGTGGCCGTCATCTCCAACGGCACCGCCATTCTGGGTCTGGGCAATCTGGGCCCGCTGGCCTCCAAGCCGGTGATGGAAGGCAAAGCCTTGTTGTTCAAGCGCTTCGCCGGTATCGACGCCATCGACATCGAGGTGAAGCACGAGACCAGCCAGCAGTTCATCGACACGGTAGCGGCCATCGCCGATACCTTCGGCGGCATCAATCTGGAAGATATCAAGGCGCCGGAGTGCTTCGAGATTGAAGAGGCGCTGATCGCCCGCTGCGACATTCCGGTGTTCCACGATGACCAGCACGGCACTGCCATCGTCACTGCCGCCGGTCTGCTCAACGCACTGGAAGTGCAGGGCAAGCTCATCAGTGACAGCCGCATCGTCTGCATGGGGGCGGGGGCTGCCGCGACCGCCTGCATGGATCTGCTGATCAAGTGCGGCGCCAGAGCGCACAACATCTTCATGCTGGATCGTCAGGGGGTGATTCACACCGGCCGCAGCGATCTCAACAAGTACAAGCAGCGTTTCGCCAACGAGACTCCGTTGCGCACCCTGATGGATGTCATTGACGGGGCAGATGTGTTTGTCGGTGTCTCCGGCCCGGACGTGCTGCCCGCCGAAGCGGTCGCCCTGATGGCGCCGAACCCGGTGATCTTCGCCTGCTCCAACCCGGACCCGGAGATCAAACCGGCGCTGGCCCACGCCGTACGCAGTGACCTCATCATGGGGACCGGTCGCTCCGACTACCCGAACCAGATCAACAACGTGCTCTGCTTCCCCTTCATCTTCCGCGGCGCCCTCGATGCCCGCGCCAGCCGCATCAACGATGCCATGAAGATCGCCGCGGTCGAGGCGATCCGAGGTTTGGTGAAGGAGCCGGTGCCGGTCGAGGTGCTGACCGCCGCCGGGGTGAGCGCGCTCACCTTCGGCAAGGATTACGTCATTCCCAAGCCGATGGATGCTCGCCTGCTGCCGCGGGTCGCCCGCGCCGTAGCGCTGGCGGCGGTGGCCTCCGGCGTTGCTCGTACCGAGCTGCCCGCGGACTACATGCTGTAATCCGGCGTTGCGAACGGCCCCTTTATCGGGGCCGTTTTTGTTGTGGCATCCCGTGACAGACCAAGGCGCAGCCTGTACAGCAAATGGGCGGATATGGCGGCAATCCGGGTTCAAAGGTGGCCAAACAGCGCGCCACTCTGACACAATGTCTGCATGACGACGCTTACGAGAATCAAGATGCAGCAGCAAATCAGCGGCCGTTTGGCCCACGCCCTCTCCTTTGTGCGCCATGATGGTCGCCACTTCGCCCAGTTTGTCTGGGGCCGTTTCCAACAGGACAGATTGACGGTCACCGCCGGTTATCTGGCCTATGTCACCCTGCTTTCACTGGTGCCGATGATCGCCGTGGTGTTTGGCATGATGTCCGCCTTTCCGGTGTTCCAGAGCCTCAAGCAGGCGATGGAGCAGTTCGTCTACCACAACTTCGTACCGACTGCCGGGGACATGCTCAAGGAGTACATCGACGGCTTCGTCGCCAACGCCACTAACACCACTGCGGTGGGGATAGGGGCGCTGGTGGTGGTGGCCTTGATGCTGATCTCCGCCATCGACAAGAACCTCAACTACATCTGGCGCTCGACCCAGAGCCGCCCGCTGGCGCAGGCGTTCGCCATGTACTGGATGATCCTGACCCTGGGGCCTGTGCTCATCGGGGCCAGCATCGCCATCTCCTCCTACATCTTCTCCCTGCGGCTGTTTGGCGCCGAGAGCCTGTTCGGCATCGGTTATCTGCTGCTGCGGGGTTTGCCATTCCTCTTCTCGGTGCTCACCTTCCTGCTGGTCTATACCGTGGTGCCCAACTGCAAGGTGCGGCTGATCCACGCCTTTATCGGCGCGTTGCTGGCAGCCACCCTGTTTGAGCTGGCCAAGCGCGGCTTTGCTATCTACATCACCAACTTCCCCTCCTATCAGGCCATCTATGGCGCGCTGGCCACCATCCCGATCCTGTTTGTCTGGGTCTATCTCAGCTGGCTGGTGGTGTTGTTCGGCGCAGAAGCGACCGCCTGCCTCGGCGAATACGAGAAACCGGCCAGCGAAGAGCCGGGCTAAGCCATCGCCTTGGCCACCGGTTTATTGGTAGCATCGACGACCGCCCCTGTGAGGGGGCGGTCGTTCTGTTTTCAGAGGAGAGGGATGTGATTGCATTGATTCAGCGGGTCAGCGAGGCCAGCGTGACCGTCGAGGGTGAAGTGACCGGTGCCATCGGTCAGGGTCTGCTGGTGCTGCTTGGAGTAGAGCAAGGGGATGATGAGGCCAAGGCCGACAAGCTGCTGCACAAGGTGAGCGGCTACCGGGTCTTCAGTGACGAGAATGGCAAGATGAACCTCAATGTCAGCCAGATCGGCGGCAGCCTGCTGGTGGTCTCCCAGTTTACCCTGGCGGCCGATACCAAGAGCGGGATGCGCCCGAGTTTCTCCTGCGGCGCTCACCCGAGCGAAGCCGAGCGGCTCTATGACTACTTCGTGGCCAAGGCCGCTGCCAGCGGCATCCCGACCGAAACCGGCCGTTTTGCCGCCGACATGAAGGTGGCGCTGGTCAACGACGGCCCGGTTACCTTCTGGCTACAGGTCTGAGGGTTCTTCGCCCCGTGGCGTGACGTGGACGATCACGTTGATAAGCCCCGCGACCGGATAGGGGATGGCGGGACCAATCCACTGTTCTATGAGTGTCAGGGCATGGGTTAGCTCAAGCTCGGTGCGCGGCAGCAGGTTGATGACCAGGGTGCCGCAGAGGCGGGGAGCCAGCGCCCGGTAGAGCCGCTCCTGAAACAGCAGCAGCGGGTTGCCATCCTGACTGAACAGATCGAGCAGGATGAGGTCGTACTGCTGCTCGCTCTGTTCGAGAAAGGCCAAGGCATCGGCCTGATGGAGTACGGGAGCGGCGCGCCCATCGCGCACCTGATGCTGGAAAAACTGCTGATAAACGGTCAGCACCTCTTCGTCGAGGTCGACGCACTCGTGGTGGGCATCGGGCCAGCGCTGGTGTAGGTGGCGGGTGAGATCGCCGCCCCCCAGTCCCAGTTCGAGGAGCCGGGTGGCCTGCTCCGGCAGCAGGCAGGCGATGACCCGCTGATGGGGCAGACAGAGGGCGGCCGGGTCGGCGAGCGACATGGCGGATTGCACCACGCCGTCTATCTCCAGCCAGCGATGGTGGCTATTTTCCTGTACCGTGAGGCGGCGCTGGGGTTTGACGCTCAGGTGCAACAAGTGATCGGCTTGGTACGCTTGCAGATTGAAGTCCATGAATTTGCACGGCAAGATGGTTTCCGGCCAGTGTAACTCAAGGATGAAACTATGTACCGGGTAGTCACCCCTCAAACGGCAGCCGAGCCGGGTACTTACTGCAGGCTGCGCGGGGAACTTCTGCGAAAGCCCTTCAATCTGCCGGTCGGTGCAAACTCAAGGATCGTTTTATGTACAGGGTAGTTACCCCTCAGAGTGCAGCCGAGCTGGGTACTTACTGCAGGCTGCGCTGGGAACTTCTACGTAAGCTCTTCAATCTGCCAGTCGGCGCAAACTCAAGGATGAAACTATGTATCGGGTAGTCACCCCACAGACAGCGGCCGAGTTGGATGCCTACTACCAGTTACGCTGGGAACTTCTGCGTAAGCCCTTCAATCTGCCAGTCGGTTCCGAGCGGGACGAGTACGACACGGTAGCCATTCACCGGCTGATGCTGGCACCCGACGGCACCCCCATCGCGGTAGGCCGCCTCTTTATCGGCGGCGACGAGGCGCAGATCCGCTTTATGGCGATGCGTCCTGAATATCGCGGCCAGGGGCTGGGGGCCCAGATGGTGGAGGATCTCGAGCAGCTGGCCCGTAGCGAGAAGGTGAAACGGCTGGTGATGAACGCCCGTCAGGAGGCGGTGGAGTTCTATCGCAAGTGCGGTTTTCTCGAAGTGGGGGGCGGCCCCGTCTCCTTTGGTCGGATTCCCCATCGCCAGATGATCAAATCCCTGAGCCCGTTGCAGACCATTCAATACCGCCCGGAGTGGTGTCAGGATCTCACCACCCGCTGGTCGCGCGGGGTGCCCATCAGCGAGAAGATGGGGATGCATATCAGCCACTACGACGGCCAGACCTTCCACCTCAAGGCCAATCTGGCGGCCAACTTCAACGTGCACGGCAGCATGTTTGCCGGCAGTGTCTACAGCCAGTGCGTGCTGGCGGGTTGGGGGCTGATCTGGCTACAACTTAAAGAAGAGGGGCTGGTGGGCGAGCCGATGCTGGCCGAGAGCACCATCAAATATCATGGCCCGGTTGATGAAGAGCCGGAGGCGCGGGTGGCCCGCGAGGGGATGCCCGCGGTACTGCAGCCGCTCAAACGGGGCGAGCCTGCCACCTTCAGCCTCAAGATCCAGCTGTTCAGCGGCAGCAAACTGGCGGCGGAGTTCTGCGGCCACTACGTGGTGCAGCCGCCCCGCCGTCCGGGTCAGTAACCGCCCCGTTTCCCCATCAAACAACAAGGCCTCATCATGAGGCCTTGTCTGTTTTTACCCTTGCTGGCTGTCGGTTGCCTGCCCGGTTTGGGCTTGGGTTTGGGCCTTAGGCGCAGGAGGCGCAGGTCGCCAGAGCGGGGCACTGTTGCCTTGCGGCGGATAGCGCACTCCAACCTCCCAGCCGCAGGCGTCCTGCTTTTGCGGAAAGCTCCATGCCAGCGTGGGCGCAGTCAGCGGGCCGCGCCACTGGCCGAGCAGCTCGGCACAGCGGTTGCCGTTGAGCACTCCCAGATCGAGCTGCCACTGCTCGTTGACCAGATCGATCCCCCCTTGCAGCGCCAGCAGATGGGTGATGGTGGAGGCGCCTGCCTGCTCGATCTGCAGTTGTCCCTTGTCGATCTTGCCCTGCAACTTGATGCGGTAGAAGGGGGTATCCCCCCCCTGCATCCCTTGCCACAGCTGATCCGGCGTCAGGACGGGCGGGGTCGCCCCCTTGAACCACTCATCCAGCAGCGGGTCTATCTTCACCTTGTCCCAGAATGGCTCGTCGGCATCGAGGGCAAAGTTGCCCTGCAGGGTCTGGCGCCACTCGCCCGCTGCCTTACCGTGTTCGGCTTGCAGATCGGCGCTCACGTCCGCCTTGCCGGCGAAGGAGGCGGGAGATTGAGACAGGGGGCGGAATATCTTGCCCCACTGCTGCAGATCCAGCTTGGTCGCCTGCAGTTGCAGGCGGCTGCTCTGGCCCGGCTCGCGGCCCCACTGGCCACTCAGGCTGAAGGTGCCCTCATCCGGTAGCGAGCTGGTGAGTTTGCCCAGCTGCCACGAGCTGGGGGTCAGCTCCCCATCCAGCTCGCCGTTGCGGGCGCTGAGGCCATCCCACACCAGCTCGAACCACTTGCTCTCGATGCGGGCACGGCCGAGCAATGGGCCGGGCTGGTTGCCGCGCAGGGCGAGATCGCTCAGATAGAGTTGCCAGCCGGTCAGCGACAGGGGCAGGGTATCGTCGAAGGAGAGCACCTTGAGCTTGTCGAACGCCAGCTTGCGGATATCCACCTGCTGCGGGCGCCAGCTCTGCCAATCCTGCCACCACCCCTGCGGCAGGCTGATATCCATGCCGCTCAGCGCCACGTCTTTCAAAGTCAGTTTCTGCTGTTGGCTATCGAGGGAGAGCTCGACATTGAATGTCCCCTCGTAGGCCTTGCCCTGCAGTTCGGCATCGACCTGCTGGGGGGAGAAGGCGAGCTTGCCCTTGATCTCCTCCAGCTGGAACAGGCCGCGCCCCATGTCCCCCAGGGTGCCGGTCAGATAGCCGGTGGGCTGGCTGCCCGCCTGCCAGTTGAAGGCGGTAAGCTGGCCGCTGAAGTTGTTGAAGGAGAGCTCCTGATTGATGTCGTTGAGGCTGACGCCGTCCAGCTGGCCGCGATCCAACGACACGCTTTGTAACGGGAAGCGCTGCGGGAAGCCTTGCTGCGTCAGATCCCCCAGCTCCACCCGCATGCCGCGCGCCTTGAGGTCGTGCAGTTGCAGGGTGCGGGCGGGCCAGTCCAGCACCATGCCGGTCTCCAGCAGGCCGTCGAACAGGTTGGTCACCAGCTTGTCGGTGCGCAGCACTTCCCCCTCCAGCCGTCCTTGCAGATTGAGGCGGGCGAAGGTGAATTGCGGGGTCTCCAGCTGGCCGATATTGAGGCTCAGGTTGGCCTGTGGCTGCCGTTTCGGGTCGATCAGCTCCCAGTCGCTCAGGGTGGCATTGAGGCCGCGCAGGGTCAGCTCGCTGCTCTCCAGACTGAGTCTGTCGATGGTACTGTCGCTGATGGTGAGGGAGCGCACAGGCAGGCTTGGCAACTGGTTGGGCAGCGGCAGCTTGATGGCGGGGCGAATGAGATCGAGATGGGCGATGCGCACGTCGCGGCTCAGCCAGTCGATGCTCTCGATCTCCAGATAGAGCTTGTCGAGGGAGACCGCATCGCCGTAGCGCACCTGCTCCGCCAGCAGGGTGTAGGGATGAAGCGGGTTGAACACCAGCCGCCCTATGGTGACCGGCACGCCGGTCTGCTGGCTGATCCAGCTGGCGATGGGTCCTTTGGCCCGCTCGGCGTCGAACAGGCCGAGGGCAACCCAGACCAACAGCAGCAGGAAGGCGAAGGTGTAGAGCAGGCCGCGTAGCCAGGAATTCATGGATGCTTTCCTCCTGTTTTGGGGTTTGTTGTCAGGCGTTTGAGTAGTGGTCCCGCAGACCGAGCCAGCGCCGTATCAAGGGTTCGACATGGTTCGGGTGCCTATCCATCAGGAAGCGCGCCATTTTTTGTACCTGCGGAATCAGCGGCTGATCCCGTACCAGATCGGCGATCTTGAGGTCGGCGAGGCCGGTCTGGCGGGTGCCGAGCAGTTCCCCCGGGCCACGCAGTTCCAGATCGCGCTGGGCGATCAGGAAGCCATCATTGGTCTCCCGCAGCACCCCGAGTCGGCTCTGGGCCGTCTTGGACAAGGGGGCATGATAGAGCAGCACGCAGTGGGAGGCCACCGATCCCCGGCCAACCCGGCCGCGCAGCTGGTGCAGCTGCGCCAGCCCCAGTCGTTCCGGGTTTTCGATGATCATCAGGCTGGCGTTGGGCACATCCACCCCCACCTCGATGACGGTGGTGGCGACCAGCAGTTGCAGTATGCCCGCCTTGAACTCCTCCATCACCCGCTGTTTCTCCACCGGCCGCATCCGGCCGTGCACCAGCCCGATATGCAGGCCGGGGAGCTGGGCTTGCAGCTCGATGGCGGTATCCTCGGCGGCCTGACACTCCAGCACCTCCGACTCCTCGATCAGGGTGCAGACCCAGTAGGCCTGCTTGCCCTCGGTGCAGGCGAGCTTGACCCGCTCGATCACATCGCCGCGACGGCTGTCGGGCAGCGCCACCGTGGTGATGGGGGTACGGCCCGGCGGCAGCTCGTCGATCACCGAGGTATCGAGATCGGCATAAGCGGTCATCGCCAGGGTGCGGGGGATGGGGGTGGCGGTCATGATCAGCTGATGGGGATGCACCCCTTCCCGCTCCCCTTTCTCACGCAGGGCGAGGCGCTGATGCACCCCGAATCTGTGCTGTTCGTCGATGATGACCAGCGCCAGACGCTGGAACACCACCTGCTCCTGAAAGATGGCGTGGGTGCCCACCACCATCTTGACGCTGCCGTCGGCGATGGCCGCCAACGCCTCCTCCCGCGCCTTGCCTTTCTGCTTGCCAGCCAGCCAGCCGACTCCGATGCCGAGCGGCTCCAGCCACTTGGCGAAGTTGATGGCGTGTTGTTCGGCCAGTAGCTCGGTCGGCGCCATCAGCCCCACCTGACAGCCGTTGCCGATGGCTTGCAGGGCGGCCAGCGCCGCGACCAGGGTTTTGCCGGAGCCCACATCCCCCTGCACCAGCCGCATCATGGGGTGGCTCTGTTGCAGATCCTTACCTATCTCTGCCACCACCCGGCTCTGGGCGCCGGTTGGCTTGAATGGCAGGGCGCCGAGTAGCTGTTCAACCAGCGCGGGCGCCGGTTTGAGGGCGCGGGCCAGCTGGGTTTGTGCCTGAGCGCGCACTTTCAATACCGAGAGGTTGTGAGCCAGCAGCTCTTCCAGCACCAGCCGTTGCTGGGCCGGGTGCTGACCGCTTTCCAGCAGCGGCAGCGCCACCGAGGGGGGCGGACGGTGCAGCAGGCGCAGGGCGGCGGCCAGTTCAATCTGGTGGGGATAGAGTCCGGCGGGCAGCAGCTCTTCGACCCCATAGAGGTCGAGCTGGGCCAGCGCCTGAACGGTGAGGTTGCGCAGGGTGAGCTGGCGCAGCCCTTCGGTGGTCGGATAGACGGGGGTGAGCGCCTCTTCGGTCTGGCCCGCTTGCTCCTCGCCGAGCAGCTTGTACTCGGGGTGGGCCATCTCCAGCCCGTATTTGCCGGGGCGAACCTCGCCAAAGCAGCGGATCAGCCGACCCGCCGCCAGACTGTTCTTCTGGGCGGCGGTGAAGTTGAAGAAGCGCAGGGTGAGGGTGCCGGTGCCATCGCTGATGCGACAGACCAGCATGCGGCGGCGCCCCATCACCAGCTGAGTGTCCTGGATTTCACCCTCGACGGCGCCATGCAGCCCGGGCGGCAGATCGCCGATGGGCCACACCTGGGTGCGATCCTCGTAGCGCAGGGGGAGGTGGAACAGCAGATCCTGCACCGTGGCCAGCCCCAGTCGCTCGAGTTTTTCCTGCATCTTGCTGCCGACGCCCTTGAGGCTGTCGAGGGAGATTTTATCCAATTTCATCAATTAGATGCCCAAAAACACTGTAAATATGTCCAGATGATAGGGGTTGTTGCTGGCCCGATGCAAGCCGAGTTGCTGCTGGCAGGGCCGCCGCTGCGGGGGAAACGGCGGATATAACAAAGGCCTGCCGAAAACGGGAGGCCTTTGTGCGGGTGCCAACGGTAGAGGTGAAGTATCGTATGCGTTAAGTCAAAACGTAGTCTTTGGAGTAACTATGCCTTTTCAATTTGGTACAGTAACTCGACTAGATTCACCGCACTTACATCATCCCAGCGAAGATAGCTCTCTAGCGAGCTAGTACCAGAATCAACGCCAAGGACTTGCTGACATATCTGCTTATGATCCGCAGATGCTGATACCCAAACTTTTCCACTTTGCTGACAAAAGTATGTTGAGCCTCTAAGCCCATTTTTTTGAATCCGTTTTTTCCATGTATCTACATCTTGGGTTGAGATGATTAATGGCATAGATCCCTCTTGTACAACAATGGGTTATTGGAAATCAGATGATGCGTTTTAGCAGCAAATGCGCCTTCACTCTGTGGATCCGTCCCAGCAGCTTGCGCACCTGTTCCGGGTAGTCCTGAATCTGTTCCACCTGATCGAAGTGGCTGATCCGCTTGGTGTTGGCCAGGATGTTCTCTCGCTCCGCGTTGAACTGGGGACGCAGCAGGTGGCGGCGATCGTGCACCAGCAGGCCGTTTTCCAGATCCAGCGTCCAGGCGCGGGGATTGAGGTTGTTGCCGGTGAGCAGGGCCCACTCGTCGTCCACGAAGATCCCCTTGAGATGGTAGGAGTTGCGCTCGCAACACCAGAGCATCAGGTTGAGGCGACCGTCGTCGATGTGACGCTGGTTGTGCTCGGCAAACTTGCGCAGGTTGGTCTCGTAGAGATAGGGTAGACCGCCGATGGTGGAGAATTTTTCCTCCGGCGGGATGAAGAAGTCGTTGGCGGTCTTGTCGCCTACCACGATCGTCACCTTGCAGCCGCGCTGCAGCAGATCTTCGATATCCTTGCTCAACTCCTTGGGGGGGTTGAAGTAAGGGGTGCAGATGAAGATTTCCCGCTCGGTGGAGCGCACCAGATTGCGGATCATCAGGTTGAGCTGGTTGTTGCGCTTGCCCAGACCCACCATGGGGGTGACGGCCACTTCCTGGGTGTTGACCGGCATGGCACTGAAACGATACTGGCTTTGGCGCAGGCTCTGCTTGAAGCGGCGGATCGGCCCCTTCAGCTGCTTGGCACTGGGAATATCATGGTGATCCAGCCGCTGCACCGCGTCGCTCTTCACGAACAGGTCGTCCACATAGTTGACCATGCTGCGGGCCAGCTCCGGGCTGGTGATCTGGTGATAGCGGTCGAAGCGGTAGCGCTCCTGCTGGTGCAGGTAGATGTCGTTGAGGCTGGCGCCGGAGTAGAGCACCACATCATCGAAGATGAAGCCCTTGAGGTGGAGTACCCCGAGCAGCTCGCGTCCTTTGACCGGCACGCCGTAAATTTCGATCTGGTGCTGGTGGCTGGCGGCCATCTCCTGATACATCAGATGGTTGCCACCCTGCTTACCCTTGCCGATCAGGCCGCGCTGGGCACGGTGGAAGTCGACGCACAGCTTGATGTCGAGGGCCGGGTTGCGCTGCTTGGCGGCGTAGAGGGCGGAGAGGATCTCCCGGCCAGCTTCGTCATCCTGCAGATAGAGCGCGACCAGATAGATGCGTCGGGTGGCACTGGCGATCAGCGCAAGAATGCGGCGTTTGAAATCCTCGGCGCTGTAGAGCACCTCAAACTGATCCGCCACCACGGCGATCTGGGGCAGCCGTGCCAGCAGTTGTCGATAATGGGCCGATGAATGCATAGATAAACCTGAAATCACGGGATTAAGCGTTCCGCTCGGAGCGATGAATAGGCGATTCTAGCAATCTCACCCTCTGGGCCAAAGCAAGAATCGTCAGAAAGATGAAAAAGGCCTCACAAGTGAGGCCTTTTTGTCAGCTTTTGCCCTTATCAGAGGAAGCTGTAGATGATCATCGCCATCACGCCGCCGGTGGTGCCGATGATGGTTTCCATCACGGTCCAGGTCTGCAGGGTCTGCTTTTCGGTGAGGCCAAGGTAGCGGTTGGCCAGCCAGAAACCGGAGTCGTTGACGTGGGAGAGCACGATGGAACCGCCGCCGATGGCGATGGTGATCGCAGCCAGCTGGGCACCGTTCAAGCCGAGGGGTTCCAGCATCGGCAGCACCAGACCGCAGGCGGTCAGCATGGCGACGGTGGCAGAGCCCTGAATCACCCGCACCGCGGCGGCCAGAATGAAGGCCAGCGCGACTATGGGCAGACCTGAGTCGGCCAGCATGTTGCCAAGGGCGGCGCCCACACCAGAATCCACCAGTACCTGCTTGAACACGCCACCGGCACCGGTCACCAGGATGATGACACCGGCTGGCTGGATGGCGCTGTTGCAGACGCTCATCACCTCGTCACGGGACATGCCGCGGCGAATGCCCAGCAGGTAGAAGGCGGCCAGACAGGCGACCATGATGGCGGTGAAGGGGTGGCCGATGAACTCCAGCCAGTTGTGCAGGGTGGAGCCGGTCTCGACGAAGCGACCCACGATAGTCTTGAGGCCGATCAGCAGCAGCGGCAGACCGATCAGACCCATCGCCAGCCCGAAGGAGGGCAGGGATTTGCTGCCATCGTGGACGCTGTTCTGGGCATCGGCAGGCAGCGGCACATCGACGATCTTGCTGATGAAGTCACCGAACAGCGGGCCTGCCAGGATCAGCGCCGGTACGGCGGCGATCAGGCCGAACAGGATCATGTAGCCAAAATCGGCACCCAGCTGGGACGCCACCAGGATCGGGCCCGGCGCCGGGATCAGGAACGCCTGACAGGTGGCGATACCCGCCAGCAGGGCGATACCGATCTTCACCACGCTGCCGCCGCCACGACGGACGATGGCGAAGGCGACGCCAATCAGCAACACCACGGCCACGTCGAAGAACAGCGGCAGAGCGCAGACAAAGCCGGTCAGCGCCATGGCCCAGTTGGCGCGCTGGACGCCGAACTTGCCGAGCAGGGTGTGCGCCACCCGGTCGAGGGCGCCGGTCACTTCCATCACCTTGCCGAACATGGCGCCCAGCGCCACCACCACGGCGACGAAGCCGAGGGTGCCGCCCATCCCTTTCTGGATGGTGGCGGCAATATCTGCCGGGTTCATGCCTGCTGCGAGACCCGCCACCATGGAGACCAGGATCAGGGCGACCACGGCGTGGAGCCGGGCCTTCATTACCAGAAAGAGCAGCAGCACGATCGAGCCGGCGGCCGTCATGATCAAAGAGATATCCGACATTGTTCTCTGTTCCTTGTTAGTTGTTCAGTGGCAATGCCGCAGGACTCATTACTAGCCATAACATTATGATTTATTTGTATATATGGCTAGTCTGCAGCATCAGACACGGGGCCGGCGAGTGTTAGTTTCAGTCTGTGGCCGACTTCACATTTTCAGGCGTTACCGGTAACATGTTACCGGTAACGTGGTAGATTAGAACCCATCAACAGCTGGTTTTTTGAAAAGTGGGACAGAGGTCAAATTATGGCGGGTAAGTGCATTATCGTGATGGGTGTATGTGGCAGCGGCAAATCAAGCGTTGGCCTGAAAGTAGCCGAGGCGCTAAATGCCAAGTTCATTGATGGCGATGATCTGCACCCCAAGGCCAACATCCAGAAGATGGCTGGCGGCAACCCCCTCAACGATGAGGATCGTGCCCCCTGGCTGGAGCGGATCCGCGATGCCGCTTACAGTCTCGAACAGAAGAACGAGACCGGCATCATTGTCTGTTCCGCCCTCAAAAAGCAGTACCGCGACCAGATCCGCGAAGGTAACCAGTCGGTCAGCTTTATCTTCCTCGATGGCAGCCAGCCGCTGATCCTCGAGCGGATGCGCGCCCGCAAAGGCCATTTCATGCGGGAAACCATGGTACAAAGTCAGTTCGATACCCTGGAGCGCCCCGAGGGCGAAGCCGGTGTATTCCACATTGATATCGACGGCACCTTCGAACAGGTGGTTGATCGCGCCGTCACTGCATTGGAGCAAGCCCAATGATTCATCAGGTAATTTCCGACGTCACTGCCCGCATCCGCGAGCGCAGTGCCGCCCGTCGTCAGGCTTTTCTGGCCCGTATCCAGCGTCAGGCCGAGCAGGGCAAGACCCGCGCCGCGCTGGCCTGTGGCAACCTGGCTCACGCCGTGGCGGCCTGCAGCAGTGACGAGAAGGGTCGCATTCTCGACATGACCCGTGCCAACGTCGGCATCGTCACCGCTTACAACGACATGCTGAGTGCCCATCAGCCCTATCAGGGCTATCCGGACCAGATCAAGGCCGCGCTGGCCGAGCTGGGCCACAGCGCTCAGGTCGCCGGTGGCGTGCCCGCCATGTGCGATGGGGTGACCCAGGGTCAGCCGGGGATGGACATGTCCCTCTTCTCCCGCGACCTGATCGCCCAGGCGACCGCGCTGTCGCTCTCTCACAACACCTTCGACGCCACCCTGCTGCTCGGCATCTGCGACAAGATTGCACCGGGCCAGATCATGGGGGCCCTCTCCCACGCCCACCTGCCCACCGCATTTGTACCGGCTGGCCCGATGGCAAGCGGCATCAGCAACGATGAGAAGGTGAAGGTGCGTCAGCAGTACGCGGCCGGTGAAGTGGGTCGCGATGCCCTGCTGGAGATGGAGTGCGGCGCCTACCATGCGGCGGGTACCTGCACCTTCTACGGCACCGCCAACACCAACCAGCTGGTATTCGAGGCCATGGGCCTGATGCTGCCGGGCTCCGCCTTTGTGCATCCCCATAGCGAACTGCGCCGCGCCCTCACCGATGAGGCTGCCCGCCGCATCAGCGCCATGATCCCGGGATCTCCGGCTTATCGCCCGCTCAGCACAGTGCTGGACGAGCGCTCGCTGGTCAACGGTCTGGTGGCCCTGCTCGCCTCCGGCGGCAGCACCAACCACAGCATCCACATGGTGGCGCTGGCCCGCGCGGCCGGTCTGGTACTGACCTGGGATGACATCAGCGATCTCTCCGACGTGGTGCCGCTGCTGGTGCGCATGTACCCGAACGGCCCGGCCGACGTCAACGCCTTCGAGCAGGCGGGCGGTGTGCCCGGGATGATGCGCCGTCTGGCCGAAGATGGGCTGATCCACATGGATGCCACCCCGGTATTTGGCGAGATGCAGGATTACCTCAGCCGCCCGGCGCTGGTCGATGGCAAGTTGCAGTGGCAGCCGGTTGGCGAAAGCAGCGACGCCAGCGTGCTCTCTCTCTCTGGCTGCGTGTTCCAGGCCACCGGTGGCACCAAGCTGCTGGCGGGCAATCTGGGCCGCGCCGTGGTAAAGGTCTCCGCCGTCGCCCCCGAATATCGGGTGATTGAAGCCCCGGCGCTGGTCTTCTCCTCCCAGCATGCGGTGGAAGCCGCCTACCAGGCAGGCGAGCTCAATCAGGACGCCGTTATCGTGGTGCGCCACAATGGCCCGGCCGCCAACGGCATGCCGGAGCTGCACAAGCTGATGCCAGTGCTCGGCAACCTGCAGAAGGCGGGTCACAAGGTGGCGTTGGTCACCGATGGCCGTCTCTCCGGTGCCTCCGGCAAGATCCCGGCTGCCATTCACATTACACCAGAAGCGCTGCACGGCGGGGCCATCGGCCTGTTGCAAGATGGCGATCTGCTGCGAGTGGATGCAGTGAGCGGTCGCCTCGACTGCCTGACCGATTTGAGTGGCCGCACCCAGGCCGAGATTGACCTCACTCTGGAACAAGAGGGGTGGGGTCGTGAACTGTTTAGCGTGATGCGTCGCGCAGTATCGAGCGCCGAGTGTGGCGCCACCATTTTTGATTAAGAGCTGACTAAGGAAGAGCTATGCAGAACTGGAAAGTGACCCCTGCCGAAGTGTTTGCCGCCTCTCCGCTGGTGCCCGTGATGGTTATCAACGAGCTGGATCAGGCCCTGCCGATGGCCAAGGCGCTGCTCGACGGCGGCATCTCCGTCTTCGAAATCACCCTGCGCACTCCGGTAGCCCTCGACGCCATCGCCCTCATCGCCAAGGCGATGCCGGATGCCATGGTCGGTGCCGGTACCGTGCTCAACTGCGCGCAGTTTGACGCTGCCGTTGCCGCCGGTGCCCGCTTCGTCATCTCCCCGGGGATGACTCCGGCCCTGCTGGCCCACGCGGCCAGCAGCACAGCGCCGCTGATCCCGGGCGTGGCTACGCCGTCTGAAGTGATGCAGGCGCTGGAAGCGGGCTACGACCACCTGAAGTTCTTCCCGGCCGAAGCAAACGGCGGCACCAAGGCGCTCTCCGCCATTGCCGCACCGCTGCCCCAGGTGAAGTTCTGCCCCACCGGCGGTATCGGCCCGCACAACGTGGCCGACTATCTGGCGCTCAAGTGTGTCGCCACCGTTGGCGGCTCCTGGATGCTGCCGGCCGATGCGGTCAAGAGCGGCAACTGGGAAGAGGTGACTCGCCTCTCCCGCGCTGCGGTTGAAATGGTTAAACGCTAAGCGCTAGCCATTCAGAAAAATCAAACAGGCCACCCTCGGGTGGCCTGTTCTGTTATCGGCTAATGGCGGTCATGTGGGGGGAGTGCGCCGCGACACCAACCGTTGCAGGAAGGGGTTAGCCCAAGCTTTCTCCCAGATAGAGGGAGAAGCCGATATCCTTGCGTGTCTCGGTCTGTGGCTGGCCGCTGAGACGGGCCAGCAGCATGGTGGCTGCCTCCATGCCGATCGCTTCCCGCGGGGTGGCAATACTGGCCAGTTTGGGGGTCATGGCGTGGCCGATATCGAGGGCATTGCTACCAGCGATGGCGATCTGTTGTGGCACCGGGATCCACTTGGCCTGGCACTGCAGCAGGGCGCCGACCGCCAGATCATCGTTGGTGCAGAACAGGCCGTCGAGGTCGGGATAGCGCACCAGCGCCTGATCCAGCAGCTCGCCGCCGAGGGTAAAGGTGGAGGACTGTTCGGTCAGCAGATGCTGGCCAGCGAGGCCAAAGTCAGCCATCGCCTGATAATAGCCCTCCATCCGCAGCTGGGTTCGCACGTCGAGCCGGGCCCCCAGATAGACCACCTGACGCCTGCCCCGGCGCAGCATCTCTGATACCATGGCCCGGGCCGCGGCCCGGTGATCCATGCCGACCACCATGTCGATGGGATTGGGTGGCAGATCCATGGTTTCGACCACCGGAATGCCAGCGGTGGCGATCATCTTGCGGGTGCGCTCGGTGTGCTGGCTGTCGGAGAGGATCAGGCCATCAACATGATAGGAGAGCAGCGACGCGATCTGTTCCTCCTCTCGTTCCGGGCTGTAACTGTAGTGCGCTAGCAGGGTCTGGTAACCGGCAGGGCGGGTGACCGATTCGATGCCGTGGATCACCGCCGAGAAGACCTGGTTGGAGAGGGAGGGGATCAGGATACCGATCGCCTTACTGGTGGCGTTGGAGAGAATATCCGGCGCCCGGTTGGGGATATAGCCCAGCTCTTCCACCACCGCCGCGATCCGCTCGCGGGTACCCTCCGCCACTGTCTGCGGGTCGCGCAGATAGCGGCTGACAGTCATCTTGGTCACGCCAGTCTGGTCGGCGATATCTTGCAGGGTGGGGCGGCGCTTGCGGGTGGTGTTCATCGGGGTGTCCAGCATGGATGTTACATGTAACATTACCGTTTTCGACCGACAAAGTCAGCATATGAAACCGTAGTAAGAGGAGTTTTCGATGATCAGAGGCAAGCAGTTCGTGGATGTCCGGTTCGAGCAGCAGGATGTGGAGGGGGGGCAGTTCTCGGATTGCCGCTTTATCGGCTGCAACTTCTCCTGGCTGGATCTGAGCGATAGCCGCTTCATCGATTGCAGCTTCTACGATCGGGAGAGCGAGCGGGGCTGCTTGTTGCAGGGCTGCGACCTGCGGGAGACCAGCTTTCTGCGCTGCGATCTCACCATGGCCGATTGCAGCCGCAGTCAGTGTCTGGGGCTGGAGATGCGCGACTGTCAGGCGGTCGGCATCAACTTCGGCCACGCCAGCTTTGCCAATCAGATCACCGCCAAAAGCTACTTCTGTGAGGCCCATCTGACCGGCAATAACTTCAGTTATGCCAGTTTCGAGGGCTGTCTGCTGGAGAAGTGCGAGCTGACCGGCAACCGCTGGCAGGGGGCCAACCTGTTCGGTGCCTCGCTGGCGGGTTCAGACCTTAGCGGCGGCGAGTTTGGCCAGATAGAGTGGACCAGCTTCAAGCTGCAGGGCTGCGATCTGCGCCAGTGTGACCTGCCGGGGCTGGATCTGCGGCGGGTCGATCTGCATGGGGTGCAGATTAACGAGGATCAGCAGCAGATGTTGCTGGAGCAGATTGGCCTGGTCGTCTTCCCCTGAGTTGACCGAAAAATAGGTAATTTTTCATCAAATGGAGACCGACAGTGAGTGGTGGCGCTCCTGAAATGACAAAAGCCTGCGTGATGCAGGCTTTTTTGATGCGTGTGTCGGTCGGGTTAACTCAACCCTTGGCCAGCCACTTGGTCGGGTTGATTGCCTCGCCCTGATGGCGAATCTCGAAGTAGAGGCCAGGTCGGTCCTGACCGCCACTGTCGCCCACCAGTGCCACCGGTTCACCCTGCTCCACATTCTGACCCACTTGGCGTAGCAGCGACTGATTGTGACCATAGAGGCTCATGTAGCCCTTACCGTGGTCGATCACCAGCAGCATACCGAAGCCATCCAGCCAATCGGCGTACACCACCTGACCGGCTGCCACCGCCTTGACCTGGGTCCCTTCACTGGCACCGATCAAAGTACCCTTCCACTTGAGCTGGGCGGTGCGCGGTGAACCGTAGGAGATAAGGATCGGCCCCTGTACCGGCCAGCGCAGGCTGCCATTGGTGCTAAGGCCACCGTAGCCGCCACTGCTTGGCTTGGTGCTCCGCGCGGCGGCTTGCTGCTCCGCCACCCGACTCTGTTGCTTGGCGACTTTCTGCTGCTCGGCGGCGAGCCGTTGCTGCTCGCCGACCTTCTGCTGTTGCGCCGCGATCCGCTGTTGTTCGGCAATTCGCTTCTGTTCGGCGGCCAGACGTTGCGCCTCGAGACGGCGCTGGCGCTCTTGCTCTGCCTTTAACTTGGCCAGCCGTTCCCGCTCGGCCCGTTCACGGCGCTCCTGCTCTTCGCGCTTGCGGCGCAGCTCTTCCAGCCGGGCTTTCAGCGCTTTCTCCGCCTTGACCAGCTTGGTGAGCTTCTGTTCATCATCCTGTACCGATTGCTGCAGCTGATTACGCACCTTGGCCCGGCTCTGCTGGCTGGCCAGCAGGGTCTGGTGGTGCTCTTGCTGTTCGCCGAGCAGAGATTGCAGCCTGGTTTCGGTCTCTTTGGTGGCCCGCTGGTTTTTCGCCAGCTTGTCATGGGTGGCACGCAGGGCGTCAATGGCCTCGATGCGTGCCTTGTTGAGGTAGTCGTAGTAGTCGAGGGAGCGGCTCAGTTTGGCCGGGTCCTGCTGGTTGAGCAGCAGTTTGAGGTAGTCGTGGTTACCCGCCAGAAAGGCACTTTCCGCCTGTTTGGCCAGCAATTGCTTCTGATGTTTGGCTTGTTGTTCCAGCCCCAGCTTGTCTTTTTGCAGGGTCGCCAGCTTCTGCTGGTTCTGCTGCAGTTGCTGTTTGGTCTGGTTGAGCTTGGCGGCGGCCGTCGAGATAGCCTGCTCGTCAGCTTTGAGTTGGGTATTGAGCTTGGCAAGCTCCTCTTTGCTGAGCTTGATGGTCTTTTGTTGCTCTTTGATCTGGGACTGCATGGCGCCCAGCTGCTGATTGGCGGCAACAGCCTGACTGGCGCCAAACGACAGACAAAAAAACAGCGCGCCGGCCAACAGGCCGACGCGACTGGTTTTCTGTGAAATAACTTCGCATCCCCGCATGGGGACGGATTATTTCAGAATCATCAGGGGCTTACCAGTCATTTCCGGCGGCACCGGCAGACCCATCAGGGTCAGCATGGTGGGGGCCAGATCCGACAGTTTGCCACCTTCAGCTACCTCGGCTTTGCGGCCGACATAGATAAGCGGCACTGGCAGACTGGTGTGGGCGGTGTGGGCCTGACCGGTCTCTTCATCCTGCATCTTCTCGGCGTTGCCGTGGTCGGCGGTGATCAAGCACTCGCCACCCACTTCGCGCAGGGCTTCGGTGACGCGGCCAACACAGTGGTCAACGGCTTCACAGGCTTTGACGGCGGCATCGAACACACCGGTGTGGCCGACCATGTCGCCATTGGGGTAGTTACAGATGATGACGTCGTACTTGCCGCTCTTGATGGCTGCAACCAGCTTGTCGGTCAGCTCTTCGGAGCTCATTTCCGGCTGCAGGTCGTAGGTAGCCACTTTCGGGCTGGCGACGATCTCGCGATCTTCGCCGGTGAAGCAGGACTCTTCGCCACCGTTGAAGAAGAAGGTGACGTGCGCGTACTTCTCGGTTTCGGAGATGCGCAGCTGGGTCTTGCCCTGCTTGGCCAGCCACTCACCCAGGGTGTTGACCAGCGCAGTCGGCGGGTAAGCACAGGCAGTTTTGATGTCGGCCGCATATTCGGTCAGCATCACGAAGTTCAGCTTTGGCTCAACAGCACGGGCGAAGCCGGTGAAGTCGGCATCCACGAAGGCGCGGGTGATTTCACGGGCGCGGTCGGCACGGAAGTTCATGAAAATCAGCGCATCGCCGTCTTCCATCGGCGCAGCTTCGCCGATACGGGTGGCTTTGACGAATTCGTCGTTTTCGTCACGGGCATAGCCGGCAGCCAGCGCTTCAGTGGCGCTGTTGGCGGTGAACTCACCCTTGCCCTGAGTCATCAGGTCATAGGCTTGCTGCACGCGATCCCAGCGGTTGTCACGATCCATGGCGAAGTAACGGCCGATCATGGAGGCGAAACGACCCTTGCCCAGCTTGGCGAACAGGGCGTCGAACAGCTCGATGGAGGATTGGGCGGAGCGCGGCGGAACGTCACGGCCATCCAGGAAGGCGTGCAGGTAGATCTTCTCGGCGCCACGCTTGGCGGCCATTTCGATCATGCCCATGATGTGCTCTTCGTGGCTGTGTACGCCACCCGGAGACATCAGGCCCATGATGTGGACGGCTTTACCGTTGGTCACGGCAGCGTCAACAGCCTTGGCCAGCTCGACGTTCTGGAAGAAGTCGCCATCCTTAATGTCTTTGGAGATACGGGTCAGCTCCTGATAGACGATGCGACCGGCGCCGATGTTGACGTGGCCCACTTCGGAGTTACCCATCTGGCCATCCGGCAGACCGACATCCAGGCCGGAGCCGGAGATCAGGGTGCTGGTGTAGTCACGGGCCAGACGATCGAGGTTGGGAGTCTTGGCGGCAGCGACGGCGTTGTGCTCTTGCTTGGTGCTATAGCCCCAACCGTCCATGATGACCAGAACCAAAGGTTTCTTAGCTGTTGACATAAGACTATGTCCTCTCGGATTGGAAAAAATGCGGGAAATGAAACTAGCGTAATATTACTACATCTGCCGAAATAGTCACCTGATAGCCAAGGGGCGCTCCCGAGCCCCCGTAAGCCACGCCCTTCCTGCCATGCTCACTGTCTGCTGATGATGGGAGCCTGCTCGCGCTTTGCCGCCAAGATGGCTGATCTTATCAATACCCCCATGTATACTCGGGCCCTTGTCTTGGTCCCTGGATAGTAGAAGATGCAAGAGTATTTGGATTTTGCGACCCGTAACCCGCTGCTGACCGCAGCCTGGTTGGGTCTGGCTGGCACCCTGGTTTACACCACTGTGCGTGCCCGTTTTTCTCCGGTAAAAACCGTCAATAACCACACAGCCACTCTGCTGATCAACCGTGAGAATGCCACTGTAGTGGATATTCGCAGTCAGGAAGAGTATGCCAAGGGCCATCTGGCCGGTGCCCAGCATCTGCCGCTGACCCAGATCCAGAGCAATAATCTGGGCCCGGTTGAAAAGCATAAAGATGCCCCCATCATAGTTGTGTGCGAGTCGGGCATGACTGCGGGCGGCGCGGGTCGTCAGCTGAGCAAGGCCGGTTTCAAGCAGGTATATGTGCTCAGCGGTGGTATGGCTCAATGGCGTGCAGACAATCTGCCGGTAACCAAAAAGCGCTGATTGATTTAAGGGCCTGTGCCCACTTATCCCTATATAAAGGAATCAAACGAAATGGCTGACGAGATCAACAACCAGGAAGTACAACCGGAATTCAACATCCAGCGTGTTTACACCAAGGATGTCTCTTTCGAAGCGCCGAACACCCCGCACATCTTCCAGAAAGAGTGGCAGCCGGACGTCAAGCTGGACATGGATACCAAGACCAATATCCTGGCTGACAACGTGTACGAGGTTGTACTGACCCTGACCGTGACCTGCAAACTGGAAACCGAAACCGCCTTCCTGTGCGAAGTTCAGCAAGCCGGTATCTTCACCATCGGTAACCTGCCAGAGCCGCAGCTGGCTCACTGCCTGGCCGCTTTCTGCCCGAATATCCTGTTCCCGTACGCCCGCGAAGCCGTGGCCAACATGGTGAGCAAAGGTTCCTTCCCGCAGCTGAACCTGGCACCGGTTAACTTCGATGCTCTGTTTGCCCAGCACATGGCGCAAGCACAGGCCCAGCAGGCGACTGCGGAAGCCTGATAATGGCTGACCAGATCGCTATCTCGGTCTTGGGGGCGGGGTCTTATGGCTCCGCCCTTGCCATTTCTCTGGCGCGCAACGGTCATCCGACCCTGCTGTGGGGTCACGATCCTGCTCATGTCGCCGTGCTGGAACAAGATCGCTGCAACAAGGCATTTTTGCCTGATGTCCCTTTTCCCGCCGATCTGCAGCTGACTGCGGATCTGCAATATGCAGTGCAAGCCGCCCCTGTGCTGCTACTGGTGGTGCCGAGCCACGTGTTTGGTCAGGTATTGGCTCAGATCAAACCGTTCTTGCGCCCCGATACCCGTATCGCCTGGGCTACCAAGGGGCTGGAGCCGGACAGTGGCCGCCTGCTGCAGGATGTGGCGCGTGAGGTGTTGGGAGACGAGATGCCGCTGGCGGCGATCTCCGGTCCCACCTTTGCCAAGGAGCTGGCTGCCGGTCTGCCGACGGCTATCTCGGTTGCTTCGACCCACGACGACTTTGCCGATGACCTATCCCGACTGCTGCACTGTGGCCGTTCGTTCCGGGTTTATACCAGCCCGGACTTCGTCGGTTTGCAACTGGGTGGCGCGGTGAAGAACGTCATCGCCATCGGTGCCGGTCTCTCCGACGGGCTCGGTTTTGGCGCCAATGCCAGAACCGCGCTGATCACCCGGGGGCTGGTAGAGATGCAGCGTCTGGGGGCCGCCCTCGGTGCCGATGCCAAAACCTTTATGGGGATGGCGGGGCTCGGGGATCTGGTGCTCACCTGTACCGACAACCAGTCGCGTAACCGCCGCTTCGGGCTGGCTCTCGGGGCTGGCAAGGATGTGGATACCGCCATGGCCGAGATCGGTCAGGTCGTCGAAGGGTATCGTAACACCAAGGAGGTCCATCTGTTGGCGGCCCGCTACGGTGTGGAGATGCCCATTTGCGAGCAGATCTTCAAGGTGCTCTACGAGGGTAAGAACCCGAAAGAGGCGGCCATCGCCCTGTTGTCGCGAGACAAGAAGGACGAGTAGTCGCAGGTGTTGTGCCATGCAACAGGCCCACGCCAGAGGGTGTAATGCCAGTCAGTGACGCTGACTGGCATTGTTTTTATGGGCCGCTAGCGCCATGACTCCGCGGGCTTGGCTTCACGCGGCGGTGCAATTTTGTATCCCTGTTGATGGGGGTTTGCGAGCCGCCATCACGGTATCAAGATGGCGTGGCATGTTTGCGTGACCAGGTGAAAGCGGGTCGTCTGACCGGATGACTGGTTTAGCGTGCTTGCGCCAGGGTACGTACCACGGCGGCGTGGGCCTGACGGGTGCGGCTGATATGGCGCGGTGCAACCAGTACCACGTCGTTGCCGGCGACGGCGCCCATGATCTCGGGGTTGGCGTTGCGATCGAGCAGGCGGGCCACCACGGTGGCGGCGCCCGGGGTGGTGAGGATCAGCACCATCTGCTGGTTGTGTACCACGTCGCGCACCATGTCGTGGATCGAGCGGGTGCTGCCTGCGGGCTCCAGTTGGTCGTCCACCAGGGTGTAGACCTTCTTGCCGTTGGCATTTTGGGCCTTGGCGACGCCGAGGCGGCGCAGCAGGCGGGAGATGGTGGACTGGCTGATGTCGGCAAAGCCACGCTCTGACAGCTGGTGGCGGATCTCTTCCTGGGTGCTGTAGCAGTGCTGGCCGATGATCTGGCGACAGGCATCCAGCTGGGCCAGATCGGGCTCTTGGGCAACGGGACGACTGAGAGTTTTGACCACGACGAATTCCTTTGACGCTGATCGGAGGTAAACGCGCGATATCTGCCATAGCTGTCTGTTACCAGCCAAAAACACTGATAATCCATCTATATGCAGAGAATGAACGGGCATTACCATCTTGGGATGGCAAATTATAGCTGACTGGAAATTCGGTGATGTGACAGGGTTCAAAAATGGGCCCCGCAGGGCCCAATCAGATATCAGTAACGCTCGCTGACGATGTCCTGGGTGAAGGACTTCTCGCAATATCTGCACTTCATCCGCACCACGCCTTTCACCTCGCGCACCCGGAAGTAGCTGTCCACTGGCTCGTTGTGGGAGATGCAGTTGGAGTTGGGGCAGTGGAACACTCCGGCGATGAACTCCGGCAGCTCCAGCTGGTGCTTCTTCACCACATTGAAGTCTTCAATGATGTTGACGGTCGCTTTCGGGGCGAACAGCGCCAGCTGGTTGGCCTGTTGCTCGGTCAGGCGGGTGTTCTCGATCTTGATGAGATCCTTCTTGCCCAGCGCGCCGGATTTCAGGTTGAAGCCGACGGTGATCCGCTCCTGAGTTTCGACCAGCTGGAACAGCTTGAGGATCTTGATGCCCTGGCCAGCGGGGATGTGATCGATGACGGAGCCGTGACGGATGGCTTCGACTTGCAGTTGGTTCTTGTCAGACATGATATTCCCCTAAGCTCAGACAGTTTCGTTCAGTACCAGTGCCAGCAGCGCCTGGCGTGCATAGACCCCGTTCTCCGCCTGCTGGAAGTAGCAAGCGTGGGGGGTCTTGTCGACCGCCACATCGATCTCGTCGACGCGGGGCAGGGGATGCAGGATTTTCATGGTGGGCTTGGCCCCTTCCAGAGTGGCCAGCTCCAGCACGAACTTGGCAGCCATGTGCTTGTATTCGGTCTCGTCGAAGCGCTCTTTCTGGACGCGAGTCATGTAGAGGATGTCCAGCTCCGGCATCACCTCTTCCATGGTCTGGTGGACGCTGAACGGGATACCTTTCTCTTCCAGCTCTTCGCAGATGTAGTCCGGCATCGCCAGCGCTTCCGGGGAGATAAAGAAGAAGCGGCAGTTGAACAGGCTGAGTGCCTGAGCCAGCGAGTGCACGGTGCGGCCATATTTCAGGTCACCGACGAAGGCGACGTTGAGGTTGTCCAGACGCCCCTGGGTCTCATGGATGGTGAACAGGTCGAGCAGAGTCTGGCTCGGATGCTGGTTGGAGCCGTCGCCGCCGTTGATGACCGGTACGCGGGAGAACTCGGAGGCCAGCCGGGCCGCGCCCTCTTGCGGATGGCGCATCACCACTGCATCCGAGTAGGAGCCGATGATCTTGATGGAATCAGCCAGCGTCTCGCCTTTCTTGGCGCTGGTGTTGCCACCGTCGGCGAAGCCGATGATGTTGCCGCCGAGGCGCTGTACCGCGGTCTCGAACGAGAGGCGGGTGCGGGTGGAGGCTTCGAAGAAGCAGCTGGCAACCAGCTTGTCTTTCAACAGGCGGGTGTCAGGTTCAGCCTTCAACCGTTGTGCGGTTGAGACTACCAGTTCCATTTCTGACCGGGTCAGGTCCGAAATGGAGATGACATGTTTCTTATAGAGTGGATTGGTCATCGTCTGCATTCCCTTTGACATCATTGGAGGTTTTTCGGGCACAAAAAAAAGCCCCTGAAACAGGGGCTTTTTTTAAAAATAACTGGGGATCTTTGGGGTGGGAACTGGAAACAACGGGGCCGCTCTGGTGCGCACCACCCGTCTGCAAGGCTGTTTTCTGAATCAAAAACTGCATCGTCTCGTCCCGACCTTTTTTAAACCGGACAGATTATAGGGCTGCTTTTTTAATTGTCAAAATTTTATTTCCAATGCCAATTTCAGCATGAAAAACGTTTAAGTGGCGGGAACAGGACGGCAAATCCACACCCTGTGCGTCTCTTGCAGCGATTCCCCATCGCGGGCCATGGCGCGCAAATAACCGAGTCTGTGGTGCCCTTCCAGCAGGCAGTAGGGTTGCGGCAGCGGTTGCCCGTTCGGGTAACTGCTCCCCTCTGCTGGTGCCAGCACGATGACAGGTTCGGGCCAGCTGCCTTCGCTGAGCATCTTCTCGCCGAGCCAGGAGCGGCGCACATAGCGGTTGCTGCGCAACATCTCGCCCCAGCGCTCGATCACCTCCATATGGCGGGAGCCCACCTGATCCACCAGTTGCGCGGTGGGCCAGCTTTCGCAGGTGAACTGGTGGCTGGCGAGATCGATAAAGCTCCAGTTGGACTCAAAACCGCGCCAATGACGGTAAATCCACTGGGAGAGCACATTTTCAGGAATAAAGGGCACCAGCGGCGCGACCCGTTCAAGATAGGCGGGCAGGGACTCTGTCTTGCGCTCATCCCTGAAGTTGAGGGGCGCCAGTTGTTGGAGCAATCGGTAATTGAGCATAAGTGGCCTCCTGGTACCTGATTTTACCCTACCCCCATTTATGTCCCATTCCTACCCCGGTAGGGCTGCAAATACAGCAAGTTATCCTGGTTTGCTGCACAAATAGCCGCAGCCTGTTCGGGAATTGTTCAATCACACCAAAAGAGTAAAAAAAGCCTTTACCTTTGACCCTCACTTTGTATAATTCGCCTCGTTTGTTGCAGGGGCGTAGTTCCAATTGGTAGAACAGCGGTCTCCAAAACCGATGGTTGCGGGTTCGAGTCCTGCCGCCCCTGCCATTTTTAGAAAGGCCAGCTCATTGAGCTGGCCTTTCGCATTTCTGGCATTTCCCTCCTGCGTTGTTGCCCCTCTTTGTTATTGATCATTTTCCCTGGCCCCAGTGGTGCGCGGGGGGATGGCCTTTGCCCTTCGATCTGATTACTCCGGCACTGATTCGGCACTGAATAGCATGGAATAGTGATATCCCTACAGCTGGTAGCGGTTCCTGTTGTTGATAGATGTAAAAATATACAGATTCACTAAAGTCTGTTCATATTGCGGCCGATAGCCTTCAATACATCAGGGTTTTCCCTGCCTGACACAACAACAAGGATTCGTCGTCATGACCCTCTCTCTGCGCGGCAAGCTGCTGGCCACCAGTCTTGGCGTGGTGCTGCTGATGGCATCACTGCTTGGCATCGTTGCCTTTCACACCCTCAAATCCCGCACCATGAGCGCCATCCAGAGCGAGGCGGTCAACTATGGTCACGCCTACTCGGTGGCAATCGGCGACTGGATGGCGGATCGCAAGAACACGGTCCACGCGCTGGTCAACCTGATCAGCGACAACCCCCAAGCCGAGCTGGTGCCACACCTGAAGCAGGCCTATACCTCCGGCAGCTTTGGTCTTACCTATTTTGGTTCCGCCCAGGGGGTGATGACCCGGCAGGACCCTTCCCTCAACACCGGCAACTATGACCCGCGGGAACGCCCCTGGTATCAGGATGCGGTGAAGGCGGGGCAGCTGATCGTTACCGCCCCCTATGTCAGCGTCACCATGCAGAAACTGGTGGTCACCCTCTCAGAGCCGGTGCGCCATCAGGGCGAGCTGGTCGGTGCCGTGGGGGCCAATCTGGCGCTCGACAAACTGATCGACGAAGTGCTGGCGATGCAGGTGCAGGGTGAGGGCTACGCCATGCTGCTCGATAGCAGCGGCCTCATCGTCGGCCATCCGCAGAAGGATCTGGCGCTCAAGCCCATCGCCGAGCTGGCACCGGGACTCTCTGCCGCCACCTTCCAGCAGTGGGGCCGCGAGAACAGCCAGCTGCACGCCGCTACCATCGATGGGCGGGATGTGCTGCTGGCGGTACAACCGGTCGCGGGCACCGACTGGCTGCTGGCCATGGTGATGTATCGCGATGTGCTGGAGGCGCCGCTCAGCAACCTGCTGTGGCAGCTGGTGGGGCTGACGCTGGTGCTGCTGCTGGTGTTCAGTGCTCTGCTCACCGCCACCTTTAAATATCTGTTCGCCGATCTCGGTCGGGTGGCGCATGCCCTGCATGACATCGCCCACGGCGAGGGGGATCTCACCGTTCATATCAACACCCACAGCAAGGATGAGGTGGGTCAGCTGGCCCAGAACTTCAACCAGTTCGTGGCGCGGCTGCACGGCATCGTCAGCCGGTTGCGGGACGTGACCGTCGAGCTGGCGGCCCAGTCCCGTGCCCAGGCGGCCGGGGCGCAGGCCCGCAGTCAGCGGGTGCGTCAGCAGCAGGACGAGATAGTGATGGTGGCGACTGCGGTGACCGAGATGGCCTCCGCTACCCAGGAGATCGCCGGCAACGCCGAGTTTGCCGCCACCACAGCCACCGATGCGGTCGCACTGGCGGTCGCTGGCCAATCCCAAGTGGGCCAGAGTCAGCGCAGCATTACCGGTCTGGCGGACGAAGTGGCCGATGCCAGTCAGGTGATCAACGAGCTCGACAGCCATGCCCAGAAGATCAGCGGCATTCTGGCCACCATCAGCGGCATCGCCGAGCAGACCAACCTGCTGGCGCTCAACGCCGCTATCGAGGCGGCCCGGGCCGGTGAGCAGGGCCGTGGCTTTGCGGTGGTGGCGGACGAGGTGCGGGTGCTGTCGCGCCGCACTCACGACTCCACCGACGAGATCCAGCAGATGATCGAAACTCTGCAGCAGACCACCCGTCGCGCCGTGGGGGGTATGGAGACCAGCCGTCAGCTGGCGGGCACCAGCGTCGAGGATGCGGAAGCAGCCAACCAGAGCCTTGGCCGGATCAACGAGGCGATCGGCTCCATCAGCGACATGGCGACCCAGATCGCGGCAGCGGCGGAGGAGCAGACCTCGGTGACTGGCGAGATCAGCCGCAATACCGAGAATATCCGCCACGTCTCGCAAGAGCTGGCCGAGCAGGCGGGCAACGAGGCGGCGCAGGCGGCTGAGCTCAAGTCGCTGACCGAGCGGCTGGAGCAGGAGATCGGCCGCTTCCGGCTCTGATCCTCAGCCACTCCAGCAACAGAAAGGGCAGCCCGCGGGCTGCCCTTTGTTTATTGCCGGTGGCCGTCAGGCGGCGCTCTCCAGCTGCGCCAGATGGAAGGCGCGCCAGTTGCCGTCGGGCAGGTAGTGTTTGCCCTGCTGCCACTGGGGATCGTGCTGCACCACGTAGCGGTAGTGGTAGGCCTGCTGCTGGCCGACATAGCGCCCTTGCTGCGGGTCGAAGATCTCCACCTCGACCAGCGGGCGCAGATATTCGCTCTGGGGATCATCCTCGCCGTGGAAGTTCTCCATCTCGTCCAGCGCCGCGATGGCGGCGGGGAAGTCGTCCAGCACAAACAGCTCGCCATAGACCCAGTCATCACCCTGCAGCAGGGCGGGGTAGCCCTTGTGCTGCAGGTGATAGAGGGCGCCGCGCACCCGGGCGCGCCGTGGCGGCTGGCTAACATGACCAGCCAGATAGCGCCGGTAGTTGAAGAGCCCTTCCATCAGACTGCCGTAGACAAACAGCGGGCGTGGCTGGCAAAGCGTCATGAAATCTCGCCGCCCACGACCTTGAGGTCGCCATCCTGTTGCAACACCACCGCCTCGATGGCCAGCGCCAGCGCACGGGTGATGTCGCTCATGGCGAGGCAGGGCTGGTTCACCTTGTCCGCCACCTGTTCGGTGATGTAGGGGACGTGGATAAAGCCGCCGCGCACCGCCGGGAACTGCTGTTCGATCAGGTAGTGCAGCTGGTACATGATGTGGTTGCAGACGAAGGTGCCCGCGGTGTTGGAGACCGCTGCCGGAATGCCGTTTTCCTTGATGCGCTGCACCATCCCCTTGATGGGCAGGCGGGAGAAGTATGCCGGAGCGCCATCGGCCTGAATCACTTCATCGATGGGCTGTTGCTGCTCGTTGTCGGGGATGCGGGCATCGTCGAGGTTGATGGCGACTCGCTCCGGGGTAATGGCGAAGCGACCGCCCGCCTGACCGACGTTGATCACCACATCCGGCTGGTGCTGGTGCATCAGCTCTGCCAGCAGGGTGGCCGACTTGCCGAATACGGTGGGGATCTGGGCCTTGATCACGGTGGCATCCAGAATGGTGTCGGGCAGGCGTTTGACCGCCTCCCAGGCTGGGTTGATGGGCTCGCCGCCGAAGGGGTCAAAACCGGTAATCAGAACTTTCATCATGGTCTCCCGAATTCTCAAAATGCCCAGTAGTACATGAGGGCGATATGGATCAGCACCAGGGTCAGCGCCATCGGCACCTGCACCTTGATCACCTTGTTGAGATCTTTCATCTCCAGCAGGGCGGCGGGCAGGGCGTTGAAGTTGGCGGCCATGGGGGTCATCAGGGTGCCGCAGAAACCGGCAGTCATGGCCAGCGCACCGGCGATCACCGGATCACCCCCTTGCGCGACCACGAAGGGAATGCCGATCCCGGCGGTGATGACGGTGAAGGCGGCGTAGGCGTTACCCATGATCATGGTGAAGACCATCATGCCGAGGCAGTAGGCCACTACCCCGATGAAGGGGCTGCCCATAGGGACCACGGTGGAGATCCCTTGCGAGATGACATCACCGACCCCGGACTTGTTGAAGATCACTCCGAGGGCAGCCAGCAATTGCGGCAGGATGCCGGTGATGCCCACTTGCTGGATCATCCGGTCGGAGTCACCCACCACGGTGGAGGGGGTGGCACGAGTCAGCAGTACCGTGATGACGAAGGCGATCACCGCCGCCAGACCGATACCGACCTGCCCGCCAAGGGGTGTGAACTGGGCGATCACCACCGCCAGCAGGGCCAGCAATACGCAGGGCAGGAAGATCCGGTTGCCGATGCGGTTGGCGTGGCGCTGGGACTCCTCTTCGCTCGCCTGCACCAGCTTGCCGATCTTCACCTGCTTGAGCAGGGTTATGACCCCCATGGCGAGGATCAGTATCCCGTTGATCATGCTGGGGATATAGCTACCAAAGGCGAACAGCGCACCGAGGATGGTCCAGAACAGCGCGGTGCCGACTCGAGCCGGGTGGTTGCCATCACGCAGGACGCGCCAGGCGCTGCTAAAGAGAATGACGCCGATCAGCACATAGAAGAATTCGAGCATATTGGGAATGAGAGTAGCCATTACTGTTGACCTCCCTTGCTATTGCTCACGGCATATTTTTTGGCCATCTGACGGTCGTACCACATATTGGAGGCGGCGACCATAAACAGGGTGATGATGGCAATCGGCATCGAGGCCTTGGCAATATCGACGGCGGAGACGTTATATCCCAGCGAGTCGAAGGTACCGACAATCAGCAATACCCCGGCGGAGGCGACGAAGGTATTTTGGGCGAAGAAGTTGCCGTAGTTTTCGGTGGCCGAAACCCGCGCCTTGATATATTCCTCGTCCTCTTCGCTTAATTTGCCGTGCACCTTGCTGGCAGCAGCCTGGGTCATCGGGTTGACCAGCGGGCGAATAAACTGGGTGTGACCCTGTACCCGCACCGAGAAGAGACCGGCCAGCTCGCGGATAAACATATAGAGGGTCATGAACTTGCCCGGGGTGAGCTTCTTGATCCGCTCGATCAGGGTGACTGCCTGCTGCTTGAGGCCGTAGCGTTCGCAGATGCCGATCATCGGCAGGGTCAGCAGAAACAGTGTCACCATGCGGTTGGAGATAAAGGCTTCACCCAGCAGGGAGAGGCATTCAGTAAAGGAGAGACCGGAGACCATGGCGGTAGTGACGGCGGCGACCAGCACGACGGCCAGGGTATCGAGCCTGAAGTAAAAACCCAGCAAGATAATGAGTATGCCGCTCAGTTTAATCCATTCCAAATTGACCACCTCTCTCTATATTTGAATATTTATGTGTATTTTTTAAGTTGTTAGCTATTTATCATCGAACGAAAGTGATGGCAACAATAAATCATTAAGATTGGATTCGTTTGGGTTTATATTTGGTCTGTTTGGCGTTTTATTGTTCGCTGCTAAATGATTGAATCAATATAGGTGGTTCAATTCGGTCCCAGATTGAGATATATTTTGATGGCGCTGGCGATATATTGGATGTGATCATGAAATAAATTACTGGTTGTGGTATCACTACCGTGATTTATATTTACCCATCAGCATGCCTGTTAATAATTTTGTGATAATTCCGGCTGTTGCCATATATATGTTATGAGTGAATAAATTTATTTAAGGTCCTGTGCCTGATTTCAGTTTAAGTCAGCGAGTAGTGTCATTCTCGGCATGCAGTTATCACGCTGTGTGAGTAAGTAATCGATCAGTAATCGTAACCTATATGGCATGGACTCCCTTGCCGGATAAAGCATATATATCGGGCGGATAAGAGCGGGCATCTCGGGTAACAACCGGATAAGGTGTCCCTGTGACAACTCCTGTGCCACGAGTGTGAGTGGCTGCAATATGATGCCTGCATCGGTTAGTGCTGCATGTTTGAGGGCCATGCCATGGTTGGTCATGAATGGGCTGTCCCACAGATGGAGATATTCTAAAGAAAATTGTTCACCCAGAGTCGATGCCTTTAACCAGGGTGAAAACCCGAGACAGCGATGGTGCGCGAGGTCAGATAATGTCTTGGGCGATCCGTGGTTGGCCAGATAAGCCGGGCTGGCGCAAAGGATCAACTCCATGCTGGCAAATTCGCGGGCAATGTAAGTGCCATCATGGGGGATGCCGACTCGAAAAAGCAGATCGAAGCCATCCCCGACGATTTCTGAAAGGGTGTCGGAGAGTTCCAATTCAATATGTATCTGTGGGTACTTGGTCATAAAGTGACACAACAGGGGGGTTAACACATTGCAGCCAAAGGTGACGGGAGCATTGATTCTTAGTCGCCCAATGGCCTGACCACTGTGAGCAAGGGTGCGTTGTTCCAGCTCTTGATAGTGGAGGAGCAGGGCTTGGCAGCCTGCCAGATATTGCTGTCCCGCTTCCGTCAGATGCTGGCGGCGGGTATTGCGATGGAGTAATCGAGCGCCCACCCTAGTTTCCAGCCATTTGATGTACTTCCCGATCATGGCTGGCGTCATCTGAAATTTGTCGGCGACCGCAGTGAAGCTACCGGCCTTGGCTGTTTCAACAAAAATTTCAATGGCTGTGAGGCGATCCATTCTAAACCCCTGGTTTATAGAGCTGATAATGTTGCGGTCTGGCTGCCCCACTGTGCAACCAATATATTGTTTGGTATAGACATTCAACCCAAACGAGTCAGCAATGAACCTGTACGATTACTCCCTTTATATATTGCTGGCCACTGGCACAGTGCTGAGTCCCGGCCCCGCAGTCCTTTATACCATTGGTAATACTCTCACGCATGGGCGGTTGCAGGCAGTTGCTGGCTTCTGTGGAGTGGCTGCGGGTATTTTGTTGGTGGCCACGCTGGCCTCAATACTGGTTTTATCGCTTGTCAGTATGCTGGGACCGGCAGCCCGAATAATGCAGTATGTTGGCGCTATTTATTTGATATATCTAGGTATTAAATCTTGGTGTCGAGGTGGGGTGAACCACTTAACCGTTGATAAGGTGAGTGTCAGTAATAAGGGGCTATTTTTCAGGGGTATTTTAATTAGTCTTTTGAACCCCAAAGCAATTGCATTTTTTACCAGTTTGTTTCCGCAATTCATCGATCTGAGAGACGGCAACCTGCTGCAGTGTGGCTTACTGGCTGTCACTTTTAGCCTGATTGTGCTGTTAGTGCACTCCGGCTACTGCCTGGGTATCCATTGGCTGGGTATGCGAGTTGTTGGTACACGTATGGCCTTGGTGATCAATCGATTATCCGGTGCAATGTTTTTGCTCTTCGGTCTGACGTTGTTGAGCAGAAGCTGAACATTAGCCCATGGGTTGTGGCCGCGTGCCCCATTCCAATGTGCACCATAAGGGGCAACGCGGGGGCTTACAGCTCAAGGCTGCTTGACCCAAATCAGCTGGTCGGTGGCAAAGCCCAGCCCCTTGGCCTTGGCGATCAGCGCGTCTACCTTTTCCTTGGGCGGATTGGAGGAGCGGGAGAGGATCCAGAGGTAGTCGTGGTTGTAGCTGGTCACCAGCGAGAGCTGGTAGTCGGGGTCGAGGTCGATGACGTTATAGCCGCCGTAGAAGGGGCCGAAGAAACTCACCTTGAGTCGCGCTTCGTCCGGGTTGCCCACGAAATAGGCCTTGCCCTCGGCTTCACGCCAGCTGCCATCGCTCTGCTGGCCGCGGTTGAGCACCTTGACGCCGCCGTCATCGCGCAGGCTGTAGGTGGCACTCACCTGCTCCAGCCCCCGCTCGAAGCTGTGGTCGAGGCGGGCAATTTCGTACCAGGTGCCGAGATAGCGATCGAGCTGGAAGCCGGTTACGGGGCGGATGCCATCGGCAATCCCGGTACAGGCCGTCAGCAGTAAAGCGGTGAACAGACAAAGCAGTGAACGCATAGGTAATCCCTCTCTTGTTATCCCTCGATGATGCGCAACTGGCCATCCCGGAAGCGGGAGGCCTGATCCGTCGGCGTGCTGCCGAAGAAGCGCTTGTACTCCCGGCTGAACTGGGAGTTGCTTTCGTATCCGACTCTGGCCGCCGCGGTGCCCGCCTTGATGCCGTCGTGCAGCATCATCATCCGCGCCTTGTGGAGCCGAAACGACTTGATGTACTGCAGCGGCGAGGTGGCGGTGACCGCCTTGAAGTGGTGGTGAAAGGCGGAGACGCTCATGTTCACCTCCCGCGCCAGCTCCTCCATGGTGAGGTTGTCGGCATAACGGGACTCTATCATACGCAGCACCCGGGCGATCTGGCCCACATGGTTGTGGCGATTGGCGAGTGCCTGCAACGCCGGGCCGCCGCCCTCGATGAGGGCGTGGAACAGCATCTCGCGCACCGTCTGCGGCCCCAGCACCTTGGCGTGCAGCGGGTTGTCCATCAGATCGATCAGCCGCTCGGCGGCGCAGAACATCGCCTCCGACAGGGGCACCGAGAGGACGCCGCTCTTCTGCGGAGCGGGAGCGGGCAGGGCATCGCCCAGCTCCAGCAGCAGCTCTTGCAGGGTGACCATGTTGATCTCGATGGTAAAGCCGATAAGCGGCTGCTCGGGGGAGGCGAAGCACTCGCACTCGCAGGGCAGCGGCAAGGTCATCAGCAGGTAGTGGTTGGGGTCGTAGCGAAACACCTGATCCGCCAGATAACCCACCTTGTGCCCCTGCAGGATCACTATCATCCGCGGCTGGTAGAGCACCGGGGTACGGCCGTGGTACTCGGTGGTGTAGATGAAATTCACCTGCTCCACCGGAGAGGGGGTGATGCCGGGGGCGGTGACGTGGCGGGTCACTCTGGCGGCGAGGTCGCTGTAACGGTGTTGCATGGGCGCTCTTTGATTCGACTGTTCCGGTTTTCGCTGCTTTGTAGAAATAGGCAAGAATCAAGCAGGATGTTGCCTTGATGGTAGGGTCGTTCTGGAGAAAAATGCAATCACGATTTCGCGGCCTGGCCGCCCTGACTATCAGAAGAAGGCAATGTCGATGAACAACTTTACCCTCCATACCCCGACCAAAATCCTGTTTGGCCAAGGGCAGATCGCCCAGCTGCGCGAGCAGCTCCCGAGCGATGCCCGGGTCATGATCACCTATGGCGGTGGCAGCGTGGTACGCAGCGGCCTGCTGGAGCAGATCCGCCGCGAACTGGCTGGCATGACCCTGTTTGAATTTGGTGGCATCGAACCGAACCCGGCCTACGAGACCCTGATGGGTGCCGTGGCGCTGGCCCGTGCCGAGCGGGTCGACTTCCTGCTCGCCGTCGGTGGTGGCTCCGTGCTCGACGGCACCAAGTTTATCGCTGCTGCCGCGCACTACGATCTGGCCAAGGAGCCCTGGCACATTCTCGAGACCGTCGGCAGCGAAGTGCGCTCCGCCATTGCGCTGGGTTCAGTGCTGACCCTGCCAGCGACCGGCTCCGAAATGAACATGGGGGCTGTCATCACCCGTCGCAGCAGTGGCGACAAGGTGCACTTCTTCTCGCCATTCGTGATGCCGCGCTTTGCCGTGCTGGATCCGGTGCTCACCTATACCCTGCCCGAGCGTCAGGTGGCGAACGGGGTGGTGGATGCTTTCGTTCATACCGTGGAGCAGTACCTCACCTATCCGGTCAACGCCAAGGTGCAGGATCGCTTCGCCGAAGGCTTGTTGCTGACCCTGATCGAAGAGGGCCCGAAGGCGCTGGCCGAGCCACACAACTACGAGGTGCGCGCCAACATCATGTGGAGCGCCACCATGGCGTTGAACGGTCTGATCGGTGCCGGTGTGCCGCAGGACTGGGCCACCCACATGCTGGGTCACGAGCTGACCGCCCTGCATGGCCTCGACCATGCCCAGACCCTGGCGGCGGTACTGCCCGCCCTGCTGCAGGCCAAGCGTAAACAGAAGCATGCCAAGCTGCTGCAATACGCAGAGCGGGTGTGGGGTCTGCGCAGTGGCAGCGAAGCGGAGCGCATCGACGATGCCATCGCCGCGACCCGTGACTTCTTTGAGCGGATGGGGGTCAAGACCCGCTTGCGCGACTACGGCCTCAAAGACTTGGGTATCGATACCCTGATTGGCAAGCTGGGGGAGCACGGCATGACCCGTCTGGGCGAGCACAGCGATATCGATCTGGTGCAGAGCCAGCATATTTATCAAGCGGCCTGGTAAGGGCCGCCAATCGGCGCCACACAGGCGAAACGATTGAATTGTCGGGGCTGTTTCCCGCCATCTGGCGGTGATGCGGCCCCCGTTTTTGTTGATAAAATGTTACTTCTGGCCGTTTCGATACGATTAGTGAGACAAAAGCGAATTTCGTAAGAACAAAAAACGCTAAGATAGAGGGCCGGTAAAACATTTTTTTTGACTGGTTGGATCACTTTTTTCAGCCGTTTTTACTGGTATAAGCCTCTAATTTGGTTTGTTTTTTTTAATCGTCGCCAGGGATGGGCTGAATTCTGTACCAGTGCCGTCGGGACTGCGGTTGTAATAAAACTCCAAAATTTGATACTAATCACCTTCGCGCCTGAAAAGCGGGGGGCCTGACCATGACAGGAGGTTGAGGTAAAGCCTACTGATTTTCATAACAAAGAGCCCTGGACCTGCACTTTGGTCATGTCTTGTTTCGTCAGAAGTGAGACACTGGGCAGCGATTGTTTATTAACCATCAGGGAATAGTCATGCAGATTGGAATACCGAGAGAGAGTCTCGCCGGTGAGACCCGGGTCGCAGCGACCCCGGCTACCGTCGAGCAGCTGAAAAAGCTCGGCTTCGAGGTCGCCATCGAGTCCGGCGCAGGCCAGTTGGCCAGCTTCGATGATGCCGCCTTCGAGGCTGCCGGTGCCAGCGTGGTGCCGAGCGTCTGGCAAGCCGACCTTATCTTCAAGGTCAATGCACCGACCGATGCCGAGATCGCACAAATTAAAGATGGTGCCACTCTGGTGAGCTTCATCTGGCCTGCCCAGAACCCTGAGCTGGTCAAGAAGCTGTCCGAGCGCAACATCAATGTGATGGCGATGGACATGGTGCCGCGGATCTCCCGTGCCCAGTCCCTCGATGCCCTCTCCTCCATGGCCAACATCGGTGGCTATCGCGCCGTGGTTGAAGCTGCGCACCAGTTCGGTCGCTTCTTCACCGGTCAAATCACCGCAGCCGGTAAAGTGCCGCCTGCCAAGGTGCTGGTGATCGGTGCCGGTGTCGCCGGTCTGGCCGCCATCGGTACTGCCGGTTCCCTCGGCGCCATCGTGCGTGCGTTTGATACCCGTCTGGAAGTAGCCGAGCAGATCGAATCCATGGGTGGGGAGTTCCTCAAGCTGGACTTTGGCGGCGAAGATGGCGCCTCCTCCGACGGTTACGCCAAGGTGATGAGCGAAGAGTTCATCAAGGCGGAGATGGAGTTGTTTGCCCAGCAGGCCAAAGAGGTGGACATCATCATCACTACCGCCCTGATCCCTGGTCGTCCAGCTCCCAAGCTGATCACCAAGGAGATGGTCGACAGCATGAAGCCGGGTTCCGTCATCGTGGATCTGGCTGCAGCAACCGGTGGCAACTGTGAATACACCAAGCCGACCGAGCTGTTCGTCACCCCCAACGGCGTCAAGGTGATTGGTTACACCGATCTGCCGGGTCGTCTGCCAGCCCAGTCCTCCCAGCTCTACGGTACCAACCTGGTCAACCTGATGAAGCTGATGTGCAAGGAGAAGGACGGCAACGTAGCCATCGACTTCGAAGACGTGGTTCAGCGCAACATGACGGTGATCCAGGCCGGTGAAGTGACCTTCCCGCCACCCGCCATCTCCGTCTCTGTCGCACCACAGAAACCTGTGGCAGCCCCGATCAAGAAGGCAGAAGCGAAGCAACCTTCCAACAAGAAGTTTGTGTTTGGTGCCCTTGGCATCGCGGCCTTTGGCTGGATCGCCTCGGTGGCACCTGCCGCGTTCCTCTCTCACTTCACCGTATTTATCCTGGCCTGTGTGGTCGGTTACTACGTGGTGTGGAACGTCTCCCACTCCCTGCATACGCCGCTGATGTCGGTCACCAATGCCATCTCCGGCATTATCGTGGTCGGTGCCCTGTTGCAAATTGGTCAGGGTTCTACGCTCGTCACTGCGCTCTCGTTTGTCGCTGTGCTGATTGCCAGTATCAACATCTTTGGTGGCTTTACCGTCACCCAGCGCATGCTGAAGATGTTCCGTAAGGATTAAGGGGGTTTAACGTGTCTCAAGGACTGGTAACAGCATCCTATATCGTTGCCGCCGTGCTCTTCATCCTCAGTCTCGCGGGACTGTCGAAGCAAGAAACGGCCAAGCATGGCAACTTGTTCGGTATCGCGGGTATGGCTATCGCCCTGCTCGCCACCGTATTCAACCCGGAGACCAGTGGCGTGCACTGGATCATCCTGGCCATGGTGATCGGCGGTGCCATCGGCGTGCGTCTGGCACTCAAGGTCGAGATGACCGAGATGCCCGAGCTGGTGGCCGTGCTGCACAGCTTCGTCGGTATGGCGGCAGTGCTGGTGGGCGTCAACAGCTTCATCGATCTGCACCCCTCTGCCCCTGCTGAAGTGGTGGTTTCCGTCGGTTCCAATCTGGATGCGACACTGGCAGCCGCCCGTGCGGCGTTCGAGCAGGCGGCCAGCGTCGCCCAGGTCGAGCACCTCACCGGCGCCATGCTGAATATCCATCTGGTCGAGATCTTCCTGGGCGTCTTTATCGGTGCCGTGACCTTCACCGGTTCCGTGGTGGCCTTTGGCAAACTGCGCGGTCTCATCTCCTCCAAGCCGCTGATGCTGCCGCACCGCCACAAGCTGAACCTGCTGGCGGTAGTCGCGTCACTGGCGCTGATGGTTTACTTCGTCAACGCGGGCGGTTCTACCTTCGCCCTGCTGGTGATGACCCTGATCGCCTTCGCCTTCGGCTGGCATCTGGTTGCCTCCATCGGTGGTGCCGACATGCCGGTGGTGGTCTCCATGCTCAACTCCTACTCCGGTTGGGCAGCGGCGGCGGCGGGCTTCATGCTCTCCAACGACCTGCTGATCGTGGTAGGTGCGCTGGTAGGTTCCTCCGGTGCGATCCTCTCTTACATCATGTGTAAGGCGATGAACCGCTCCTTTATCTCCGTCATCGCCGGTGGCTTCGGCTCCGATGGCGTGGCCTCCACGGCTGATCAGGAGATGGGTGAATACCGCGAAACCAGCGCCGAGGAAGTGGCTGACCTGCTGAAGAACTCCAGCACCGTCATCATCACCCCGGGCTACGGCATGGCGGTGGCGCAGGCCCAGTATCCGGTGGCTGAAATCACCCAGAAGCTGCGTGATCGCGGCATCAAGGTGCGTTTCGGTATCCATCCGGTTGCCGGTCGTCTGCCAGGCCATATGAACGTACTGCTGGCGGAAGCGAAAGTCCCGTATGACATAGTTCTGGAAATGGACGAGATCAACGACGACTTCACCGATACCGATACCGTGCTGGTGATCGGTGCCAACGACACCGTTAACCCGGCTGCGATGGAAGATCCGGGCAGCCCGATCGCCGGTATGCCGGTGCTGGAAGTGTGGAAAGCGCAGAACGTCATTGGCTTCAAGCGCTCCATGAACACTGGCTACGCCGGGGTCCAGAACCCGCTGTTCTTCAAAGAGAACACCCAGATGCTGTTTGGCGATGCCAAGGCCAGCGTCGAGGCGATCCTCAAGGCGCTGTAAGCACCCGTCAGGTTCACCCCTCAAACAGGCTTCGGCCTTGATGCCAGTCAGTTAACGCTGACTGGCATTTTTTATGGCTCTGTCCCAATTATGTGTTGAAAGGCTAAGCTTGAAGTAGGCCATCACCTTGAGGTCTACCATCATGGATACCCCAGCCTTTCAACACCTGTTGTCTCTCTTTCCACAGCTTACCCTGCGCCAACGCCGTGTTGCTCAGCAGGAGCTCTCTGCTCCCCACACCATTACCTCACTCAATACCCAGCTACCTGCATGCAGTGGTTGCCCACATTGTCAGGCCGATGCCAATCAGTTGGCTCCCTGGGGATGGAGTCGGGGACTACGTCGCTACCGTTGCAAACTGTGTCTGCGCACCAGCACCGTGCTGACCAATACCCCCTTAGCCAGATTACGTAAAGCGCAATGCTGGGAAGACTACGCGCA
>NZ_NKWE01000056.1:0-39446 GCF_006243315.1 Aeromonas sobria
AAGCATGACTGCGCATAATGTATATTATGTTAAACAAGGGCCATCATTGATCTACTACATGTCTTGTTAGTCAGATAACCAAGAAGCTCAATAGAATCAGCAAAATGGAAGAAGTTATCACTTTTTCCATTTGCAGACTTTACTTTCGTAATGTCTATGACCTATTTTGTACATAGAGCGTCATATCTACAGTGGAATGAGTACATGTATAAGGTGATGAAGATTGATGATGATAGAGCTTGCCTCATTGACTCCGAGGTCATGCAGCCTACATTCTTGTCACTGAAGTTTTGCATTGAGCTGTTGCATCAGAAGTCAGTTAACTACCAGATTTTAACATTAACCAATATCATGTACTTCAAACAGTATTGGCTTGCTAAGTTCGGTTGTACTCTGGACTATTCGATGTATAAAGGCGAGTATTCTGGTTCGGTGATATCGAGAATGATCACAGAGTTAGATGGATTCTGGATATTTCTGGGTAATGCACGAGTCTATACAAATAATGTATTGTTCTTACCCGAATCTCACCAAAATGATTCGATACAAAAGATGAAAACTAGAGCATCTAGATATCACACTGTCTGTCGCTTCATATCTTGGCTCATTGATACCTACATCACTGCACATCACATCACAGAGAGTCTCATGGAAATTGATGCTCATAGAAAAATGTTGCATTCCATGTTGAGTCTCGAAGCAAGAAAATACTCTAGGTATACTTCTCAAAACCGACACAGCTCCAACATGTATAAAAGCCTGACCATGGAGCAGTTAAGAGATTTCGCGTCGCTATTTACTCTGCCTACGATTGTTGAAAAAGATGATGATGGAAAACTACTCCCATCAGTCTATACCAGTTTTAGAAACCTCATTCTGGTTAAGCTCTTAACACAATACGGTCTAAGGATTGGTGAGGCACTCCTACTCCGCGGTACATCTTTTAAGTCTAATATGGCAGGAACAGCATTCTATATGTATGTCGACAGTTTGAACGACGGCGTTGACCCACGAAAACATAAACCGTTAATCAAGACACGGCAAAGCATTAGGGAATTAAAAATAACTGCTCATGACTATAAAATAATAACTGCATTCATGGCACAAGTGGAGATGCGTTCATCACACGACTTTCTGATCACCTCCTCAATCGGTGATTGCCCCCCACTTTCCTATAAGGCAGCCTATAAAATCATCACTGATGTCAGTGACGCAATGAAAGATAAATTTCCTGAGCACTTCTCCCCCAGAAATGCAGAATGCTTGGAGAACGTTCACCCTCACATGCTTAGACATACATGGGCCTATATGCAACTAAAGTCCCTGCACCAGCATTTTGAGAGGAAATTTGCTAAAGCTGGTGCTGTAAATATAAAAGGCATCATGGAATCTGCTAAAGATACGCTGCGTAAGCTAGGGGGCTGGGCTGAAGGTTCAACCATGCCAAGCAGATATGCAGAACGTTTTATTGCTGAGCATGCTAATGAAATCAGCATGGAGATGTTCGAGGATAGCACCTTCAATGTTTTCGCAGTGAAAGAGTTACCGAACATTTAGAGGAATAATATGTCTACGGAACGCGCTTGTGTATCTGGCAATCACCCAACATTATCTCCTGAACAAATAGCTTTTATTGAAAAACTGAAGCTCCCTGAGCATGTGTCTATTCAAACCGATTCACAATTTGACTTAACAACCTCAGATACAGCCAGCGATAAGTGGCGATTCATCTTGGGGGGTGAGAAGGTGATGATTAACTTCTCAATCATCCCTAATCTATCGATGAAAAAACTAGCGAAATTTTGCATTTACTCTTTCATTAGTTTCGGCCGCCCCTTTAGAGGAAGTGAATGGTTTAAGTTGAAAGATGCATTTGAGTTTAAAAATTTTTCCTACATTGGATTTATAGAAAAACTTAGTTCAAACGAATTGTTAGATGATCCGAAGAAATTTTTTTCTATCAAAGGTCTATTAAGGCTCTTATGCCAATTCAACTTCCCAGGATTTCCAGTAGAAAAATTAGAGAGTTTAATTCTTATTCCCACGCCAAACTCAGCTGATCAGTTTCTTAAATATCAGGACTTAGAGAATGCATTCCCCTCCCCCCTAAAAGGAATGATTGCTCGCGCTATTGTTTCAGCTAGTAATCAAAGGACTATATTGTCAGATAATGAGGTCATTGACTTCACACTATTTGGATTGTCTTACTACACTGGAATGCGACCAATTCAATTCTCCAAACTGACAGCTGGTGATTTTAAACTTGATTCGAGCCATGATGCATCATCTCTCTATCGCTATAGCCTTAACATGCCATATGCAAAACAGACTGCTATCACCAACAGCAGAGTTAGAATTGCCTTGCCCAGTGAGCTCGGCCTGCTCATTAATGAATACATAAAACGATCAAAATTGAATTATAATGATAGATTTGTACCCGTTGATGAGTATCTGATTCAATATTTGAACGATACATTGCAACGAGTGCTATATTCTATTCAGCCATATGAATCCAAACTGCAAATTTCAAAAGGAGATATTATCCTACCACGGTTGACGACCTATGATTTTCGCCATAACGTAGGTCATTCATTAGCGCTGGCAGGCGCTAGTGCTGATGAAATTGCATATATGCTTGGGCACAGCTCATTAATAGCTGCGACTTACTATATTTCCGCCACACCTGAATTAGCAATGCTAAAGAGCAAGGCTCTGGGAGACAATCCAGTCTGGCAGAATATGGTCAACTTGATGCTCACCGGTTATGTGGCCGAAGAGGCTGAATGGTCAAGTAGAACGGTTTCTGGCACTATTGGCGGTCAACTTCATATAAGAATTGGTGGTTGCCAAAGACCAGATGATACATGTCATCTCGCGAAAGTTCGCTCCTGTTATGGTTGCTTCTATTTCAGACCGTTTACCAATATGAATAAACACCTTTCCGTTCTTAGCTGTGTTAATAAAGAGTTGTTAGATACTCTCGAGGTAAGTGAAAAATCGGGCAATGTTAGGAACCCAGCATTGGAAATACTTACTAGTATGAAAGGAGAGGTGCAGATGGTGATCAATCGTATCAAAGGAGAGCTGAAGTCATGAGAGATAAGGTTGAAAACTTGAAGCTTTTCATTGCAGAACACAAAGCATATTTTCTTGCAAGAATTGCATCGGATGTTAGCTTTGACTGGGAAGATGACAGTTGGTGTACAAATAATACACATAAGGGCGTTTTTTCTGGAGGTGGTTCAGGCGGCCTAGAGTTTAAGAAAATAAATAGTATTAGAAAGGGAATCTATCTTGACGGTGAAAACGAAATCGATGTAAACCATGAAGTGAATCGTGAATATCGAGACTTTATGAAAGCATTCATTGTATTTATAATTAAACTACGTAATCATAACATCTCAATAACTGCGCTACATCGTGATAATTTATTGCTAAAGCGAGTTTATATTCGCATGTTTATTAATGGGGAGTCAAAGCCGACTGCCAACTCCATTAGCGATAAAGTTATTTCACAGGCTATGTTGGCTCATTGTGCCGCCATGTCGAACATGAATAACAAAGCTGATAGCCACACAGCGATGAGCAAAATTTGCAAGTACATAACTCAACTAGCAATCACATTTAACCCGGTTACTTTTTCCGTCACCCAGAAACGCCCATCATCTAAATCCACAGCCGAAGCTAAATCTGCAAAAACAAAAGCATTCCATGATGCAAAATATGCCGAAGAAACTGATGAAGATGAAAGTAAAAAACTAATAACCATACAAACTTTTTTGAATATTATCGCCGCACGAAGCATGGTCACATCAGATGGTGAAAAAATATTGCTAAATATGCTAATGCTTCTAATGGTTACGGGCTTTCGATTCGGTGAGCTAGAGAGAGTTTTAGTGAGCTCGCTGAAGAAGTTAGAAGTTGCAGATGATGAAGCGGCAAAAATCCTCAGAAAAAAGGGACTTAAAGATTATTATCTTGGCATTGTTTACGTAGGTGAAAAAAAGTCAGGCCACCGCACTCACTGGGTTGAACCATTTGCTATAGATTTAGTAGAAAGTATATTTAATGACACCATAAGACTTACAGAACCGGTAAGAGAACATATCATTCAATGTAGGTATAATGGTTTTTCATCTCTTCTGCCAGTTGAACTTAAAGGAAAGTCGGAGATCTCTTTACATGAAATTGTCACTTACATTTCAGAATCACTTTCGACAACGGCTCTAGCAAGAGGCGCTTCCTCACAAAGAGATTACGCAAAGAAATCCCTATCTAAACTTGGCATCGAGCCATCAAGGGTTGAGACGATTAATGGCCGACAAAAAGACTTTTATTATACTCCTGAAAGCATCGATAGCTTTCTGCAAAAAAAGATATCTTCCACTCAGGCATTAAATCCAGAGTTTATCTATAGCTTTGTAGATTCGCTAACTGGCAACCATGTGACTCATAATTTTGAAGACTTACTTTTTATTGCATCTGAAGGGTCTTTCTCTCTAGCCAGATCATCAGTAATAAAACCACTACCCGTTCCTATATCTATGGAGGATATGCTTAAATTTGTTGGTGCAAACAGCGGGAAAGGTGGCTTGTCGCTCTTTAAAAAGTATAACCTTATTGATGAGTATGGTAATTTTCCTGCATTAACAACCCACATGCCAAGACACACCATTAATACTTTTTTGGCCATTGCAGGAGTAGCCGACCACATACAAGCTGTTATGATGGGTCGTGTCGATATAAGTCAAAATTCCGCATATCATCATCTAGCCATTGAGCAGAGAGCATTAGCAAGTGAAGTAGTCTCAACTGGCACGCAGTTGGATTTATTTCACAATGAGAATAAGGCATTGCCCTCCCCCCTAGATATTATTAAAGATAGAGCTGAGATATCAATCAATCCGAATCTTAGTCTTGAGAACGCAATAGCACAAAACATTCACACATTTACAACCAAAGAAGACACAAGTTCATTCATTCGTAATGTATTTGAAGCTAGTTCCCTAGACTTAATGGCTGGCCTTGGTGATGCTTTTGCTATTGAGAAGTCAGATTCAGCAAGAGATGAATTACTAAACAGACATGCTGATTTGCATCCCCTGGACTTTGGTAGTTGTATGCGAAAGTTACAAGCTTGGTCATGCCCTTACTCAATGAAATGCCAAGATGGCTCATTATGCCCATACTTTACAATGATTGGCAGAGCTGATGACATGAGCAAACTTGTTCAAAAGGAATTTATTCTACGAAAGCAAATAAAAGGAATAAAACAGTTGCTACTGACTGAAAGTCTAAGTCAGATTGAATATGATGAGATAGTCAGTGATTTTGACTCAAGAGTTAGCAATCTGCTCAGAATTAGAGAAAACTTAAATAAAATTGAATCCACAAAAGTAAATTTCAACCTAGTTGAACTAGATGAGCATAAAAAACCTAAAACGTTAGCTACGCTTTTCGCTATTGAACATATGAAAGTTGAGGGGGGCCAATAATGCGCAATAAAATGTCAGGTGCCGAGCTTAACGAAGCTATTGAAGCTGAATTACGACAAATGGTTCGGGAGGGATATAATGTATCTCCAATAACAAACAAAACTTTACACTCAAGACTAAAAGAGAAGGGTGTTGTTGCTGGATCTATTAGCACCCTAACTAGTCGCAAAGAAATAATTGAGCATTACAAAGCCATGCAACTCAGTGAGGTTAGGGGAATCTTTGGTGAGAGCGCCCGTGCAGGAGCGACTAAAAGTAGAAAGGAATTGATACAGTCGAATGCAGCACTAAGGAAAGAAGGAGATGAATGTAAGAGCATGCTCGCTAAAAACATATGTACACTTATAAACCTCGTTTTAGCAATAAAGGAAGAAGGACATCATAAAAATATAGAAAGACTCTTGAGTCCTCATTTGATTAGGGAGTTACAAAACCATGACAAAAACAAATGAAAACTAATTCCCCATAACTAACTCAACCAAAATGGATATAAATATGATTATTGCGGAAATAAATTCCATCATAATTTGGTTAAAATTAACACACCTGACATATATCCACTCACAATTTGTATTTTATGATATGGCTTTCATAATTGTTTTTACTGCCCTTATCCTCCCCAAGGTGGAATTAATCTCCTCATGCACCTGGTTAGAAGCAATACCAATAAGCCCTTCATGCTGCGGATATAAGTTAACTAGCTCATTATATTCCCCCTGCTCACCTCGTAGTGATTGCATATAACTTTCATAACGGTCATATCTTATGTTTAATTGTGGCAATGCATCTCCATTACTAAGAGTTGTTCCATGTTCTTTAGTTGAATATTCCTCTATGAGAGTATCATAATATTTTTTTGTTTTGACAAAAGTAATTTTTCGTCCCTTATATTCTTTCGATAGATACCCCTCCCCTACCAACTTCTGTATTTGTAAATACAGATAACTATACCCTGTAGCATTAGTATAAGAAGTATTGTCTTTTCCGTAGCCGGCTTTTAAACATTCGACCACAGAAAAATAATCAAGTCCTTTTGTTTCGAGGGCTGCGTACATTGGCGTTGGTAAATAAATCGTCGACATGGATTTGCTCTCCCCCACAGACTTCATAAATCGCAAGTAAAATCTCAGTAAATAGGGATTATAGTCCCTTCATTTGTACTCAGCAACCAGAGATAGTTTTCGCCTCAAGTGAGGCGATAAATGCATGATATAGCGAAAAAATTTGGTAATAAATTGCGTACAAAACGAACTGAACTCGGCATCACCCAAGAACAGCTCGCCTTAATGTCTGATATCGATCAGAGCTATGTGGGGCGTATCGAGCGGGGAACCGTTAATATCACGCTTGAAAAGGCTTACCGGCTTTCCGAGATACTCCAATGTGATATTCGTGATCTTCTTCCGTAACTTCAATGACTTGTCAGCCTTTGCGCTTTGCGTCTGCCGAACATCTGCATCCTCTCGAATAAGCGTTAGGACTGATGTATACAGATTGGCTCTCGCACCGACATCCCAAGGCATCATTTGTCCTGGTACGATTACCAGACATCATAGGTCATCAAGCGAAATGCTAACCCTGTCGAGTGAGACGATACGCTCATCAGCTATACGGTTAAGCTCGGCATCTTCGGCTAGTTCAACATAGTAGGCAAAGAGCCCTGGTGGCACACAGTAGAAGACTGGTTCGCTGCGATTGAGGATGGCAACGGCTGAACCATTACCCTCCTTAAGTGTGCCCATAGGATTACGTTTCAGTTCGGTAATGCTGGCTACAGTAGCGGAGAGAATCTGATTGCTCATTGTCGATTCCTAATAGTCTGGCCCTCAGTAAATGGAAGTGACTATACACCTAAAACAGTGGCAGGGATTTTTACTGTCTCAGCTACCCCAGAACTTACCTGTCCTTCGGCTGATCTTTGATACCTCAGACTTACGGGCATGATCCTTGCCCTCCCCCCGCCTTCGACCGTGAGTAAAGTTCCATCAGAGGGAAAAATAGCTGACATAGGATCCCAACATGCCATTAGAAGCATGCAGCTCTACAAAGGAGATCACATACCAGCTACAATGCCCATACTGTAATGATTATATTATCCATGAGGCCGTGATGAATGTAGGAACACCTTACAAACCATTTCAGAATCGTGTTGGAAAACCAGATGGCCTCTTGGACACCTTGGTTTTACCTCAAAAGCCTTTTGATGCACATTGGAAAATTCTATCTGGATTCTCATTTGACATCGTGACACAACTTTCCACCTTGATGAAGGTAGATGAAGTCACAATCCTCCAATTGGTCAACATTAGCTATGTGACCTATACCAAGAATAAAAAGCAGGGGAAAAATGTCTTCTCTACAGAACAAAGCGTTAGGTTGTACATATTCATTAAGACTCTGGACGCGACCTTACAACTTTTTGATGGAGATGTCTCAACTGCACTTCAGTGGCTAAAGTTACCTTCCAAAGCCTTAGGTGGTGTATCTCCAATACAGATGTTGAGCACTCCCCCAGGAACGGAGGCTGTTATGGATCTTATAGGTCGAATTGAACATGGTGTTATTACATGAGACGATATGTAATCGAGCCCTATCCCTTTCACATCATAAAAACAACCAAACTAACCTTAAAATAGGTGTGAAATATAAAGTGAACAAAAAATAATCAGAATAAATATGTCAACGCCGACAGAAAACTGACTGACCCATTCTGGCTAATTTCGCCGATTAAAAAGCGCCCTGCCCGGACAGGGGGGTTGAGCCGTTCCTCCAGAAACGACAAGGTCCACACGAGGCTGGCCAAAAATGAAAAAGGCCAAGGTCCTGGGGGACTCTGGCCATCTTTAAGAAATGCTAACGCTCCACAACAGATGTTGGGGAGAACGTAGTTGTAGTTACAGTAAGAACGAAGGATCAAGCTCCTTCCATTGGACCAATTCGGTCGGCTTGAATCCTACAATCGTTACCCTTTGATCAAGATTATAGCTGAGTAGCATAGATACTCGTTTTGAACCCTTTTCCAAAATGTAGTGGTCTACCCCCCCCTTCTTTCTATTGACAATCATGTATGGAGGGTGCGAGTTAGTAGGTTCGCCAAAGGTAGACCTTACATCTTCCTTCATCATACTTTCCCATAATGGAGCCGGGACTTCATTCGGAAATTTGTATTTTTTGTCTTCCTCTTTGAATAACTCCAAGTCCACTTCTATTAACTTCCTAGATGAGCGGTCAAATGATAAGAAAATGCCCTCCTTCGCCATACTCAACGTTATCTCAGGATCTCCTGAATCACCCTTGGGCTTGGTTTTGTAAGGGATCAACTCAGCCTCAATCATGGCCTCGTAAGTCATTCCTAAGCTATTGATTAGAGCCTTCACATCTACGGTCATTTGTACCACCCTTGCTCTCTGTTGACTTGGTGCATTTTTTGTCTAGCCTTCTCGATCTCTGCATCGCTAAACCCCTCATCACGCAAACACCCTTTAATTGCGTCAATGTTTCTATCCACAGAGCCTTTGAGGTCTTTTGCATCTCTATCTATCCGAGACGGTGTATTACGACCACCATATGTCTCACTGCATTTTTGGTGCACTGATGCCGGAATAATTAGGGCTGCAACATCTTTTTTCTGTGCATTCCGTTCAGCAGCTGTCATTCCTGAGTCTGAGTCTCTTAAATAACGCGCTATAGCGGCCGCAGAGGGCATATGGTCTGCATGAGCCCCCAACCTGGGTCTGCCTTGGAATCCACGATAGGTATCCACTTCGAGTAGCTTAACCGGGGGTTTACTGAATACCAAATAAAGCGGGGGTATCCCCAGTGATGCAGGGAAGGTGATGATGCAATCTTCCAGCTCATCTCCGCTAGCAGGGAACGTCTCTAGCTCCGCATCTGGGGCTTCTGGGATGGGACGAACCAAAATGTTCGACACATCCATGCCATCTCGTTCCGGATAATAACTGCTGGCATCAGGCACTTCACCGCTGCTATCCGGGTACCAAGTCAATGTCGGTCCACCTGGAACCACGGCGACTATGGCACTTCCTTCTTGCCGAGCTTGCACGATTGGCACGGAATCCATACCAGATGCAGCGCTGGTATGGATCCCATATATCTGCATCCGCCCATGCTCATCTTCAATAAATCTGAAACGAACACGAGTTGCGGCACGGCTCATCGCCTGCAATTGCTCATCTGTGTAGATAGTGCCGTCCCCCATATCGGAAGGCCAGAAAGCCATCAGGAATGCGCCTGACGCTGCTCCACTGGTTCGAAGAGCCCAAGACCCTAACTCTGCTGGCAAACTTCCCGAAATTCTCCCAAGTGCGACCTCTTTCGCCGCACTTCCAACAATGGCGCTAGTCATTTGCTACTCCTCACTTGGGGTTTGATGGCATCGGGGCTAGCACCACGGCGTTGCCAAACATTGAAAGCGGCTCCGCACTAATAGCGGCCTCTATCGTTGTCGGTGCGACAGAACTCGATTTCGCAAAAATGAAAGGAGTGACTTTCTCAACTATTGGCGGTGTGAAATTTGAATCAACCTTTTTGAACTGATCACCAACAATCACTGTTCCCGCCCCGATGATCACCCCACCACAGTCCACTGAACTCCCAGTCATCGCCAGTGGCTTGCCATTAACCAAAACCGTTGATGATCCTGAAGCTATCTTGCGAGGGTGTGGTGGATGATTTGGCTTATCGTGTGGCGCGAGGGGATCGCCTACCCTGGCAGCAGGAATACCATCGATGAAAACGTCAGGTGAACCTGCAGTGATAGGCGTGGGGTAAAAGCCATCATGGTCAGTGCCAATGTTACCGACCTTGGCTGCATGTTTGGACATGTAAGCTCCGTTACCTCAAATGAAACTCAACGTACAACAAAATGATTTTCTTTTGAAGCCAATCCACACAACTTAGTATGCATCGAAATGTAAACGCTAGAACCGAGAAGATTCTTCCAACATAGATAAACAGGGATTCATCTACCGTTGCTGTTACTGGCAACCTCACTTCTGTACGTTCTCCAGTGCTTCACCAAAAGCACGATGAGACACAGCGGACCCGATACCAGAATACAAATCAAACTCACAATGAGCTTTGCAGACTTAGACTTCCGGTCAGGCTATCTAGCCAGCCTACTTAATGAGGCCGACGCCACCATTCTCGAGCTGTATAATCGTATTGCGGACTTGGAGCGCGAACTTCCAACCTCAAATGTCCTACTCATTGATCCACGAGGACGCAAAAAACTCGAATCTGGGAGCTAGCAACAGAAGAAGCCGCACTCTGCTAGCTGACTTTCAATAGCTCGGGAGCCGACAGACAGCTGGTGTAGGTTTTCGAAATAGATGCGAAAAAATCGAAATATATGCGACTAGAAAAGCTTGGTACCGAGGGCTGACTGGCGTGTGAAGTCCCAGAATTCACCGGCTGCGAGGGCCTGTCGGCATCTTCATCTGCAGCAAAACACCTGCAGAAATCGCGGGAAGATAGCTGAGGTTCTTGCCGCCAAGAACAACGGTATCAGCTTGCATGGTGGGCTGAGCGTCGCCGGTGCCGTTCTCTCATTGGAATCACAGGTCTCTGCAGGCATCCCATAAGCCTGAGCTCCCCCGTTACCCCTTTGCCCGGTTTTCTGATCTACTCAACCTGATAAGAAATAAAAACAGGGATAGCGGATACTACAATTTTCATCTCCTATCCCCGTAACAAAAAGCGCTGCCGTGGGCTTCGACTTGCCGCTTAATCTTGAGATTCTGGCGGCTGATAAAACTCCCCACCTTCCAAAAACGGCTTGAAGAACCCATTATAGACAGCGAGGTTGTTATATTCGTCTGGCTCATAGCCAAACAAACGCGCAGATGACATATATGGCTGTACTAGAGCCTCATCTTTAGCATATTTCGAAGTAAAAAATATAGCATTCCTGACCAGTTGCTTATTTTTTACCGAGCTGACCAGTGCGGAAGCAGGCATTATACTTCGGCCAGATTCAAATGAATGATAGAACATCAGGTCTTCACGCAATGTTATCTGGTAAATTCCAGTCACGCCCACAGATTCAGCTATATCAACAGCGACGGTGTCGGTGCTCTTCCTTGTGGGGATTTTTTTCCTGATTTTTACACGTGACAAGGTGTCTTCTGGAGTTTGCGCCTCCCCCCCGTTGAAAGAAATCCCAAAACTGCTCTTCATGACAATACTTTGGAACTCAACGTCATCTTCCCCCGAAGGTTCTTCACCGAGAAGATCAGAGAAATCGATCTCTCCAGAGCCAAGCGTTGCATCCACGACAATCGGTAAAGTACTATCGCCAAAGCAAAGTTCACCCATCACTCCATACCAAGGCTGGTCATAGGGTAGCAGCAGCGAATCATTGACGACGATTATGTAATGGGCAGCTTCTGGTACGTACCCAGTCGCTTTGTGATCTTCAAACTTCTTCAACTTGCCCTTGATAGCTGACGTAACAGACAGCAATCGCTCACGGAAAACCGCATCTCGGTCTTCAGGCTCTAACTTTCTCTGTTTAATGAGATTTCTGATATGATCCTGCGGGGTTGGTGTGACCACTTCGAAGCAGAATGTCTCGCCATTTTTCCTGGCGACAAAGTCCGGTCCAGCATCCTTGCTTTTGATGTCTTCAAAGCCCATCCCTAAAAGCCGGTAATAAAACAGCATTTCTGCTATCCGCTGGGAGTATATGCCTACATCATCAAGCATGACTTGCTTATTGAACTGGGTATCCTTCAAGTCTGAAAAACGCAAGAAAAGGGATGTTAAACCTTGAATCATGCAGTTCATGATCAGTTCCATGCGCTGACCACTTTCTGGTGACTTTTGGAAAAAATAGTCAAACCTTGTGGTTAGGATTTCTCGCCACTTATCTTGGAGATAGGTTACACATATATCGTTTGTTCTGTTCTTTTTTGTCGTTCCTGGCTTTAGAGAAATTTGTGCTTCATTATTTGGCATAGCGATCAGGCTCACGAAGTCGGATTGTTGTTATAGCACACGACCTGCCAGAAAAGGTTACTGACCTGTGGCAACTTAACACTAAGTTCATCTCTCCAAATAGGGGCAAGCGTCGAGACGCGGGACGGCTCTTCACCTAGATTTTTTTCATGGCAGAGAATGCCCTTGGGGCGGTGAACCTTTGCGGTTTTCGTAGCATGGAAGCGGTCTGTGTCGACCGAAGAATAGCATGCTCAGCGAGGCGTGTAGTAGAGCTGCTCGTCCCAGCCAGATTTCGGCGTCAGCCGCATTGCTTGGCTTCGGATGTCTCCACAACGCATCTCCATGCATAGGCTCTGATACGCTGCCAGTAGCTCTCTAGGTTCGTTGTGCTCAGGCTGACACCGAAGTTCTCGCACAAGTCCTTTCGATTGGCCTAATCGATGCCCACGAATACGTTAGGCCTCTTTATCGCCAAGAGTCTGGCCACGCGCCCGTTCTGGTCGAAGGCTGCTATGAATGCTTTACAATAGTGGTCGTAGTCGTCCTGTGTGACCGCGCCCATCGAAGGGATGAAATCGAGGGCGTCAGAGAGACTTACCGGTGCCACGATGACTAGGTTCGCGAACATCCCACTTACAGCCCGTAATCCACGCTTGGCTGCTGGGGCTTCTTGCACCCGAGAGTGTCGCGACCAGCTTGCGATCGTCCTCGCTCCGCTTCGCGCAGGGTATGCGGGTCGTGTGACCGCAGTCGACGCGGTGCTTTAGTGCACAGAGTTCAAACCTGCCTTGGGGCACCTCGCCAGCCTTGAAGCCGCAGTGCAGGCCAGGAGGGCAACCCACTGCGGATCCGATAAACCCCCACCAGATCGACTGCAGGAGCGGAGCTGGTCAAAATGGAGAGTGACTTTTCGGTTATGCGCTGCTGGCTCTTTGATACTTCGCAGGCTAGCATGACTCCGCGAACTACATGTCCCAGATTGTGGCTGTCCAAATAACCGGATTTCATCGCCGACAGCCCATAACAATGGTAGCAGGAGGCTTTCCGGCACTTATGAAAATCGATTACGTTGAACTGAAGCGGTACCGAAACTTTGCTGACGCTCGCATCAATCTGGCCAAAAACAGCTTGGTGATTGGGAGCAATGACGTCGGCAAAACGAACATGATCCATGCGTTGCGGCTTCTGCTGGACAAGAGCTTGTCAGACGCCGATATCGAACCGTCGACGCATGACTTTCATTGCGCTCAAGACGGCACGCAGGCTGACTCGTTTTCAATCCGAATTGCCTTCTCCGAGGTGACTCAGGATGCCGTGCTCTCTCAGCTTAAAGGGCATGTCGGTGCTAATGGGTGTTTTTTCCTTGAGTTTCGAGGCTACAGCCCGGATTACCGCTATGAGATCGCTGCCGGCCATGATGTCGATGCGCTGGAGGTTATTTCCAGCCGTTTCTATCTGAAATACCTGCATCTGAAGTACATCCATTCTCAGCGTGACCTTGTGCGATACATCCGCTCGGAGAAACGGCATTTGCTGCGCCTCGCTCAGGCCGCCCGCAACCAGCCAGAGACAGAGGCCGACACTCAACAATTGCAGGCACTCAATGAGCTACTGAAGTCTGTAAACGATGGGGTCAAGAGCCTGAACTACGTAGCTGAGGCGACGAAAGACCTCAACGCTGAATTGAGGGCGCTCTCCCACCATCATGCTGGGTATAACGTGTCTCTAGATACCGGGGCGATCGGTATCGAACAATTCATCGAGCAGTTGGAGCTGGGGGCAAGCACCAACGGTTCGAGGGTGATGCTAGGTGGCGACGGTCGTAATAACCAGATTTTGCTCGCCTTGTGGAAAGCCAAAAGCGTGCTTGAGCACGATCAGAATAGCGAGGTAGTGATCTATTGCGTTGAAGAACCTGAAGCGCATCTGCATCCTCATCAGCAGCGTAAACTGGCGAGCTATCTCATCAGTTCCCTGCCCGGTCAGACCATAGTCACCTCGCACTCTCCACAGATCGCGGCAAGCTATCGGCCCGACTCTATTGTCCGGCTGCTACGAGACAAAGGCGCATCCCGAGCTGCCAGTAAGGGCTGCTCTGCCTGCGTTGACGATGCTTGGAAGGGGCTCGGCTACCGAATCAGTATCCTTCCGGCGGAGGCACTTTTTGCCTCGGCGGTCATGCTGGTCGAAGGCCCCTCCGAAATGCTGTTTTATTCCGCGCTGGCACGAGCTCATCAGATCGATCTCGATTACTGCAACATATCGCTTTTGTCCGTGGATGGAGTGGCATTTCAAGTTTACAAACGTGTGTTGGACGCCCTGGAAATCCCATGGGCCATGCGAACCGACAATGACATCTCCAATATCTCGCTAGGTCCTCAGGGAAAGCAGGTGGTACATCGCCATGTGGCTGGTATAAACCGTGCTCTTTCGTTAGCGGGGATGCCTTCTCAGGGTCACCGGGCAGTGCCATATGACCATGCGGCCTGCTTAGCCGATGGCAACTGGCAAGCGGTGAGTGCTGCTGTCGCTCCTTTTGGTATCTATCTCTCAAAAATCGATCTAGAGAATGACATCGCTATTGAGCTACCTGCACTATTGGCAGGCTTTAAAGGCAATACCCTGGCTCAAGCTATTGATTACCTGCAGGGCAAGAAGGCTATCCGCATGCAGGAATTCCTTGAACACTGCGAAGATCAGCTCATCGCACCAGTGCAAGGGGATTTGTTGAAGCCGCTGATGTACTGCCTCAACGCTGCAGGGCAGGCTTGGTGATGACCATCTTCAAACCTAGCCCGGAACAAGAGCAGGCAATTGAGTATATGGGCGACATGGTTGTCGTGGCACGTCCTGGCAGTGGTAAAACCAGTGTCCTTTCCCGCAAGATTCGCTGCCTCGTATCCGAGCTACGTCCCTATCAAGGTATCATCGCCATCTCATTCACGAATAAAGCAAGCGATGAGCTGGAGCACCGTTGCAAAGCCGACGCTTTTGATGTGAAAAGCTCATTTTTTGGAACGATCGATGACTTTTGTCTGCGCGAGATCGTCTTTCCGTTCGCGCGGCAGTTGATGGATGTCGCCACTAATGTAAAGACGGCTAAGCTCCGGGAACTGCCTGAAGTGGTAACGCGAATGCTGCCGGCAATTCCGGTCCTAGACGCGACCGTTGCCAACACAGCCGATTTTCTGCCTTTCCTACATGAAGCATTGGTGCAGGGGGTCGTTCCGCTTGAAGCTGTGGGCATGCTGGCCCGCTACATAATCGAACAGTCTCCGGCTTGTCAGAAATATCTAACCGCGCGGTATCGCGCGGTGTACATCGACGAATATCAGGACAGCGGACATTTCCAGCATCAATTGTTTTTGAGGCTCAAGGCTCTGGGGTTAATAGCTGTTGCTGTGGGCGATAGCGATCAGTCGATCTATGGGTTCGCGCACAAGGACCCTCGTTACCTGCTTGAGTTAACGGCACACGGCAGTGGCTTTGCCCCTTTTGCCATTACCACGAACTTTCGCAGCCACCCATCAATCAACAATTTCGCACTTCGATTGCTTGATGCGAACCATCCTATCGCTCTGACAGACGATAATCGGGTGTTAATCAAGACAGTTATAGGTGATCAAAGATCGATTGGGAGTTGGTTGAGAACTGCTATTCCCCATCTCATGCAGCATTACCAAGTTGCTTCTGCGGACAAGGTCGCAATTTTGTGTCGGCATCAGCACTCAGCGCGCTTGATTGCTGACAATCTGGAGCTCACGCACCGCCTCATCGAGGATAGCCCTTTCAAGGTTACGCCGGCTGCGGAGGCAAGCCTTTTCTCGGACTTGTTGCGGCTGCGTTACGACGTTCAGATGACTGCCGAGGCGTTGATTGATCGAGCGAATTTGCCTAGGCTCTCCACCCGCGAACGGCGTGCAGTTCGTAGAGCAATACTGAGTTGTAGGTCTTGTCTTGAATACCACCTGGTTCAGACCGTACTGGATGCTGCCACATGCCTGCTGGGACATCAACCATCTGCGGATGGTGGAATGGAGCTTGCTGTCATTTGTGGGGATGCCAACAAACTCCGATGGTTTCAACGAGCCGATGATGCCGCCATTCAGATCATGACGCTGCATAAAGCCAAAGGATTGGAATTCGACTTGGTATTTCATGCTGATCTTTACGATCATGTGATCCCGACACGTCTGTATCCGCCGGGTACATATGGTCAAGTTATTTTCCAGGATGAAATTCAATGCCTAAATCTGCATTACGTAGGGATCACTCGTGCGATCAAAGCTTGCGTATTGATGACATCGAATCTTCGCTTTAACACGCAGGGAGAGGTCAAGAATGGCACACCATCTCAATTCATTGGCAGAAATGGAGCAAACGCGATACCACTCACTTGGTAAGTCTATACCTGCTTGCTAAGTCATCGGCTTGAAGTTACCGTTGGCCGCTTTTCGACCTGTCGAAACGATTGGAGAGCGGTGATGGCCTGACATTTGATCTCCATTCAGGGCATCAGCGACATCTTGTAGAAAAAATATTCATGCGTGATTCAAATTGGCCGCTGTTGGCCACAATCAGCAGCTATCAATTGGGAGCGTGGTTTATTGCCGGCTAAATGTACATCATGTGCCTTTTTTTCCTGCTTCCACGCATTTAAGTGACTGCGTAGAGTCTTTAGCGATAACTCATGCTCAGGGAAATAGTCTGGATCAATGGCATTGCCTCTGGCAATCACTACGTCCAGGCCAATGAAATCCTCTAGAGCCTGAACATTTTGCGCACACTTTAGAGACACGATCGCCAGAGGTGTGCCTTCTACCAGTGCTCATCATGCTTCGAACCATGCTCACAAAGTCTTCATTGGTTTTGATTGAGTTCAGTGGGACTCGACAAGAGAGCCACTGAAATGCCTCCATCGATAGAGCAGATATACCAGATCAGGATCGGCACGCAAACCTTGAGAACTCGCCGCACGGCTTCTTAGCAAATACAGCCAGATGGCTTTCGTTGCAGCGAAGGTTTCTCAATCGAGTGCCGGGGTGAAGTTGGCTACATGCTTATGATTGCTATGGTCATTCCGGTGAATAATTATGTCTGCAACAGAAAGCGCTTTAGTCTCTCGCAACGCTCCCAATCGAGCTTGAAAAACATATCAACGACGGAGGATAGAATAGTGATGAATGCAATATTCCCTATTGTTCTTTTTGTTGCACTACTGAAGGCTCAGGTTGAAAACTGGAGAAAAAAGCTAAGACCATCGTTTAAATTTTTATTGCTAGCATTTTGTTCATCACAAACACTCGCAATCACAACCCTTATGAACGCTTTGCCAACAGGTACTTTTGACTACATAGCGAATAACTTGTTTGATGTAAAGGTTTTTATTTGTGGCATTATACTCATAAACTTCTGGTTTATTGGGATTTTTTATACTGTGAGCTCAGCAAAACTGATGAAGTCACTTGTTGGGTAAACATGAGTTTATTGACCAAATTGATGCCGAATACGACCATCTGACAGAGAAGCACCTGAAAAACAAGGAGTCATCATCATGTTAAGTCTTGCGCTGGTTCAAATTAGAGAAGCATTGGCCAAAATGCCCTACATCACCAAGATCAATAATCAAGATGCTTATGAGCGAGCTCTTGCGTTGATGGACTCGCTGGTTGATGACTATGACACCAATAAGCAATTGGTTGAATTACTTGCAACCAGTATTGAACGCTGGGAAGACGCGGCCGATGAGTTCGCCGATTTCAACAAGACAGTGGCTGGTATGGAGCCTAGTATTGTTGTCTTGAAGACATTGATGAGCCAGCACCGACTGCGGGTGGCTGACCTGCCTGAGCTGGGATCCAAGTCCAATGTTAGCAAACTACTCAATGCCGCCGAGGGCAGAAAACTGACCCGCCAACATATCGAGGCGCTAAGCAAGCGCTTTGGAGTTTCACCGGCACTGTTCTTTTGATTGCCAGTAGAGTTGTTAATCCAACTTTTTCTGCATAAGCATCAGGCGGGCTTATTGTGGGATGAAACTCAGTGTCATCCCACATATAACAAAAACCGCCAATAATGGCGGCTTTGGTTCCCATTCGAGTGTAAGGTATCATCCTTGCATCGAAGCGATGGGTATCGATCATCCCCCTTTAGATGAAAATATAGTTTCATCCTGTTCTTGGTTTTTTCCTCAAATATCCCTAATAGCTACGCTTATCTAACCTCTGGCATTTCTACCAGGCTCATCTTCTGCAACTCTCCATCTCCAGTAGAAATCTGGTTTCACCCACACTACACTGTCATGTGTTTTGATCAAAAAAGTATCCAAAACTGGTTTTGCTAAGACCTGATTTCCATCAGCATTTTCGCGTAAGAGCAGTTCACAGTCATGTTTAACCAGATAGTCCACAACATCGTCTTGGTATAAACACCCGTCACGTTCGAGCATTTTCACCATCCATTGAGACACATCAGTTGGTGTCACTCCTAAGCCCCCTTCTTTCGTACCAGCGTAAGGGATTCTTCAGGAAATTTACTTTTGTCAATCTTCTTTCCAGCGAACCACTGAGCGTAGTAGGTACCCATAAATTCATCAGTGCGACTATGGTGGAAAACGAGTGATTCGATAGCCATATCTGGGCCGCCAGCAGATAGTTTCACAATATCACCAATTTCATAAAGTGGTTGGCGTTTTTGAGTCATAGCTTGCCCTTACCTGGGTTGATGCCTCCAATCTACTTGGGGGCTATGCATTGAAAAATTAATAGCAATAAGATTCCTTTTGAATCCCTTCATGAAACTTTACTTTCAAGGATGGCGCCTTTATTTTCATCCCATATTTATTGCTTCCACACGTCTGCAATACCTTCACGGATAGCAGCTATTATAAATTTGGCCGATAGTAAGCAACCGATTCGATGGAATGAGTCACCTTTATTTACCCCGCCATCATCGACAACTGCTTTAGCGGCAAAAAAAGCAGTACGGTTTCTAGCATGCCTTGCCGCCTCGTAGACTGAATAGATCTCCATATCAAAGCCAGCCAGTTTTCGCTGTCCTACTACTAGCGTGGAAGTTTTTCCTTCCTCCGCAATCACTGCACTTCCACTGCTGGTGATTGCATCAGGTACGATCTTGCAACTTATTCGTTCTTTACCATTAGGCACTTCGGATCTAGCCGGATCCAATTGCAAATGAATCTTCTTCATGTCAGAACTCGAGGCAATTTCAAACAGTTTATTGTGCACATCAATTTCCAGCTGCACATCATAGTGTTCCGATTTAAAGCCTGTAGAGCTCCACTTTCCCGCATCATGCTGATGGCAACTCTGTGTCACTAACAAATCATAAATATCGGATTCTCCTGCAACACCACCACAGATACCTCCCATACAAATCAGACGTGGTTCGAATCGGTCTAAGGCAAATGAAGCTGTAACAGCTGCCGCCACAAGCCCCATGCGATTCGTGCGAACAATGACAGCCTTATACTCTCCAATCAAGATTTCTCGACAAACTAAGCCTGAGATAGTCTTCACGGGTCCCCAATAATCAGTAAGTCCCTCAAATGCCAATGCCTCTTTTTCCAATGCACACAAAATAACTACATCGAATTTTTTCGTTGGTTGAGCAGCCATTAACTTTATTTTAAGAGCCTCACGCCACTTACCATGATCGTTAAATGCAATCACATTAATGTCGACCAAGTTCAAATCATGAACAAAGTCTCCTTCATCGAGACTATGTTGTGTCAATACGATTGCGGGAGTTTTGAAGGATTTACTGTTGTAGTTACGTGTAGTTTCAACCAGCGATTCGGAGTAGTCCTCTATAGTACTATCTCGGTTTGACCTAGGAACAAGAAGATCAAGAAGAATTAAATCAAACTTCACACTAGCAACTATATTAGAATAATCTAGCCAGTTCTTTACGCGCAGAATATCTGCCTCAGGTATAATTTCAATTGTATATTCACTAACTAACGAAAATTTTTCATCATCGTCTTCAAGAACCAAAATATTCATAACACCCCCAAGATTAATTTAATATTTTCTTTCCATTGACTATCATTTTCCAAATATCTCACACAACCGGCCACTTTTATATTAAATTTATCAGCTATTTCCTGTTTGGCTAAATCAACAGGGATTGGAAGACTTTCAATCTCAATGTCAGGATATTGGGTTAAAATGATACAATGTGCATTGTTTTGAGTGTAATCAACTTCAAACAACACATCAAGACCTCCAGATGATAAAGGAAATGGGGATCCCGCCCCCGCCTCCGGCTCATGGCTATGTATTGACATGTCGATTATTGCTAAGTTGAATTGATGCAATGCCAATAACTCGGTTGCTGATGCTAAAGCTTGACATTCAAATATCTCAATTCTGTCATTAAAAATTTCTACAAGGTAAGATCGAATACCCTCCATCTTGAATTGGTCATCTTCCACGATAAGACACTTTAGTTTTTCAATGTTCAAGAACATAATGGAGCCTCACTCTCACTTCATCGCCTACCACTTCATACTGTTCTAGCTCAAAGTCTTGCCGATTACTAGCCAAGAGCAAAAGCTTTGATATACCGCTCTTTTTGTCATATAAATTAGCATTCTCGAACCCAGCTCTCTTATATTTTTCTATTTGTTCTGAAACGAATAATGGATCATCTGTTGGTTTAATTGAAGAGCGGATGTCAATAACTAAGCGTTTGTCTTTCCCGTGAATGATTTCAAAATTTCTTTTTAGTGGACGACTACGATCTGCATATTTAGCTGCATTACCAACTACGATTGCAAGAGCATCGTAAATAAGATGGTAAAAATTACCTACCAGCTCAATATCTTCCTTACTAGTGTCAGCATCCTGAGGGTCAAAATCTGGAATTGTATCCTTAACTTCAGCAACTGTTGCAGCAAATAGCAATGCAACCGATGCCTTAGGTGCTACTATTGAGGGACGTTTGAACCATCCAAGCATAGTTGATAGTTTTCTATCGATAGATAATTCCAATTCTCGCCTAAATGCATCTGCAAGCCGAGCATTCACTACAGATGCAACCGGTATCAACTCCTCAACTATAAACTTCTCATTTTTTAATGGTGTCTGCTGTGATTTTAAGTAATGAATTACAGCGACTAAGTCCAATTCTGCTAATCGCCAGCAATAATCAATTATTATTGGAAATATATCAGCCGTAGAAGTTGTTTCGGAGAAAATTTTACTAATATTCAGTACGGCAGCAGACAATACTTCTTGTTTGTAAGGGTTATATATTTCAGGGGTTAAAAGTCCTAGCTGTTTAGATTTAGAAAAAACATGAAGGCGATCCGCAATTATCTCCTCAACTGCATTGTTGTAAATTTCCTTCCAAGCACTCCATTTAGATACAAATTGGTGATTAGCAAACAACGGTTTAAATCTTTCACATTGCTCTACATGGTTAATTACATGTGAATACATATGCCCATGGAAAGTACCGTGGCGGATACGGCGACCAATATACGATGCAATACCAAAAACTACATTTGAGCAAAATGCATTATAACTCTGCATTATAACCATCGAAATAACGGCTTCATCACAAGCGACAGAGACGCCTTTTTTTCCAGCGCCCGTTGAAGTTAATGCGCCATTTAACTCAATCATCATTTCATCTTCAATCCATGAGGTGAATCTCATTGGATCTACATAAATTCTATGATCATCAATTTCATTTCTAACTCGGTTTATTTGGTGATCAATCCTAACAGCTCGAGCGCGTTGAAGAAAATACTCATCTTTTGTAAAGCTTGCCATCCATTCATGTAATGATGCACGAATCTCAGGGATGTCTGCAAGATGTGGAGCTAGAGTAGTTAGTTTGGCCAAGAAATCTTCAGTTGCAATGTCATATATATATTCAGCAATATATGGATGCGATTTTTCATAGAATCTTACAAGTTCGACTAGTGAACCACCATGATTCTTGGTGGTTATATCTTCGAGTAATTTTCTCAAAAGAAAACTATCATATTCATTTTTGCTGCGTTTTGCTAATAACAATAAAAGAATTAACCTGACTAACTTGTCCTGTGTTAGCTTTGCCGCAGTTCGTACTGCTCTGATAGGAATGGTTCGAGCTAAGTCACGTGTCACCCCCATTAGGGTGAATAGATCCTCCTTTTCAAAACCAATTTCCCCTTGAGATTCAGTCAGCCAAAAGTTAAATAGCGCTGATCTAGTTACATTCCCTGATATCTCCAACTTCGCTAAAGCAGAGTAGTTATGATTAGTAAACTGTGAACCGCTTACAAGATCATGTAAGGCTGGATTACCAACCCATCCATATAATATTTTTCCAAGTTCACCAGGTAAGATGGCGGTCTGTTCACGTGACGAATCATAGTAATAATCAATTAGTACTCGATACATCCTAATAGGTGCATATTCCAACCATACACTGGATTGTTTGAAGAAGGTATACTCACCCTCACTAGAAGTGGAATCATAGGTCCTAACTAGGGGTTCAAATAAATCAGCCCGCTCAAGGAGGCCGAAAGTTTCCACAATGGTAGGAAAGTTTTTCGTAGAAAAATAATGGCAATTGAATTTTGCTAAAATAATTGCGTCAATTAATGAACACTTTAATACCTCTCCAAGATATTCTCCTAAATCTTGGGATGAGGATGCATACGGTTGAACACTCAGTTTTGCTAACGTACGGGTATAGCGATTGATTGCCCCTCGATCAGAAATGTTTAAAACTGCTCTCTTACTCATCAGAATATTCTGATCTCGTGCATATGAGTGGATCAATGATGAAACTACCACCCCTTTAATACCGGCTCGCTGCACAAGTTCCTCAATACGTTCGCCAACATTATTCTGTGTATTATTCTCACGAATAAGAATAATACGCCTTAAAAGTGCGTGACTCCAACCATCAACCTTTAATGTAAGGAGAATTTCATCTATACAAGAATCAAAATTATTAGCTGTATATTTTTCGTCAATTCTTTGTAATGAAAGGACTATTCTCCTAAGCCTTTCAATATATTTGATAGAATAGTTTTCTATAATAGTTAATATATCATGCAAGTCTGAATTATGATGCTTTTGAAATGTATCATAAAACGGCGGATTTTTCGGAAATGGAATTTGTGCTTTTACAGCTCTTGTTAAAACGGAGCTATTCAATATTTCATTAAGGTATTCCAATTGAGAGCTAGTGAACTTAGCACTCAATTTCCTCAAGCGACCAATCACATTTTCGCCATCACCACTCAATATAGACCTGATTTGATTTCTTGTTCGAATATCGAACTTTTTAAATCTCTCATCCCTGCGCATTATGAATTCCTGATAGCTGCGTCTAGTTTTAGATAATTAAAAAAATATTTTACAACATGGAACCAAGTTCCTTAGTTTTCTAGATACTTGATTGCTGAAAGAAGAAACATCTTTAGACTTTACCGACAAACGTCTCTCATTGGAACCATGAAGTTTTAACATAATCAAAATTATGCAAGCTACATCACTACACGCTTCATCACCAGCACCAGAAGCGCACATACACGGCGATGTTCCCGTTACGTGTTGGTGAGTCGGTTGACACCAACAAACGACCACAAAAGGGTTTCGTTTGCCCCCTATCTGACTACGCGGAATCAGGCCAGATAGTTCTCCAGGTATTCTGTTCCTACACCATGAAACTTTTGCATCCACCCACGCCACCGGCTCACGTAGTTGTTCAACGTCTGGATGTGAAATACCTCATCCTCTACACGATGCTTGTCCTCAGCAATCAAGCGCTTATGAATGATGCCGGGGACTTTTTCGGCCACCGAACTGTAGCTCTGGTTGCCATCGGTGCAGAGGACCGAGCTGGGGGCTAACAACGGTTTTAGCGTCGGTTCGATTTGGGAAAGACTCTTATCCAGCAGAACCGCATCACTCTCCCGTCCATATCGGTCCAGCGCGATTAATACCGGTACCAAGGGCACATGACCATGCCCTGTCCCACCATGGTGTCGTGCAGGCCGCGCCAAATGGCGACGCCCTTTGAATGACTCGGGGACAAATATTTCGTCGGCCTCCACTATCCCCGCCAATCGGTTCGCCCGGGTCGTCATGGCGTAGCGCAGAAAACGATGTCGCCAACGAAACGCGGTTTTCAAGTTGATACCACATTCCCTCGCGGCAGCGCGCAGTGACTGGCCTCTGCTGAGGCAGTCTGCATAAGCTGCCCATTTGTGCTTATGATGAAGCCCGGCCAGTGCGGAGCCATCCAACTGATTGAATGTCTTGCCACATGCCTTGCAGCGGTAACGCTGCTGACCTCGAGAGCGTCCCCAATGAATAACATGGGATGAATCGCAGCAGGGACATACAGCGGGCGTTCCACCGTGTTCGGCCAACGCCTGATGAAGTAGATCACGTTGCAGATGGTGCTGAAGGTGTTCCTGAGCTCGTTCCAGTTGTATGGGGTTAAGTTGGTAAAAAGACCGTAGAAGTGAGGAAAATACATGGTTGTCCATGGCAAGCTCCTTACTCAAATAGCCTGAAATAAGTATAACTCTTGCCACCAATACGGCTCTGGAACAGCGCCACATACACACATACAGTACTACCCACCAATCTGATCCATGTAGTGCCATGTTACCTTTTTGTTAAAAGAAAGGTAAAGCCAGCTAATACATGAACTAAAATAGTTTAATTTCAATGGAAACTTTATGTAAGACTCTATAAAAAAAGCCTTTATTATTTCAGTCGTAACATGTAGTGGGTATCTAATAGATATTAGTTAAATGTGATATCTTGTTTCCTGTTACCACTAATTGAACTGTGTATAATGGCAACAATTGATCCTATCTTCGACCGGATGTCTTAAGTGGCTGAATTAACATCAGAACAATTAAAACCCGCTTTTGCGATTGAACAGTTCTCTATGCTCAGTGAGCTTGAACCTATCCCCTTTGCCGCATTGCAACCCAGAGCCATCTCCGCGGTCAAACGCTTGGCCAGTTTTGATGGTGACTGTCCGGTAATGCTGCTCAACGGTTTCCCGGGTGCAGACTATGACGGCGTCTGTCAGACCCTTATTGCCGACTCCAATGGCAAAGATGCCGATTTGTTTGATCTCTGCTACACCGAGAATCTGAACAATCCCTTCAAGCCTATCTGGCTGCGCCTGCAACCCGGCACCGGTATCGAGTTCTGCGAAATGGTTGGCGAGCTGCTTAAGCTGATGAGCCTCCATCTTGATGCGGAGCGTCTGGTCACCCGCATCATGCGCAAGCAAAACAATGATCCGAAGATCGATGATTTTCTGTCTGATCTGGCCGCTCACGTAGCCCAGGGGCTGGAATTTCAACACCCGGTGCTGATTAATCTGCTGATCCATCACGAGCAGCAAGAAGCACCGGTGGTTTATGGGCGAGACCTGAACTGGGATACCCTGTTTGGCTCCATCAATTACCAGACCGAGCAAGGCTCTGTGTATGCCAACCAGCACCTGCTGGAGCCCGGCTTGCTGCGCGAAGCCAATGGCGGCTATCTCATTTTGCAACTGGATGAGCTGCTTGATCAGCCCCACCTCTGGTTCAAGCTGAAGAATGCCATGCAAAAAGGCGAGCTGGACTGGAACGCTTATCAGGAAGGGAAAACCCTGACCCCTTTCTTTACCCCTGAAGCGACGCCGATCAAGCTCAAGCTGATCCTGGTGGGTGATCGCCTTGAGGTAGCAGAGTTCCAGATGCTGGATCGCGATATGTCAGAGCGTATCTTCCTGCGCGCCGACCTGGTTTCCGAGGTCAATATCGAGGAAGATTTGCAGGAATTTTTGCAATATCTGGCTGGGTTACGCCTGCGCTGGAACCTGCTGGACTTTACTCCTGCCGCCCTCGCCGCTCTCTGCCGTCATGCCAGCAGACTGTGCGATCATCAGGAGTGGTTGTCACTCTCCGAAGTACAACTGGCCGCCATCATGCGGATGTCGGATAGTCTGGCCCGCGAACTGGAGTCCGATGTCGTCACCGATGACCACATTCGGGGTGCCTTGGAAGAGCAGGATTACCGTCTCAACTATCTGGTTGAACAGTCAGATCAGGGGGTCATTGACGGCCAAATCTTGCTGCAGACCGACGGTGAAGAGATTGGCCAGATCAACGGCCTTTCTGTCATTCAAGTCTCTGGCCACCCCTATGATTTCGGTGAGCCGGTACGTCTCACCGCAACCGTGCATCTGGGTGATGGCGATGTGATCGACATCGAGCGAAAAGCGGAACTCGCAGGCCACATTCATGCCAAGGCGATGATGATCATTCAAGGTTATCTCTCCAATATGTTTGGGGCTGAAACCCCTACCCCGCTCTCTGCCAATCTGGTATTCGAGCAGTCGTATCATGAAATTGATGGCGACAGTGCATCACTGACCGGCCTATGCGCCCTGCTCTCTGCCCTCGCCCGCCAGCCGATTTATCAACAGTTCGCCGTGACCGGTGCTATCGATCAGTTTGGTAATGTCGAGGCCGTTGGTGGCGTCAATGAAAAAATTGAGGGCTTCTTCCGGGTATGCCAGATCCACGGCATAACGGGGAAACAAGGGATTATTTTGCCCGGCACCAACGCTCAGCAGCTAAACCTCTCTGACGAGGTGATTGCAGCTGTGGCGGCAGGCCAGTTCCATATCCACCCGGTTTACCACGTGGAAGAGGCGATCGAATTGCTCACCGGCTGTGTGGCTGGCGAGCCGGATATGCCAGATACGCTGTTTGGCCGGATCCAGGATCGGCTGGATGAATTGAATGGCAGCGGCCGAAAAGGCGGCCTCTTGAGCGCCCTGTTGGGCCGTCTGTTTGGTCGCTCATAAAGAGATCGGAGTTGTTTAGCGAACAGCTGTAAGCTAAATTGGCGCAGCTTTACTCATTTGAAGGAAATTCAGCGTGACCGTAGACAATACCACCATGGCAGCTCCCCTTTCTCTGTGCGAACAGGGCAAGTTCTCTTTTACCCGTGAAGAGCTGCTGGCTTGTAGCCGTGGTGAGCTGTTTGGTGAGGGCAATAGCCAGTTACCGGCTCCCAACATGTTGATGATGGATCGCATCGTCAAGATCAATGACAACGGCGGCGAGCATGGCAAGGGCGAGATCCTGGCTGAACTCGACATTACACCTGATCTCTGGTTCTTCGATTGCCACTTCCCGGGTGATCCCGTGATGCCTGGTTGCCTTGGTCTGGATGCCATGTGGCAGCTGGTCGGCTTCTTCCTGGGCTGGAAAGGCGGTCCTGGCAAGGGCCGTGCTCTGGGGGTGGGTGAAGTGAAGTTCACCGGTCAAATCCTGCCGACCGCCAAGAAAGTGACCTACAAGATCACCTTCAAGCGCGTCATCAACCGCAAATTGGTGATGGGTATCGCTGATGGCGTCGTCGAAGTGGATGGCCGCCCGATATACAGCGCAACTGACCTGAAAGTTGGCCTGTTTAAAGATACCACCGCATTCTGATCGCTATCCTCAGTGGTAAAACCGCAATAACGCAAAGGGGCCTCGATGGCCCCTTTCCTTTTGTAATATGTGATGAAGTATCGATTACTTCATGAAGAGGCCAGAGCCCCGCCCTTCCATGGCATCACGCCAACCACCAAGCCAATGCCCACGGGCATCCAGACATTGATACGGACACGCTTCTTTCTGTTTGCCGACAACGCCAGCCTGATAACCACGAGCACGAGCTCTATCCAGACGGTCCCGTTTCTGTCTCTTCATCATCTACGACCCTCTTCGTGGAACAAAAAAAGCGACCAATTGTTCATCGGTCGCCTTTATCTTTACCCCAGCGAACAGGTCCGGTCAAACAAAAACATTCACCCTGACAGGGCTATGTGACACAAGACACTGAACTGGATTAAGTTTTAGTGACAGGGAACTTAATCCTGATTTTTGAGTCCTTCCAGCTCTTCCCAGCGGGCAAAAGCCTGTTCCAGTGCGGCTTCAGCTGCACTACAGGCATCCAGTTTTTGCTGGGTTTGATCGCTGGGCAAGGAGAAGAAGCTGGGCTGGTTGATCTCGCTTTGCAGCGCCTCCAGCTCCCCTTCCAACTGTTCGAGACGAGCAGGTAAACCGTCGAGTTCAAGCTGCAGTTTGTAAGAGAGCTTCTTGCTCTTCTTCGGCGCTTCGCTAACCGCTACCACGGACTCAGCAGCCTTGCTCTGGGTGCTCTTGAGCTGCTGTTGTGAGCTCTGCAGCTCGCGGGTGGCCATCATATCGGCATAACCACCGACGTAATCGCTGATGCGGCCATCCCCTTCAAACAGCCAGCAACCGGTCACGGTATTGTCGATAAAGCGACGATCGTGACTGACCAGCAGCAAGGTGCCGGGGTAGTCGGCGAGCAGCTCTTCCAGCAGCTCCAGGGTTTCTACATCCAGGTCGTTGGTTGGTTCATCGAGGATCAGCAGGTTGCTGGGCTTGAGGAACAGCTTGGCCAGCAGCAGACGGTTCTTCTCGCCGCCAGAGAGCGCCTTGACCGGAGTACGGGCACGCTTGGGCTCGAACAGGAAGTCCTGCAGGTAGCCGAGGATATGACGGGAGCGACCACGCACCATCACCTCCTGCTTGCCCTCCCCCACGTTCTCCATCACCGTCTGCTCAGGATCGAGCTGATCACGATACTGGTCAAAATAAGCCACATCCAGTTTGGTACCGCCCTTGACCAAGCCACGGCTTGGCTCAAGCTGACCCAACAGCAATTTGATCAGGGTAGACTTACCACAACCGTTCGGGCCAACCAGCGCGATCTTGTCGCCGCGCAGCACTTGCAGATCCAGCCCCTGGAACAGGGTGCGAGCGCCAAAGTCCAGCCCCAGACCTTCGGTTTCAAACACCAGCTTGCCGGAACGATTCACATCGTCCATCTGCAGTTTGGCCTTGCCCTGCAGCTCACGACGCTGGGAACGCTCCATTCGCATCGCCTCAAGGGCGCGCACCCGACCTTCGTTACGGGTACGGCGCGCCTTGATGCCCTGACGCACCCACACCTCTTCTTGCGCCAGCTTGCGATCGAACTCGGCGTTTTTCAGCTCCTCGACCCGCAGCCACTCCTCTTTGCCCAGCAGGTACTGATCGTAATTGCCAGGCCAGGAGGTGATTTCGCCGCGATCCAGATCGATGATCCGGGTCGCCAGCTTGTGGATAAATTCCCGGTCGTGGGAGATGAAGACGATGGCGCCACGAAAATCTTTCAGGAACTCTTCCAGCCAGTTGATGGCTTCAATGTCCAGGTGGTTGGTCGGCTCATCGAGTAACAACAAGTCGGGATCACAGGCCAGTGCACGGGCCAGCGCCACTTTGCGCAGCCAGCCACCGGAGAGGCTGTCCAGGGTCGCGTCGGGATCGAGATTGAGCAGGGTCAGCACCTGGCTGATCCGGGTCTCGAACTGCCAACCGTTCTGATAATCGAGCTGCTCTTGCAGCTCGCTCATGATGCGGATGTTGGCATCGCTGGGGTCGTGCGCCAGCTCCATGGAGATATGGTGGTACTGCTTGAGCAGTTCACCGACACCAGCCAACCCTTCGGCGGTGTAGTCAAATACGGTCAGCTCGCTCGATGCGGGCGGATCCTGCTCAAGGCGGGTCACTTTGAGATCTTGCTGCTGCACCATGCGACCGTCATCGAGTGGCAATTCGCCGGCGATCACTTTCATCAGTGTGGATTTACCTGCCCCGTTGCGGCCAACCAGACAGAGACGCTCGCCGCGCTCAATGCTGAGCTCGGCATTGTCGAGCAGCGGGAAATCACTGAACGACAGACATGCGCCGTGCAATGTTAAAAGAGCCATGTTTATTCCTTATTTCATATGAAAAAAACGGGCAGCAGACTGAAGGTCTGCCCCCGTTTTATCGTCAATTCAACATCAACCCCGATGCGCAGCCCAGGCCATCAACTCCACCAGCGTAAAAGGCCAGCCGAGTTCGCGGCCCGCCTCGTCACGCAGTACCGGAATGCGCACCCGATAGGCCGCAAGCCACTGCTCATCATCCATGATGTCGCTCTGGCGGGTGGTGGCGGCAAGGTCTGCCTGCTCCACCAGCGCCCAGGCCTGTTCACACAGGTGACAACCGTCGGTGTGAAACAGAGTCAGCATTACGACTCAGCTTGCGCCGGTGCATGGGTGATGATCCAGCAGTTATGGATATGCTGGTTACGCTCGAAGTCCTTCGGCCGGGTCTTCTGGGTAATGTTCTGGGCCTTGAGACCTGCGGCTTCGAGGCCAGCCAGATCCATCTTGAAGTGGCGCTTGTTGTTGGAGAACACCAGGGTGCCATCCGCCGCCAGCAGGCGCTTCAGGTGCTGCATCAACAGCAGGTGATCGCGCTGTACGTCGAAGCTCTCGTCCATCCGCTTGGAGTTGGAGAAAGTCGGCGGATCGATGAAGATGAGGTCGTACTGCTCATCGGCTTCCGACAACCACTTCAGGCAGTCAGCCTGCACAAACTTGTGCTGACGGCCCACCAGCGAGTTGAGACGCATGTTGTCTTGCGCCCAGTTCAGGTAGGTGTGGGACATGTCGATGGTGGTGGTCTCGCTGGCCCCGCCAAGCCCCGCATGCACAGTGGCACTGCCGGTATAGGCGAACAGGTTCAGGAAGCGCTTGCCCTTGGCCATCTGACCCAGCATACGGCGAGTCTGACGGTGGTCGAGGAACAGGCCGGTATCCAGATAGTCGTAGAGGTTGACCCACAGACGGGCGCCGTACTCCTGCACTTCCATCCGGTGTTGCTCTTCGGAGAGCTTCTGATACTGCTGTTTGCCTTCCTGACGCTCGCGCACTTTCAGGATCACCTTTTCGCCGTCCATACCGGTCACCTTGATGGCGGCCTGAACCATGTCGAGCAGACGCTGACGGGTCTTCTGGGCGGGGATATCCTTGGGCGCAGCATACTCTTGCACCACCAGATAATCCTGATAGCGGTCGATGGCGGCGTTGTATTCCGGCAGGTCGGCATCATAGAGGCGGTAGCAGTCGATACCTTCCTTAGCAGCCCACTTCTCGAGGGTCTTCAGATTCTTGCGCAGGCGGTTGGCAAAGTCCTGAGCAACCTCTTTTTGCGAGGCGACAGAGTCGAGGGCGATCTGATAGTTACGCAGCTGACACTCAAGGGCGCCGTTGAACAGGCGATATTGCTTGTCGGCACGCAGGCGCAGGCAGCTCAAGAGCTCCGGTGAAGCCGACAGGATAGAGACACGCCAGCCCTGGAAACTGCGACGCAGGGCATCGCCGAGGGCCTGATGCACTTCCAGCAGCGCCGGGAACTCGCCCAGACGCTCGCCATAAGGCGGGTTGGAGATCAGCATACCGACCTGACGAGCCTCCCCTTCGACGCTCGCCATCGGCAAGGGGTTATCCAGCGCACTGACTTCAGCCTGCTTGAAGGTAATCAAGTGCGCCACACCGGCCGCCTTGGCGTTGTCACGGGCTTTCATCAACACCCGGGCGTCGGTATCACAACCAAACAACTTGGTCTCGCAACGCTGCATGCCACGTTTGGCGCGCACTTGCGCTTCCATCATCAGACTCTGCCACAGCTCGCTATCGTGCTGCAGCCAGCGATCAAAACCGAAGCGCTCACGGCGCAGGGCCGGCGCCATGTCGGCGGCGATAAAGGCCGCTTCAATCAGCAAAGTACCGGAACCGCACATGGGATCCATCATCGGCTCACCGGCCCAGCCGCTACGGGCTATCATGGCGCAGGCCAGGTTCTCTTTGAGCGGAGCTTCGCCGGTGCCCTGACGATAGAAACGCTGGTGCAGCGCCGGGCCTGACAAGTCCAGCGTGATATTGGCCTTGCCTTTGCCCAGGTGCGCCATGATGCGAATATCCGGCGATTTTTTGTCAACGTCCGGACGCACATGGCCACGCTTGGTAAAGCGGTCAACGATGGCATCCTTGATCTTCAGCGCGCCATATTGGGTATTGCGAATGGCGGGGTTGGTGCCGGTAAAGTCCACTGCAATGGTGGATGTGCCGGGGAAATGCTCTTCCCAAGGGATGGTGTGAGCGCCCAGATAGAGATCCAGATCGTCGTTCATCTGGAATTCGGACAGCACCAGCACGATGCGGGAGGCAAAACGGCTCCACAGGCAGGCCTTGTAGCCAATCGCCAGTTCGCCTTTGAAGTGAACGCCAGCCACGGTCTCACGGACCTGCTCTGCGCCCAGGGTGGTCAGCTCATCGGCCAACAGGTTTTCCAGCCCCTTGGGGCAGGTTGCAAAAAATTCTTTCATCACGCTCACGGGGAACCCATAAAAATAGTGCCGCATTATATCCTATATGGCCGCGCTGAGCATGCAAAACTAGGGTAGAAACGACGACAGCCGCGGAATTGAACCCTCCCGCCCACCGAATGAAATACCCGCTCCCCTCCTCCCCTCCCTGGGTTTGCCATCCTGTGACTTCATTTTTAAAAAATCTACACACATCAAGTTATTGGACAACAATTAGGGGGTTAGTGAACTGTCATCCGGATACCCTTTTGGCGTATGAATGAGCATGCACATGACTAAAACCATCCTCGTTGTGGACGATTCTGCCAGCATCAGAGCCACCATCACCATGACATTGCAAAGCGCGGGCTTTGCGGTGATTGAGGCTGATGATGGCAATGCGGCCCTTGGCCAGCTTGAACGCCAGCGCGTACACCTGATTATTTCGGATCTCAACATGCCAGGCATGGATGGCATGACCCTGCTCCGGCAAGTCAAAAAACAGCCAGCGACCCGCTATCTGCCGTTCATCATGCTGACTACCGAGAACTCGGCAGAGATCCGGCAGGAGGGGTTTGACGCCGGGGCACGCATCTGGCTGACCAAGCCGTTTGAACCACTCAAGCTGATCGATGATGTCTACAAGGTGATGCAACCATGAAACGGGAGCAACGGAGATGAGTTTCGAGCTTGATATTCTGCATGCGCCCCCGACCGCCACGCTCACCGGGGAGCTCACCATCATGACCCTCGGCGAACTGCAAGACGATCTCTTCAGCCTGCTCAACTTTGCCATCGCCGTGCTGGATGTCAGCCAGCTGGAGGCGCTGGATGGTTGTGGCGCCCAGCTACTGGCGCTCTTGCAGCAAGAAGCCAACCAGCAGAACAAGAGTCTGCGGATCTGCACAGGTGAAGAGAGCGTGGCACAACAGGCATTGAGTCAGCTCGGCTTGTTGCCCATGCTGACCTTGGTGAGGGCCCAAGATGGACATCAATAAAGCGCGCGCCCTCTTTTTTGAAGAGGCCTATGAGCAGTGCGACAATCTGGAGCACGCCCTGCTGGACAGAGAGACCTACCCCGCGAACCCGGATACCTACAATCTGATGTTTCGCACCGCCCATACCATCAAGGGATCGGCCAGCATGCTGGGGCTCACCATGCTGGTTCGCTTTGCCCATGCCATGGAGAACATGCTGACGCGGCTGCGCAGCGGCGAGCTGCAGCTTGATGAGCATCTGATCAATCTGCTGCTGGCCTGTAACGATCAGCTGCGCGATCTGCTGCAAGGGGCCGAGCACAACCCCGAGTTGCCGCAAACCGAAACCCAGCAGATCCTGGCGCTGCTCTCCCAACTGCAGGGTCATCAGAGCTTGCCCAATCCACCGGTCTCACTGCCCGTCCAGCTCGTTGCCGCCGAGCAAGATATGCGAGGGTGGCACCTGTCGCTGCGCTTCTATCCGGCCCTCTATCAGGATGGTTTCGATCTGCTGGCGTTTATCCGCTATCTCGCCAATCTGGGGGATATCGTCTATATCGAGCCGGTCTGGCATGAGTGGCCACCGCTGCAACTGCTTGACCCAACAGAGTGTTTTTTAGGCTACGAGATCACGCTACGCAGCGCGCAATCCCCCGAGCGCATTCGCAGCACCTTCGATTTTGTCGCTCACGCCAGCATTATCTGCCTGCTCACCCCTCATCAGGATCTGGCCGAATTTGCCAAACAGGGCGCACGGCTGGCCCAGTGGCGCAATGAACCGCTGGCGGCGCAGCTGGCTCGCTGGGAAGCGGCCAATGTGCTGACCCAGACAGAGGCCGATGCCATTGAAGGCGGGGCATACGACGATGCACCCGCGGCCTCATTTGATCAGCGTGATCAGCCTGCCCCCGTCACACCGCAGAGTGAAGCCGACAATCCACTGCCCCTTCCGCTCAAAGCCGCGCCGCTGCGGGGTGAAGGGCACTACATCCGCATTGAAGCCGCCAAACTGGATCGGCTGATCAACCGGGTGGGCGAGCTGGTGATCGCCACCTCGGCCACCACCTTGCAGGCAAAAATGCGGGGGGATGCCGAGCTGGTCGAGTCGGTCGCCACCGTCAACACCCTGGTCGAGGGGATCCGTGATGATGCCCTCACGCTGCGGATGGTGCCTATCAACGAGATCTTCAACCGCTTTCCCCGTCTGGTGCATGAACTGTCCCAACAGACCGGTAAAAACATCAGCCTGCACATCAACAACGCCGATACCGATATCGACAAATCCATGGTCGAGAAGTTAACCGATCCCCTGATGCATCTGGTACGCAACGCCGTCGACCATGGTATCGAGAATGAACAACAGCGCCTGCAGGCGGGTAAACCTGAATCTGGCGTGATCACCCTCAATGCCTACCACGACGCAGGCGCCGTGGTGGTTGAAGTGAGCGACGATGGTCGCGGCATCGATCGGGAGAAGATCCAGGCCAAGGCGCTGTCGCTCGGCATGACACAAGAGGGCAAGGTATTGGGGGAACAGGAAATATTCCAGTTTCTGTTTCAGCCGGGCTTCTCCACGGCCGTTGATGTCAGCGATCTCTCCGGTCGCGGGGTCGGGCTGGATGTGGTCAAACGTAATCTGGAGTCGCTGCGCGGAGAAGCCACCATCGAAAGTCTTCTGGGGGTGGGCACCACCTTCCGGCTGAGGTTGCCGTTAACCCTTGCCATCATCGACGGTTTTCGCATCGAGGTGGATCACTCCTCACTGGTGATCCCCCTCGACATGATGATCGAGTGCATCGACCTGCCACAGGAGGCGCTCGATACCCCGTCACGCCAGATCAATATTCGCGGCGAGTGGGTCCCCTTCATCGTGTTGCGCGAACTGTTTGCCCTCCCCCCGGCCAACGAGCCCGCTTTCGTGGTGATGGTCGATTATGCCGACAACCGGGCGGGCATAGTGGTGGATCGGCTGATCGGCGAAGTACAGGCGGTGATCAAACCGCTGGGGGAACTGTTCAAATCCCTGCGCTATGTCAGCGGCTCCACTATTCTGGGCAACGGTCAGCCCGCCCTTATTCTCGATGTGCCACAGCTGATCGAGCTGGCCCGGCGCAGAGAGCAACATTTGCTTCATCAACAAGCGGATGCGGTGTTCAGCATCAGGAGTTGATGCGCACCATACTGTTATCAACCGGATTAACGGAGTCAAAACCATGGACTGGTTCCACAACTTGCAAGTCAGAACAAAACTGGTGTTTTCGTTCTCCATCCTGATGGTGCTGCTGGTGATATTGACCCTCACCAGTTACCACTCCACCAAGGCAATGGCTCAGCTGGTCAATAACATGCATGCCAATCAGCTGGTTCCCATCAGGGATCTGGCCAATGCCAACATGCAAGCAATCTACATGAACCGGGCGCTTTATCGCTATGTGCTGGAGTCAAGCGAAGAGAGCAGAAGGATCAATGCAGACAACATGCAGCGCTATGAAAATCAGCTCAACAAGTTGCTGGATGCCTACCGCAAAACCGACCTGACCCAGCCGGAGATCGATACGCTGGCCCGTTTTGACCAAGCGTTGGCCATCTATAAAACCTCTGCCGATACCATCATGCACACCGCGCAAACTGACGTCGGGGACAACCTCAATAATCAGAGTGCGGCGAAAATCATGGCAGAGCAGGGTCGCCCGGCCTTTGATCGGGCGGATGATCTGCTGACCGAGCTGGTTAATCTGAATGACAAGCTGGCCAGCCAATCACTTGCTGAGAGCGAGGTGATCTACCAGAGCAACTTCAGCCTGTTGATCGGCATTTCAAGCTCCGCATTTGCCATCTGTTTGCTGCTCGCCCTGCTGGTAACTCGCAGTATCTTGCGCCAGCTGGGGGGCGACCCTTCCTATACCGTGCAGGTTGTCTCCCGGGTCGCCAATGGCGATCTCTCGACCCCGGTCAAGCTGCGGGCCGATGACACCTCCAGCCTGCTGTTTGCCATCAAGAGCATGGCCCATCGCCTCTCCGATACCCTCAACGAAGTGGGCGCCATGTCGGAGGCGATCGGTTCGGCCTCCGAACAGGTGGCAGCCACCGCCAACTCCCTCTCCCAAACAGCATCGGAGCTGGCCTCCAGCGTGGAGCAGACCAGCGCCTCGGTTGAAGAGATGGCCGCTACCGTCAGCCAGAACGCCGACAACGCCAAAGTGACCGAGAATATCTCCACCAAGGCCGCCAGCAGTGCCACCGACAGTGGCAAGGCGGTCGGTGAGATGGTGCATGCCATGAAGGAGATCGCCTCCCGCATCACGGTGATCAACGACATCGCCAACAAAACCGACCTGCTGGCCATCAATGCCGCCATCGAAGCGGCGCGGGCCGGTGAACACGGCAAAGGGTTTGCCACCGTGGCGGCCGAGGTCAGAAAACTGGCTGAACGCTCGCAAAATGCCGCCAAAGAGATCGGCGAGCTGGCCAGTCGCTCGGTCAGCGTGGCCGAACAGGCAGGCACCCTGCTGCGGGAGATGCTGCCCGGCATCGATCAGACCGCCACCCTGGTGCAAGAGATCGCCTCCGCCTCTCGCGAGCAGCGGGCCAGCGTTTCACAAATCAATATCGCGGTGACCCAGATCAGCGATGGCATGCAGGCCTCTGCCGCCTCCGCCGAGGAGTTGAGCTCCACTTCGGAAGAGCTGAGTTCCACCGCCCTGCAACTGCAGGAGCTGATGCAGCAGTTCACCCTGAGGGGAGGCAACAGTCGTCAGCCACAGCCGTTCCACGGTTCACACTATGTGGCCAAACCCGTGAGCCCGAAAAAGAGCGCCCTGAGCCAACATCCACACTTGCACCCCGACGAGGATCTGGAACAAGCAGTGGATGATGGCAAGTTCACCAACTACTAGGAGCCGGCATATGCGCACCAAACTTGCTCCTGAGGCCACCACCTCCCACTTCCACTGCGTGACCTTCATGCTGGGGGGGGAGTTGTATGGGGTCGATATCAGCTGCATCCGTGAAATCATCGAGTTCGAGGGGATGACCCCGGTGCCCATGATGCCGCGCTTCGTCAGGGGGATCATCAATCTGCGGGGCGCAGTGGTGCCCGTTATCGACCTCTCTATCCGCTTCGGACGAGCCCAAACAGAGCTCAAACCGACCACCTGTGTGGCGATCCTCTCCCTGTCAAACTGCAGCGGTGAAGAGCAGGAGATCGGCATGCTGCTCGATGCCGTGTGTGAAGTGCTGGAGATCGCCACCGACACCATAGAGCCCGCCCCGACCTTTGGCGCCCATATCCGGGGGGATTTCATTCAGGGGGTGGTCACCATCGCCCAGCAGTTCGCCATTTTGCTCGATATGCAAAAAGCCCTCTCCATTGCCGAACTCAGCGCCATGGCGGAGGCGTCCACCAGCCAGCTGTTCAATCTCGAGCAAGGGGGATGCTAGTGGCATCACTCGTCACACCGGAACAAGGGCTGGTGCTTAGCCAAAAGGAGTTCGATCTGTTCCGGCGCTTTATTCTGGCTACCGCCGGCATCGACCTTGCGCCTGGCAAGCGCGCGCTGGTGCAATCGCGGCTGGCCAAACGACTGCGGGTACTTAACATCAGCAGCTACTACAGCTACTGGGAGCGGATCAATCAGCCCGCGGAGGCCAATGAGCGGCAAATTGCGATCAATCTGCTCTCGACTAACGAAACCTATTTTTTTCGCGAAGCGCAGCACTTCAGCTGGCTGAAACACTATTCGCAGCAGCTGCGGGCCAATCGCCACCAGCCGCTGCGCATCTGGTCTGCCGCCTGCTCCACCGGCGAAGAGGCTTACTCTGCCGCCATGGTACTGGCGGAACAGCTGGGCATTAACGAACGTTGGCGGATCTACGGGACCGACATCAACACCCGGGTGATCCCCATTGCCCAGCGCGCCATCTATACCGCGGAACGGGCCCGGCACGTCCCCCCCCATTTGTGGCTGCGCTATTTTCAACGTGGCCATGACGAATACACAGGCAAGATCCGGGTCAGACCGGAATTGGCCAAAAAAGTCTCCTTCTCTAACCTCAACCTGCTCAGCTGTAGCGACTTTGTTGAGCGGGATTTTGACGTGATCTTTTTGCGAAACGTACTGATCTATTTCAATGAAGAGACCAAGGCGCGCGTGCTGTCACAGTTGTGCGATCTGCTCAGGCCCGGTGGCTATCTGCTGGTTGGCCACTCGGAGATCATCCGCCAGCAAGATCTGCCGTTGGAACAGGAAGCCCCTTCTCGTTATCGCTGCCAGGATGCCGTGGCCAAGGATCATGTATGACGATACGGGTATTGATCGTGGACGACTCGGCCCTGGTGCGAGAGGTGCTCACCCAGATGCTGGACAAAGCTCCCGATATCGAGGTGATTGGCGCTGCATTTGACCCCATTTTTGCGATGCAGCAGATGAAGAAATGCTGGCCAGATTTAATCATTCTCGACATCGAGATGCCAAGGATGGATGGCCTCACTTTTCTCAAGAAGATCATGACCGAACGCCCGACCCCGGTCATCATCTGCTCCTCCCTGACCGAAGCGGGGGCCGCCGTCACCCTGGATGCCCTCTCGGCAGGGGCCATCTCCATCATCACCAAACCGGCTGTCGGCATTAAAAGCTTTCTGCAGCAATCGGCCAATGAGCTGATCCAGGAGATCCGGGGCGCGGCTAATGCCAAATTACGTAACCTGCTCCCGGCCCACCAGCCCGCAGGCTTCGTGCCCGCCCCCAAACGCAGCGCCGATGCCATGC
>NZ_NKWE01000057.1:0-8669 GCF_006243315.1 Aeromonas sobria
GAGTCCCTCTCTTCGCACCATTCATTTTTGCAAAAGGCCCTTCACGAAAGTGACGGGCCTTTTGTTTTTACTCCTTGTTATGACTATGCTTTTGACAACTCCCACCGATCGTCATACCAAGGAATGCATATGATACTGGATACCGATATTCACAACTTTTACGAACATCTGGTACTCAAGGAAATTGAAAAACAAAACCTGCAACAGACCCTCACCGGCGATCAGATGGCCGACCTCTGCTGCCTGACCCTCAATCAGCTCCCTTCCCACTATATCCGCCACAATGTCGACATGATCTACTTCCTGACCGATGCCAAACGCACCGAGATGGAGAGACTGGTGCTAGATGCACTCACGCTGGCACTGCAGAAAATCATGCAGGCTCCTGTCAAGACCTCATAACCTGGACTGCTGCCAGAGCAAGGTGACGATACCGGTCAACCCGGCCACTGGCAGCAAGATCAAGGCAGGCCACAATCCGGGCTCCAGCATCTCCTTGGCCGCCAGCAGAAAACCGGCACTCCAGAAACCAAACGCTTTATCCTGACTCCATGCGAGTACGCCCCACCAGCAACATCATCCCCCGCAATAGCCAGCGCATTGTTTTATCCTCCACCAACCATTGATAAGAATCAGCATCTATCAGGGCTGCAAGTCCCGTGGTGAGCCAGTGTCGTATGTGGCCAACCCTGTCAACAGGGCGCTCAAAAACGGGTTATGAGATCAACTAATTTGTGATTTTTTCAATCAAATGTGCATTTTTACCAATTTGATGGGGCTTTAACCCACCAGGTTTGTGGTAGATTGCGGCCTCTTTTTGGGTTGGCCCCTCGGGATACGTGTATCCACAGGACGAGAGGGACCGACCTTGGCGAGCAAGAGTTTAGGAAGTATCTATGCAAAACCAACAAAACCACATCCGACTACCGGGCATGGCACAGGTGTTTGCCTGTCTGGCCATTTTCCTGGCACTGGCATTCTCGTTCACCAGCGTGCTCGATCTGCCGATCCAGCTGGCGCTGTTCATCGCCTGGTTCGTTATCATGGGGCTCGGCATCAAACTCGGCCACGATTACAAATCCCTGGAACAGGCAGCCGTTGATGGCGTCGCCAAGGGGATGGGGGCCATCCTGATCCTGGTCTCCGTCGGTGCCCTGGTCGGCACCTGGATTGCTGGCGGCATTGTGCCCAGCATCATCTACTTCGGCCTCAAGGTGATCCACCCGTCCATCTTCCTGCTGGCGACCCTGATCATCTGCTCGCTGACTTCGCTGGCCACCGGCACCTCCTGGGGCTCTGCCGCCACCGCCGGTATCGCCATGATGGGGATCGGCCACAGCCTCGGCGTGCCTGCGCCGCTGGTAGCGGGTGCCGTGCTCTCTGGCGTCTACTTTGGTGACAAGCTCTCTCCGCTCTCCGACTCCGTGGTGCTGGCCTCGACCATGTCCAACGTCGACGTGGTGGAGCACATCAAAGGGATGCTGCCCATCAGCCTGCTCTCCTATATCATCACCGCCGTACTGTTCACCGTGGTAGGCATGCAGTACTCAGGCAATGTCAGCCTGGAGCAGGTCAATCTGGTGATGGAGGCGCTCGACAGTCAGTTCAATATCACCCCGCTGGCCATAGTGCCGGTGATACTGGTGCTGGGCCTGTTGGCCAACCGCAAGCCCGCCTTCCCGGTGATCAGCTTCGGCGCCCTGCTGGGCCTGATCTGGGCCATCGCCTTCCAGGGCATGGATCCGGTCAAGGCGATGCATTCGGCTTATAGTCCGTTTGCCATCACCTCCGGCATCGACTTTATCGACAACATTCTCGGTCGCGGCGGCATGGAGTCCATGCTGGGCTCGGTCGCGGTCATCATCTTCGGTCTCGGGTTTGGTGGCCTGCTGGAGAAGGTCGGTATTCTGGACGTGATCGCCAGTGCCTTCGAAAAGCGCATCAACAGCGTCGGCAGCCTGACCAGCCACACCATCGGCACCGCGTTTCTGGCCAACGTGTTTGGCTCGGCCATGTATGTGTCGCTGATCCTGACCCCCAAGATCATGGCCAAGAACTACGATCGACTGGGACTGGCACGCAAGAACCTCTCTCGCAACGCCGAGTTCGGTGGCACCCTCACCTGCGGCATGGTGCCCTGGAGCGACAACGGCATCTTCATGGCCGGGGTGCTGGGGGTCGCGACCCTCGACTACCTGCCCTACATGTGGCTCAGCTTCACCTGCATCATAGTGACCGTGTCCCTCGCCTATATGGGCAAAGGGGTAAACCGGATCCCGCTGGTCGCGGCCGCAAGCTCCCGCTAAGTCATCCTGAAACAACAAAGGCGCCATCAAGGCGCCTTTGTTGTTTCAGAGGGATGCTGTTTGACCGTCATCCCAGAGCCCGCAAACAAAAACAGCCCTCGTCGCCGAGAGCCGTTTCATCAGACTGATAACGCCGATCAGATGGAGAAGCTGGAGCCACAGCCACAGGTCGTGGTGGCGTTGGGGTTGGTCACGGTGAAGCGTGAACCTTCCAGACCCTCGATGTAATCCACACTACCGCCTACCAGATATTGCAGGCTCATGGGATCGATCACCATGGTGACGCCGTTCTTCTCGACCACGGTATCCCCGTCGTTGATCTTCTCATCAAAGGTAAAACCATACTGGAAACCGGAGCAGCCCCCACCCGTGATGTACACCCGCAGCTTCAGCTCGGGATTCTCTTCTTCGGTGACCAGGGTCTTCACCTTATTGGCCGCCGCATCCGTCATCTGGATGGGCAGCGGGGCTTCTGCTACTGCACTCATTACTGACCTCACAACCATTAGATCCACAAACATGGAAACCGTGAAATTATCTAATACCCGACCATTCAGTTCAAGTATTCACCACGTTTAACCAGCAGCGGGAACCGGAGCAGGCGGTGCGGCGACCAGCGGCTTGATCACCTCACCCCACTCAACCAGCAGCTCTTGCGCCGGTTGCCTGCCATCCTTGTTGATGGTGACACGGATCCGATCAGGCACAAAGCCTTCCGGCAACTGCCAGTTCCCTTCCAGCAGCTGGAAATAACGCAAGGCATAGCGCCACTCGCTCACTTTCATCCCGAGATCCCGCCCCGTCAGCGTCTTCGGCTTGTCTGCCAGACTCCCCTCGACCCTGATCTGCACCTGACCACGAAACAGCTCACGCTTCTTGGCCGGTTGGGTGAGGGCGAGACGGTAGTGGTAACGACCGGGAATGCTGGTCTCCTGCAGGGTCAGGTTGTCGATCACCACCCCCACCTGTTCGCCGGTGGGGCGCATGATCCGCTCGAAAAAGGCCAGCTGGCGCTTGAGCTCCTGTACCTGCGCCTCCTGACTCTTCAGGGTGGTCTGCAACTGTTCGAAGGCTGCCCGCTGGGTCGCCAGCTGGGTATCTTTCACTCCCAGCTCGGTCTTGAGCTGACCGATGGCCTTGCCCTGGCGATCCAGCGTCTCCTGCTGCACCACCAACAGGCTGCTCTGGGCCAGCTCCTGACGGTTACCGGCAAAGTAACCGATGAGCCCGCCAACGGCTAACACGACCAATAACTTCAATAGATTGGACATAGCCCCTCATCCCGTTATCACGCCATTTACGGCAGCGCCTCTCCCTTCACTATACCGCCCGGACCGGAGCCAAAGGCGATAAAGGGAAAAATTAACTGGCCGTGGCGCTGCCATCTCCCCGCTTTTGACGCGCGGCGAGCCGTAAAGTTCGCTCCAGGATCTGGGAATAGATGGGTCGGCCACCCAGCCACTGGGCCACCAGGGTCGCCCCGACCGTGGTGATCATCATCGGCAGGATCAGCTGATAGTTGTCGGTCATCTCGGTGACCAGCACGATGCCGGTGATGGGGGCACGCACGGTGGCGGCAAACAGCGCCCCCATCCCGGCGATGGCAAAGGCGCCGGGTTCGATGCCAAGCTCGGGAAACGCCGCATGAAACAGATGGCCGAACAGCACGCCAAACAGGGTGCCCAGCGCCAGGGTCGGCGCAAACACCCCGCCCGGGGCACCGGAGCAGAAGCAGATGAGGGTCGCGACCAGCCGCACCGAGAAGATGAGGAACAGGGTCGCCATTGCATATTCATCTCCCATCAGATGGGGAATAAGCTCGGTACCACCGCCGGTCACCGAGGGGGCAAACAGCGACAGCACCCCAAACGTTCCGGCGACCAGCATGCCGATGGCCACGAAGCGGTGGCGCTTGTTCTGATGCAGCGCCAGATAGCCATCCTGACAGGCCAGCACCAGCTTGTTGAAGACAAAGCCCAGCACCCCGAAGGTGGCCCCCATAAAGAGGAATAGCCAGAGCGCCTTGAGGGCTGGCGCATCGTAGTGGGGCAAGGTGATCACCGCCCCCTGCCCTTTCATGTTCTGCAGCATCAGGGTCGCCATGATGGCGGAGATCCCTACCGCCTTGATGGCCAGAAAGGAGTAGCGAAATTGCGGCCGCATCTCCTCCATCACAAACAGGATGCCCGCCAGCGGCGCATTGAAGGCTGCCGCCAGACCGCCCGCCGCACCGGCGGCCAGCAGGGCGTGGCCATGCTCTTTGGGCAGTCGGAAGATATCCGCCACCATCTTGCCGAGGTTGCCGCCGATCTGCACCGAGGGCCCCTCCCGCCCCAGCACCATGCCGGAGCTCAGGGTACAAATCCCACCGAAGAATTTGACCGGCAACACCCGCCACCACCGCACCGGGCGCAGATCGTCCATCGCCCCTTCGATCTCGGGAATGCCGGAGCCCCCCGCTTCCGGGGCAAAGGTATGAGTAAGGAAGTAGCCGACAAACCCCAGCAAGGCGCTGAAGCCAAAGCCGAGCAGACCGAGCTGCCACCAGGGACGGTCGGCCAGCAACGCGATGCGTTGCTCTGCCAGCCAGTAGACACTCGATTCAAACAGGCCGCACACCAGTCCGGCCAGGGTGCCGACCAGCGCAGCCAGCAGCAGAACCAGCAAGGGCATCTTGTCTTGCCGGATAATGCGGGAAAGTGGCCCCCGCGAAGAGGTATCGGGTTCAGAGGAGAGAGCTTGTTGCGCCATCTTGTTACACCAACTTGGAAAAATCACATCGTCAGCTAGCTGAGATCAGGATCACCCGGCGCGTTGCTCGGCTGCCCAGGGCAGGGGCTTTCTGCTATAGTCGGCCCGTTAAATTTTTGTCACGGGAGCAGACCGAGAGTCCAGGTGGCGAGAGCGCAAAGCATACTCCTCATGCCCCGGCCTGCCGAGTCTCAATCGGCTGCAATCCCTTGTGTGACGCCCAAAATCCCATTAAGGATGATCCATGTCAAAATCAGATCAGCTGTTTGAACAGGCCCGCCAGACCATTCCGGGTGGCGTCAACTCACCGGTCCGCGCCTTCAATGGGGTCGGTGGCACGCCCCGCTTCATCGATCATGCCGATGGCGCCTATCTCTATGATGTGGATGGTCAGGCCTACGTGGATTACATCGGCTCCTGGGGCCCCATGCTGCTCGGCCACAACCACCCTGCCATCAAGGCCGCCGTCATCAAGGCCGTTGAGAAGGGGCTGAGCTACGGTGCGCCGACCGAAATCGAAGTGCTGATGGCCGAGAAAGTCCGTCAGATCGTTCCCTCCATGGAGCAGGTGCGGATGGTCAACTCCGGCACCGAAGCCACCATGAGCGCCATCCGTCTGGCCCGTGGCTACACCGGCCGCGACAAGATCGTCAAATTCGAGGGCTGCTACCACGGCCACGCCGACTCCCTGCTGGTCAAGGCAGGTTCCGGTGCCCTGACCCTGGGCCAGCCCAACAGCCCGGGCGTGCCAGCCGATTTCGCCAAGCACACCCTCACCTGCGTGTTCAACGATCTGGAGTCGGTGCGCGAAGCCTTCACCCAGTACGGCAGCGAGATCGCCTGCATCATCGTCGAGCCGGTCGCTGGCAACATGAACTGCATCCCGCCGGTACCCGGCTTCCTGGAAGGGCTGCGCGCCATCTGTGATGAGTTCGGCGCCCTGCTGATCCTGGACGAGGTGATGACCGGCTTCCGCGTCTCCCTGCGCGGCGCTCAGGGCCACTACAACATCGAGCCCGACCTCACCACCCTTGGCAAGATCATCGGTGCTGGCATGCCGGTGGGCGCCTTCGGCGGCAAGAAGAAGGTGATGCAATACATTGCCCCGACCGGCCCCGTCTATCAGGCAGGCACCCTCTCCGGCAACCCGGTGGCCATGGCAGCCGGTCTGACCATGCTGGATCTGCTGCTGGAGCCGGGCCTCTATGAGCAGCTGAACGCCAAGACTGCGCGGGTTGCAGAAGGGCTGAAAGCGGCCGCCGCCAAGCACGGTATCCCGCTCGCCATCAACTACGTCGGCGGCATGTTCGGCTTCTTCTTCACCGAAGAGACTGAGATCACCCGCTACGAGCAGGTCACCCGCTGCGATATGGAACGCTTCAAGCGCTTCTACCATCTGATGCTGGAAGAGGGTGTCTATCTGGCGCCAAGCGCCTACGAGGCGGGCTTCCTGTCACTGGCTCACGGCGACAAGGAGATTGAGCATACTCTGGCCGCCGCCGAGCGCAGCTTCGCCAAGCTGGCTGGCTAAATCGCCGCAGGTTGTCACAAAGGGCCCGTCACGGGCCCTTTCTATTACAGTGCATCCGTCATCACTCAGGGCGGCACGCCCATTTCTGGTGCATTCCCCCCTCGTCATTCGTCGTTTTGCCATCCTCTGGTGCAACTTGCCCCGCCATCCCTGTCATAAAGCAGGCCCACTATTTGCACATCCGCTACAGAGCCCACGTCACCGAGGTCCATATGGCAGAGATGAGCCCCATCGATGTGCTGCGGCGCTATCAGGAGTATCAGGAGGAGCTGACCCCGCTACTGCTGGGGCTGCTCAGCGCCCCCCTTGCCTCGCTCAAGAGGTATCCCTTTGTTGTCAGCATCGACCGCTATCAGGGGCCGATGTGCATCCAGCCTGCGGTACCGGCTGCCCATAACCGGCTGCATCTTATCGTGCAGGGGCAAGGGCGGGAGATCACCGTCTGTCTGAATCAGTTGATTGGCTGGTTGATGGGGGACAGGGAGCGCCGCCGCGCCATGCCCTGGTTCAAGGCTGTCTATGTGGTGCTCAGCATGGCGCTGTTTCTCATCGTCGCCACCCTGATCTGGCACGGGCTGGAGCAGCTCTACCAGTTATTGTGCGGTGAGCAGCAGAACCAGCTCGGCGCCTTTAGCGCCATCATCTTCCTGACGCTGGCACTGGCGGTGTTCGATCTGGGCAAGACTATTCTGGAAGAGGAGGTGCTGCTGCATAAGGATATCTTCCGTCACAGCGCCATTCGCCGCACCATCACCCGCTTTATCGCCGCCATTCTGATCGCGGTCTCCATCGAGGGGCTGTTGCTGCTGTTCAAAGGCTCGCTCGGCCAGAGCGAGCTGCTCTGGCCTGCGGTCGGGGTGATGGGGTGTGCGGTGGGTTTGCTGCTGGCGCTGGGCCTCTATGTCTTTCTGGGGGCCAAGGCCGAAGCGGCACTGGTACAGGCTAGCCTGCGCTCTCCACCGCCAATTGCACAGGGGAGCGACGCGCCGCCCGCCAGGAGGCGTACATGGTCCAGGAGGTATAGATGACGATAAAGGCAACCAGCCACTTCAACATCTCCATGTCCATGGACTTGACCAGCATGGCGGCCAGCACCACACCGATGGGACCGAAGATGGCCACCGCCAGCACCGCTTTGGCATCGAACGCCCCTTTGCGGATAAAGGTGCCTGCAGAGAAGACACTGAGCACTGCGGTGGAGCCCATCATGATCGGAAACGCCGCCAGCGGATTCATCCCCAGCAGATAGACCAGCGTCATGCAGGGGGCAAACAGGCCGATGCCGACATTCATCAACACCCCGAAGATGAAATTGCCGAGCAGGGCGATCGACAGCTTGTAGCCACCGAGCCCCATCGCATCCCCGCCAACAGGGAAAAGACCCAACAGACCGGCAAAGATCAACCCGGCGACAACCAGCAGGGAGATGGCCATCACCAGCCGGATAGTCTGTCGATCAAACGAGGCCACATGACGGGCGCCCCAGGCTGCGCCAGCTGCGGCGGCAATCATCATGGTGATCAGCGTCAGTGGATCTACCGCCACTGCACCGACGAAGATCAGCGACTGGGTCACGGTCGGCAACACGCACTGCCCATTGAGTGTACCCGGCAGCACCCGATCATCGATCAGCTTGAACTGCTTGTAGCAGGCGGTCTTTACCGCAAAGCTGCCCACCCCCAGGGTATCGAGGAAGTTGGCAACCCCACCGATCAACGCCACCGGCCAGAAGGGCGTAGATTCGAGCGTACCGTTACGCTTCTTCTGCCAGCAGGCTTGCACCAGCATAAAGACAAATGCCAGGCCACCGGCTATAAAAATAATCCGTAAAATATCAACTAACATATGGGTTTCTCCTGCACCGGGCGGCGATTCTAAGGCAGGGCACAGAAAAAGTCTTGGCTGTAATTAAGCAAGCGTCACAGCCAGTCAGGAGGAGTTGAAATTTTCCAAGATGGAAGTCGAACGACTCTGCTAATACTTGTTACTGAGGCCAACAGGCCGGGTCCTGAGCACGTTGTTATGGTCCTTTCGCGACGACCACCTGTGCCAAAGGACATAATAAAAAAGGCTATGTCCCA
>NZ_NKWE01000058.1:0-951 GCF_006243315.1 Aeromonas sobria
CGGCGAGTCTGGCGCAAGTTGCATCTGGCAGTAGACCCGGTGACCCACGATATCGTGGCGGCGGAAGTCTCGCTGGAAAATGTCCATGATGCCGAGGTGTTGCCGACCTTGCTTAACCCACTGCGGCGCAAGCTGGGACGTGTTTATGCGGATGGCGCCTATGACAGCAACAGTCGCCACCATGACTTGAGGTGTTCAATGACAAGATTACGTCGCTCATTTACTGCCGAATTCAAACTCGAAGCCGCATCCCTGGTGCTCGACCAAGGATATTCTGTCCCCGAAGCAAGCCGTTCACTGGATATCGGTGAAACCATACTTCGCCGCTTGGTTCAGCAACTGCAATCCGAACGAACCGGCACCACTCCTATCAGCAAAGCGCTGACTCCGGAGCAGCAGAAAATCCAGGCGCTGGAAGCCCGCATCAATCGGCTCGAACGCGAAAAGGACATTCTAAAAAAGGCTACGGCTCTCTTGATGACGGACGAGTTCACACGTACGCGCTGATAGACCAATTAAGAGAGCAAGCCTCCATCACCCTGGTCTGCTGCGCTTTCGATGTCCCCACTTCCTGTTTTTACGACTATCTGGCTCGCAAGCGGACGATTAACCGTGAGCGGATACTGAATCGCCCCTACTTTCCTAGACACCTCAAGAGCCTCAAACTGAGGTCATTCAGGAGGTGTTATGAGCAAGCAGCAACGTTACACGGAAGAATTCAAACTGGCCGCCGTCAAGCAGGTGACTGAGCGCCATTACCCGGTGGCAGAGGTCGCCGAGCGACTTGGTGTGTCCAGCCACAGTCTTTACGCCTGGATCAAACGCTACAGCCAGCCCGAAGTACAGCAACAGCATGACTCCAGCCAGCAAGCCGAGATTCGGCGCCTCAAGGCTGAACTGCGCCGCGTCACCGATGAGCGAGATATCTTAAAAAAGGCTCTGTCCCAATTA
>NZ_NKWE01000059.1:0-41729 GCF_006243315.1 Aeromonas sobria
TTCAAGACGACAGCCCCTAATTTATGCAGCCGTTGTCAGCGCCCTGCTGGCCGGATGTGGGGGAGATGAAAACAAGGGCGATACCACCAGCTCCCTCGACTATGCCCTGAGTGGCGCCAGCGGCCTCCGCCCGAGCGTGCTGGCCCCCCGAGCCAGCGACGGCACCCTGAAGTTTGCAACAGAGACGCAGGATCTCTCCAATCCGGTGTCTGCGCTCTCCACCCTGGATGGCTGGTCAACGACGCAACCTGTCCAGCTGGTACCGGCGACCGTGACCGGTGTATCTGTGCCGGCACCGGCGGCCAGTGAGTATGCCTCTGCCGTTGCGCCACTCTATCTGCTGGAGCTGGTGCTGGATCCGGTGACTCAGCGACCCGTCGGAGTGAAGAACAACCAGCCTCTGACCTATGGCACCGACTTTGTGGTGAGCGATGGCGGCGGCAAACTCAATCTGGTACCGCTCAAGCCGCTCAATCCCTCTTCTTATTACATGATCGTGGCGACCGACTCCCTTAAGGACAGTCTGGGGACACCGCTGAAAGCCGGTGGTGATTACAGCAGCTTCAAATCGACAGCAGGCAGTAGCGCGCAGGATCAGGCCATCAACGGTCTGATTACGCTGCAGGAGGGGCTGTTCAAGGAGGCCACCGGGATCACCAGCGATCGGGTGATCTTCTCCGACTGGTTTGCCACCCAATCTGGCGCCGATGTACTGCTGGCGGTGAAGGGGGCCGCCGCGTCCGTGCTGCAGAGCCCGAGCCTGGACGCCGCGTCGCTGTGGACGCAGGACGCCAAAGGCAATACCAGCTTGCCGGCAACCTATACCATCAGCGGCCTTAATGGCGGCGTGGATTTCCTGACCCAGCTGGCCGGTGAGCCGTTCCTGCCTTCAGATCAGAAGAGCTTGTTGGCAACCACTATTGCCAACAGTACGCAGCTTACCGCTGTCGCCAACCAGACCAAGGTTTACACCGGCACCGTCAAGCTCCCTTACTTCCTCTCTACCCCAGCGATAGCCGGTTCATGGGACAAGGCCAAGACCCAATCCTGGCATGGCGCCATCCCCAGCCTCTATGCCATCGCCAACGCGCTGAAAGCGGGTGACAGCGAGGTGATCGGTGGATTGGTCGGGGCGGGTGTGGATCCGGCGCTGTTGGGTGAGCTGATGGCCGACCCGAGCCGTCAGAGCGCACTGCTGACCGAGGCGAGCAAACTGATCGGAGTGACTATCACCTCTGGCGGCAAGCCGCTGGATGCCGAGCGCAATATCGGCCGCTTCAACCCGCTGCCGACCCTGACCGAAGTGCAATCGGTTCCGTTGCGGATCTTTGCCGCCGGGCCACTGGCCAATGTCACCGATGTGATCATCTATCAGCACGGGGTCACCTCCATCAAGGAGAACGCCTATGCGCTGGCGCTGGGGCAGATTGGCGCAGGTTTGAGTGCCAGTAAAAGTGTCGCAGTGGTGGTGATCGATCATCCGCTGCACGGTGAGCGTGGCTTTGCCCTGAGTGGTAGCACGGATACCGTCACCACCTCCGACAACCCGACTCCCTACCTGAATCTGGGCTATCTGACGGTGGCGCGGGACAACCTGAAACAGAGTGTGGCCGATCTGCTGGGGCTGCGACTGGCAGTCGGTCTGGCCAATACCAGGGGGCTGGGTGGTCAACTGGGCGGTGCCGGTCTGAAGGTGCACTTCCTCGGCCACTCGCTGGGGGCGATTGCCGGAGCCAATCTGCTGGCGGTAGCCAACCAGACCACCGGCAGTGTCCAGGCTGATGCGCTGTTCAAGTTCGATACCGGCGGTCTGGCGATGCCGGGTGGCGGCATAGCGCCGCTGCTGCTCAACTCGCCGAGCTTCGGGCCGACCATCAAGATGAGCGTGCTCACCTCGGGCAGTCCGGAGCTCAAAGCGGGTTTCACCGCTTATGCACCGAACTGCAAAACGGCAGCCGCCAACTGCTTCGTCAACGAGTTCCTGCCCAGTCTGGATGCGGTCACTCAGGCGGGTGCGGCCAGCACGCTGCAGAGCTATACCTTTGCCGCCCAGTCGGTGCTGGACTCTGCCGACCCGATCAATCTGGGCAGTGGCGTCGCCAAGAACTTCCCGCTGTTCGCCACCGAAATTGTTGGCGATGGTGCGCTCAGCTTGCCGGACCAGGTGATCCCCAACAGCATCGCCTCCGCGCCGCTGGGTGGCACCGAGCCACTGTTTCGGGTGCTGGGTTTGCAAGAGCTGAAGGGTTCCGGCGTGCTCCCGGCGGGTCATCATGCTGCGCGATTCCTGAAAGGGGGCCATAGCTCGCTGCTGGCCCCTGACGAGAACTTCGATCAGGCTGGCGCGGTCACCACCGAGATCCAGACCCAGTTCGCCAGCTTCTTTATGAGTGGCGGTGCGGCGGTCAAGGTGACCGACGACACCCTGATCAAGCAGTAACTGCCTATCGCGTAAAAAAACGCCGCCCTTCGGGGCGGCGTTGTTGTTTCTGCAGGCAGCTTGCACATCTCAGGCAGGTTGGTGGTTTCTATCCAGCCAGCCTTGCAGCAGGCCGACCAGCAGGCCGACCAGATGAGCCATATTGGCGGTTTTGGCACCGAGCATGTCGAAGAAACCGAGCACCAGCCAGAACAGCATAAAGCCCATCAGTGCAGGTGGCAGGGTCAGGCCACAGGCCGGTTGCAGCTTGCTGCGCAGCCAGCAGTAGCCGAGCAGGGCATAGACCACACCGGAGAGGCCGCCAAACAGCGGGCCGCTGACGAAGAACTCGGCGATATTGGGCAAGGCCGCCCCGATCAGTAGCAAGATCAGTAGCTTGCCGCTGCCAAGGCGCTGCTCGATCTGGCCCCCCAGATACCACCACCACAGCAAGTTGAACACCAGATGGAGCACCGAGAAGTGGATCAGGGCGGGGGTGAAATAGCGCCATGCCTGCCAGTCGGTGAACTGGGTCAAGGTCGGGTGGAACGCCAGCTCGTCGAAGATTGGCAGGCCGATGGCCTCGATCCCGTAGATGGCCAGACAAGCGATGATCACCACCAGGGTCAGTGGCCCCGCTTGATGGAGAAAATCGGTGACCGGATCCATCATCCCCTTGCTGTAGTCGATACGGGCATTGGCTTGGCCAGACTGCCAGGAGGCTTCCATATAGCGCGGGTGGTTTGGTTCGGTCAGGAAGCGCTTCACCTCCAGCTGGGCCTGGGCGAGGCGCTGCTCGTCCGCCAGCCAGATGGTCACCCCCAGCTCTGACTGGGTCAGCTCGCAGGAGATGCCCAGGGTCGTGAGGTAATCCACCAGCGCTTGCGCCATGCGGGCATTATCGAGCACCAGTAGCTGGATCATGCCTCGCCTGCCTCGATGGGAAACTCCCGGCGCCACGCCTCGAAGCCGCCATCCATGCTGTAGACCTCGTCATAGCCCTGTTGCAGCAGGTACTGGGCGGCCCCCTGACTGCTGTTGCCGTGATAGCACATCACTATGACCGGGGTATCGAAATCCACTTCATTCATAAAGCGCACCAGGGAGCCGTTGGTGAGGTGATAAGCGCCGACCGCATGGGCCGTTTCGAACGATTGCGGGTCGCGAATATCCACCAGTCGAGCATCACCGGCGCTCAGTTTTTGGTGAGCATCATGGGCACTGATATGGGCAAACTGGTCCATTGAAATGTCCTGCGAATAGGTTGATTGCCGGTCAGTGTACCGCAAGCAGGGGCGCAAACTAACCCCACAAAAGATAAGGGAGCCAGCGGCTCCCTTGTCGTTATGTCATCGTCGTTCCGGGCTCAGCCTCCGAGATAAGCCTGCCGCACCGCCGGGTTGGCCAGCAGGGCGGCCCCGGTGTCTTGCAGCACCACATGGCCGTTCTCCAGCACATAGCCGCGGTCGGCCAGTTTGAGCGCTTGGTTGGCGTTCTGCTCCACCAGAAAGATGGTCATCCCCTTCTGGCGCAACTGCTCTATGGTGTCGAAGATCTGCTGGATGATGATGGGGGCCAGCCCCAGCGAGGGTTCATCCAGCAGCAGCAGGCGCGGTTTGCTCATCAGGGCGCGACCGATGGCCAGCATCTGTTGCTCGCCGCCAGACATGGTGCCCGCCCGCTGTTGCAGTCGTTCGTGCAGCCGCGGGAACAGGGTGAACACCTGATCCAGCAAGGCGGGCTGTTCGGCCTTGTCGACGAAGAAGGCCCCCATCAACAGGTTCTCTTCCACAGTCAGGCGGGCGAAGATGCGGCGCCCTTCCGGCACCACGGCGATATCCTTGCGCATGATGCGGGCTGTGGTGAGGGAGCTGATCTGTTCCCCTTCAAACCAGATGGAGCCGCTGCTGGGCTTGGGTTCGCCACACAGAGTCATCAGCAAGGTAGTCTTGCCAGCGCCGTTGGCACCGATCAGGGTGACGATCTCCCCCTCTTTTACCTCGACGCTGACATCGTGCAGCGCCTGAATTTTGCCGTAGTGGGTCGATACGTTGCGAAGTTCTAACATCGTGACTCCTAATGCCTATGCCTACGATTCGCCCAGATAGGCTTTGATCACTGCCGGATTGTTGCGGATCTCATCCGGCTTGCCATGGGCCAGCGGTGTGCCCTGATTGACCACGAAGATGCGGTTGGAGATGCCCATCACCAGCTTCATATCGTGCTCGATCAGCAGCACAGAGACGCCGAATTCGTCCCGCAAAGAGGTGATCAATTCATCCAGCTCGTCGGTCTCTTTCGGGTTGAGGCCTGCAGCCGGTTCATCCAGCATCAACAGCTCGGGCCGGGCTGCCATGCAGCGGGCGATCTCGAGGCGGCGTTGCTGGCCATAGGCCAGATTGCCTGCGGCGCGGTTAGCAAGATCCGTGAGCCCCACCTTCTCCAGCCAGAATGCGGCTCGCTCCAGCCCCTCTTGCTCCGCCCGGCGGAAGGCCGGGGTCTTGAACAGACCGGCGATAAAGTTGGTGTTGAGGTGCTGGTGCTGGGCGACCAGCAGGTTCTCCACCGCTGTCATCTCCTTGAACAGCCGCACATGCTGGAAGGTTCGCACTATCCCCTTGCGGGCGATCAGGTGGCCGGGCAGCCCCTGGATCTCCTCACCCTTGTAGCGGATGGTGCCGCCACTTGGGCTGTAGAAGCCGGTCAGGCAGTTGAAGATGGTGGTCTTGCCCGCGCCGTTTGGGCCGATGATGGAGATCACCTCGCCCTTGTCGATATCCAGTTTGACCCCGTTGACTGCCAGCAGACCACCGAAGCGCATCGACAGATCAGAGACTTCCAATAACTTCTGATTGGCACTCATTTTTTCAGCTCCCTATTCAAGGTGGAGCAAGTCACTGCCAGCCATTCAGCCACATAGCGCATCGACAGATCAGAGACTTCCAATAACTTCTGATGTGTACTCATTTTTTCAACTCCAGATGCGGACGGGTCATCGGCAGCAATCCTTGTGGCCGCCAGATCATCATGAACACCATCAACAGGCCGAACATCAGCATGCGGTACTCGTTGAATTCACGGGCCAGCTCCGGCAGCACCGTCATCACGATGGCGGCCAGCACCACCCCGATCTGGGAGCCCATACCGCCCAGCACGACGATAGCGAGCACTATGGCCGACTCGATAAAGACGAAGGATTCCGGGCTGATAAAGCCCTGCCGCGAGGCGAAGAAGCTACCGGCGAAACCGGCAAAGGTGGCGCCTATGGTGAAGGCGGTCAGCTTGATGATGGTGGGGTTGAGCCCCAGCGATTTGCAGGCGATCTCGTCTTCCCGCAGCGCTTCCCAGGCGCGGCCGAGCGGCATCCGCAGCAGACGGTTGATGACGAACAGGGTCGCCACTACCAGCAGCAGCGCCATCAGGTAGAGGAAGATCACCTTGTGGTTGGCGTTATAGGTGATGCCAAAAAATTCGTGGAAAGTCTCCCAGCCGCCATCCTTGACGGTACGGTTGAACTCCAGCCCGGCCAGGGTCGGTTTCGGGATGCCGGAGATCCCGTTCGGGCCGCCGGTCAGGGAGGTCATATTGTTGAGCAGGATACGGATGATCTCGCCAAAGCCCAGGGTGACGATGGCCAGATAATCCCCCCGTAGCCGCAGTACCGGAAAGCCGAGCAGGAAGCCGAAGGTGGCGGCCATCATTCCGGCGATAGGCAGGCATTCCCAAAAGCTCAGACCGAAATAGGTGTTGAGCAGGGCATAGCTGTAAGCGCCGACCGCATAGAAACCGACATAGCCGAGATCGAGCAGACCGGCGAGACCGACCACCACGTTCAGCCCCAGCCCCAGCATGATGTAGATCAGGGTGAGGGTAGCCAGATCGATGGCTCCGCGCGAAGCCATAAAGGGCCACAGCACCGCAAACAGCAGCACCAGCACCGCAGTGGTGTTATAGAGCCGTGGCGCCTCCTCCTGACTTGGCAGCACCAGCTTGGTGAAGCCGACCGAGAAGCCACTGATGGAGGAGTGGAACAGCCGACTGATCTGGCCGCGCATCAGCTGGAACCAGAACACCAGGGTGGCGCCGCCCAGCAGCCAGGCCAGCGACACATCGAGACGACTGACGATCAGTAATTGACCCCCCTCTGACTCAAAACGAAAGCCGAGCAGCCAGAAGGAGAGCACCAGTAACACCAGACTGGCGATGCTGGCGTGGATGAATTGGCTTTTCATGCCTTCACCTCCGAACGTTGCGGGCGACCCCGAGAGCCGCTGTTGGGCAGAGAGAGCAGTATCAGAGTGGTGGTATCTGCATGAGTGAATGGATGTTTCATCATACTTTTTCTACCTCCGGGCGGCCCAGAATGCCGGTGGGCATAAACAGCAGCACAAAGATAAGCAGGGCAAACGCCATCACATCCTTGTATTCGGTGCTGAGATAACCGGCGGTGAGCGCTTCAACCACCCCCAGCAGCAGGCCGCCAAGTACGGCGCCCGGAATGCTGCCGATGCCACCTAATACCGCCGCCGTGAAGGCTTTCAGACCGGCCATAAAGCCGAGGTAGGGGTTGATGACGCCGTAATACATGCCGAGCAGCACCCCGGCGATGGCGGCCAGTGCGGCCCCCAGCACGAAGGTGATGGAGATGACCACGTGGGTGTCGATCCCCAGCAGGTTGGCCATCTTGATATCTTCCGAACAGGCGCGGCAGGCGCGGCCCATGCGAGAGCGGTTGATGAACTGGGTCAGCGCCAGCATGGTGATGAAGGTCACCACGAAGATGATCAGCTGCATGTAAGAGAGGCTGGCCTGAAAACCATCCTCGCTCCCCAGGGTCCAGCCACCGGAGATCAAGGTGGGCATGGCGATATCCCGCGAGCCCTGGGCCATCCGCATCATGTTCTGCAAGAAGATCGACATGCCGATGGCGGAGATGAGGGGGATCAGCCGGTTACCGCCGCGCAGCGGCCGATAGGCGACCCGCTCGATGCTCCAGCCATAGGTGCCGGTGATGACGATACTGACCAGGAAGGCGCCCCCCAGCAGTAGAAAGGTGCTGTCGATGCCCATCATCATGAGCCCCGCCATCACCATGAAAGCGACATAGGAGCCGATCATGTAAACCTCGCCGTGGGCGAAGTTGATCATGCCGATGATGCCATAGACCATGGTGTAGCCGATGGCGATCAACGCATAGGTGCTGCCTATGGTTAATCCGTTCAGCAGCTGCTGAACCAGATAGAGAAGGTGTTCGGACATACTGCGTTCCCTGTACTTGCCCGCAAAGAGAGGAGGGGGTGAGCGCACTCACCCCCAAATCAGCAGATTATTTGACTTGGCTGGAGGTACCGTCAGCGTGCCACTGGAACACCCCGAATTCGAAGCCTTTCAGGTCACCGTTCGGTGCCCAGTTCAGGTTGCCCATCACGGTATCGATCGGGGTTGCCTTGATGGCGGCAGCAACGGCGGCCGGGTCATCTTCACCCGCTTTGGCGATACCGGCAGCCAGGGTTTGCACCGCGGCATAGGTGGTCCAGACGAACGGGCCGGAGGAGTCCTGACCCTTGGCCTTGAATGCCGCAACTAGCGGGGCGTTGGCAGGGACCAGATCGTACTTGTTCGGCAGAGTGACCAGCAGCCCTTCGGATGCCGGGCCGCCGATGGCGGAGATATCCTTGTTACCCACCCCTTCCGGCCCCATGAACTTGGCTTTCAGCCCTTTCTCGGCAGATTGGCGCAGGATCAGCCCCAACTCCGGGTGATAACCGCCGTAATAGACGAAATCGACGTTCTCTTTCTGCAGCTTGGCGATCAGGGCGGAGAAGTCCTTGTCACCGGCGGTGATCCCTTCAAAGGCCACCACTTTGACGCCCGCCTTGTCGAGCGATGCCTTGACGCTGGAGGCGATCCCCTCACCGTACTGCTTCTTGTCGTGGATAACAGCGACGCGCTGGGGCTTGACCTGCTCGATGATGTACTTGGCGGCAGTCGGGCCCTGATCGCTATCCAGACCTATGGTGCGCAGGGTCAGCTGGTAACCGCGCTCGGTGATCTTGGGGTTGGTGGAGGCGGGGGTAATCATCAGGATCCCCTCGTCTTCATAGATGTCGGAAGCGGGCAGGGTGTTGTCGGAACAGAGGTGACCGACCACGAACTTGACGCCGTCATTCACCACCTTGTTGGCGACGGCCACCGCTTGCTTGGGATCGCAGGCATCGTCATAGACGATCGCCTCGATCTGCTTGCCAGCGATGCCGCCAGCCTTGTTGATTTGCTCTACCGCCATCTTGCCGCCGGTAAACTGCATGTCGCCGTATTGGGCGACCGGGCCAGTGACCGGACCGGCGATACCGATCTTGATGGTGTCTGCTGCATTGGCGATGGAGATCGATCCAAACAGAGCCAAAGAAACCGCTGCGCTTACTGTTATTTTGCTCAACTTATGCATTGATTCGTCCCTTAATCAGTGAATTATTTCATTTCCGTACCTTGTTCCGGATCTTGATCCCACATGTCCGGCAGTAGATAAGGTTCTATCATTCCTCACGGGACAATAACAAGCTGTTAAAGATACTAACCAGAGGGGGTTGGATGGGGGTATTTTGAAACTAATGACCTATTATTTTAGTTTGATTGGAATTTAATATTGATTTAGGCACTTAACATCTTTGCAACCAGTTGCTGGTTCGTTAAACGCCAGAGGATTAATCTGGTGATAATTTACCCTGATGGCGCTCCCATTTTGACCACAATTAATTTGCGCAAATACAAATGGGCGCATAGATTAGCCAGCATTGACAATTCCGTGGCCGAGCCCGTTAAAACCAAGCCTTTATTCGGGAAATCTGCTAATGTTCCGCCTTTGACAGTCAGGAGACTGAGATGGCCACTATCAAGGATGTCGCCTCTCGCGCAGGCGTATCCATCTCCACCGTCTCACATGTGCTCAACCACACTCGGCGGGTCAGCGAAGACGCGACCCAGAAAGTGATTGAGGCGGTGGCAGAACTCAACTACGCGCCCAACTCGGTAGCGCGCAGTCTAAAAATCAATTCGACCAAGACCATTGGCATGCTGGTGACCACCAGCGTAAACCCCTTCTTTGCCGAAGTGGTGCAAGGGGTCGAAGCGTACTGCTTCGAACAGGGCTACAGCCTGATCCTCTGCAACACCGAAAACCAGCCGCCCCGCCAGCAGCATTACTTGAGAATGCTGATGGAAAAACGGGTGGATGGCCTGCTGGTATTGGGTACTGATATCGATACTCCGTTGCGCGATATGTTGCGCATCCACAAACATGTGCCACAGGTGGTGCTGGATTGGGGTACGGAGTGCGATTTCGCCAACGTGATCAACGATAACGCTCGCATCGGTGCCGGCATGGCTGTGCGCCATCTGCTGGAACTGGGGCACACCGATATCGTCTGTATCACTGGTCAGGTCTCTAAAGAGACCACCCAGCAGCGACTGGACGGGGTGCGCGACGCCTTGGGTGAGCACGGTCTGACCCTCAAAGATGAACAGATCTTTGAAGGGGATTACGAGAGCCAGAGCGGCTTCGATGCCATGCAGCGTATCCTGGCCTTGCAGCCCCGGCCGACCGCGGTGTTCGCGTTCGACGATCCGATGGCAATCGGTGCGATCTGTGCCGCTTGGGAAGCCGGGGTCAAGGTGCCTGATGACATCTCGGTGATCGGCTATGACGATGTGGCGATGGCCCGCTTCTCCAGCCCGCCGCTGACCACCATCCGTCATCCCAAGGCAGAACTCGGTCTGTTGGCGGTCAAGCATCTGGTCAGCCGGATCCGCAACAAAGAGCTGGATGTCGAATCAATGACGGTACAGCCCGAGTTGATCATCCGTCGCTCGGTCAAAGCGCTGGGTTAAGCACACCTCTATTGCCCCAATGAAAAACCCCCTCAGTCACGAGGGGGTTTTTGTTTGCGCAGGCCAGAGTGCAAATGGTTTTTTCCCCAAGCAGCCCAGCCTATCCTGACTTCTGTCGGGAGCAGGAAGGGTTATTTTTGTGTGCTGTATTTCGGTGAGTAGGGGCCATACAGGATTCCATTGGGCATACCTGCGCTCAGCAGTCTGACACTGGTTATCCCTGCGATATCATGGCCTTTGTCCATCACTGTGTTGGTGATCTGGTCAACGACAGCAACGACCAGCATGCCAACCAGGCTACCACCACCATTAGACTTTTGTTCTGCACTTGAAGCGCGCGCCGTACCTTCCCATATGGTTTTGCCGTTACGCAGGTCCACCAATTTTGCTTTCGCTGTCACGGCTGTTTCACTCGAGACCACCATATAGCTGGTGCCATATTCGGTGATGTCCAGATAGAGCGCGGTATCAGCACCAAAAATCTGATGCAGTTTGCTGATGGGCAGAGAGTGGATATCTTCCGCAACAGTCATGCCGTTCTGACGGAAGGTTTCGTTGGTCAGTGAGACCGGGAAAACATAATAGCCAGACTCGGCCAGTGGCATGGTGCTCTGGGAGAGTAGGCTGTTGCCCGCCTTGACATCCGGACTGTGGTTTACGGGGGGCAAAACCAGAATGGAGGTCGGATGGCTTTCCCGAAAGGCTGCATAGTCATATGCAGCTTGTTGGGATGCGCAGCCCGCCAGCAGCAGTGAGCCCATCAGGGCAATCAGTAACTTTTTCATTTGGCTGCTCCTTTCTTCTGGTTGAGCAGAAAATTAATGAAAGTGGTTGATTCGGGGAAGAGTTGTTTCTCTTTCTCGAAGTGCTCCAGTGCGAGGTTATCGCGCCCCTGCTGGGCATAAAGCATGGCCAGATGAGCATGGAAACCGGGCGGCACCTTTTCCCCTTTGCCATTGGCTTCTTGCAGATTTTTCTCAAGCCGATCGATCTGTTCACCGTTATCTTGGTCTTCAAGGTTCTGGTAGACCGAATCCTGATATTCACCCCAGTTGTACAGAGGCTTGGGTGGGGTCGCACAACCGTAGCTGAAGAGGGCAACAGCCAGACAGAGCCCTTGACGTATTTTGTTCATTGATTCCCCCTTAGCGAGCCGGTTGCCAGGCACCGTTTTGGATGCCTGCGACCAGATTGTTTACGGCTTCACGAATCGCCAGGTCGAGCACCTTGCCATTGAGCGTGGAGTCATAATCGGCCGTGCCACCAAAACCGATGACTTCGCGGTTGGAAAGCTCGAATTCGCCTGCTCCTTGTGACGAGAAAACAACTTCTGACGTTTTGACATCGACGATGTTGAGGTTGACTTTGGCATAGGCGATCTGTGATTTTCCCCGGCCGAGAATGCCAAACAGCTGATGATCTCCCACCGCTTTTCGACCAAATTCAGTGACATCGCCAGTGACGACGTAATCGGCACCTTTCAGCGTCTGAGTCTCTTTCTTGAACCCGGCTTCCGCTTGCAACTCTTCCATGTTGGCTCTGTCCAGAACACTGAAACGGCCAGTTTGCTGCAGATGGGTGATCAGGATGGTCTTGGCTTGGCTACCGAGGCGGTCGTTACCATCGGAGAAGATACCGCGCATGTAGCTTGAACGATTATCAAACTTGCCCACAGAAATTGGGCTGCGAGTGCCTTGGTATTGGGTCTGGTAAGAAGTCACTTTGGCAACTTCAAGTGTTCGGGAGGATTCGCTTGCACAACCCGCAAGTGTCAAGCTTGCTGCGATAGTCACAGCAACAATGTGATACTTTGTCATGACAGCCTTATTAAGTTTATGATTATTAATGTTTTTTTGTGGGGGCTGTATCGTACACCAGCAAGTTTCCCAACGGAACCGTTTCAGCTGGGAGCCTCAATAAAACTCCTTGTCGTACCTTGGTAACCAAGGTGGGGCTGTAGGGGGATATCTCTAAATTTTGCAATTTGATCGCTCTGTGGGAGTTATAACCGTCAGTTTTATGCACCAAGATCAAATTCCAGCCCATATGACAAATATTCCCCTCGTTTGATCAATATCAACAAAGGGTTAAGTTCTGATGGGTTCCCATCTTATCCGTTCCATGCTGTAGGTTGGGTATGACTGTCAAGGATGGTGTCTTATGTTCCCCCCTCGCAAGCTGGGTCACCAGATCACGCTGCTGGCAATCAGCGGCATCGTATTGCTCGCCGTGGTGCTGCTTACCTTTAACCTGTTTGAAAACCGCCAGCGGGCGGTGACGGCCGAACAGGGCGCACTGCAAACCGAGCTGCAAAATATCGAATCGGTGATCCGCAATGCCAGCCATGAAACCATGCTGGCGGCGACCCTGATCGCCCAGCGGCCGGATGCCGCCAAGGCGGTGGCCGATAAGGATTGGCAGGCTCTCGCCAGCCTGTTCGACCCGCTCTGGCCTGCCCTCAAGGCACAAGGGATCCAGCAGTTCCACTTCCACATTCCCCCGGCCACCTCCCTTTATCGGGTGCATAAGCCCGCGAACCATGGCGACGACCTCTCTACCACCCGGTTGGCGGTGGTCGAGGTGAACCGCAACCATCAACCGGTGGGCGGGCTGGAAACCGGTCAGGGCGGCACCGGGATCCGCGGCGTGGTACCGGTCACCTTCAACGGTCAACCGGTCGGCTCGGTGGAGTTTGGCCGCGCCCTCGACACCTCGCTGTTTGCTGATCTGCTGGGTAAGGACAGTCGGCTCGCCATCTATCTGTTTGAACAGGGCAAACCCGTGCTGCTGACCGGCACCTCCATGCTGGGCGAGTCCGGTGACTGGTATCAGGGGGTGCTGGCGGGGGAGAGCCGCTTCACCACCATCAAGCAGCAGGGGAGCGATTTTTTGGTGATGGCGGCGCCGCTGCGCGACTTCTCCGGCAAGGCGGTCGGGGTGATCGAACTGGCGCGGGATCACAGCGGGGTTGCCGCTGCACTAGCGCGCCAGAGCTGGCAGATGGTGATGATCGCCCTGCTCGGCACCGCCCTGATTGCGATGGCTCTGGTGCTGCTGCTGGCGCGTCTGAGCCGTCCACTGCTCGACAGCGTCAAGGCTCTGGAGGCGCTGGCCAATGGCTCCGGCGATCTCGGCAGCAAGCTGCCGGTTGCGGGGCCGGAGGAGATCCGCCGCCTTGGGTCGGCGTTCAATGTCTTCGTTGCCAAGATCCGCGACACCATCAGCCAGCTCACCACCACCCTGGGCGAACTGGCTGGCGAGAGCGAGCGGCTGTCGCGCAGCGCGGCGGGCAACCTCAGCAGCATGACGCGCCAGCAGGAGCAGACCACCCAGCTCGCCACCGCCATGACCGAGATGACCAGCACGGTGCACGAAGTGGCCCACAACACGGTGCAGGCGGCCTAGGCGGCCAGCGAGGCGGATAATCAGGCGGTCACCGGTGATGAGGTGGTGCAGCAGAGCGTTAGCATGATCGAACAGCTGGCCGAGGAGATTGCCAGCGCGGGCAACACGGTGAGAGAGGTCGCCAAGGCCAGCGAGCAGATTGGCTCGGTGCTGGCGGTGATCCAGTCCATCGCTGAACAGACCAACCTGCTGGCCCTCAACGCTGCCATCGAGGCGGCCCGCGCCGGTGAACAGGGGCGCGGTTTTGCGGTGGTGGCCGACGAGGTGCGCTCGCTGGCGGGCCGCACCCAGCACTCCACCGCCGAGATCCGTGGCACCATCGAGCAGCTGCAACGAGCGGTGGGCGCGACGGTGACCATGATTGAGCACAGCGTCTCGCAGGCGGGGGAATCGGTGGAGCGGGCCAATCAGGCGGGGGAGGCCCTCAGCCGGATCAAGGGGGCGGTCAACAGCATTCGCGATATGAACGCCCAGATCGCCACCGCCTCGGAGGAGCAATCCTCGGTGAGCGACGAGATCACCCGCAATATCGTCAGCGTCCACGAGATCTCTCAGGCCACCACGCTGGTGGCGCGGGATACCGCCCAGATTGCCACCCATGTGGCGACTCTGGTGGACAAGCTGGGGGAGCTGGCCGGGCAGTTCCAGGATGGTTCCAACGTGCAGATGGTGCTGACTCGCGCCCGCGCAGCCCATATGGGCTGGAAGACCCGGGTGCGTGCCTATCTGGATGGGCAGGAGGGGCTGTCGCGCAGCGAAGCGGTCAGTGATAAGGAGTGCCGTCTCGGCCGCTGGTACTTCAGCGAGGGGGCATCCTGCTGCAGTTCACAACCGGCCTTCAAGGCGATCGCCACCCCTCACGCCAGATTGCATCAGGTGATCCAGCAGGTCATCGAGCTGAAAAATCAGCACAAACACGACGAGGCGGAGGCCCTCTATCGGGAGATCGAGCACAACTCCGAGAAAGTGGTCGGTTGCATCGATCAGTTGCTGCAGGAGATGACCAAGCCGGAGCGCTAAGCACGCTCGGGCCGGATAGCCAAAGGGCTGACAGCGATGTCAGCCCTCTTTCATGGTGCCGGTCAGGGGCGCGAGCTTACTGCAGCGGGCGCTGATCCTGATAACGGGCGGCGGTGATGAACTGGCCGAAGGTTTCACACCAGACGATCACGCTGCTGTAGCGGGCCGGATCGACCGTAGCAGGCAGCGGCACGATAAAGTTGTCGAAGGTCTTCACCGGCCCGACCCGCACCATCTGATCCTTAAGACGGGCAAAATCAGCTTCGGTCTCGATAAATTCGGGTGAGAGGTAGAGCTGGTAGTCCGGCCCGGGGGCCAGCTTGCCCATCAGGCTGATGGCATCCGGCCCTATGCTCACTTTGCCTTCCCCCCAGTGCAGCCGATCGCTGTCTTTCAAATCCCGGCGAAAGGTGCCGTGGAATCTCGCTTGCTGCTGGCTGGCCGCTACCTGCTCAGTATCAGGCGCGGGTGGCGCGATCAGGATCGGCAGGGCGTAGATCCCGGCAGCAAAGCCCGCGGCTGCGACCAGCAAGTGGGTGCCCAACAACAGGGCCATGGTTTTGCGTTGCATGGGTGTCTCGGTCAGTGATGAATTGGTAGGAAAACCATACCAGCACGGGTGCCCGCTGCCCAGTTTGCTCATGTCAGAGGCGTGGTTGCCCACACTGTCGTGTCGCGAGTTACCGTTATGCTAATGAGGCTAGGCCGGAAGGTGCCGTCCTAGCCTTTGTTGATCTCGCTGGCGGCATGGACCAGCTGTTCCAGCTGGTGGTGGATCTGGGCGCGATCCAGTTGCTGCAAGGGCTGACGACTCCACAGCACCGGTGTCAGGCTCTCGGTATCGAAACCCAGTACCGGCTTGCACGGATCCTGACTGAAGAGGTTCTGGGCGGCGGCCTGGGCGCTGGTGGCCGCGTCGAGGCGGGTAAACATCAGCAGATAGTCGGCCGGGTGTTCGGTCAGATGGCAGGTCAGTTCGCCGATCTGCAGGCTGGTGACGCTCTCCTCCTGTTGCGGCGCAGGAAGGGAGAGGGAGAGAAATAGCTGGTGGATGGCGGCGTGATAAAGAGAGTTCATTGATGGCTCCAGATTAATGATGGTGCCATTAGAGCAGGTCGCCGCCCGCGGCACTGTTAATGGTGGCTCTCTTTTTTTAGCTTTCCGGTCAGCGAGATAGCGCACCGCGCTCAGTACAAAAATCGCGACCAATCCCGATAGTCCCTGTTGATGGCCTCTCCTAGACTGGCGGCGAAACATCACAAGAAGACAATCATCATGCAGATTCAAACACACACCGGCGGCTTGCAGGCCGTCGCTCACCACAGTGATGCCACCACCGGGGTTGGCCGGATGGGCCAGTTGGATGTACGTCAGATCGCCACCGGGCAAGATGCGATCCTGCTGGGCAGCCGCAGCGAACCGCAAAAAGGGCAGGGGCTGCTCTCGCGACTGGGGGCCCAGCTGGCTCGCCCGTTTGTGGCCCTGAAAGAGTGGATCGGCAACCTGCTGGGGCCGGACAAACGTGCCGCTGCGCCGAAGGCGCAAACCGCCGCATCCCCCGAGGATCTTCAGCGTCTGATGAAGCAGGCTGCATTTGGTAGCTCGCTGGGTGGCTTCGCCAAGGCGGACGTGTTGAACAACATCACAGCCGAACAATTGGGCAAGGATCACGCCACTCTGGCGACCGGCAACGGCCCCCTGCGCTCTCTCTGCACCGCGTTGCAGGCCGTTGTCATCGGCTCTCAGCAGCCGCAACTCCGGGAGTTGGCTGCCGAGCTGCTGGCCCGCCCCATCGCAGGTATCCCGCTCCAGCAGTGGGGTACGGTGGGGGGCAAGGTGACCGAGCTGCTCGCCAGCGCCACTCCCGAACTGTTGCAGGAGGCGATGAGCCAGCTGCACACCGCGATGGGTGAAGTGGCCGACCTGCAGCGGGCCGTCAAGGCTGAAATCGCTGGTGAACCGGCGCAAAGCGCGACCACAACTGCGGATGCGGCGCCCGTCCAAAGCGGTGAGAGCAAAGGGGCCGCTCGCGAACAGGTCGCCATGGAACGCCAGACCCCAGCTACCGGCTACAAGCTGGCGCTGGATCTTATCAGTTATCAGGCCAGCTACCTGCTGCGGGATCAAACCTCGACCGAGGTGACCCTGAGCAGCAGCGATCTCAATGCCCTGCATCAACATATTGCCGATGGCTCCATCAATGGTTCCCACATGGCCAAATTGCAGACCCGTGGCGATCTGCAAACCCTGCGCACACTGGCGCTTTCGCTGGCCAGCGGCAGCGACACCAAGGGATCTTCCCTTGGTCATGCCCTCGACAGCCTCGCCTCGGCGCGCCCCAACCAGCGGTTGGTGTTGGGCGGTCTGATGCAGTTTGCCAGTCAGGGCGATCAGGCGTGGGCTGACCATACCGCTGGCAAGCCGGAAGATCGGCTCGATGCCGGGGCGCGGCAGCGCTTTGATGGTGACAACATGAAGGCGGCGGTGGCGCGTCTCGGCGCCAGCGAAGCGCGGCAGGTGCTGCAACAGCTGGAAGGGGCTTTTGGTGATCGGGTGAAGGGCATCTGTGGTCTTGCGGTTGAGCTGGTTTCGCCCTTTGCCGATAGCGAGACCGGCCCAGAGGCCGTGTTGACCTCCCGGTTGACCCGTATGGGCACTGTGGTGAGCACACTGATCGACCAGATCAAGGAGCACCTCGCGCTGCCCCTGTCAGCTCACAGTGATTCGTCCCAGATTGATTCTGTCGATCAGCTGACGCCGCTCGAACTGGCTGCACTGGCCCATATCGGCGTCGATGAGAGCTATCTGTAAACCGCCTGTACACAAACCCCTCGGGGCAAGGTGATATGACATAAAAACGGACACCCTCGGGTGTCCGTTTTCTTATTCAGGCGGGAGTGGGATGAGGGCATGCCGATATGGCTTACAGACTGGCGAAATCCATCTCGGGCAGGGTTTCGAAGCCGGTGCGGGCAAACAGATAGCCCTGCATCAGGCTGATGCCCGGCTCTCGCAGGCAAGCCATCTCTTCGCGGGTCTCGATCCCCTCCGCCGGCGGGGGGATCTGCAGCTCCGCAAACAGCGCCAGACAATGGCGCACTATGGCTTGCCGGGTCGGGTCCTGGTCGATGCCGAGCAGCAGATGCATATCGAGTTTGACGATATTGGGCCGAAAATCGGCCAGCAGGTTGAGGCCCGAGTAACCGGCGCCAAAGTCATCGATCGCCGTCTTGAAGCCGAGCGCCTGATAGTGATCGACGATACCGCGAAGATGCTGGCTATCCCGCACCTGCTCCACCTCGGTCAGCTCGAACATAATCTGCTCGATGGGGAAGTGGTGCTCGCGGGCCGCCTGCAGGGTGGTGCGGATGCAGCGCTCCGGGCGGTAGACGGCATTGGGCAGAAAATTGATGCTCAGCATCCCCTTCATCCCGAGCCGTGCCGCCCGCGCGATGGCCTTGATGCGACACGGCTGATCGAAGCGGTAGCGGTTGTCGTCGTTGACCCGGGCGATCACGCTCTGCCCCGGTTCGTTGTTGATCCCCCGCACCAGCGCCTCATTGCCGAAGAGAGTGCGGTGGTGGCAGTCGATGATGGGCTGGAAGACCCGGGTGCGTGCCTATCTGGATGGGCAGGAGGGGCTGTCGCGCAGCGAAGCGGTCAGTGACAAGGAGTGCCGTCTCGGCCGCTGGTACTTCAGCGAGGGGGCATCTTGCTGCAGTTCACAACCGGCCTTCAAGGCGATCGCCACCCCCCACGCCAGATTGCATCAGGTGATCCAGCAGGTCATAGAGCTGAAAAACCAACACAAACACGACGAGGCGGAGGCCCTCTACCGGGAGATCGAGCACAACTCCGAGAAAGTGGTCGGTTGCATCGATCAGCTGTTGCAGGAGATGACCAAGCCGGAGCGCTAAGCACGCTCGGGCCGGATAGCCAAAGGGCTGACAGTGATGTCAGCCCTTTTTCATGGTGCTGGCCGCGCGAAAATCGACCGCTCCTTAAGCTCCGGTACAAGGGGGGGCGGGATAATGGCTGCCAGCGCCGAGCTGGTGGCCGGATGTGGCACCTGCCGGGTGGCTGAGAGCCTGACAACCCTGCGCCAGTTGCCGAACGTGGAATCGAGAGAGTGAAACCGACCAACAAATCCCTGCTGTCCATGCCTGAACGCCAGATCCCGCAGATGCCGTCTGACGAACCCGAGACTATGCCGCCCGCCGAACCAGCGCGTGAGGCACCCAGCGAGCCGCCCATCGCGCCTGTGCTTGCTGAGCCGCCGCTCCCATCGTTTCAATCAGGCTCCGCTTCACTGTCAGCTCCGCCGATTGTGGTGGTGCCGGTTACGCAGCCACTGCCTGCTCGCGCCAGCAACAAGCTGGTCGGGGCGCTGATCTGTACCAGCCTGGCGCTGGTGGCCTCGCTGGTTTTTATTGCCCGCTTGCACCTTGCGGCACTTCCTCTGGTGGTCAACGAGCCGCAGCCATTGGCGGAGTTTGGCGTGGCCGCCATTGATCAGCCCGACCCCCTCTATATCATGGAGCTGGCCTTTCCACCGCGCGAGACCGCTATCCCCCAGCCGGTAGTAGCTCCCGGCCAGAAGCCAGCCAAGCTGAAGATCGGCGTCTACAAACAGGCGGATAACGTCGAGAAGTGGCGCCGCTGGGCGCGCCAGCACAATGTCACCTTCGAGGCGGTGAAAAAGAACCGCGATGGCGAGCCCCACTACTTCCTCTATCTGTGCGAGCAGGATCCGGCACGGGTTGACCAGCTCAAGCTCGACGTGGCCCGCATCAGCGGCGAAACCCCGCTGCTGGTACGGTGGGCATCCTCCGCCAGCATCTAGCCCCGGTTGTTGCCGTAGGTCAACGGTGGCCAGCCGGAGGGGGATATTCGGCTGGCCACCGTTGACCTACGGCAACAACCGGGGCTAGATGCTGGCGGAGGATGCCCACCNNCTTCTCCCCTTGCGGGAGAAGGGTTGGGGATGAGGGGGCGTTATGCCAACCCAAGGTCAATGTTGGGCTTCTCGATGTTCGGCAGCGACCGGTATCAACCATATCTCACCACCTTATGTAGGTGCGATTAGCGCAGCGTAATCGGACGATCGAGAAGCTGTTGTTCCGGTTATTGGCGTGAGTCAGGTGTGGCCAGCCGGAGGGGAAATGCGGGTGACCGTTTTGGTAGGAGAATTGATTTACGCGAACGTCCGATTACGCCTGACGGCTAATCGAACCTACGAGTTGCTCCCTTCTCCCCTTGCGGGAGAAGGGTTGGGGATGAGGGGGCGTTATGCCAACCCAAGGTCAATGTTGGGCTTTTCGATGTTCGGCAGCGACCGGTATCAACCATATTTCACCACCTTATGTAGGTTCGATTAGCGCAGCGTAATCGGACGATCGAGAGGCTTTGATTGCGGTTGTTGCCGTGGAACAGGGGCGGCCAGCCGGAGGGGGAATGTGGCTGGCCTTTATGGCGGGAGAATCCATTTACGCGAACGTCCGATTACGCCTGACGGCTAATCGAACCTACGGTATCTGGCGGGTGTCGGGGGTGGCATTGCTCCCTTCTCCCCTTGCGGGAGAAGGGTTGGGGATGAGGGGGTGTTATGCCAACCCAAGGTCAATGTTGGGCTTCTCGATGTTCGGCACCGACCGGCATGCACCATATCTCACCGCCTTATGTAGGTTCGATTAGCGCAGCGTAATCGGACGAACGAGAGGCTGTTGCCCCGAGTCAGGGTTGGCCAGTCGGAGGAAAAATGTGGGTGACCGTTATGGCGGGAGAATCCATTTACGCGAACGTCCGATTACGCCTGACGGTTAATCGAACCTACGAGCCAAATAATAAAAAGCCTCTAGATATCTAGAGACTTTGAAATTACATGAGTTTATTTTTGAAAATTTCAAATAGAGGGATAACTATCAGTATCTCAATAAGAAACATCGCTAAATCGTTATGAATCAAATCAAAATCCACACCTGTCTATAAAAACAAAATGGAATTGATAATCATCTATATTAGACGAACAAAAACAAACATCATCCCGTCAATGAACAGTGTGTCCATCATAGGTCTCCTATCACCTAATTAGGAGTAAATGATATAAATCAACTCCTGAAAAGGTAAACGCCATAACTATCAACATGATAATTACGCTGATTAAATATATCATTAATGATTTTTTTGTAAATCTTCTTTTGAAGCAAGCTAAGTAAATCTGCAAGCAGAGAAGTCGTTGTTCCGGCTGTTGCTGTGGGCCAGTCGGAGGGAAAATGCGGATGGCCTTTATGGTGGGAGAATCCATGTACGCGAACGTCCGATTACGCCTGACGGCTAATCGAACCTACGAGCTGAATAGAAACGGAAATTCTTTGGCACAGAAGTGCTTCATGGTTTTATATATTAAAAAGTCGTCTTGAGTGTTAGAAGAGTGAGATGCCAAGCATAGAAAAATATTCATTCCTTTATACTTTGAATAAATCAACCATTCACCAGTAAGGTTGTTCTTGTTGGCTCTGTTTTTATAGCCTTCAATGACAAACTCATGTGCGAATCGATCTTGCCATCCATGCTTTGATGGATTTATTTCCTCTTCCGAAATAATCTTTTTGCAAAGGGTATCAAATTTTTTGCTGTTTTCAAAATTCAGCCCCCATTCATTTATTAGATTTTTCATGATAAATGCGGGGGTTATAAAATGGGATTTATAAAACCCTTGCAATGGAGGATGTTTGAATCTGTTTTCTACGACATGCCGATGGTTTACACCGTCAATCGCCTGCATTAAATCAGTAACTGCAAAGGAGCTGAATTTTCTATTTTTTATCGCATTTGTTAATTGTGAGAAAAGTAAGCTGCTTATTCTTGATTCATGTAAACCATAAAATCCAGCGTTGTTTTCTAAATATATAGAAACATCATCATTTGTGATTTTGAAAAGGCTCATTAATTCTGAAGATAACTTGACCATATGTGCCCCCATGAACTTTTAATTAACTATATAGATGTGATGGCGCTATATAAACAAAAAACGGCGCCTCGCGGCGCCGTTTTTAATATCAATCAACCCAACCAAGATCACTGCAGCAGAGAGATATCCGCGACTTGCAGGAACAGGTTGCGCAGGTTGTTCAGCAGCGCCAGACGGTTGGCCTTGAGGGCCTCGTCGTCGGCCATCACCATGACTTCGTTGAAGAAGGTATCGACCGGCTCGCGCAGGGCGGCCAGACGGGTGAGGGCAGCCTGATAGTCACCGGCGGCGAACAGCGGGGCCAGTTCGGCTTGCAGTTCAGCAACCTGGGTGGCCAGCGCCTTCTCGGCAGCATCGACCAGCAGTTCCGGTTTGACGGCAGTCGGCAATTCGCCTTCGACCTTGGCCAGAATGTTGCTCACGCGCTTGTTGGCGGCAGCCAGTGCCAGTGCGGCATCCAGAGTGCGGAAGTGGCTGACGGCCTTGACGCGGCGATCGAAGTCGAGCGGACGGGTCGGGCGGCGGGCCAGCACGGCCAGCACCACGTCGGCACCTATGCCTTCGTCTTGATAGGCGGCACGGAAGCGGCCTAGCATGAAGTCGACCACGTCGGTAACGACGGTTTGGTTGGTCAGCTTGTCGCCGTAGACGCGTACCGCTTCTTCAACCAGTTCAACCAGATCCAGGTCCAGCTGCTTCTCGGTCATGATGCGCAGGGCACCGATGGCGGCGCGACGCAGGGCGAACGGGTCCTTGTCACCTTTGGGCAGCATGCCGATGCCGAAGATACCGGCCAGGGTATCGAGCTTGTCGGCCAGCGCGACGGCACAGGCTTCCAGAGCGGACGGCAGGGCATCACCGGCGAAGCGCGGCATGTACTGCTCGTTGAGGGCCACGGCCACCACTTCGTCTTCGCCATCGTGACGGGCGTAGTGCATCCCCATGACACCCTGGGTGCTGGCGAACTCGCCGACCATGTTGGTCATCAGGTCACACTTGGAGAGCAGACCGGCACGCTTGGCCTGAGTGACATCTGCACCGATACGCTCGGCGATGAAGCCGGCGACGGTCTCGATGCGCTCAACCTTGGCCTTGACGGTGCCCAGCTGTTGCTGGAACAGCACGGTTTCAAGGCGCGGCAGGCGGGAGGCCAGAGTTTGCTTGAGGTCGGTCTTGAAGAAGAACTCGGCGTCAGAGAGACGGGGGCGAACCACCTTCTCGTTGCCGCTGATGATCTGGCTCGGGTCTTTCGACTCGATGTTGGTGACGAAGATGAACTTCGGCAGCAGCTTGCCGTTCTTGTCGTAGACCGGGAAGTACTTCTGGTCACCCTTCATGGTGTGCACCAGCGCTTCAGCGGGCACGGCCAGGAACTTCTCTTCAAAGTTGGCAGTCAGCACCACCGGCCACTCGACCAGTGCGGTGACCTCTTCCAGCAGGGCGTCATCCAGATCGGCAACGCCACCGAAGGCGGCAGCGGCCGCTTCGGCGTCAGCCTTGATCTTGGCCTTGCGCGCCATGAAGTCGGCAATCACCATGCCGCGCTCCTGCAGGATCTGCGGGTACTGGCTGGCGTTGTCGATGGTGAACTCGGGCTCGCCCATAAAGCGGTGACCGCGAATAGTGCGGGCAGAGTCGATACCCAGAATAGTGGCGGGAACCAGATCCCCATCCAGCAGCAGGGTCACGGTGAACACCGGACGCACGAACTGGATGGTCTTGTCGCCCCAGCGCATCATTTTCGGGATCGGCAGCTTGGCCAGTGCAGCCGCAACCAGTTCGCCCAGCAGCTCTTTAGCCGGACGGCCTTCGACCTTGGCGGTGTGAACCAGCCATTCACCCTTGTCGGTGACCAGACGCTCGGCCTGAGCAACTGTGATGCCGTTGCCACGGGCCCAGCCTTCGGCAGCCTTGGTCGGCTTGCCTTCGGCATCGAACGCCTGAGAGACGGCTGGACCGCGCTTCTCGACGCTCTTGCTCGGCTGCTCGCCAGCCAGCTCGCTCACCTTGAGTGCCAGACGGCGCGGTGAGGCAAACCACTCGACACCGGCGAAGGCCAGATCGGCCTTGGTCAGTTCGCTTTTGAGGTTGTCGGCAAAGGCTTCGGCCAGGGAGCGCAGGGCTTTGGGCGGCAGCTCAGCAGTACCGATCTCTACCAGAAATGTATGTTGTGCCATGTCCGTTCCTTAACCTTGCTGCTCGTTGCTGTCACGACGCTGGCGCTCTTCGTCGCTGCGCTTGCACATGGGGAAACCCAGCGCTTCGCGGGAGGCGTAGTAGGCCTCGGCCACGGCCTTGGTCAGGGTGCGAATGCGCAGGATGTAGCGCTGACGCTCGGTGACCGAGATGGCCTTGCGGGCATCCAGCAGGTTGAAGGAGTGAGCGGCCTTGAGGATGCGCTCGTAGGCAGGCAGCGGCAGCGGTTTTTCCAGTGCCAGCAGGTGTTGGGCTTCCTTCTCGTACTGCTCGAAGCAGTGGAACAGGAAATCTACATCGGCGTGTTCGAAGTTGTAGGTGGATTGCTCCACTTCGTTCTGGTGGAACACGTCGCCGTAGGTGGTCTTGCCCAGCGGGCCATCAGACCAGACCAGATCGTAGACGCTGTCTACGCCCTGAATGTACATGGCCAGACGCTCGAGACCGTAGGTGATCTCGCCGGTAACCGGTTTGCACTCGAGGCCGCCAACCTGCTGGAAGTAGGTGAACTGAGTCACTTCCATGCCGTTGAGCCACACTTCCCAACCCAGACCCCAGGCACCCAGCGTCGGGTTTTCCCAGTTGTCTTCCACAAAGCGGATGTCGTGGATTTGCGGATCCAGACCCAACTCTTGCAGCGAGCCGAGGTAGAGCTCTTGAATGTTGTCGGGGGAGGGCTTGATGATCACCTGAAACTGGTAGTAGTGCTGCAGGCGATTGGGGTTTTCACCGTAGCGGCCGTCGGTCGGACGGCGGGACGGTTGCACGTAGGCGCAGGCGATGGGCTCCGGGCCCAGGGCACGCAGACAGGTCATGGGGTGGGAGGTACCGGCACCCACTTCCATATCCAGCGGCTGAATGATGGTACAGCCCTGGCGGGACCAATAGTCCTGCAGCTGCAGGATCAGGCCCTGAAAGGTTTTGACATCGAATTTTTGCATAATTTTTTTTCGCGCGAAGTGAAAATCAGAGCAAGATTTGCTGAATGTGAACCGAGGGAGTATACCGTCTGGCATGGTCGGATAATAGGCGAAATTGCTGGGGATTCGCGAGATGGCGCCCCGTTATGACGGGTTAGCGGCGGGTTGGCGCCGGATGATCACGGGATGATCTGCCCACGGGGTGGGAGGATATCGGGTATCAGTGAGAAGAGAGGAGATAGCCAAAGATGAATGAGATGGAACTGCGTTGTGCCTGGGTGACCCGTGATGCGGAATATATTGCATACCATGACCAGCAGTGGGGCAGGCCGGTTTATGACCCCCGTGAGCTGTTTGCCAAGCTCTGCCTCGACGGCCAGCAGGCGGGCTTGTCGTGGCTCACCATCCTCAAGCGCACCGGGAGCTATTACCGTGCCTATGCCGACTTTGATCCCGAACTGATCGCCCGGTTCGACGAACAGGATGTGGAGCGGCTGATGCAGGACAGCGGCATTATCCGCAACCGGCTCAAGGTGCAGTCGATCATCAGAAATGCCCGCGCCTATCTGGCGTTGCAGGAGCAGGGCATCGACTTTGCCGATTACCTGTGGGCCTTTGTCGGCGGTGCCCCCATGGTCAACCAGCGCCAGGGTAACGGCGATATTCCGGCAACGTCACCGGAGTCGGATGCCATGGCGAAGGCGCTCAAGAAGCTCGGCTTCAACTTCGTCGGCAGCACCATCTGTTACGCCTTTATGCAGGCGGTGGGAATGGTGAACGATCATCTGGTCAGCTGTCCTTGCCACGCAGAGTGTCAAAAGACACCACGTTAAGCCTCTTTGTTGCATCCGGTTCAGTCGGTATACAGTGATGGGCGTTCAGAATCTCGCTCCCAACTTAAGGAGTCATTCATGTCTTTCATCACTGTTCGCGGACGCGCTTGTCGTGCCCTGATCCTGGCTTGTGCCACCCTGTTGACCTCACTGCCGGCGCTGGCTGTCAAAGAGGCGCGCGATATTCGTCAGGATGGTCGTAGCGACGCCCGTGACGTTCGTCAGGATAGCTACAACGGTCATCAGGATGCCCGCCATGATGCCCGTGATGTGCGTCAGGATGGCCGCCCGCAAGCCCGCGATACCAAGCAGGATTGCCGTCAGGAAGAGTACCTGAACAACGTCGACTGCCGTCAGGACAAGCGCCAGTTCAAGCAAGACGTGCGTGAAGAGGCGCGGGATATCCGCCGTCGCTGATGCTGGCCAGTGGGGGGGATCGCTCTGTTCACCGTTGCCCACCGTGCAACAGCCATGTTGAGACCGCATTGCGGCTCATCCGGCGATAAAAAGGCTCCTCGCAATCGGGAGCCTTTTTTACAGGTGTCATGGCCTGTGTCGTGGGCGATCTTCTGCAGTTCTCGGTGCGGGTCGGGGGATGGGGTGGTTCAGGTGAGGTCCAGTGTGGTTTGCCATAATAGGCCGATTTGCGGGATTGGGGCGTAGTCGACATCCTGACGTCACACCTTGGCGCGCGGCTGGGGTAGAATGCGCGCCTTCCCGTTTTGAGTTGTTTTTTCAGAGGTTTTTACATGCATTTCAAGATGATTGTTCCGGCGGTTGCATTGGCTGTGGCGCTGAGTGGTTGCACTACCAACCCGTATACCGGTGAGCAGCAAACTTCCAAGGCTGTGTGGGGTTCACTGGCGGGTGCCGCGACCGGTGCTGCAGTGGGTGCCATGTCTTCCAGCAAGGGCGATCGCAAGAAGGGTATCTGGACCGGCGTGGCCGCAGGTGCCGCACTGGGTGGTGGTATCGGTTATTACATGGATGTGCAGGAAGCCAAGCTGCGCGAGAAGTTGCAGGGCACCGGCGTCAGTGTTACCCGTAACGGTGACGAACTGATCCTCAATATGCCGAACAGCGTGACCTTCGACAGCTCCAGCTCCCAGTTGAAAGCGGCCGGTGCCAACACCCTCTCCGGCGTGGCCATGGTGGTTGCCGAGTTCGACAAGACCCGCCTGAACGTGGTTGGTCACACCGACAGCTCAGGTTCCCGCGATCTGAACATGAAGCTCTCTCGCGAGCGTGCCGATGCCGTTGCCGCCCAGCTGATTGGCCAGGGTGTATCAGGCAGCCGCATCTCTACTCGTGGCGTTGGCCCGGATCAGCCGATTGCTTCTAACAGCACCGCTGACGGCAAGGCGCAGAACCGTCGCGTCACCATTACCCTGACTCCGACCGGCAAATAAGCCGCCAGTGGTCTTGTAATGAAAAAGGCCCCGCCAGTGATGGCGGGGCCTTTTCATTTATGCCGTTGCGAGCAATGGCGGCGTGGTTCTTTACTCCCTTCTCCCCTTGCGGGAGAAGGGCTGGGGATGAGGGGAAAACCGACTCTTAGACAGCCGCAGTCAGCTGCACTTCCACCTTGTAGCCTTCATGGGCGAGGCGGGCCTGTACGCAGGCGCGAACCGGTGCGGTGCCAGCCGGGATCCAGCTGTCCCACTGTTCGTTGAAGGCGGCGATGTCGCTGATGTCCTTGAGATAGATGTTGGCCATCAGGATCTTGTTGACGCCGGAGCCGTTGGCTTCCAGCAGGCGCTGCAGGCTGGTCAGCACTTCGCGGGTCTGCTGGTGGATATCCGCCTCTTCACTGACAGGGACTTCTACCACATAGAGGGTGCCATTGTGGATGACCACATCTGACCAACGCTGGGTGGTGCCGATTCGGGTAATGGTTGTCATGGATTGCTCCGGTACTGGGGCTTATTGACCCTTGCGGATCAGATAGCGGTAAGGGGCCTGCTCTGTCTCGCTGGCGATCAGGGTGTGATCCATAAAGCGGCAGAAACTGGGAATGTCGCGGGTGGTTGAAGGGTCGTCGGCGCTGACCAGCAGGGTCTCGCCATCCGCCATCAGCCGCACTTTCTTGCGAACCATCATCACGGGTTCCGGGCAACGAAGCCCGATTGCGTCCAACTCATGGGTTGCGCTGCAGAATAAATCACTCATCTATTATCAACCTTCAACCTATTCGGCTGCCAATGATACTCAGGGCTAAAAAATAATCAAATAAACGCCCTGTTAACCAGCATATGTAACCAAAATGTTATTTAACCCTATCCAGTGTGCGCCGGACGAGTAATATAAAAATTGCACCATATTCAACAAGGAGGTGAATATGCAGGTTTCCTACGGCAGATTACAGGCCTACGCAGGCATGGGGTTCTTGTCTTTCGCCATGATAGTGATGGGCAGCCCGATCGGGAATACCGGTACCTGGTTCGGCTCCATGGTGATGGTCGGATTGGGGCTCTGGATCGAGCTCAGCGATTACTATGACGAGGATGAGGACGAAAACGATCAATCCTGAATCGGATGACGATTCAACAACAAAGGCGGAGCAATTCCGCCTTTGTCATTTCTGCCGTTTGGCAATTTGTCCGGATCAGCGGGTCGAGCGCATGGCGCGTTCCAGTTGCAGCGCCGTCTGTTGCGGGTCGCCTTTGGCGTCATTGAAGAAGTTACCGAGCACGTCAAAGATGGCCTGACGCATATTGGTCGGGGTGGCCATCCCCTCTGCCATGCTGGGTAGCAGGTTGTCCTGCTTTTCCGCTTGCAGGAAATCCTGATAGGAGTGGATGGCGCAGCGGTCGAACTTGCTCATATCAGGGTTGGTCAGTGCCGGGATCGATCCCTTCACCCGATTGAACTCCTGCTGGAATTTCGGCGTCATCAGCAGCTGGGCCAAGTCGCCCTGGGCCTGTAGCTGGGCCGGATCCCGCTGCTTGAACATGGCGATGGAGTCGAGGTTGTAGCTGAACAGCCCGGCGCTACCCGGGCTCGGCAGGCAGGCGATATCCTCACCGGGCCGGTAGTTGCCCGCGCTCAGCTCCCCTTTTACCCAGTCCCCCATCAGCTGCATGGCGGCGCCACCACTCTCCAGCAAGTTGGTGGCCTGGTGCCACTTAAGGCCCGCGTATTTTTGCGGTACATAGGCCCGTAGCTGGTGGAAGCGGGTCAGGACCCGCACCATGTCGGGGCCGGTCAGGGTAGCGCTGTCCTGTTCGAGAAACGCCTTGCGGTAGAACTCTTTACCGCCCTCACCAAGCGCTACCGTTTCAAACAGCACCGCCAGCTGCCAGGGTTCGTTGCCGATGGCGAGCGGGGTGATGTCCCGTTTTTTAAGCTGCTCGGCGACCGTGATGAACTGGGCCCAGTCATCGGGTGGCGTCAGCTTTTGCTGCTCGAACACCTTGCGGTTGAGCCACAGCCAGTTGACTCGATGGATGCCGGTCGGCACCGCCATCAGGGCGTCATGCTGGCTGAGGGTAGCCCGCACCATGGGGGGCATTTTGGCATACCAGCCAAGGTGTTCGGCCATCGGGCTGAGGTCGCGCAAGAAACCGAGACCGGCCCACTCCTTGAGCTCGTAACCCTTGAGGTGCGCCGCCTCCGGCGGGTTGGCTGCCAGCGCCCGGCTTTTCAGCACCGTCATGGCGCTCTTGCCGCCGCCCCCTTGCACCGCGAAATCATTCCACTGATTGCCTTGGGCAGCCCATTCGGATTTGAGTTCTTCCACCGCTTTCGCTTCGCCACCGGAGGTCCACCAGTGCAGCACCTCCACCTGGGAGGCGGAGGCAGAGCCACAGAGCAGGGCAAGCAGGGAGATCGGGAACCACTTCATGGGCAACTACCTTGGGAGAGAGAGGGTGGCCTGCAGGCCGCCTTGCGGACGATTTTCCAGCACCAGATCGCCGCCATGGGCGTGGGAAATATTGCGGGCGATGCCAAGGCCGAGGCCGGTTCCCGCCTGATCGGTACTGAGCCGGTAATAGGGTTCGAAGATGCGTTCGAACTGATCTTCCGGCAGGCCGGGACCTTCGTCCATGATGAACAGGATCAACATTTCCGCGTCATCCATGATGATGATGCGTACCCGCTGACCATATTTGATGCCGTTATCCACCAGATTGCCGATGCAGCGTTTGAGCGCCAGCAGCTTGCCGCGATAGGGCCACTTGCAGTGCCCCTCGATAGTCAGTCGCTCGTCGTGCAGGTTCATCGACTCCGCCATCTGCTCCAGCAGGGCGTTGATGTCGATCTCCTCGATGTTCTCGTGAATGTCGGTCTCTTTTACCGTCTGCAGCGCCCCTTTCACCATCAGCTCCAGCTCGTCGAGATCCTTGTTGAACTTGCCGATCTGCACCTCGTCGTCGAGCAGCTCGACCCGCAGCCGCAGCCGGGTGATGGGGGTCTTGAGGTCGTGGGAGATGGAGCTGAACAGCCGCTCTCTATCATCGATATAACGGCGAATGCGGTGCTGCATGATGTTGAAGGCGCGGGTGGCCGCCACGATCTCCGACGCCCCTTCTTCTTTCAGCGAAGGCTGGTCGATATCCTTGCCCAGATTCACCGCCGCCTTGGCGAGACGGCGCAGCGGGCGGGTCTGCCAGCGCACCAGCATAAAGGTGAAGAAGCAGAGGAACACCGTCATCAGGGCGATGAAACGCACCTGATTGCTCGGCATCACGGTGTCATCCAGCGTCATGTAGGGGGCGGGCAGCAGGGCCGCCAGATAGAGCCACTCCCCCTTTTCAATCTCGATCTGGGTCACCAGCACCGGCGGATTGAGCGGTTCCAGCGACAGGGTGTAGCGGGCCCAGGAGGAGGGGAGATCCGCCAGCAGGGTGTCATTGTTGAAGACGTGAAGGTCGTCGGGGCGGGAGAAATCCACCTTGATCGCCATGGCATCGGAGAGCTTGCGGGTCAGCACCCCCTGCACCTCCTGCAGCACCAGCGTCTTGCGCTCGCTGTCGGGGATGGCGTTGATGTGGATCTCTTCCTCGTTGAGCGAGACGAAGAAGCGGCTGCCGCCCATGTTGCGCAGCTGGTCCAGCGCGATATGGCGATACTGCAGCGGCAGGGATTTGAAAAAGTTGACGGTGGAGGCGGCGGAGAGCGCCAGGTTGCGGGTGGTGCTGATCATCCCCTCCAGCTCCCGCTTCTGGATCTGCTGCATCCAGATGCCGGTCAGAATGGTCTGGGAGAGCAGGATGGCCAGCAACAGCAGCAGGATCATCCGTGATAGCAGGGAGCGGGGCACCAGCGCCCCCCAGGACCACTTGTGGCTCATGGCAGCTCGTGCACCTCGGCAATCAGCATGTAACCGCTGCCGCGAATGGTCTTGATGATGCGCGGACTCTTGCCGTTGTCACCCAGCTTCTGGCGCAGGCGGCTGATCTGCACGTCGATGCCGCGCTCCATCGGCAGGCTCTCGCGGCCGCGGGTGGCATCGGAGATGGTATCCCGATCCAGCACCAGACCGGGCTGTTGCAGGAACATGCCGAGCAGCATGGCATCGCTGCCAGAGAGATCCAGCAGGCTGCCATCGTCATGGGTCAGCTGGTGGCTCAGGGTGTCGAGGGTCCACTCGGCAAACCGCAGGCGGCGGCTCGGCTCCTTCTCTTTTTCCGGTTGGCGGAATTCGGCGCGGCGCAGCAGTGCCTTGATGCGGGCCTGCAGTTCACGGGGGCTGAACGGCTTGGCGATATAGTCGTCGGCGCCGAGCTCGAGGCCGATCACCCGATCCGCTTCGTCGGAGGCGGCGGTCAGCATGATAATGGGCACCTGGGAGTCACGACGGATCTGCTGGCAGAGGGTAAAACCGTCCTCGCCGGGCATCATGATGTCCAGAATAATCAGGTCCGGGCTGTGCTGGGCGAGTTGCTGGCGCATCTCGTTGCCACCGGCGGCCGTCAATACCTGAAAGCCCGCCCGGGTCAGGTACTCATTGAGCAGCTCGCGGATCTCTTGGTCGTCATCGACGATCAGCAGTTGTTTGCTCATTGACATATGTATGTGCATCCACCCATTTTTTTGTGCAGATTGAACCTGTCGGGGGAGTAAAAAGCAAGCAAGCCCCCCATCTAATGTGAGGTTTAAGGCAATAACAGGCTATTGATAAGGTTAAAACGAAAAAAGGCCGACCCAAACGGGACGGCCAACAGATAACTGCTGACAACTGACGATCACCCCGTGTGGCTCTCGTCACAGACTTGAAAAAGGGCCAGTCAGACTGGCCCCGAAAAGGGACAACACTCAGTCATGCATCCCGTCGATCCGGCTGGTCATCACACCCGTTCGAATACGGTGGCGATACCCTGACCCAGACCGATACACATGGTGGCAACCCCCAGGGTGGCATCTTTCTCCTCCATCAGATTGATGAGGGTGGTGGAGATGCGGGCACCGGAGCAGCCGAGGGGGTGGCCCAGCGCAATGGCGCCGCCGTTCAGATTTACCTTCTCGTCCACCAGATCCTGCAGACCCAAATCCTTGACGCAGGGCAGGGACTGGGCGGCAAAGGCTTCGTTCAGCTCGAACAGGTCGATATCGCCAACGGTCAGACCGGCACGCTTGAGCGCCTTCTGGGTGGCCGGTACCGGGCCGTAACCCATGATGGCGGCATCACAACCGGCGATCGCCATGGCGCGCACCCTGGCGCGGGGCGTGAGGCCGAGGGCCTTGGCGCGATCCGCACTCATCACCAGCATGGCGGCGGCGCCGTCAGACAGAGCCGAGGAGGTGCCGGCAGTGACGGTGCCGTTGACCGGGTCAAACACCGGGCGCAGCTGGCTCAGGGTTTCGACCGTGGTCTCCGGGCGGATCACCTCGTCGTAGTCGTAGAAGAAGCGGGCGCCGCTGGCGTCATGGCCTTCCAATCCGACGATCTCTTTGGCAAAACGCCCTTCCACGGTCGCAGCATAGGAGCGGCGATGGGAGCGGGCGGCAAACTCGTCCTGCTGCTGGCGGCTGATGCCATGCAGCTTGCCGAGCATTTCGGCGGTCAGTCCCATCATGCCGGAGGCTTTCGCCACTGACTTGGCCATGCCGGGGTGGAAGTCGACGCCGTGGCTCATCGGCACGTGGCCCATGTGCTCGACGCCGCCGATGATGAAGATATCCCCATCACCTACCTGAATGGCGCGGGAGGCGTCGTGCAGCGCCTGCATGCTTGATCCGCACAGACGGTTGACGGTGACCGCCCCCACCTGCTTCGGAATACCAGCCAGCAGTGAGGCGTTACGGGCGATGTTGAAGCCCTGCTCCAGAGTCTGCTGCACGCAGCCCCAGTAGATATCCTCGATCTCGTTCGGGTCGAGGTTGGGGTTGCGCAGCAGGATGGATTTCATCAGGTGCGCGGACAGATCTTCTGCACGCACGTTGCGGAAGGCGCCGCCCTTGGACCGGCCCATGGGGGTCCGGATACAGTCGACAATGACTACGTCTTTCATGAATGGATCTCCTTTCCGCAATCAGTAGAAGGTTTTGCCCTGGGCGGCCATTTCACGCAGCTTGTCGCTGACGCGATAGAGCGGGCCCAAATCGGCATACTGGTCGGCCATGGCCACGTAACGATCCAGACCAATGGTGTCCAGATAGCGGAACACGCCGCCGCGGAAGGGAGGGAAGCCCAGACCGTAGACCAGTGCGATGTCGGCTTCGGCTGGGGTGGCAACAATGCCCTCTTCCAAGCAGAGCACCACCTCGTTGATCATCGGGATCATCATGCGAGCTATGATGGCTTCCTTGTCAAAGTCCTGCTTCGGCTTGGCAATGGGGGCCAGCAGCTCGTAAGCCGCGGCGTCGGCCACCTTCTTCGGCTTGCCCTTCTTGTCCTGCTCGTAAGAGTAGAAACCCTTGCCATTCTTCTGACCGAAGCGGCTCACCTCATACATCACGTCGATGGCGGTGCGACCTTCCTTGCTCATGCGTGCCGGGAAACCCTGCGCCATCACATTACCGGCATGGTGACCGGTGTCGATGCCGACCACGTCCAGCAGGTAGGCGGGGCCCATGGGCCAGCCAAACTCCTTCTCCATCACCTTGTCGACGGCGGCGAAGTCGGCACCATCGGCAACCAGCTTGTTGAAGCCGAAGAAGTAGGGGAACAGCACCCGGTTGACGAAGAAGCCCGGGCAGTCGTTGACCACCACCGGGGACTTGCCCATGGCGGCGGCATAGGCCACCACGCGGTTGATGGTTTCATCGGAAGTCTGCTCGCCGCGGATGATCTCCACCAGTGGCATGCGGTGTACCGGGTTGAAGAAGTGCATGCCGCAGAAGTTCTGCGGGCGCTTCAGCCCCTTGGCCAGCAGGGAGATGGGAATGGTGGAGGTGTTGCTGGCGAGCACGGCGTCTTCGCCAATGATCCCTTCCACTTCGCCCAGTACGGCGGCCTTCACCTTGGGGTTCTCGACCACGGCTTCGACCACCAGATCCACATGCTTGACGTTGTCATAGCTAAGGGTCGGGGTGATGGCAGAGAGCACCTGGCCCATCTTGATGCCATCGATGCGGCCTTTTTCGAGCTGACCGTTGAGCAGCTTGGTGGCTTCGCCCATGCCAAGCGCCAGTGCCTTCTCGTTGATATCCTTCATCACTGCCGGAATGCCCTTGCTGGCAGACTGGTAGGCGATGCCGCCCCCCATGATGCCCGCACCCAGTACGGCAGCGTGGCGAGTGGCCTTAGCAGCCTGCTTGGCAGCCTTCTTGGCCAGCGCCTTGATGTGCTGATCGTTCAAGAAGATACCAACCAGCGCCTTGGCGACATCGGTCTTGGCCAGCTTGATAAAGCCCTGTGCCTCGACGGCCAGCGCCTCGTCACGGCCCATGCCAGCGGCGGCTTCGACGGTTTTCACCGCGGTCATCGGCGCCGGATAGTGCTTGCCCGCCACGGCGGCAACCATGCCGGCAGCGGTGGTGAAGCTCATCATGGCTTCCAGTTTGGAGAGGCGCAGCGGGGCTTTCTTGGCGGCGCGACGGCTCTGCCAGTCCAGCTTGCCCGCGATGGCGTCTTTCATCATCTGCAGCGCAGCGCTGTGCAGCGCATCGGGGGCGACCACGGCATCGATGGCACCCACCTTGAGGGCATCATCGGCACGGTAATCCTTGCCGGTGGTGATCCACTCCAGCGCGTTGTCGGCGCCGATCACCCGTGGCAGACGGACGGTGCCGCCAAAGCCCGGCATGATGCCGAGTTTGGTCTCGGGCAGGCCGATTTTGGCTGTGGTATCAGCCAGGCGGAAATCGGTGGAGAGAATGGTCTCGCAGCCGCCGCCCAGGGCGTGGCCCTTGATGGCAGAGAGGGTCGGCACCGGCAGATCTTCGATGGCGTTGAAGATGTCGTTGGCCTTTTTCAGCCAGCCGAGCAGATCTTCTTGCGGCAGATCGAACAGTTCCAGGAATTCGGTAATATCGGCGCCGACGATAAAGGCGTCTTTGCCGGAGGTGAGGATCAGACCTTTTAGTTCACGTTCTTGTTGTAATGCGGTGATCGCTTCGCTCAGGGAGAGCAGGGTAGCGCGATCCAGCTTGTTGACTGAACCCGGGGCATCAAACCTCAGTTCGGCAATGCCGTTTTCGAGGTAGCTGACCGACAGGGTTTCGCCTTGGTAGATCATGAGAGTGTCTCCTTGTTCCCACTCAGTGGGGGGTGTTGCTCCTTTATCCCCAGCAGGGGGCGAGGCTCACTATTGATCCAAAAGGAGACATTTTCAACACCTATTTAAAACATTTGTTTAACAGTTCTCGAGTAAAAGCTCTTCATCACAAAATGGGCAAAAGAGAGGCGCCTTGCGGCGCCTGGGGTGGATGTGAGTTTGTTATCAACTGGCCAGTTCCGGCCGGTTGCGATACTGGTTCAGCACCTCGGGATCGGCGAGGGCATGGGTGTTGTTGACGGGTCTGTTGTGCACCACTTCCCGCACCGCCAGTTCGACGATCTTGCCGGACTTGGTACGGGGGATGGCATCCACCTGCAGGATGCGGGCCGGCACGTGGCGGGCGGTGCAGTGCTGCTTTATTTGCTGGCGGATCCGCTCGCGCAGCGGCTCATCCAGCTTGCAGCCCGCCTTGAGCTTGACGAACAGCACCACTCGTTCGTCCTGCTGCCACTGCTGGCCGATGACGATGCTCTCTTCCACCTCGTCCAGCTGCTCGACATAACGGTAGATCTCGCTGGTGCCGATGCGCACGCCGCCCGGGTTGAGGGTGGCGTCGGAGCGGCCGTAGAACAGAATGCCGCCGGTCGGGGTCAGCTCGATCCAGTCGCCGTGGCACCAGATGTTGTCGAACCGCTCGAAGTAGGCGGCGCGGTATTTGTCGCCGCTCTCATCTCCCCAGAAGCCCACCGGCTGGGCCGGGAACGGCTTGGTGCAGACCAGCTCGCCCTTCTCCCCCTGCACCGGCTGGCCCGCTTCGTTGAATACCTGTACCGCAAGGCCGAGGCCGCGCCCCTGACTCTCGCCGCGATAGACCGGGCTGAGGGGGTTGCCGATGACGAAGCAGGAGCAGATATCGGTGCCGCCGGAGATGGAGCTGAGCTGCACATCCTGTTTTATCTGCTGGTAGACGTAGTCGAACCCCTCAGGCGACAGCACAGATCCGGTGCTGCAGATCAGCCGCAACTGCGGCAAGTCGTGGGTCTTGATGGGGGCATAACCCTGCTTGTGCAACGCATCAAGATACTTGGCCGAGGTGCCGAACAAGCTGACCTGCTCGTCGCGGGCGAGATCCCACAGCACGTTGCCATCCGGGTAAAACGGCGAGCCATCGTAGAGCACCAGGGTGGCGCCAGAGGCGAGGGCGCTCACCAGCCAGTTCCACATCATCCAGCCGCAGGTGGTGAAGTAGAAGATCCGCTCCCCCGGTTTGATGTCGCAGTGCAGCTGATGCTCTTTCAGGTGTTGCAGCAGGGTGCCGCCGATGCCGTGGACGATGCACTTGGGTTTGCCGGTGGTGCCGGACGAATAGAGGATATAGAGCGGATCGTTGAAGGCCATCGGCTCGAAGGTGAGCTGGGCGCCGTGCTGGCTCGCCAGCAGTTGCTGCCAGTCGTGGCCAAGCTGCAGCGGGTTGCCGAGTAGCGGGATCATCACCGTCTGCTCTATGCTGCCTAACTGGCTCACCACGCTGGCGACCTTCTGCTGAATGTCGATCCCCTTGCCGTTGTAGCGATAGCCATCCACCGCGAACAGCACTCGCGGCCGGGTCTGGCCGAAGCGCTCCACCACGCTGGCCTCGCCAAAGTCGGGGCTGGTGGAGGTCCAGATCGCCCCTAGGCTGCTGGTGGCCAGCATGGCAACCACGGTTTCCGGAATATTGGGCAGGTAGGCGGCCACCACATCGCCACGACCAATCCCCTGCTGGCGCAGCCACTGAGCCAGCCGGGCCACCTGATCACTCAATTCACGCCAGCTGAGGGTGCGGCTTGGACTCCCTTCGATGCGGGAGATGATGGCCGGGCTCTCGTCCTGACGGCGCAGCAGGTTTTCGGCGAAGTTGAGGCGGCTGTCGGGGAACCAGCGGGTGCGCTGCATATCCTGACGGTTCTCCGCCACTATGTTGCCGAGCTCGCCCTTGACGCCGCAGTGCTGCCACACCAGCGGCCAGAAACGGGTGGTCTTCTCCACCGACCATTGGTAAAGCTGCGGATAGTTCTGCAACTGCAAGCCGTGGAAACGGTTCACCTCCGCCATAAAGCGGTAGAGGTTGGATTGCTGCATCCCGAGCGGATCCGGTTGCCACAGGCAGAGGTTGTCCATGAGTAATCCCTGACGTCATGTATCTAGCGGCAGTGTATTGAATTGTTTTTGATTTGTTAATGATTGGTTTTCTGTTGATAACAAACACTTTGTAACGCATGCGTTACCTCACGAAGCGACAGCTTGACGGGTCGAGCCGCCCCGAGCTTGGTGTTATGCTGCTATCACATTCACCTCGGAGCAGGACGCCATGAGCAGCTACAGCCAACTTTTTGCCCAGCACCTCGATACCTTGCAGCAGCGTACCCGCGACATTCTGCAACAACAGGGGCTCAGCGGACTGGCCATCCACTCCGGCCAGACCCACCGCATCTTCCTCGATGATCAGGATTACCCGTTCAAGGTAAACCCGCACTTCAAGGCCTGGTTGCCGGTGCTGGACAACCCCCACTGTTGGCTGCTGGTGGATGGGGTGAACAAACCGGTGCTGCTGTTCTATCGTCCGGTGGATTTCTGGCACAAGGTGGCGGACCTGCCCAATGCCTTCTGGGTCGAGTTCTTCGATATCCGTTTCCTGACCCGGCCGGAGCAGGTGGCTGACCATCTGCCCGCCAACAAGCAGGAGTGGGCCTATCTGGGCGGCCATCTGGAAGTGGCCGAGCTGCTGGGGCTGACCCAGCCCAATCCGGAGGCTGTGCTCAACTACCTGCACTATCACCGCGCCTACAAGACCCCCTACGAGCTGGAGTGTCTGCGCGAGGCGACCCGCATCGGCGTGCGCGGCCATATCGCCGCCAAGGACTCCTTTATGGCGGGGGCGAGCGAGTTCGAGATCAATCTGGCCTATATGAAGGCGGTCGGGCAGGGGGCCAATGAGGCGCCCTACGGCAATATCGTCGCCATCAACCGCAGCGCGGCCATCCTTCACTACACCCATTTGTCTGCCTTGCGGGTGCCGGATGCGGAGCGCCACTCCTTCCTGATCGATGCCGGCGTCGATTTTCACGGCTACGCCTCCGACATCACCCGTACCTGGGCGTGGCGGCGCGGCGAGTTTGCCGATCTGATTGCTGCCCTCGACGAGCAGCAGCAGGAGATCATCAAGGAGATCAAACCGGGTCGCCGCTACAGCGAGCTGCATCTGCAGATGCATCACAAGCTGGCGCGTCTGCTGCAAGCTACCGAGCTGGTGGACATGTCGGTGGATGAGATGATCAACACCGGGGTGACCAACGTCTTCTTCCCCCACGGCCTCGGCCACTTCCTTGGTCTGCAGGTGCACGACGCCGGTGGCTTCATGCAGGATGAGCGCGGCACCCATCTGGCGGCGCCCGAGCTGTTCCCCTATCTGCGCTGCACCCGGGTGATGGAGGTGGATCAGGTGTTCACTATCGAGCCGGGGCTCTACTTTATCGACAGTTTGCTGGAGCCGCTGCGTCAGGGCGAACAGGGCAAACGGGTCAACTGGAACAAGGTGGAGGCACTGCGGCCGTTTGGCGGCATCCGCATCGAAGACAACATAGTGCTGCACGCCAACGGGGTGGAGAACATGACCAGACAAGCAGGGCTCTGATGGCGGCAGCGTACTCCATTCCGGCCGCCCCGCTGGAACTGACCGAAGAGATCAAGAGGAGCCGCTTCATTACCCTGATTGCCCACACCCCGACCGTCGAGGCGGCCAAGGGGTGGGTCAATGAGATCAAGCGTCAACATCCGACCGCTCGCCATCACTGCTGGGCCTTTGTGGCGGGTGCGCCGCAAGATAGCCAGGTCTATGGCTTCAGCGATGATGGCGAACCTTCCGGCACGGCGGGCAAGCCGATCTTGGCCCAGTTGATGGGGTCTGGATTCGGTGAAATCTGCGCCGTGGTGGTGCGTTACTACGGCGGTATCCAGCTTGGCACCGGTGGACTGGTCAAGGCCTATGGGGGCGGTGTCGGTGCCGCCCTCAAGCAGCTGACCACCCTGCTCAAGGTGCCGCGAACTCCCTCTCTCATTCACTGCGATTACGGTGACATGGGGACGGTCGAGTCGCTGATCAGCAGCCACAATGGCGAATTGCTGGCGGCCGATTACGGTCAGCAGGTCACCTTGCAGGTGGCGTGGGAATCCTCTGTTTGGGCTCAGGTTGACCGTGAATTGACCGATCGGACTCATGGACGGGTATCCCTCAGTCCCTTAGATGGCTAGAATCCATCGCTCTTTAATAGGGAAAAGGGAGCTGTAATGCACATCCTGAGCATCGTTCGCATTGTTGGCCTGCTGGTTGCGCTATTTAGCTCGACCATGCTGTTGCCTGCGCTGGTGGCCTTCGGCTATCGGGATGGGGGTGGTGCCGAGTTCGTCAGCTCTTTTCTGATCGCCCTGCTGCTCGGCGTGGTGCTCTGGTTTCCCAACCGCTATCACAAGAAGGAGATGCGCTCGAAAGAGGGCTTCCTCATAGTGGTGCTGTTCTGGACTGTGCTGGGTAGTGTGGGGGCAGTGCCCTTCATTATTGGCGATGTGCCGGACATGTCGGTTTCGGAAGCCTTCTTCGAATCTTTTTCCGGCCTGACCACTACCGGGGCGACGGTACTGACCGGGCTCGATAATCTGCCCAAGGCGTTTCTGTTCTACCGCCAGCTGCTGCAGTGGCTGGGGGGGATGGGGATCATCGTACTGGCGGTGGCCATTCTGCCACTGCTCGGCATCGGTGGCATGCAGCTCTATCGCGCCGAGATCCCGGGGCCGGTCAAGGATACCAAGGTGACGCCGCGTATCGCCGAAACGGCCAAGGCGCTCTGGTTCATCTATCTGCTGCTGACCGCGCTCTGTGCGCTGGCCTACTGGCTCGCCGGGATGACGCTGTTCGATGCGGTGTGCCATTCGTTCTCGACCCTGTCGGTCGGTGGCTTCTCCACCCACGATGCCAGCATTGGTTTCTTTAACAGTCCGGTCATCAACCTGATTACTGTGGTGTTCCTGCTGCTGGCCAGCGTGAACTTTGCGCTCCACTTTACTGTCTTTTCCCACCGCCCGGTTCGGCTCGGACGCTACCTCTATGATGCGGAACTCAAGGTGTTCCTGGCCATCCAGGCGACCCTGGTGATGATCTGCTTTGTCGCCTTGCTGACCCACGGGCACTATGCCACCTGGCAAGAGGCGCTCAATCACGGTCTGTTCCAGGCGGTCTCTCTGGGCACCACCACCGGCTACAGCACCACCACCTATGCAGACTGGCCCTCTTTTCTGCCCATGCTGTTGATGTTCTCCGCTTTTATCGGCTGTTGCGCGGGCAGTACCGGGGGCGGCATCAAGGTGATGCGTTTCATGATCCTGTTCATGCAAGGGATGCGCGAGCTGAAGCGGCTGGTTCACCCCAGAGCCATCTATACGTTGAAGCTGGGGCAGCGGGCGGTGCCCGAGCGCATCGTCGAGGCGGTGTGGGGCTACTTCGCTACCTATATCATTCTCTTCTTTATGTTTATGCTGCTGTTGCTGATGACCGGGCTAAACGAAGTGACCGCCTTCACCGCCGTGGCGGCGGCTTTCACCAACGTAGGGCCGGGGTTGGGAGAGGTCTCAGCCAACTTCGGCAATATCTCGCCAGCGGCACAGTGGGTGCTGGTGGTGGCCATGTTGTTTGGCCGATTGGAAATTTTTACGCTTCTGGTACTGTTTACCCCTGCCTTCTGGCGTAGTTGAGGTTGTTATGGACAAGATTCTGGTGCTTTATTCCTCTCGGGATGGCCAAACCCGCAAAATAGTAGATGTCATGCTGGAGCAGATGCCGGGATGCGAAGTGGTGATCCATGACCTGCACTCCCTGCCGATGTGCAACTTAAGCAAGTATGCCAAGGTCTTGATCGGCGCATCTATTCGCTATGGCAACTTCCATCCCAGCCTGTTCAGCTTTATTCATGCCCATCAGGAACAGCTGGAAGTGGCCAATGCCGCCTTCTTCTGTGTCAACCTGACGGCCCGCAAGCCAGAGAAGCAGACGCCGCAAACCAATGCCTATATGAAGAAGTTCCTGCGCCTCTCTCCCTGGAAGCCGAAAACCCTGGGGGTGTTTGCCGGTGCGCTGCAGTACTCCCGCTATAACTGGTGGCAGACTCGCATCATCCAGCTGATCATGAAGATCACCGGCGGCAGCACCGATACCAGCAAGGACCTCGAATTTACCGATTGGGAAAAGGTGCGCAGCTTCGCACGCGAATTCTGGTCAAAAAGGTAGCAACCTGATGTGAATTCAGGGTTTATTGCCCGAAACAGCCTCGCCGAAGCGGGGCTTTTGTTTAATAAAACAACGGTTGAACCGGAAAACTGCAAAAAGTGCCATTTTTTGCAGTTTTCCTCTTGTCATCCCGGCGCGGCTCCCTATAATGCGCCCCT
>NZ_NKWE01000006.1:0-9978 GCF_006243315.1 Aeromonas sobria
GTTGCGCCCGCTGATCGGCGGCACCCTGAACATCAAGCACGTGCGTGCCCACTGGGACGACATCCTGCGCCTGGCCAGCTCGATCAAGCAGGGCACCGTCACCGCCTCGCTGATGCTGCGCAAGCTCGGCAGCTACCCGCGCCAGAACGGACTGGCCGTGGCCCTGCGCGAGCTGGGCCGGATCGAGCGCACGCTGTTCATCCTGGACTGGCTGCAAAGTGTTGAACTGCGCCGCCGCGTGCATGCCGGCCTGAACAAAGGTGAGGCGCGCAACTCGCTGGCCAGGGCGGTGTTCTTCAACCGCCTTGGGGAAATCAGGGATCGGAGCTTCGAGCAGCAGCGCTACCGGGCCAGCGGCCTCAACCTGGTGACGGCGGCTATCGTGCTGTGGAACACGGTGTACCTGGAACGCGCCACCCAGGGGTTGGTCGAGGCCGGCAAGCCGGTGGACGGCGAGCTGCTGCAATTCCTGTCGCCGCTGGGCTGGGAGCACATCAACCTAACCGGCGATTACGTCTGGCGGCAGAGCCGCAGACTGGAAGACGGGAAGTTTCGGCCCTTACGGATGCCCGGAAAACCTTAGCGTACGATTTTTTCCGAATTCTGCGGGCTCCCCGTCTGGAGTTCGGTGTCTGCCGCCAATGGGGATGTCGAGGCGGCTACAAAACGTGACCTTTTCGCCAAGCGTTTATCGCCTGCGGTATTGGCAGAGGCGCAGGCACTGGCTGGCCAGTATGTTGAACTGTACCAACCCAAGCAGTAACCCCATCGGCTAGTGCGTATAAGGGGGCGTTACGTTAAATCGGACGCCCTTTTTGCTGCTGGTCATCCTGCAAGATGACTTGTTTTGCGAGGCGTTATCTCCCATCCTGCGCCGCACTATCCCTTGTCTCGGAATCTCCCCCATGGAAACCATTACCCATCCCACCCTGGTACAACTGGTGGCGGCCGGTGCTGTTCGTGTCGTGATCGCAGTTGGCCAACCTGGCGGCTGGACGCTGCTGGTGCGCTACGGTCTAGCCGAACGTGCCCTGGCCGCCCAGCGCAGCAAGCAGCTCAGAGTTTTTCGCAAGCTCGATACCCTGGTTCTCTACCTGCAGCAGATCGGGGTCTGCCGGTTCGAGGTGGATGCCACGGGCTTCATGGGTGCCCCGAGACAGATCAGGAGCTCTTGAACATAAAAGGCGTTATGCGCACCACTTTTTGGCTGTTCGGACGAGCCCAGTGCTTGCAATATCTGGATTGCTGGCTCTTTTAACCTCTCCAGGTGATGAGGCTAAATAACCAAGTGGTGGCATGGTTAAGTTTGTAACTGTTTATTGACGATCCTCGAGGATCCAGCGTAACCTGTTCGCCAGAAACGAAAAAACCACCCGGCAAGGTGGTTTGTTCGAAGGTGTAGTCAGTTGGGGAACCGACTTCACCTGGTAACGGCTCCGTAGAGGGAAGCAGTCACCTAAAAGCCTAATAAGTTTAGCCTCCTTGGCGCCCATCAATCAAGCATTCCCTCTCTCTACGCCCGTTACCAAAGGCCACCACCTTTGGCGCTTTGTCGTACCCGCACGGATTGGAAGCATGAGTTTGTTGCCGTGAGTGGGTGTGGTTGGTCGGGCAGAACGGGGAATTCTCACATACTGCCCAGCGTGCGATCGCGCATCACAGCCTCTCTGGACTCGCAATCCAGAGGCATTTGCCAGTAGAGCGTAACGGGGAACCAACCACGGCCAGCTCTTTAAACACGGCGCGGCAGTCCGGCCCATAGGTGGGGACTGAAGCAGATGCAGCAGGACGGGATGTGTCTCTGGAGCGCGTGAGAGGGAGTCGTCGCAAACGGCCTCGATAGTCCAGAGCAAGGCGAGCTTATCCAGCGTAACTACGTCATTTTTGACATAGCCAAGCAGGAGGGCTCTCCTATCTTGAAGCGCAGCGAAAGATAGGAGAGCCTGCTGACTGAGGAGGCTTTGCCGACATCCTTTCTCGCGGCCTTTGGCCGCCTTCTTTGAGCCCTAGATTTACCCATAGAGAGAGGCTTGGCGAGGTGGGTAACTGCGCCCGTCCGTCCATCAGGGGCTTGTCCCCTGTGGGCGGCAGCAGTTATCCATGGAGCGCTCTTTGTCTTGACGGCATGGGCTGCTCGCGTACAATCAAATTTCGATTTTGACTGTTCAGATTAAGGATTTGATTGTGCAGGAACGAGACGCCAAGACTGTGTTCGACCTTGGGGGCTTCTCCAAAGCCCTGATCGCCCCTACCCCGATGGGCGCAGGCTACCATCTTCACCTGGTACGCTTCGGGAAGGGAGGGGAAACAGAGGTGATCGAGCGGCAGCGCGGCGGCTGGCGAGTCTTCACGACCATCGATGCGGCCGCGAACACCGCGAACCAGATCGGCTTTCGCCGCATCGAGGTAGACCTCAGCAGCCGCCGCTAGGCGGCTACATGCCCATATCAGAAGAAGAGTCTACTGTTCTGTCCCGTAGCTTCCGGCCCGTCTCTTTGACCTCTTTCGGCCAATCTATTCCATCAGCGGCCTGTGCCGCCCTTGCCGATGGCATCAGCACGTTCACGACCCGATCTGCCAGCTTTGCCCATGCTCCCGATATCCCAATGCTCTCTAGGCCGCTCTTAGCTGCATCTTTCAACTCTTGGTCTTGTGGTGCTTCAACTATTGCGACAAACGCGTCTAGCACGCCCCCAAGGGCCTTCAGCGCCCGTTCCTGAACTCTTGAGATGGCCTCATCTACATAGCCCTGCGTCTTTTTAACAGCCAGCTCTAGCCGACCCAGCAGCTCTGTTTGTTTCCGCTCTTCGTCTCTCAGGGCCCTCATCTTGTCCTCTCCCGCCCTGATCTCGGCGGCCTGCGCCTCAGCCTTGTCGTGCAGCTCCTTGATACGTGCCTCTGCGGCGTCAATCTCTGCGGCTCGCTCGGTCGTTTGGGTCAGGTAGTCCAGCTGCTGCTGAGCAGCATGTTTATGCCCGTACAGGGCACTTTTCTTTGATGCCTTGAGAAGCTGCGCCCGTGTGTAGAGTGGTTCCCCCCTCCCCAGAATCCCCGTTGAATGGAGAGGTTCGAGCGCATCAATGATCTCTTCCACAGGGGGCAGCTTAGGTTTTGAGAGCGGCGGTGTACTGACCTGTTCAGCAATGAGCGATGCTGCCCGTTTCGCGGCCTTGTAGTCCTTGTTCGGGAGCCGCGCTCGCCTCGGCCCTGTTCGCAGCAGGCCGAAGCGGGCTGATATGGTATGGATCTCGTCCTGCCATGCGCTCATGGCCTCGCTGTAGGCTTTGGTCTGTAGACCCTTGCGCTCCCCCCGCGCATAAGACGCTTTCTCTGCGGCCCAGCCAGGATGCACCACTCCGTAACTCTCACCAGGAAGCGGCACCAGGTAAAAGTGACAGTGGCGATAGGGCTCATCAACATGCTCTACCACAGACCGAAGGCGTTTCCCGTGCTTTCCCTTTAGGTGCTCGATCATCGCCTCCCGATACTTTTCCCAGCGGTCTTCTGGGAAGTCCTCGGGGACACTGAACACCCCGGCAGCCATGCACTGCCCATCGATGCGCAGCTTCTTCCCCTTCGGATCTTTGGCCTGTTCAGCCCACTCAGTTGCCACTTTAACGACTTCGGAAGGTGTCATGCCAAACTGGATGATCGGGTCTTTCACCTGCTCGATATCAAGGTGCTTATAGGCCCCCTTTTTCCGCTCTGCCTCGTCTGCTATGTCTTGTGCCGACTTACCCCCAGCAACCTTAGAGCTGGCTTTCCTTGCATACGAATCAAGGTGTGCGAACTGATAACCGGACATAGAGACCCCCATCAAAAATACCGTCATCAGAGTACCACCTAAATAGGCTGGTGTGGGAGGGGGCATATAAACATAGCGACCGACTATGTTTATGCGTTTGAGTCCTTCGTCCTCAAACACATAAACGCGGCCCTGCGGGGCAAAAAACTGCCGGCAGGCGTTTGGGATCGTACCGAGTTGAGATGGCTGACTGTCCATTTTACGGGGGTAGACCACCGGATCTGCTCCACACCGGTTCGGCCTGTTTCGGCCTCTAAAACCGCCCTGGAATCGTCATAAACTTTCAGCGCAAAAAGGCGCAGTGTTGAACCGCAACACTGCGCCTTTTGGGGTGTTCTGGGAGGCATCTGGTTGGGCGGCAAGTTTTCGCATGCGAAAACTTCAATTGAACATAAAAGCGATTAGGCGCGGCGGCTTTGGGGGAGCTCCTGCGCTGTTTTGGGATCCCCGAGACAACCCGCTGGTGCCACCTGCGATACGATGCGAGGCAGAATCCATAGATCAGTAGGAAAGAGATGAAAAAAGGGATTTTGGCACTGCTGGTCGTCGGGGCTTGTTGGGGCCCCACCCTGCAGGCAAATGACTGGAAAAATGCCCCCATTTCCGAAGTGCAGAAAGCGGCCGAACAGAGCGATGCAAAGGCGCAGTTTTTGCTGGGGTCAATGTACGTGCAGGGCAAGGGGGTGGCACAGGACGACAAGCAGGCGGTGACCTGGTTCCGCAAGGCGGCCGAACAGGGCGATGCCAAGGCGCAGGGCTTGCTGGGGATAATGTACGTGCAGGGCAAGGGGGTGGCACAGGACGACAAGCAGGCGGTGACCTGGTTCCGCAAGGCGGCCGAACAGGGCGATGCCACGGCGCAGTACCTTATGGGGATGGCATATGAGGATGGCCGGGGGGTGGCACAGGACGACAAGCAGGCGGTGGCCTGGTTCCGCAAGGCGGCCGAACAGGGCGATGCCAAGGCGCAGGGCTTGCTGGGGATAATGTACGTGCAGGGCAAGGGGGTGGCACAGGACGACAAGCAGGCGGTGACCTGGTTCCGCAAGGCGGCCGAACAGGGCGATGCCAAGGCGCAGAGCATGCTGGGGTCAATGTACGTGCAGGGCAAGGGGGTGGCGCAGGACTACAAGCAGGCGGTGGCTTGGACCCGTAAGGCCGCCGAACAGGGCAATGCCAAGGCACAACTTCTCCTCGGAGTGATGTACGACAACGGTGTGGGTGTGGTGCAGGATAACAAGCTAGCTTACGTCTGGGGGAGCCCGCAGAATTCGGAAAAAATCGTACGCTAAGGTTTTCCGAATTCTGCGGGCTCCCCTATCTCATCTGCGCAAGGCAGAACGTGAAGACGGCCGCCCTGGACCTCGCCCGCGAGCGCCAGGCGCACGAGGCCGGCGCGCGGACCCGCGCCACGGCCCACGAGCGGACGCCGCAGCAGGAGCGCCAGAAGGCCGCCAGAGAGGCCGAGCGCGGCCGTGAGGCTTGGACGCTAGGGCAGGGCATGAAAAAGCCCGTAGCGGGCTGCTACGGGCGTCTGACGCGGTGGAAAGGGGGAGGGGATGTTGTCTACATGGCTCTGCTGTAGTGAGTGGGTTGCGCTCCGGCAGCGGTCCTGATCAATCGTCACCCTTTCTCGGTCCTTCAACGTTCCTGACAACGAGCCTCCTTTTCGCCAATCCATCGACAATCACCGCGAGTCCCTGCTCGAACGCTGCGTCCGGACCGGCTTCGTCGAAGGCGTCTATCGCGGCCCGCAACAGCGGCGAGAGCGGAGCCTGTTCAACGGTGCCGCCGCGCTCGCCGGCATCGCTGTCGCCGGCCTGCTCCTCAAGCACGGCCCCAACAGTGAAGTAGCTGATTGTCATCAGCGCATTGACGGCGTCCCCGGCCGAAAAACCCGCCTCGCAGAGGAAGCGAAGCTGCGCGTCGGCCGTTTCCATCTGCGGTGCGCCCGGTCGCGTGCCGGCATGGATGCGCGCGCCATCGCGGTAGGCGAGCAGCGCCTGCCTGAAGCTGCGGGCATTCCCGATCAGAAATGAGCGCCAGTCGTCGTCGGCTCTCGGCACCGAATGCGTATGATTCTCCGCCAGCATGGCTTCGGCCAGTGCGTCGAGCAGCGCCCGCTTGTTCCTGAAGTGCCAGTAAAGCGCCGGCTGCTGAACCCCCAACCGTTCCGCCAGTTTGCGTGTCGTCAGACCGTCTACGCCGACCTCGTTCAACAGGTCCAGGGCGGCACGGATCACTGTATTCGGCTGCAACTTTGTCATGCTTGACACTTTATCACTGATAAACATAATATGTCCACCAACTTATCAGTGATAAAGAATCCGCGCGTTCAATCGGACCAGCGGAGGCTGGTCCGGAGGCCAGACGTGAAACCCAACAGACCCCTGATCGTAATTCTGAGCACTGTCGCGCTCGACGCTGTCGGCATCGGCCTGATTATGCCGGTGCTGCCGGGCCTCCTGCGCGATCTGGTTCACTCGAACGACGTCACCGCCCACTATGGCATTCTGCTGGCGCTGTATGCGTTGATGCAATTTGCCTGCGCACCTGTGCTGGGCGCGCTGTCGGATCGTTTCGGGCGGCGGCCGGTCTTGCTCGTCTCGCTGGCCGGCGCTGCTGTCGACTACGCCATCATGGCGACGGCGCCTTTCCTTTGGGTTCTCTATATCGGGCGGATCGTGGCCGGCATCACCGGGGCGACTGGGGCGGTAGCCGGCGCTTATATTGCCGATATCACTGATGGCGATGAGCGCGCGCGGCACTTCGGCTTCATGAGCGCCTGTTTCGGGTTCGGGATGGTCGCGGGACCTGTGCTCGGTGGGCTGATGGGCGGTTTCTCCCCCCACGCTCCGTTCTTCGCCGCGGCAGCCTTGAACGGCCTCAATTTCCTGACGGGCTGTTTCCTTTTGCCGGAGTCGCACAAAGGCGAACGCCGGCCGTTACGCCGGGAGGCTCTCAACCCGCTCGCTTCGTTCCGGTGGGCCCGGGGCATGACCGTCGTCGCCGCCCTGATGGCGGTCTTCTTCATCATGCAACTTGTCGGACAGGTGCCGGCCGCGCTTTGGGTCATTTTCGGCGAGGATCGCTTTCACTGGGACGCGACCACGATCGGCATTTCGCTTGCCGCATTTGGCATTCTGCATTCACTCGCCCAGGCAATGATCACCGGCCCTGTAGCCGCCCGGCTCGGCGAAAGGCGGGCACTCATGCTCGGAATGATTGCCGACGGCACAGGCTACATCCTGCTTGCCTTCGCGACACGGGGATGGATGGCGTTCCCGATCATGGTCCTGCTTGCTTCGGGTGGCATCGGAATGCCGGCGCTGCAAGCAATGTTGTCCAGGCAGGTGGATGAGGAACGTCAGGGGCAGCTGCAAGGCTCACTGGCGGCGCTCACCAGCCTGACCTCGATCGTCGGACCCCTCCTCTTCACGGCGATCTATGCGGCTTCTATAACAACGTGGAACGGGTGGGCATGGATTGCAGGCGCTGCCCTCTACTTGCTCTGCCTGCCGGCGCTGCGTCGCGGGCTTTGGAGCGGCGCAGGGCAACGAGCCGATCGCTGATCGTGGAAACGATAGGCCTATGCCATGCGGGTCAAGGCGACTTCCGGCAAGCTATACGCGCCCTAGGAGTGCGGTTGGAACGTTGGCCCAGCCAGATACTCCCGATCACGAGCAGGACGCCGATGATTTGAAGCGCACTCAGCGTCTGATCCAAGAACAACCATCCTAGCAACACGGCGGTCCCCGGGCTGAGAAAGCCCAGTAAGGAAACAACTGTAGGTTCGAGTCGCGAGATCCCCCGGAACCAAAGGAAGTAGGTTAAACCCGCTCCGATCAGGCCGAGCCACGCCAGGCCGAGAACATTGGTTCCTGTAGGCATCGGGATTGGCGGATCAAACACTAAAGCTACTGGAACGAGCAGAAGTCCTCCGGCCGCCAGTTGCCAGGCGGTAAAGGTGAGCAGAGGCACGGGAGGTTGCCACTTGCGGGTCAGCACGGTTCCGAACGCCATGGAAACCGCCCCCGCCAGGCCCGCTGCGACGCCGACAGGATCTAGCGCTGCGTTTGGTGTCAACACCAACAGCGCCACGCCCGCAGTTCCGCAAATAGCCCCCAGGACCGCCATCAATCGTATCGGGCTACCTAGCAGAGCGGCAGAGATGAACACGACCATCAGCGGCTGCACAGCGCCTACCGTCGCCGCGACCCCGCCCGGCAGGCGGTAGACCGAAATAAACAACAAGCTCCAGAATAGCGAAATATTAAGTGCGCCGAGGATGAAGATGCGCATCCACCAGATTCCCGTTGGAATCTGTCGGACGATCATCACGAGCAATAAACCCGCCGGCAACGCCCGCAGCATCGCGACCGTCATCGGTGAGAAGTTCGGCAGGTATTGGGTGGTGACAATGTAGGTGCTGCCCCAAATGGCAGGTGCTATCGCTGTGAACAATAAATCGGGCGTGCGTAATGACATGCGATTACAAGACCTCCGCTACGGCGATGGGTTTTTGAGAGTTGCAGGCGCCGCGATGACCGCACCCTGACTTGGACTGGCCCTGCCTCGCACCAATCCACCTGCGGCTATGGCCGCGATCATGCGAGGCCCGAAAATTACACGACCTGTACACGTCCGCCGAACCCGGAACGCAACAGAGCTTCGTGGGCATCCCGATCCGGGTCGTAGCAGCAGTCCTGGACCAAACGCACGTCGTAGTCCGCATCACTAGCCCAGGCGACGCTTGAAAGAACAACGCCGGTGGTGCTTATCCCGGCCATGACAAGCGTGCTTACGCCGCGCGTCCGAAGGTCGGCGTCGAGCGCCGTGCCATAAAAGACGCTGGCTCGCGGACATGCATAGAAAAGGTCGCCCCGTTCGATCGCAAGCCCTTCGACGGGCAGACCGGTGCGAAATCGTCCGCTCGGGAGATACGGTGAGATTTGGCGATTCGTCGCCGGCGGCGCATGTTCATACTCTTCGCCGAGCGAAAAGTTGGGGAACAGCACGGGCCGGCCGCGCAAGGCGTGCTGGCAGCCGTGCAGACCCTGCGTGAGATGAACGCCGACAACCTGCGCAAGGTGCCGGCCGATGCACCCACGGCCTTCATCAAGCCGCGCTGGAAGCCGCTGGTGATCACCCCGGAAGGCCTCGACCGGAAATTCTACGAAATCTGCGCCCTGTCCGAGCTGAAGAACGCCCTGCGCTCCGGCGACATCTGGGTCAAGGGCTCGCGGCAGTTCCGCGACTTCGACGACTACCTGCTGCCGGCCGAGAAGTTCGCCGCACTCAAGCGCGAGCAGGCCCTGCCCCTGGCGATCAACCCGAACAGCGACCAGTACCTGGAAGAGCGTTTGCAGCTGCTGGACGAGCAGTTGGCCACCGTCACCCGCCTGGCCAAGGACAACGAGCTGCCCGATGCCATCCTCACCGAGTCAGGGCTGAAAATCACCCCGCTGGATGCGGCGGTGCCGGATCGGGCGCAGGCGCTGATCGACCAAACCAGCCAGTTACTGCCGCGCATCAAGATCACCGAACTGCTGATGGACGTGGACGACTGGACGGGCTTCAGCCGCCACTTCACCCACTTGAAGGACGGGGCCGAGGCCAAAGACAGGACGTTGCTGCTGTCCGCAATCCTCGGTGATGCGATCAACCTCGGGCTGACCAAGATGGCCGAGTCGAGCCCCGGCCTGACCTACGCCAAGCTGTCCTGGCTGCAAGCCTGGCACATCCGCGACGAAACCTATTCGGCGGCCTTGGCCGAGCTGGTCAACCACCAGTATCGCCACGCCTTTGCCGCCCACTGGGGCGACGGCACGACCTCATCCTCCGATGGCCAGCGCTTCCGCGCGGGTGGCCGGGGCGAGAGCACCGGGCACGTCAACCCGAAGTACGGTAGCGAGCCGGGACGGCTGTTCTATACCCATATCTCCGACCAGTACGCGCCGTTCAGCACCCGCGTGGTGAATGTCGGCGTCCGCGATTCCACCTATGTGCTCGACGGCCTGCTGTACCACGAGTCCGACCTGCGGATCGAGGAGCACTACACCGACACGGCCGGCTTCACCGATCACGTCTTTGCCCTGATGCACCTGCTAGGCTTCCGCTTCGCGCCGCGCATCCGCGACCTCGGCGAAACCAAGCTGTACGTGCCGCAGGCC
>NZ_NKWE01000060.1:0-40770 GCF_006243315.1 Aeromonas sobria
CGGCCTGACAATGTGGGCAGCCACAGCATGCCGGTAACTGGGTATTGAGTGAGGTAATGGCGTGGGGCGCAGTGAGCTCCTGCCGGGCAACACGGCGTTGGCGCAGGGTAAGCTGTGGAAAGAGAGACAACAGGTGTTGAAAGGCTGGGGTATCCATGATGGTAGACCTCAAGGTGATGGCCTACTTCAAGCTTAGCCTTTCAACACATAATTGGGACAGAGCCATAAAAAAGAGGGCCGGTAGTGATACCGACCCTCTTTCTGTATCTGGCTTGGGGCGCTCAGTCCCCTTGCCATGGCAAGCGCTTATTGAATGCTCTTGCCGGCACGCACGTCCTTGATGAACCCCTTCAGGCTGGCCAGATCACGGGGGGCACCGCGCAGGATCTGATCACCGATGATGAAGGCCGGAGTACCGGAAATACCGAGCGCTTCAGCCAGCGCACGGTTGGTGCCGAGGTTCTGGTCAATGCTGCCATCCTTGATCTTGGCTTCCACCTTGCTCCAGTCAACACCGGCCGCCTGTGCCAACTGCTTGACCTGTGCGTCATCAGCGAGCGGGCCCTGATGGGTATAGAGCTTCTCGTGGAACGCCTGATACTTGTCAGGCTGGCCCAGTTGTACCGCCAAGGCAGCGCGGGCCGCAAGGTAGGAGGACTCGCTCAGAATGGGGAACTGCTTGTAGATGTAACGGATGTCTTTATCTTCCGCCATCAGCTGCTTGACCAGCGGATGGGCCCGCTTGCAGTAACCGCAGTTGTAATCAAAAAACTCCACCACCGTAAGCGAAGCCTTCGGATTACCCATCTCGGGATCATTATTGGCATAAAGCTGCTTGGAGTGAGCCTTGATCAGCGCCTTATCGCTTTCGGCCTGCTGGCTCTCCTGCTTGGCACGCAGGGCATTGGACATCTCGACCAGGATCTCCGGATTCTTGACCAGATAGTCACGAACGATTTGCTCGACATCACTTTTGGTCAGCTCGCTTGCATGTACCGGTGCAGCCAGCAGGGTCACGCCTGCCAGCGCGCAAAACAGGGCATTTTTAATAGTCATAACGTTATCTTGCAGAGGATATGATAGAGGCCACTATAGTGGTTGAGTCTGTTTTCAAGTCAAGTTATCTGGCCTAAAAAGCGCAGGTGGTACCCGCTTTGCCACTTTTTTATGTCATTTTGCGCAATTTACCAGCAATCAAACCAAGTGGGGATTTACAAGCCGGATCAGCATGGTAATATTCGCCGCACTGCTGCGGAGGGGTGGCAGAGCGGCTGAATGCACCGGTCTTGAAAACCGGCGATGGGTGACCATCCGTGGGTTCAAATCCCACCTCCTCCGCCATCTATATAGCCCAACTGATTGATTCGGTTGGGCTTTTTAGTATCTGTGATTTTTGGTATGCCAGTGAGTATGCCATTAGGTGTTGGCTGTCCTACCCCTTGATAGCACTCCCTTGGACAGGTCATTGCCACCACTCCTTTCAAATTACCCAAAACAAGAGAGGGCCTTCGGCCCTATCTGTCTTACTATCTACTCTGTATCTCTGCTATCAACACTGCTCGGTAGGTTATTTGCTACATCACGAAACGCTGACAGAGCAGCAAGCTTCTCGATAATTTCATGCTGCAGCCCATCATGTCATTTTGGCTAACTGGGGTGGCTAGATAACACTACATTCCGCTGAACCGTCATCTTGACTCAGGTACGGGGGTTTCCTTCCAAATGAATCATGTTCAAAAGGTGCCTGTCCGTGATGCTCGAAAATTTTTGAGCCATGTGTCGGGCCAGCGAATCACTGGCAGAGTGGATGGAGCTGTTCCATGGCGTGGCTACGCACTGCCTGAAGAACTACCTAGGTTGGCGCATGATGCTGGAACGTTACGAAAGGGGCGTAAATATCAAAGCGTGTTTGCATGAGGCACTGGGGCAACACGTAATCGGAACATAGCCAACGGCAAATCTTGAACCTAAAAAGCCCGCCGCGCAAGCGGGCTCAGATACTCCCCCCTGACTACACTTTGGCGTATTTCTCTGCGAACTTCTCATCAGACATACAGATGTATATCACGAACTCAATGAAGGCGATGACTGCCGGAATAAACGTCCAGCAAAAGATTAGATATAGAAACCCTTGCAGGGCCTTGCCAAGGTAAAACTTGTGAATACCAATCCCACCAAGGAAAAAAGCAAGTAGAGCGGCAGTAATCCGGCTCTTGCTTGCACCATATACTGCTCCACAATGGGGACATGATGTTGCTGTTTTGTGAATTTCCTTACCACACCCTCGACAAAAAACCATCTCTGACATATAAGCTCCATTTTTATATGAACATTATTTATAAAAGTTAAATCTCATACGATGATGTATGCTTATAAATATCGAAACACCATCTATCTATCCCACTCATCAGGAGTGCACCTTTCCAATCCATTCAATTTTAACACCGAATTTTTCATGCCCCAACATAATTGCTCTATGAACTATTCATGAAGCTTTTTCAATGGCAGTTGTCAGTCCTTACGTAGCATAAGGCTGTTGATATCCCATACCCAACGCTCACTAGGATTGCCGGGCAGTTCGAGAGTAAAACTGTTGCTATGGGAACTGAGCTTGCCTTGATCACTACAAGTGCCAAATACCTCAGACATCATCGTCAGAGAGTCTTTCCTGGTAATGACTAACTGATAGAGAACAGGACACGCCACCCCACCACTAAAAAGCTCAAGAAGTGCGGCTTTACCATCGGGTATTGCAAACTGGTGGGCCACATCAACCCCAGCATAACTGTCGTGATGAGTCAGTAGCTCACCATTGAGCAGCACATCAAAGTTCAATTCATCATTTTTGCGTACAGTAAATCCAGCCGATGCGTTTGCCAGCTTAGGCTGAAAATAGACACTCCCATTGGTGTAAGTCACCATAGAGCCATCAAATGCTACTTGAGTTCCCACAAGTTCCATTAGAGCAGTGTAATCCTCATCGTTGAACCATAGCTCCACAGCATCTTTCCCTGATACTTCGACCCAAAATTTCATGCTGGCATAGCTCAGTTTTCCGCTCAGAGTTGCAGGCACCTTGGTCTCAATCTCAAAAGTACCATCAGCAGCGAAGGTGGCCACCGAACCGGTTACCAAAACACTAAATAAAACTACGCGTAATACTTGGTTAAAAAAATGGATCATGATTTTCTCCATTGGTTTTGGGTAATCCCCGTTCACCTTTAGGGGCGTGATGACCCCTTCGCATAGGGACTCATAGATATTGGAATTCAGAACATGACCTCACTAATGGTCAAAGAGGCTAAGCATTTTTAAATTCAATTAAGTCATTGCAACTTCTTACAGTTTTCCAACCACATGACAGCATCAATTTTTCCATTTTGTAGATAACGCTGCTGGTTTGCCCAATGAGTTGCAAGAAATGGCCTAAGTCCATTCAGCTTTTTGTTAATTGTCAGCATTTGATTAAAAACTGATACTTGCTCTTTAATTGGGCCCTCACCATATATGGATGCAGACTCAACCAAACCACTGGCGTAATAGCCCGTAAGCTGGCTCAGTCGTTCTTTTTGCTCATCCAGCTTGGTCTTGCGAGCTGCGCAGTTTTGATCTGCTTTATCACTGCAGAGCAGCTCATAGTTGGAGCTAAGAAAATCCAAGAACTTGCCATCATCTTGTAACTTGGTGCAAAGAAAGGCACCGAGGTTAAGGCTGGCGCGAATCGACTGTGCACGCTCTTCCTGCTGCTTTTGGTTGCTAGCCCTGAGCTGGCCTTCCAGGTTTTTCAGTTTCTGCTTGAGCGCCTCATCGTCAACCCCGGAGGCCAGTGTATTCAGCTCGCTGACCGCATCCTTCTTATCACTGGCCTCCCCTGCCGGTTTGTTTGCTCCCAGTTGCCGCCAGCTGCTCTCGATGCTCTTGACTCGCTTGGTCGAGGTCATGGTGGGAGAAACTAGCACCAGTCGTAGTCCGGTACTCTTGCTGGTAAAGTGACGATCGTCATCGTAGTAACTCACCTCTTTGCGGGCCGCACTGCGCAAGGCGGCCTGCTCGGTAAGGTAATTTCCACCTCGTACCACATAACCACCTGCCTGACCATGCTGACGATCGAGCTTGTTGAGGTAGAAAGGTTCAAACATCATCTCGTCCACGTTGCCCAACATGTCGTGCAAGCCCAACGGGTTAGGAGCAAGCAGCCCCACCAGTTGCAAACGACCATTGGCTGACTGAGCCCCGGCAAACCATTCATGCTCTTTAAGGTCATTCATTGGATAACGAATATCACGAAACTCAGCGCTGTTGACCTTGAGCCCGCCACGAGCGGCAAATTCCCACTCGATTTCGGTCGGCAAGCGTACAAACCCCGCTTTACCATCTTCTTTGGGGATCTGGTCAGCGGCATGCTGTCGCAACCAAAGATTGTATTTATCGGTTGCCGCGACCCCATCAAACCAGCTTATGCCGCTCGCCGGCAGGCTAAGCTTCTTCGATGGTGTAGGGCAGGTATCTGCGGTAAGTGCCTGATATTGCAGCTGGCTCAGCTCATATTTAGCCATCAGGTAATAGCGGCCCTGCTCCTTAGCTGACTGAGTGAAACTACCGGCAATGAAAGCAGGATGAGTGTGCTCGACAAAGCCCCAGTCGCCGCCGTCTTGACCTACCTGAATGGGTAAGTCTTCCAGCGGGCCGCTGACTGGCACCTGCACTCGCCGAAAGGCCATGGATCCCTCGCATGGCATCGGCAGGATCACATCTTCTGCATCGGGTTTGGGATTGTAATTTTTCTCTGGCCATGGCTCAGCAAATGTACTACCGCTGGACAGGGCACATCCCATGATGATGAGCCGGGATAAGGTCTTCTTAGAGTTCACGCAGACTCTCCGCAGGTTGAATGGCAATGGCTCGTCGCGCGCCAATAATGGCCACCAGAATGGCTACCGTCAGGGCCAGAATTAGGGCCAATAAGCTATGAAATGGGGTGATCCGGCAGATCATCTGCTCGGTACTCTGGCTGCTAGCCAGCGTCCTATTAAACAATGCACTGCCGCTCAGATAGAGCAAAATGCCACCCCCATAGGCAAGCAGCGTCAGGATCACCCCCTGAAAGATGATGTAGAGGCCCACCGCCGGGCTGGTGAAACCGAGTAAGCGCAATACTGCAATGTGCTTGCGCTTGCGATCCACGTTCGCGAGGAAAGCGCCGATCAAGGAGGCAATACAGCCGATCAGCGCGGTGCCAGCGATGACGTTGAAGATGAGGCTAAGTACCCTGTTGATACTCTTTATGTTCTCGATATCTGCTAGCCTGCTCACTGTCTCGATGCGCTGCTGCTTGAGCCACAGATCAAGCGCCGCCACCTGGTCAATACTGTTGGCATAAATGCGGGCGCGAGCGAACATCGGCGGTTTGTCCGTTAACGGCAGACCTGTGCTGATCCCCAGCATAGGGATACGATAGCCATCACGAAAAGACTCCAGCGCCAGCAGCAAGGACTGCTGCACGAACAGGGCTGGACGGTTGAAATAAGTGGGCACTAATATCGCGCCCACTGTCAGGGTGCGCTCTCCCCATTCGCGTCGAGTGTCTAGCTGGCGCATGACGCGCAAGCGGATAGTGTCACCCTCACGGACAGCCAAGCGGCGCGCGGCCTCGGAGCTGAGGATCACCTCATCCTCTCCCCCCAGCTGCAATGCACCGAGCAGCGGGTCCCCAAGATCGGTCGGGATCACCTCCGCATTTTCAATGAAATGGCTCATATCTTTAAGCAAATCGGCTTGGGTATTGAGGGATCGGGTTTGGCCGATGGCAAAACCTACCTCCGATTTTTGCTGCAGGGCAGCGATCCATTCTGCTGAATAGTGGCCACTGCTCACCATGCGGATCTCCAGATTACGTGGATCTCTCGCAAGCTCCTGCTGCAACTGGCTTACCACCCCATAACGCAACCCAAACATCAGGAGTAAAGGGGCGATAACGGCCACCAGCGAGGAGATAATACAAAACGATACCGAGCGATCATGCCAAAGATCCTGCATGGCCAAGCGCAGCAGTAGTCCGCGTTTAGGAGAGCGCAAAATGAGTTTCTCCCCGCGTCAAATTAGCTTTGAGACAGGGCAAGCCAAACGTCTTGACCAGCCCCCAATCATGGGAGGCCACCAGCGCCGCGATGCCCCACTCTTGAACTAACTCGATAAAGAGCGCAAAGAGCAATCTCGCAGTGTGGGGATCAAGCGACGCGGTAGGCTCATCGGCCAGTAACAGCTTAGGTCGATGCGCTACCGCCCGCACAAAAGCAACTCGCTGGCGCTCCCCGATAGAAAGCTGGGCCGGTTTCTTGTGCAGCAATCCCGCCAACTTGAGGGTCTGGACGGCCCGCGTGAGTAACCGCTCATCTTCTGCGATACCCAGCAGTTGGCAGGGCAAGCGGATATTGTCTCTCACAGTCAAAAAGGGCAGCAAACCACCGCTTTGCAACATAAAGCCTATTCTGGCTGCGCGGATAGCGGCTAACGCCGCTTGATCGTTGGCCGCCAGCAAACGTGCAATATTGACCACTGCTGGAGTTGCATCAGAAAATTCCATCTCAAACCGCCCCACGCGGCTGGGAGTCAGTAACAGTCCAATCACCTCAAGCAGGGTGCTCTTGCCGCAGCCACTTTCCCCTGTCACGGCGACCACCTGCCCCAGAGGCAAGTTCAGTGAGGGCAAACAGACCCTGTGGGCCTGTTCACCGCTGCCCCGCACTATGCTCATAGCTTCGATACACAGCATCAGGGCATCATTTCCAGAGGAACCGGATAGACATGATCACGGGGATCGCTATCCTTGGCCAGCGCCACCCAGCGACTGACATCAGCATTGTAACGCTGGTAATGGCGCAACTTGGTCGCTAGGGTGCGGATAAACTTCTCCTGTGCCAACCCATCCCAACTCTTCCAGGTCTCCTCATCCAGATTGAGTACATCACTACGATAAGGCAAATCGGCAAGGTATTCCCCCATCACCCCCAGACTCGTGATGCTGGTATTATCCAACTGCTTGAGCTGATTGGGATCAGCCCCCATGGTTGCAGCCACCGAGCGCAAGCGCTCGAACATCTTGGCCGGTGAGATCATGCCTTCATTAGCCGCATCCAAAATCTGTTTCACCACATCGCTAAGATCACTAAGCTGGCCCTTGGTGAGCAGCACTCTGACCTCGGTGGTCGGGATATTCTGCTTGATCAGATCCCGGTCGCTGATCCAGGCCTCGAACACCAGGGGAGCCTGTGTTCCACTCTTCTTGCCGAGGTAGGAAAGCTGCATGGCATGACCGATTAGCGCAGTATCTTGCAGCAATTTTTGCTCCGGGGTGAGCGAATCATCCTCCGTGGCGTTACTGGCGCTGCCGATGGCAGGTTCGCCAAAGTAGGATGCTTTTACCTGCTCGGTGATGGCGGTAGCCAACGCATCAACCTTGTCACCAAACTCGTTTACATCGCCAGCATTGACCGGATAGTAAAGCGAGGTATTGGTACCACTGTAAGTCGATAGCTCCTGATATTGGCTCGCAGCCTTGGCGTGATCTTTCTTACCCGCCGCCGTTTTCAGGTGCAGGGTATATATCGCCACACCTGGGTTGGCAGCTTCCAAGCGGATTTGCTTGGCATCCAATCCTGTCGTAGAGAGCTTGTTATCCCCCTCTATCGCACCTGCATCGGTGATCAGCACCACATAACGGGCTCCAAAGTGGCTCCAGTCGACCTGGTCTATCGCCTGCATCACACCTGCATACGCATCCTCATTGAACAGCTTGCTCGAAACGGTCGCCTGCTTGAGATCGGCCACTTTTGTCAAAAAATCGGCACCATCTTTGATTTCATTAGGATCGGCATACATGCGGGTGGTGTATTCCAGACCAGGCACCGCCTGGGCGTTGGAGCGAAAGGAGATCATGCCAAATTTCACCTGCTGACCCAGATTTTCCTTGTTGATCCGCTCATAGACCTTGCGCACGGCCTCTCGAGTTCGCTCGATATAAGGCCCCATCGAGATGGTGGAATCCACCACGAACACCACAGCAGCATTGAACTCCTTGAGCTGGCTCACCTTGGCACTGGGTTCAACAGTGGCCGACTCGGCCTTGCTGACCGAGGCCACATTGAGCAAACGGGTGTAGAAACCATCCTCGGTCATGACCTCCTCACCACTGAGGATGGGTAACAGATAGAACTGTTGCTGCAGATCGACAAAGTACTCGGGTTCTTGCGCCAGCACCCCGCCAGCATTGCCCTGCTTCTTCAACGCGGCGCGCAGCGGTGCAACCTTGGCGACCGGATCCGCCGCCTCCAGAATCTGATTGAGCTGATCTCGCTCCTTGAAAAAAAGCAGGCGATCCCGGTTAGCCGGATTGGTGAAAGCCAGAGTCAGCTGCATCTTCCAATCCACAGTACAAGACTGGGGTAACCAACCGATGCTCTGGCCATAGCTGTCGGGGCCGACCTTTACCCAGCCGGCCCCCTTGGCATTGACCTGCTCATAGACATAGAAGCTACTGAAGGCTGGTTGCAGCACCCCAGACGTCTGACCCGCCTCGGCCACCAACTCGCAACCGGGGGTGGTCAATACTCGTTGATATAGGCTCTTTTTCCCCTCCTGTAACAATGGACGATGCTCCGATGTTGTCTCGGCCGCCGCCGCACCTGCGCCCCCCAACAGCAGCATGAGTACTGCCGCGCCGCGCAATGACCTAGTTGCTGCAATCACTTGCTTAACTCCTCATAGCGCTGTTTGGCCTCGCCATTGTCGGGCTCAACCTGAAGTACTGTGTCATACCAATAGGCTGCAGTGGCGTTATCAGCCTCTTTAAAGCAGTCGTTCGGCTGGTGGAACTTGGGATCATATTCACGAGCATAGGCTAGGGCCACCTTGCTATCTCCCCCCTGCGCACGGTTGGCATAAAGGCGTTGCGCCACACCACATTTCTGGGCTGACTTGGCGCTTTGGATCACCGCCAATAAGGTATCGGTTGGCGGCTGCTGTGCAATACAGGCCTGCACAAACTCCAATTCGCTCTTCGTCGCCAAATTAGCGGCACTGCAACCATCCTCCGTTGCCTCGCCGCTGGCTTCATTAACCACTGGTTCTGCCGCCACCGGTTCGACAGCCGTTGCAGCAATAGGATCGATCACTGGTGCAGTTGCTGAGCGGCTAAACCAGAAGATCAGGGCGCCAATCAGCAGCAACAGCACCACCCCACCTAGGATCAGCGGAGTCTTCGATTTAGGAGCAGCCGTAGTGGCCGCCAGTAAGGGCGTCTCCACCGGCACGGGCGCTGGTTCGATCTCGGGTTCCGCACGGAAGGCTGGCAGTTCAATCTCAACCGGCACCTCAACTGGAGCTAAATCTGGCACTGGAGGAGCATCAACCTCGGGTGAATTAATGACACTGCTGCCACCATATTCACCCACCTCGCCTCGAGCACTGGAGGGGAATACCGCCTCGCGTGCCACTTGCAAGGTGGTATGACGGATTTCACTAGAAGCCAGCTTGACGTTGATCTGAATTGGGCTTGAGTTGACCAACAAGGGATCCACGATCGCAGCACCCACCCGAAAACCGCTGCCGCTTTGTAGCGGATAACCGCCACTGATGCCAAACCAGTGGGGGGCGGGGCTCCACAGCCCCCCCTCTTGCAAATAGTTCTGCTGATTATTGAGAAGAGAAAATTCGAGCCCATCCACCAGCTCGGAGATGCCCCGCAACCGGATTAGTAGTTGGGCTTCACCCGGTACAGCGGGGTCGGTAGCAATTATTTTGGCTAGCATGGTGCTTACTCTTGTTTTAATTGATGGATGATCTGGCCCAGACGCTGATTCTGATCGTGAGAAATATCCCGTGTGGCGCTATGGCCCGCGTTATCTTGGGTGATCAGCACCAGGGAAGAGAGCCAATCCCCCAAATACGCCATGGCAGGATTGAGCGGAGTGGCAGGCAGGCAAGGTAACTCGTTTTGGCCTATTGCTGAACCACGGGCAAATAGCTTGCCCTTAGTGCCCGCAAAGCTGTGTGGTACCTTCTCTGGTGGCATGGCCAAAAAACCAAACCAAGCCACGAAATCGCGCAATATAAGCTGAGCCTTCATCACTTGCCGTGCAAGCTGTTGTTCTCGCCGCACCCCCGCCTGCTCCTGACCAGCCAGGGTTCGTTTCAACGTTCCCTCCAGATCCAGACGGTTAGCCGCAGTGACTAACTCTTCAGTAAGTAAGTCTATCAATTCGGTCTCGATACCGAGCTGAGCCAGCAGGGTTTTCCGGGTGGGCAGATCCCGCAAATGAGCGACCCATGCCTTGAATGCCTCACGGGCGAAGCCATCATCCTGGCCTACCCGCTCTTCAGCCTTGGCGGCTGTGTTCACCACGGCGACATCAGCCTGATCGAAAGGATTGCTCGCAAATGGGCTGCTATCAAAAGTACTAGCGCCAAAGGGCGTCTGCCCAAACGGGTTCGCCGGGCTACTGCCATAAGGAGAGATTGCGGTGGCTTCTCCCCCATCATCCTTGGGGACATCCTCACGAATACTAAGGTAGATATTGCTCAGTTCCGCTGAGGGCAGATCCAGCTGGCTAATCAGCTCACCGAGGGAGTTAACACGGGCGCCAAGCCCAGTCCAAAGCTGCTTGCCTATCTCCCGCTTTTTCGCCAGCTGGCCGTCACCATCTTGCTCATACCAGCGCCCCAGCAGTTGTTCCGCCAGCTCTTTGCGCTTGGCGTCGAGCTGCTGCTGGAGTCGATCAAGCTTGAATTCAAGATGTGCCACCCCCCTCAGCTCTTGTCCAAGCAGGGCCATACCACCATCATTGAGCGACAGCATCGCCGTCCACGCAGCTTCGGGATCAGCCAAATGTTGCGCAACACCTTTTCCTGCAACAAAAGAGGTCGCCATCTGTTGCAAGACATCAGCATATTGCGGTGCGACAGCCACTTCTCGCCCACCGTCTATGCTCAAGAAAGGGACCGGCATGCCAGGCTTGCGTACCAAGAAACAGTTGTTAAATGGGCGCCCCGGAGCCCACTCCTGGATCCACTCATATTGGCCAAAACGTTCCAGCAGGGTTTGCTGCATCAGGCCATCCCAGCCTTCCTTGAGCTGAGCAGATGTCAGGTTAAGCCCGCTATTGATCCGTATATCAAACATGGTCAACGCCCAAAACAAACCTGGTTTGCGGCTCTGCCGCTCACTGGCACACTTGCCCTGGGTCTTTTCTACCCAGCGCGTCAACACGGGCCCCACACTGGTCACATCACTCTGCTTGGCGGCGCTGGCACAAACCACCAAGGCATTCATCTCCTGATTATCGGTATAACGCTCGAACAAATACGCGACCTTGCCACGTAGCAGTAGCTGAGAAATAGGACTACCACCTGCGCTGGCTGCCTCTTCCAGTTTACTAATCGCGAGGCGACCTCGGTAGCCGGGGAAATCGAGTAGATCCACCTGTTCCACCAAGCTACCCGCCGCCCCCTCGACCATGGGAAAGATCAACTCGGTGGTCAGGGCTGCCAGCTGGGCCTGGGCAATCGAGGCTGGCATGTGCCGACCGTCAGCCCCCAAGAAACAGATCTCGACTGTTCTGTCCTCGACTGAACCCAACAAGCCGAGACTGTCCACATTCATGATGCTGACGCTGCCGTTACTTTGATTCAACAGGCAATCAAGAGGTGCGTAAACGGTCTTGGCGTGGTCCAGTCTGGCAAGGCTGGTTGCCAAGTTACGATAAATCTCAGTCAGCTCGGTTTGCTCGCCCCATAGCAGGGAGAACAACTCTGCCCGCTCAGCGGGCATCAGTGTGGGTGCCAGTTGTAATACCCGTGGCCAATAGCCATGCTCGAGCTTTTCCACCGACTTCCTAAAACTGCCGTTCAAATAGTCCCACAGGGCCACCACATCATCACGGCTGACACCATTGTTGGCGACCGGGTTGATGAGGCGATGCTCAAACGGCTGCAACCGGGCCTCGATACGCGCCTCATCGAGCTGATAGCTCAGCAGCTCGTGGTTGAAATCGTTGAACCAGGTGTTGGCCAGGATCTTGGCTAAGTCAATCTCGCTAAACAGCTGTAAGGGCACTGGGTAATTCACCGGAGCTGCGGTTTTGGCGCGGGTAAACCTCGTGACCAGACCTGTAGCCTCTTTGCCGCCGCCCACAGGGTTCACCTCTTTGATGAAGTCAACCTTATGCTCCCCATAGCACCCCTCCAGCGCACCATTACCTCCGGCTGCCAAGGCTGATATCAGATAGGATTTACCCGCTTGGGAAATGCCGAAAAAACCCACCGTCATGGGGGTCCCCGCCACTCGCTTGAGGCTGTGGGCCACATTGCGAGCCCGATGCAAACTGAGGTTAAGCTTATCCGCCTCATTATCGAGCCGGTGGGAGTCATGGCGCACTACATCGACCCAACCAAGTGCATCTTGGGCGCTGCGCTCGATTGTCGCCCAACCCTGACTTAAGGTCTCCTGTTGAGGCTTCATTGTTGTTTTACACTCCCGCTATCTAACCAGTGTCTGCTATCTATGAGTCCGGCATCTGGCATGGTGTTGAGTTCCAGCTCCAGATCCCGCCTATTGAATGTTTTGTCAGTATTGCTACCCACCTCGCTGACTATCAGCTTGTCACTGATAAGCCCCAATGCTCTGGCCCGGTTATCCTTGCCAATGGCCAGCTTGACCTCCAGATAGGGTGAGCTGCCATCCAAAGACTTAGCCTGGGTATATTTGGCTCGCCCCTCATCACTGAAACGCAAGGTATAGAAGGGGGCTGCGGTCCAGCGTTCAGCATCAAGCTGGCGATAGCCTAGACGCAAGTCACCGCGCATGATCCAGACTGGGGTATCAGTCTCTTCACTGCCAACCTTAGGCAGCCGGATCTGACCTTCGTACGACTGAATATCACGGTAGGTCACATCGTGATCGCGGATGATATTTTGCAGATCGATGATCCCCATATGGCGAATGGTGGAGTAAGGCTTGAGCGCTGCAGTGCGGAAATGGAAGTTAGGAATACTGTGATTGGCACACAGTAAGGTGATCATGGCACCCACCGAGGCAGTACTCTTTGGATCATCAATTTGGCCATTCTTGTGGAACGGATACCAAGTGCCAGTATGATAGCCATGCAGCGGCAAAATGCGTCCCGGCGGTAATGGCAGACACATCCGAATGAAGGCCTGAATACCCGGTAGCAAGGAGGGGCGCCCGGTTAGCAGCAGCATGTCGCAATGGTAGTTAGCCATAACCTCACACAGCGCGGTCAACACCTTGCAGATGTTGAAACGACCAGACAGCAGTGCCTGATGCACTTGTGCCAAATTGAAGGTGATGGGCACCTCGCGTAGCTTGAAGTCACTGCCGCCGCCCGCTTTTTGCACCTCCCGCTGTACAAACGCTTCTACCGCCGCACTGATGTTATTAGCTGGCACCAAGTCGCCATAACGCAGGCTCTCGCTCACGTTCGCACCTAAGCCCTGCGGATCGTACTGTTCATAGCGACCCAGTAAATCAAGGGCTATCGGGACAAATACCTGTAAGTTGAGTTGCTGGCGCAGCACAGCTTCCGCCGCGCTCACGTTATTGGCACCACAAAGCTGCGACATGAGGGTATCAACCGAGCCAACACCACTCTGTTTGAACGAGGTTTCCAGCGCAGGCAGCACCAACAGCTGGATAACATCGAGCAGCACATCGTCCCCCGCTATCTTGAAACTGTCGCGAAAGCGCTGCTGTGGCACGATATGGGCATTGACACCAGCCCCCTGTTGCCCGCTGCGATCGAGAGCATAATCGGTGATGACCAGATCCGTGGTGCCGCCCCCAATATCGATGGAGGCTAGCGTAATACTCTCACGGTTCTTTCTATCGGGGCGGCCCAGCACGGCAAAAAACTCCTCCGGATGACCGGCAAAGTTCTGGTTTATCTCGGTATAGAGATAGACCAGCTGAGCACAGGAGGCCTCATCCCACTCCACTCGGACGCGGGGCAATGGCACTTGGATATTATCCTGTACATCCCCATCTTCCTGGCGAAGATAAGGGTCTTGTTCCCCCTGATGCCAGCGCAGCGCCTTCCACACCAACCCCACGGCCTGGTGCATCCGTTCATCAAGAATACAGCGTTCGGCCATCGGCATGCCGGGCGGCACAGTGAGAATGATATTGCGCAACTGACGCGGAATACCTGCATGCCCCTGGCGAGTTCGCTGCGCCGGGCTGTTGATCTGGGTCAGCGCCTGGGTCAATACCTCTGCCAGCATAAAGGTCATCAGGGCACTGCGCGAGTAGCGGGGCGTAAACACCGGGATGCGATCCATCTCATCCTCTATGGTGTGCAGCGCTTCCCCTTTTTCATTGATAAGGTTCGCAAAAGGGGCCGCCGTTGCCAGCGAATGGGTATCGTGCTGCTGATAAGCCGAGTTGAAGCGCCAGCCCTGACCATAGAATTTTTCATCCCACAGGTAGCGCTTCGGGCTAGATAGACCTGTCGACCCTTCACTGCCGCGACGGCGGCTGGCCAAACGGCCAGCCTCATTGCCGATCCGGGCTATGGTCGGCCATTGAAATGCATCATGGCGACCACTGCGAACCGAGCAGTGATCCTTGCCAAAGAAGGCCTGAGAAAATTCGATGCGACTCTCGAAGGGCTGGCTATATACCTGTTCAGGGGCGTTTAGATCCCGCAGTTGCAACACATAGTTGTGCATCAGGCCAGAACCGGACTGACCATGATCCTCAATCAAAATGCCGCAGGTACGAGAGTTACCCACATCGAGTACCAGATCCACCGGGATCGGCTTGATGGCATTGGTCTCGCCGTTAGCGATGATCCGAAATTGCGGTATCTCGACCCTTGGCGGCTCTTTGCTTTGCTGATCAGCGACCGGCTTCGCCAACAAGGAGAGCAGATTAAGGTAATGTGCAACTGGGTATTGTTGCTGTATCTCGCTATCCCGTTCCTCTCTATCACGCCCTTGGCTTGCATCATTAAAGACCTCAAGCAGCCACTCTTTTAGCCAAGGCTGGGTCAAATACCAACCAAGGGCATAGGTCGAGGTGGCAAGTTGGAAGGTGGCCCCTGCACTGACATCTTCTTGATTGGGCCCCAGATCGGCTGAGCCGTGCAACTTGGCCATGATCCGGGTATCAAAAGCCAGAGTCAGACGATGGGTATGGCCATCCAAGTCCGGCTCTTGCAGTTTGACCAACCGAAAACGTGCCCAGTTGATCGGTCCCTCGTTGTAGAAATGGGGAGAATTAAACCGGAACAGCGGCAGCGGTAGCCAGATCCCGTCTAGCAACTCGAGACTGCTCTTAAGTGCGATATCATACTTCGCGCGCGCCTTTTCGATGGCGTCGGGCCCTGGCTGGAAGAAATGGAAATCCTTCTCTTCGTTGTACAGCAGACGAGTGAGCACGCCGCTGGCCAGCTCAACAAACTCACCTGCCTGCTCGCGCCCCAGCGTCAGACCGAAATCCATAAACTGGATTCCGGAATCACCCACCAGGGTGACCTGACGATCAAATGGTTTTATTTCTGGCAACATGATTATCTCTTCCTGCCCTTAGGGATTTTTCTGGCGCATCTTGATGGGGAACTGCTGCTCACCCTCATTGCGGCCCACGCAATCGGTACCATTGTCCGTTCCTGGCTTACATTCGATTTGAGGGATCATATAGCTGGATCCATCTGCACACCGCGCTTGCCCCAGATTATTAATACTCAATTGGCCGTCTTTCATTACGCCGCTAGCCGCGCCCCGACACACAACCCCATTGGACTGGCGCAAGCTAACTTGGCCTTTACCCTCTTTGAAGCTGTATTGCAGTTGCAAAGGCTTGCCGGTCTGGGTGTCCTGAATACCCCCGTTAACTTTCCAGTCACCGTCTAAAAACTGGGCGGGCCCATTGGTAATGGTCGGCGGTATTGTCAGCTCCTTACCTTGAGGTACCGGATCTTGCGGAGTGCTATTACTCGGTGCGACATCAGTGCTAGGGGGACTTGCTGGCGGTAATGTGGGCGGCTCTAGGTCTGCAGCTGTGCCCGGCATCGAAGCTGGCGGGGGGCTTGCTGACACCGACTCCTCACCGCTAGCCAAGGGGGCTGGTGGAGGCGTAAGCGGATCGCCTGACGCTAAAGCGGCGCTGTCCACCGTGGTATGCGGCTCTGATGCTCGACTAGGTACTGTCGCTGCCACATCAGCAGGACCATGCGCCTCGGGCAGCGCTTGCCCTGATGAGGGAACAGCTACTGCACTATCCCTGAGTATTGGCAAGCCCATCGATGATACGCCTGGCAGTGAAAAGCTGGGGGCACAGGATCGCAAACCAAACAGCAATAATGCCAACAGAGCCAGCAACAACAGCGGCCAGAACAACCAACTCCAACGCCAGCGACTCCACCAACTCGCGCTCTGGATTGTCGGTGTTACCGGCTGGGCATACATGGGGATTGCCGGCACCGCGCCTGTTGTTGGCACTATCTCACACGCAGGGGCAAGCTCTGCGACGGGGGCACTCGCGGCTACTCCCGGCGTAGTCAAGCTCGGGCTCACAGGCTTTAGCCAGTGCATCGGGTCACGTTGTTCGTCGTTATCGTGCACAAATCCCCAAAACGTGATTACCAATACCCCATCCACCAGATAGACAAAATCCTGATCCGGAAAATTGACTACCTGTTTGAGCAAACTTGCAAAGACCCGTTTGTCACCACCTCTGTCCTTGTTATCAGTGGTCAGCAACTGTTCGCTCAGTGCCAGCACCGCTAGCTTAAAGGATTCAAGCTGCGAGTAAGCAGCAGCTCGCTCAAACTCAGTAGCACTGTTCCATGGGATCACATCTCCCGCAAAACTACTGTACCAGTCGGTTCTATCCCCCCCTTGATGGTTTTGCGGAATTGCCAAATGGCGTGCAAGATCGTGCCCCGTATCCAGACGACGAATGGTCTCCCGTAATTGGGAAGCCATACGGTAGACAGGGAAACCCGTCTCACCGAGCGCCTTAAACGCGGAATTATGACCACTGCGTAGTAATGGACCCTGGATGGAATCCTGCATCTATAAACCCTCAAAAAATCTAATTATGTTATTGCGAGACTCAGCTCTTGTGACAGCAGGGCAGCTCAACCTTTACCTTTGGTTGAATGCCACTCTAGCCCCCATCCAAACGCCTTATCGATGCTCTCTCGATCGTCAAAATACTGGTTTATCCGTTCAACTTTGATCGCACCATCAACATTGATTAACCGAGCGATGACACTAACGGGCATATTTTCACCCCCTTCGGTCAAACGAGTCGTAATGGGTGGTTGACCGGGAATATGGATGGTGATGGTGGCCTGAGTATTTTGCCAATTGGAAGCACCGCTATAGATGAAGGCATAAATCAGCACCTCATCGAGCTGCTGCCAATGAGAACCGTTAATTAGCAACCACTCCCCATGACTGTTGTCCCCACTACGATCATCTCCCTCCAACGCCACATAAGGCACGTTGTCATAATCACCAAACAGACGACTGAGCGCTTCAACCCCGGTTTTTTTCTGATTTTTCAGCCGAACAAAAGCAGCGATATCCAGATCAATCGCATTGTCTGGGTTAGGGTTAGTCCAATTGAGATTGACCCGAATACGGCCATAATCGTGTTGCTTGACTAGGCTGACGTTGGGCTGTTCTTTGGTCAACTCGGTTAGCCGCTTACCGCCAGAGGGGAGATCAACTGGGAATAACGTAGGCCAGCAACGCAGCAGCAGGATCCCTAGTAGCAGCGCCAATAATATCGCAGCCAGACAGCCATGATGCCTGGCGGTAATCCAGTGCCCCTTGTGAAGCCTAGGGGTGGGTTCTTCTAGCTGAATTGGGTCTGCAGGCTGTTGCGGGATCCCCCAGTGAACCAACACCGGCTCACCATTGATGCCGTAGCATGCGAGTTGTGGTGTCTGCTTGAGCAAGTTATGCAGTCGCTCGGCAGGAACTGGCTCACCACGGCGAACCAGCTCTTCTGCCAGTTGACGGATCGCCTCTTGGCGAAGCAGACATTTCTCCTGCAGCATGGCTTGTTCTGTAGCAGGGAGCGCATTCAGCAGTATGGGTTGCCCTTCACGCTCGCTCCACCACTCCAGATTACCATCGCGGCTACGACGCGCCGTCGCAAACAGGCTGGTAATGAGGGGAGGAAAATAACGACAGAGTACTGCAAGGCTCTGCTCATAATTTTCGAGCGTTTTTTCGTCAATCGGAAAATCCGATATTATTCGCTGCATAAAGAGACTTCATATCCAAAAGCGCGCTAAAGAGTGCTTGCTAACAAACACTCTGCTGCCAAGATGGCCTTAAGCTAGGTCGAAAAAATTAGCTCTAATAACCCAGACTTTGATTCAGCTCTTTAACCTTGGCTTCAAGGAGCGCAGCCTCCTCTCTCCTTGCTACAACTTGAGCCGCATTATCATTTGAGGAGGGAGTGAACTGCTGTTCGGCCTGGGTCAGGGCTGTGATCTGCTGCTGCAACCCGACTTGGTTACCACCTTTAACTTTTAGTTGGGCAACCAGTTGACTCAATGAGGCTTTCAATGCCTGCTGATCAGCCTGCTCTTGTGCCAGTGTTGTGTTTGAACGCAGCTTACGGCTTTCCATGTCGGTCAAAATTTGATGCGATAGTGCGTTGAGTTCCTGATTTCGTTGCAGCTGTTGCTCTTGGTCGTTGACCTTTTGGCGGTATCCTCCAGAGGAATCACAACTCATTTTTGTGAGGAGGCTAGCGCTACGGTTGGAAGGATCGCAATCAGCGGGAGTTGTGGCACAACCAGTTAATACCAGCAAGCTACTCAGATAGACGGCTCTAAATTTCATAATATTTTCCTATCAACATCCAGATAGACCCGAGATATTGACGACTCCCTTAACGATAATGATGCGATGGTTGATATTTAACCAACTGTGATAGCGCTGCGCTGGTCATAAAGGCCATTAACCTCTTTCTCTAATACGGCAATCTGCTTGTTCAGCTCAAGCACTTTGGTATTGACCATTGCCAACTCAGTCTCGGTTGCCTCACTCTGCTCGCTTTTGGCCACTTGCTGATACTCGGTCGCCTTCTTACGCATATTGGTCAACTCTTTGTTGAGTTGAGCCAGATCAGCATCGACTTTGCCGAGCTGACGCTGTGCTACCACCTTGTCAAAACCCGCTTGGTCTTTATCTTTAGCAATTTGGGTCAAGGTTTTACTATTGTCAGCAATTACCTGCTTGGCAGTATTGGTGCGAGCAACCACAACCTCGGTGTCTTTTTGAATATCGTTGTTCATTGCCTGCAAACGATCGGTGGTATTTGCATACTCGGCGCGACGAGTATCAAGATAGTAGTTAGCCCCCATCGCCACACCACATGCAGCTATGCCCGCTTTTATTGCACACTGAGTTTTTTCTTCTGACTTCAAAAGCATGCAAGCTGCAACACCCATACCTGCGGCAACGGCACATGCCTGGAATCCAGACGCACTAAAAAATTCAGCCTCTTGGCCATTAGTAAGTCTTGAATCTGTTGCCGGTTGATTCCCTGTCACCGAGCTCCCAGTGCTAGCACAGCCAGAGAGAATAAGGCTGGCGGAAACCATTAAACAAATAGCTGTGCGTTTAGCCGTAATTTTCATCTTCAAAAACTCCGAACGTTGTAAAAAATGAATCTATGCCTCTAACCAGCAGTACTAACTCCGTTTGGCACCAGACCCTATAGGCTCTCCATACTACAGCGGCACACTTTTCAACACACCTCGATTCAGCTCTGACAAACAAAAAACTTGAGCATGGTCAAATTCCTATATGGATATGACTAAGCTTGTTTGTTAATTAAGCAGTGCTACACCGCCTGAATGAACGACTCAGCACTATAAGTAGTGAGTCACAACGCCCGCTTCCGGGTCGATGCTGATAAACGCCGGTGCCTGCGGGTAGTACTGATACAGCCGCGCCAGTTCGGCACGAAACGCTTCGACGTTTGGCGCAATCACATGGCTGGTATCCCCTTCGGCGTAGGTAAAGGTCTCCAGCTTCTCGGTGTGAATCCAGATGCCAAAGTACCAGGCGTCTTCCTCGGTATCGTATTGTTGCCAGCCCTGGGCCAGCAGCGTCCGGTCGTAGTAGTAACGGTCAGCCTGGTGGCTGCCCCGGTCAATGCGGCAGCCGGTCACGGTGAGCTCAAGCGGGATACGCCCTGCCTTCAGAGCCTTCTTGACCCGGCGCAATGTGTGCCGTGCCTTGGCCTTCTCTTTGCGCGGGTCGTAGGGGTTCAGCTTGCTGCCCACGTAGTTGAGGATCCCCTCGGCATTGGCGGCTGCATTGTGCGTCAGCGTGTGCAGCAGGGCGGTGACTTCACGGCGGGCCAGTGTGCCCACGTGATAGAACTTGTTCATGATACTTCTCCTTGAAACAAACACCCCGCTAGCTAGCGGGGTGGTAGATGTCGAGGTAGAGGTAGCCGTAGCTGCGTCTCGGACTGGCTTCACACACCCAGCCCTTGTGTTCAAGGCGAAACACCTCGTCCATGTCGGTGCATATCTGGTATGCCTTGGCCATCTTGGTTAACTCACGCAGGAAGTGCGGCAGCACCGTGTCGCACTCGGCCCGCCACGCCTCGTCTGGCTCGCCGTACATACCGGCACGGTCGCCCAGGAAATCAACATAACCACGTTGCAGAATGGCTCGAGCCCCCAGCTTGGGCAGGTTCGGGGTGCCCAGTCCCCATGTCATGTGCTCGAAGATGCTCATGTGTGGCTGCTCCAGTTTGGGTTGTCGTTGGTGCCGTGGTTGAAGTAGGCACCCACAATGGTGCGTCGCCACTCCCCAACGGGATAGCCGAGGTCGTTGCACTCACGCTCCCACCACGCAAAGTTAATCTCGCGGGGCTGGTTGTCCACCATGTCCAGTGGACTCACGAACAGCGTGGTCTTGTGCATCGTTGGCACGGGCTTGATCTTGTCGGGGCCAGTGCGCTTGCCGGTCTCGTCATAGTCGTGTGCCCACTTCGGGAAGGTGAGCTGATAGGTAATGAGCCGATGCAAATCGCTATGTGCGCTCATTGCCTGAGCTACTGCGACCTGAGTGAAGCTATCGTTGAATTCGATCATGGGTGTTTCTCTCTTTCTGCAGGTGAACGGTAAGCCGCTGCCAGCAGCGCAAACTGCTCGACCAGATAACTGATGCTGATGCCCAGTTCATCGCTCACTGCATCCCCCAAACGCTGATGCAGGTGTGTCATGTCATCAGAGATACGTTGTGCTATTTGGGCGGTTGAGCTCGATGGTGAGGTTGTCACCGTCAGGATGATGGAAAGGTTCATTACATCTCTCCCCAAGGGGCTTGTTCCCACAATGACAACCGGGTCAGCACGTCTTGCGCCAGCGCCTGCTGCAACTGCTGTATTACCTTCACCAGCCGGGGCGCATGCTCAGGGCTCCCGCTCCATTCACTCGATTGGTACAGGGCGCAGCAGGTGAATTTGTAGATCGCCACCAGTTCGGCATCAGTAAGTGGTGCCTGGTGATAGCGATGGGCAGGTTTAAGTAGACTCAGCTTGGTCGATCGGTGCTGACGTGGTTCCTTGCGGTCCTGCTGACGCCCCAGTTGATAGCGATGCCAGACAGCCCGCCGATTGGCGAGCATCATCAGCCGCACTAACCGGTCAACCCGCCACATCCAGGTACTGGTCGTGTCTGCTGGCGGCAGCCACCAGAGGGAGCGCAGCAACTCAAGGGTGTAGTGCGGTGGCATCGGGGCATTGCAAAAGCGGTGCAACTGTACTGCAAAGGCCAGGTAGTCCTGGCGATCGATCATGAAAGCAGACATGGGGATGACTCCTTGAAATGCAAAAAGCCACCTGTAGTGAGGTGGCCTTGTGGGTTATGTCGGGATATCCGGGTCATGGTGTTGGCGCTGTTGATCCGAGTTTGGGGGCTGGGCGTGATCGCCCCGTATGTTATTGGTGATCTGGAGTGTGTCGGGATGGGCGGCATCAAACAGGATGGCGTAGATCGCACAATCAATGCCGTTGGCGGCATCGTGATGCGGGTAATAGGGCGGCGCGTCTCGGGATCGCTCGAAGTAGTCGCCAAAGCAGCTGAGACACTCGCGTATCTCGATGGTGGAGCCACGTAGCAAGGTCTCTTCAAGCTGCCTGGCATAAACTGGGTCATCACGCGCCTTGGTGACTGCCTTCTCCAGCAACGTCAGCGCATTCTCATTGCTGGCGGTTGTCAGGCCATGGCGCAGCTTCTCGAGCGTTTCTTCGAGGGAATAGGGGTTGAGTAATCGCATGGTGCTTGTCCCTTCTTGGCGTTGCTAATGGCGTAGCTGATGGAGCCGGGTATCAATGGCCTCGACACAATCGCTCTGGGTGAGCAGGTAGCCACTCGGCAGGTGAGCCACGATGGCGGGCTCTGCCTGCATCTGGACGTTATCTGCCAGCCAGCCGCTCAGCTCGAGGAGGATATCGAGGGCGGTGAGGTGTGCTTTATTTGGGATAAGGTTCATAGCTGACCTCGTTCGGCCAGGGATACCACGCCCTCAGCACCGACCACCAGATGGTCGAGCAATCGCACATCGACCAGCGCCAAGGCCTCTTTGAGGGCCTGGGTGAATACCCGGTCTGATTGGCTAGGTTCCGGGTCACCGCTGGGATGATTGTGCACTGCGATGATGGCGCCACTGTTGAGTAACAAGGCCCTTTTGACCACTTCCCGTGGATAGATGCTGGCGCTATCGAGGGTGCCGCGAAACAGCTCCTCAAAGGCCAACACGCGATGCTGGGAGTCGAGAAACAGTGCCCCAAACACCTCATGCTCCCGGTCCTGCAACAGGGTTTGCAGTCGCTCTGAGGCCTCTGTAGTACTGGTAATGGCGGTGCCTTTGGCCAGGCGTTTACGAGCAATCTGGTTGGCGATACGCAGCAGGTCTTGCTCGGTCACGGGGTTGGTGACGACATAAGTGCCGGGGCATTCCCCGGCTTTCAGCTTGTGGTAACGCATGGTGTTCTCCTGAAAAAGAAAGACCCCGGCAGCGCGAGGCGTGCCGAGGTCAAAGGTTGGATGTTGGTTGGCTCGAAAGGTTATTCAGTTGGTGTTGCAGATAGCTCCAACTGTTGTAGGTTCCGGCATCAGCGGTTCGGGGACCAACATGTTCAACGGGATAGCCAGTGCGAGGCTTAGCCGTTCCGCCAGTTGGTAAGCCGGTCCTATGGTGTCGTAGTCAGCAACCCAGGTGGCCAGTGCCAATCCGCTTGCTTCCACGGCCCGTAGATAAACGCTGTAGCCTTGCACGGCCAGGCCACTGTCACGCACCACCTGCGTCTCGCCATTACGATTGATGGCTTCAAGTTCAACGGCTACCGGTTGCTTTGGCATCTTGTGCCTCCTCTTGGGGTAAGGGGTCACTCTCCACACGATAACCGTGATGAGTGCAGGTACGCTGCAGGTCAGCCAGGAAACTTGCCAACACACGGGGCTGCTCAGAGAGTGGGACGGGGCCAGCCTGGCAGCGCCAAAAACACCGACGCTTAGGGTCCATACAGATTTCATCTATCGGCTGGCTCATGGTGTGCCAGTCCTCGGCATTGGTGAGGGAGAGCAGCTGCCACTGCACGCTAGACCAACGCAAATGCAGCGTGACAGTGCGGGCGTTTGGGCTACCAGGAGTGAGGTGCAGCAACCAGCGCTCGCCCTGGCGAGTTGGCTGCAGCTTGGCCTTGGCCGCAACCAGTCCCAGCCACTGGTGTGAGGTGTGGGAGAGCGGCAGTTCGTTAGTCATCACACACCTCCTAATCCCCACTGACCGTGACGGTGAAGTACGCCATCCGGCAGTAGGCAACAAAGTTGGTCTGCCACAGGGTGAATAACTCATGGGCCTCTGAGCGCTGGATAGGCCCCCACCCTTGCAGATAGTGTTCGTCATCCAGGAAGTTGAAATCGAGCTCCTTGCAGAGCTCGGCATCCTGGCCCAGTCCCTGGTAGCTGAAGTCGGTGACGTAATCGAACAGCCAGCCATCAAGGCCGCGTATCAGACGTATCTCGACCGGGTGAGCCCCTCCCTGCTCGGGGCTGTAGGTGGGGCTGCGAAAGTTGAAGGTCAGTTGGGTTAAGCGCTCGATATTGATCTCGGTTTTAGCGACTTCCTGGTTAAGCTGAACCAGCAATGCTTGGTCAACGGGCAGGGCAAAGCCACCCTGACGAAAGGGGATTGTCATCGGGTATTCCTGAACGGATGAAAAAGAGAGAGGGAGGCGTTGACCTCCCTCTGGTTCGTGGTCTGTGTCGTCAATCAGGCTATGCGGTAAAAATGCGGGCTATCGTCCTCATTGTGCGTTGCAGTTTGTGGTAAATACGTTCCAGGCGCTCAGTCACCGAGTACCACATACGCTCATACCATGCTTGCCTTTCATCCGTTGCGGAAAGGTGCCTGTCACCCATTTGCGTTTGTGACATATCTGCCGTCGTCGCAGGGACGGCAAACTGATCCAAGTCGATATCATTCTCTTGTGTGGCAGCCTGGATCACCCTGTCAGCCTCTTCCTCAGTGAGCGCTTCCGATGAAGTCAGTGGTTGACCACTCACCTCGTCACGGGTCGGCTGGGTATAGCAGCTGTAGTCTGGGCTGTTTGATGCCGGGAGGACATCAATCCCCTTTGTCGGGATCTCAGTTACACCACGTCGCGTAGTGACATAGAGCGTCTGAGCTTGACGCAATTGGTCCCAAAACTGGTCGAATTGCGCTAACTGATAGGGTGGCTTGAGGTATTCGTTACCATCGATCATCAGCTTAAAATCACGCTCTCCGGAGCCATACTCTTTGCCCTTGACCGTCGCGAACATCGAGACCGGTTCAGCATCTTTGCAGACGATGGTCAATGTGGTGTCACCATCGACATCAATGGAATAATTGGCCTGCGTACCCGGCCCAAACCAGCTGTACCACTCCCCTTGCTCTTGAGCTGTGACATGAGCGCTCAAGGATAAGCAGCCCGCCAATATCATGACTTTTGTCTTCATGATGAAGTCCTTTGTACTTTAATGCGGATCGCTGTTGCATATAGCGTTTATGCCCCCTGTGACGGATGACAGGGCAATCGCTATTGGCTTAGATCCCATCGGGGTTACTTTGAAAAAGTTTTACGACACGCAAATGATGCGTCAATGAGGTCTCGCTCTGTCGGATGTTCAAAATTCCCATCCAGCTCATCCGCAATGCACTCGCAAACTTGGGTCGGTGCGCCGCTGGATTGGCATCCCGCGATAAATTGTTTTTCTTTAACATCTGAGCAACCAAACAGCACCGTGGTTGCCAGCAGCATCGATAATGCTTTGTTCATTGATGTGTCATCCTGAGGCATGAATAAGAATAAAAATTGGCAGCCGAGCAGGCTGCCAATGGGGAGGGGGTGGATCAACGTTCTACAGCAGGGCTTGTCTGGCCACTCAGGATCCGTTGCTTCCGCTCTGCCTCAGGTAAGTCATTGATGCAGTAATTGATATAGAAAATGTGAAAGATGATGGTGTAAAACACATTCATCTTGAGGTCAATGCGATGCTCGTTCAGTGCATAAGATGTCAGTGCAGCTCTGGCTTTAAATGCCCACACGATATGCAACACCATGCTGGCAATGGTGAGAATGCCTGACAGCACACTCAACATGTCGTCCCCCGTCCCAGACAGCAGGTAGCTCATACCAAGACAGACGCTGACCCAAATAATGTATGTGTTATCTACCAATTTGGTCTTGGTTGACTCAGCGATGACTTGCGTCGCTTTATTCATCCACAGAATGTTATAGATGCTACCGGTCACCAAGCCCAACAAGACAAAGTTTAGTGTTTTTGTATTCAACTTATCTTTCAGTTCATTAATGGCAGACATGTCATTTCCTTATATTTCAATGTTGTAGGTTGTTTATCTAGGAGATGGCGGGCATCGCCACTCATCGTTACTGGTCAAACGACAAGGTCTGCTCGCCCCCCAGCGTGGTCACCGTCACCTCGAGGGGATTACAGTCAGCTGGCTGCATCGATAAGGTGATCTTGCCGCCAAAGCCCATCCGGAAGGGCAGCTTGGCTTGCGGGTTGATCGTGCAACTACCCCGGTTGATCTTGAGATCGGTGATCACCATCCGGTTGCTGCGGCTGGTGATATCGAGCAGGTACTTGTTCCAGGTCGTCTTGCCGTAATAGGGATTACCGCGTTTTCTCAACTGTACATCGCCCTCCTTCAGCGGTTCGATGTTAGCCAGGTCTTCGTCGAGGACGGCGGCGTCATAGGTCTCTTGTGATTGGCAAGGAAAGCCTGGCGAGCCCTGCGCTGGTAGCGTGTTTGCAATGTTCGCTGTTGGGAACGAAAATTTGCGGCTGCCTTTTTCGCGTTGATATACGCCTAGTTCTTTCGCATTTCTCAGTGCGGTCCAGAGTTCCTCAAAACTTTTCTGGTCTTGAAGAACCCGGTGACCAATGAAGATCTTGCCATCCACTTCAAAAACGAAATCACTTTGATAGTCCTGAGAGCCGTATTTTCCGACACTCATGATGTCCACATTGATGGTGGCGGGCTTGTTTGGGTGACACCGAATGGTGAATGAATCCGCCCGGTTATAGACACCGTAGCTGAATCCCTCAGCTGCGTTACCAAACTGCTTCCAGCCTGGGGCATCAGCGGCTGACTCACTGAGGGCATGTGCTTGCTGAGTGGCTGCCAGCATTACTAGCAATAGCATGGATTTTTTCATGTTTGTTTCCTTCTAAAATGTCTTGATGTAATTCGACCCATTCGGTCCAGCCTCAACCAAAATCAACCATTAAGGGCGATCCTCATCGTTTTGAGTCCTTCATGTCAACAAGTCCGGGTGTCAACTTTAAAAGTTGAATCTGGAGGTGTGATGGATATCAATCAGGACGCGTTAGCCAAAGCAGTGGGCAGAGCTATTGCTTATCAACGTCAACAACGGGGAATGACCCAAGAGGAAGTCGCGGAACGACTGCAGATTGGGATGGAAGCGGTATCGCGCATGGAGCGGGGGATTGTGGTTCCCACTATCGTTCGACTGGCTGAGTTGGCTCACATATTTGACTGTGAGCTGGTGGACTTGCTGCGTGAAACCAGCCCCCGCCCTCAGGAGCAGGCCATCATCCTCAGCCAGCAGTTGGCAACGCTGAGTAATGATGACCGGCAACTGGTGATGGAAATGATGACGACGCTGATTGGCCGGTTAGTCCGTTAACCAATCCCACAGTTTGTGAACACCGTAAGCCGCGACAACACCCACAGCCACTGGTGCCCAGGCAGGCGCGCTCCCAAGCGCAACCAGGGAGGCCGTAGTGGACGTCGCAGCGGTGCTACTGACATAGGCGCTGGTCAGCCCGGCTCCGGTCGTGGAGGCCAGCTTTCCGACCGAGGTTTTCACCACCTGGGAGGCGATTACCGTTTGGGCGGCACGGGTGACCTGAGGTGAGTGATGCCGGTCTTCAATACACCACAGCACAAAGTGCTCGCAGTTGTTGAACAGCAGGTTGTAGCTGCGCTCCCCCAGACGATGGCGGGCACGATTGACCGCCTCTTCCCTGCTGAAGTAACGATAGGGGTGCTGCTGGACTCGGACGTCATTTCCCTGGGAAAACTGGCTGAGCCTGGAGCGGACAATCTGGCAAGCGTCGTGTCCCGAGAAGGGGCCCTGGTAGTGGATTACCATATTGTTACCAACGTAGATCCCGTGGTGCTCATAACCGATACGCGGGGAGATAAGGTGGTCGCCAAAGTTCAATGCGGACATGTTGTGACCTCCTACTGCAGCAAGGTGATGGCTTGTGCCAAGGCACGAGATTTGAGTTGAGCGCCTTGGCCAAACCAGGCGGAGTCCAACCGATGATCCTGGCTGCGGGTACGGCGATGGTGATCGACATACTCGGTCACCGCATTGACCAACCCCCATGCAGTGTTGTGCGAACTGGCCAACTCTGCCCCCATTCCCACCCCTTGATAGAGCTCATGTAAACGCTGCACAGGCCGGGTGAGTACAATGCTCTCTTCATCCAGAGGCTGTGCCAGCAACTCACTGAAAAAGCGCAGAGCCTCTTGAGGTGCCACAGGGCGTTGGCTGAGCGCTTGAGCATGCTGACCGAAATGGTCCCACTGGCTTACCCCCAGCCCCAGAGCCTGTTTCACTGCTACAGCGTCAAACTGGGTTGAGTGGGGCACCTTGATGGCGGCGGACTGGTTACCTACTGCTACCTGAAGGGTGTTGTTGCAGACTACCCGCACCGAGGTGAATTGCGCCGTGGTACAGAGCGTCCCATCACAGCTGGTCGCCAGCAGCAGATAGGACTTCACCAGATCACCGCCTTTGAGCATCAGATCCTGGCCTGTCTTGGCCAAGGCCCAGAGTTTGCGGCCACCTTTGAGTGAGCCAGCGGTCTCCAGCTCGAAACCACCGGCCTCCACCAAATCTTGATAGAAGTGCAGCACCTCATGGGGCTGTACCACGTTGTAGCGCTGTGAGACCACCGACAGTGGTGCCAAGGTATCGGAGCGGTAGAGCACTTTACTGTCGGGGTAGGTGTGAAGGATGGGATTATCAGGCGAGTCCAGATACAGCACATCGCTTTGCTCGATGGTCCAGTCCATCCCGGCGGCTTGCAGCCAGACATCAAGGGACTGTTGTGGGGGTAAGACATTGCCGAGGCCATGCCAAGGGGTTTGGCCGGTGTAGGCCATGGAATCAATCAAATGAGCCATAGAGATCTCCAATGAAAAAAGGGACTGCTTCGGCAGTCCCTGAGGTAGGTTCATGGAGATAACATATGTCTGAGATTTGGTTTATCGGAGGCTCAGTTGGTGTGCTATTACAGAGTATTCATCATCGAAAGGTGAGAGGATCATGTCTTAGGTCTGCAGTAAAAGCTGGAGGGGAAATGTTACAAGCGATTTTGAGTAGTAAGGCTGGACGGATTGGGCGTGAGGATGAATCGCAACGTTGGTGCGATGTGTTTCATCGCAGTGAAGACTTGCTCACCGCGACGTTTTTTGGACGAATCCCATATCTTTCAGATAGCGCATTATCGGCGCTATTAGCGTTCCTGCTTGGGCGGCAGCAACTCGACCTATCAGATTTCATGGAGTTAGATCTGTGGCCTAGTTTGAGGAATTCATTGGGTGAGCAGGTTGAACCTGACGTAGTTCTTCGCTTCGCTCGGGAGTTATTCGTCATTGAGGTAAAACCCCCATTCGGCGGAGCGCAGTATCAAGCGCAGTGGTTTAACCAAATGGACGCCATCACGACTGAAGAGGCTTATGCCGAGTATGAAACGATCTACTACATCGCCTTGGGCAACGTAGTACCAAGACCACTGGAACAGACGGAATTACCTGAGCGCTTTGAGAGCATGTCTGCCTGTGAATGGGAGCCGCTTCGCTGCTGGCTACGACAGAATGAGCTCTTTAGCACTCGTCAGGATAAAGCGATCCTGCGTGACTGGCAGAGCGCATTCGAACTTTATGGTATGGCTCCGCTTATCCCAAGTTGGCTGCCGATGGTGGACAAGGCTGATGCCATGCCCTTGGCTACTGGTATCGAACAACTTCAACACTGGAGTTAGTAAGGAGATAACAAATGGAAATATCCCAAGCACGATCGCTGGTCACTCAGGTCAGACATGCTCACCGTTTGCTCGAGGGCTTTTATGAACGGATCCTGCCGCAATTAGATAAACTAGCGAGCGAAGCGGCCAACGCCAACTTTCGTTTCTGGGGAAGCATGGAGGGCGAGGGTATCGGAAAAAGCACCTCTAAACCGTCTTCGCGAGCGGCTTGGAGCTTCTTACCCCTTTTTCAGTCCTTCTACTGCTACCAGCGAGGCGGTCAGTCGGAGCATGCGAAACAAGGGGACATCGTGCTCTACTTCCGCCTGAACACTGATGATGCGTTCATCGATGCAGCACCGGAGGCAATGGACTACGACCCGCATACTGGCTCCTCTTCACTGGAGTTGCATCTGTACTGCTACACGAAAGATGCTGCGTACAGTTGGGATGACATTGCTGAAGAGTATCCTTGGGCTAAGCATGATGTCTGGACCACTCAGGATCAGGATTACCCAGAAGTGGCCTGTTGTGTGAAACGCTTCAGTCTGGAGACTGTCATTGCAACCCCCGGTGATATCCACGACTGGATCTCCAGTCAGCTGGCCCATCTCCCCAGTAAGATATAGCTTAAAACACCACAGAGGCCCCCTGACAGCAGTTCAGGGGGAAACTGGTGAAGAAGGGCAGACCAGTTAGGCTCTCGTAGTGCAGCTCAAAGACGCTGCGTGTGGATCTGGCAAGTTGCTCGATGGTCATTCGTGACTCCAGGTCGGGAGCCAATAAGATACTACTCCAGAGAGACCCTGAGAACCCTCGGTCTCCCACCTTTACTGCTTCTGTGAGGCACCTCCATCTTGCCTACGCTACGGGAACGCTCAAACATCGTAGCCAGTAACCTCTCATCCATTTTGAACAAATAGTTCAGGGCATGATCTAATAGCCTCTGCCGTTTGTTCGAATCATCCCAATGCACCTCTCCAATACCGTACGTACCCCATTCTTCGTACTTTTGCTTATCAGCATTGCAATTGTGATAACTACCAGCTTTCCAAGCTCCACCTAATAAACGGCCTATCCGGATATCGTTCTGCACAATATTGCCATTGAAGAAGAATGCAATGTGATAATGATATTCCCGGTGCTTGCCATATTCTAACTTCCACACATAACCGACCAGTGATTTGTACTCTCGCTTAACCGAACGTAAATACCACTCTCGTTCCTCTTGAGCTTCTTCGATAGTCACTGAGTCTCTAAAGTGGAAATCTACTCGTACAACCAGTAGTTTTGCATGCTTGGCAAATAGTTCATCTACATACGATTTTATACTTGCGCTATTACGCTTCTCAGAACGTCTCAGATTGCGTAGCCGTAGTTGATGGTGCGGTGACATCAGATCACTCATGAAATCCTCTAGAACGTATTCTAGCTCAGTCAAAAGTTCACTGCGTGCTTCAGCAGATAAACATTTGTCAAATACATTCAGGTCTCGGTACTGATAGAAGGATTTTAGAAATAGCTCAACTGAGGGTTGAGCTGATTTAGCCTCTTGGTATTGATAGTAGTGTTTGGTTACTGCATCCATTGCTTTTTGGAAAGCATGGATGCTGAATGATGGATAGTCAGATTCGAAGTCTTTAATGAAGTCCAGTATGTCTGTAGACACGAGTAGTTCCTCAATGAAGAGTGGCAATAGGATTGGTGGATGCCAATCCTATTGATATTGACTGATGAATGAATTCAATTGATTGATTAATGGGTAATTGATTAATGAATAGCAATTGATTAATGAATAATATAAACCACTTAACCAAATGGATTTCATTGGTAAGTTAATAATGCTGGTTTCAACCTATGCATATGTAACTATGTGCACTAAAAATAGTGCAAACACTAAATATATGGAATTCAGGCTTCTGTAAACTTATGGATTCATATATGTCTTTAGAAATATCTCAGATGACTTGCATGCATAGCTTATCGTTTATGTCGAGAGTTCTCATTCAACAGAATGCATCTAATAATTTACGTGTGCGTTGAATACGCAATGGCATTTTTGATTTATATTTTCCGTAATAGGGGACCAACCCTTTAATTCGTCCACAATTTTCCTCCAGCCTATAACGGTCACGTATGTAACTTGGATGTCTATCCCATGACAAGGAGATGAGCAGGGACTGCTTTCTCCTGAAGCAATAAATGTCTCCCGTAGCAATAAGGATCTCAATTGCGCGATCTAACCTGCCTAAATCACGCATGCAATAGGGGCCACTTCGTCTTATGTCACTTTTTAAAATCCACTTATTCCGCCAGTTATGCTTAATCCAGGCGAGTAATGTGTCAGCATCTTTTTGGTCTGACAGATCTTTTTTGTCAGGCTTTGTAAAAATTTCCAAGGCCTGATGCAAGTATATTTCTGTCAAGTGAATAGCCATATCCATAGTTTTGTAATTAACAGAGTGCTCTTTATAGTCAGTGTGAGTAAAAACATGAAGAACGGCTGCGATACGTGAAACCTGCTCCATAAACTTTGAGCCAAAATCTGTATAGTCCATCAGGTATTCACCACGTTGCATATGAGCTTCAATCTCATTGAATTTTTGACGCCACAATATTTCGGCATTATCTGTCATTTTCAAACAGTGACGAGCTATACAAGCTTCCCCCTCTCTCAGCAAAGCTTCAATTCTTGTATTAAAATTGCACAATGCATTTAAGCCCTGGAATGGCAAGTCACTATCTACAGACTCATCCTCAAATCTATTGCCAATCTCAGATGTTGGTTCACAAAACAAAAAACGAGCATCAAGTCCAGAGCTTCTGAATGAAGCCCCACTTTTTTCTCTAAATGATGTGTATATATCAGGTTGAACCTGGATGCTTATTGTGAGGCGAGCACCATCAATTAGTATCTCAGTGTTGTTGGCCCTATCGATTCTTATCGTTTGCCCAGACCATAGCGAACAAAAAAGTGAATGGTCTTTTATCAGCTCGCTAGATAGTAGGGTCCCCCCCTCATCTGAAGTCAGTGCCAATGAGGAATTTTTTTCTGATAGCATCATTTTCAGTTTCGCACCTGAAATATCATCTATCAGCACTCGTCTAGTGATTGGTTGAATCGGTTTACATAATTGATGTAAACGCCATTCTTCGGCAGCTTCGTTAAAGGTAGTGCTATCATGATGATTTTTTTCTAAGCATTTTTTTAGAGCCTTTTGCTTCAGTTCCCACAATTCAAGTTCTATTACATAATTCGCATATGTAGCTTCTGTCTTTGTTGCCAAAGAGAGTTCATATTCACGGATAGACTTCATCAATAACTTATCAACCGTACTTTTCCGCTCACCGGATGCGGCAAGAATGAGAAAATACAGTGAAACAGGTAACTGCATACCCACAGGTGTTCTAATGTCAACCAAAGGTTGCGCAGCTATACTCATCACTGAAAGCATCTGACTTAATATCATAAACTCAGGTGCTTTTGTTGCGTGAGAAACATCATCCAAGGGGGCTAGGATTTTTTCATCCAAGTTTTCGATAGCGCTCCTGATTTCTCGGCGAATATTCATTTCTCACATCCTTTAGTTGATTTTTTTGAACGATTTTCAATCCATTGGTTGACGTCACTTTGACGCCAGCCGACAGCTGACAAACCCAGCTTTATTGCTTGCGGAAAATCGCTGTCGTAACGTTTTGACTTGATGTCTAGCTTGTCATAAATGGTTGATCTGGCTAGACCAATCATCTCTGTGAGTTCTGGCAGCCTAATGATGCGATCTGTGGTGTGTGGCATTGCGTGCTCTCCTTCTACTGTGTGACCGAATGAGCTCGCATTATGGTTTTCCCGTGGCATCCCGTGCAGGGGGCAAATTGCGAACCCAACGGGAAAATGATGGCGCAGTCAGTATGTTATTGATTATATTATGCTTTTATTTTCATTAACCTGTGCAGTGGCTTCTGCACATGAACTGCATTGGTTAACTGCGATTGCCGCGTGAGGTGGGTAAGGACAAATCATTCATCTGGCGAAGGGCACGACACGACTAGACGATAAGATGGATAGCAGTGCAGGTATAAGAGGTGAGATAATCCGTGATGTAAATTTACGCCGATCCAATAGGTAAACGATGAAGACACATCCTTTTGCTGCATTAATTTATTCCATAGCGGACACACTTGCTCTTGCTCATCATGATGAGTCTCGGAAAGATCAACAAATAAGTAGGTCACCCTATGATGCACACCGTGAATACTTTCAATCAATATGTGATACAGATGGTCACTTGCCAAGACTGAAGAGGATATGTGAGCATCTACATGCTGGTTGTAATATACCGCCCTCTATGGCATCGAATCATGTTGATATATTAGAATGTATATATAACGAAGTGGCACATCAAAGTCTTTTTATATCAGCGCTTACTGACGACCAAGATAGATATTACGTCAGGACCATATTAATACCTATAATAGCTATTGATATATGCATTTTTTGTGAGTATGGGGAAGAAAGTTCTATCTACACTCATCTGGACCGCATTTTAAGAATGGAGGGTATAGTCAAGCTATATTCCGGTGTTAAAATGCAAAATAAAAATGTTGCTAAAAAATATTTAAAAGAATATATCAACTTCCTGTTTATATCGACTGATTTATCCCCTGGAATTAATTATGGAACTTGCATAAAGCCTGAAATAATAATCCCGGAGATTATTGATTACATGGATGGACTTCCAAAAAATGGAAATCAGACCTGTGTGACTTTATATGAACGCATTGAAACTTGCATCGGTAATTTATCTAAGAAGGGCTATGAAAAAACAATAATAGATAAACTCATTGAGATTATAGAAAAAATTAAGGCAGCCTATACTGCCATTATAATTTTGCAAGATATAGGAAAGAAAACAAAAGAATTTGGTCATTTTTACGACATTTACAACAGTATTATTGATGGGGATGATGAAAACATTCACAGTCTATTCATGAGCATAGATTACGCTATTAATGACAATTACCAACAAGTTAATGCCATTGAAATTATAAAATGTCATGCTTTCAACATGAGGCCTGAGAAGATTTTAAGTGATAAACGATTGGAAAATGTCAAAAAAATACTTGGTTACATCCAAGAGCAAACTGCAAATAAATATTTATTCGTTGGTATCCCCGATCACTTACAGAAGTTATTGCATTCACTTGTTGTTGAAGAAAATTACTTGTCTAAAATGGTATCCTTACCTCCTCAATTAAATACACCGATGATTATCAGTCAACAAGACATTTTCGAACAGGCTAAATCTGTTAATTTTACTGTATTCAATATAGCTGAAGTCGCGAACATTACTAGCCTTATAAAAGACAAGTCAAATAACATAGAGATAAATTCATATTTTTGTCAATATATACCACTTATAGATGCACTTAACTTTATTAAGTGTGGTGATGCTAATGCTGCTTTGGATAGCGTTATAAGCAACGACAGAGGTAAACTTCCACTATTTGGCTTTATAAAGTATGCTTTTGCGGTTCTTCAAATAGGTCTGACCTATTTGTTAAAAAGAGAACGCATTAAGAATAAATCAATGAATCCACTCGTGAATGATATTATAAACCACCAGGGTATGATAGCCATTCCTGTTATTAAGTCACCTCACGTTATATATTCGGATGGTAATGAATGTAGTGACGCTTGGCTTTCTATAGATAATTACATTAGATTCTCAATTATTCGTGGTGGAAATACCTACAACAGTATTATAGCTCAAGCTATCTATAGTTATAACTTTACGGTTGCACGCCACACAGCTATAAATGAAAGTTATTTAGATGGTGTGGAAAGTGTTGCCAAGGTTAACCTTTTAAAGGTTAATTATGCATCTCCTTTAATTATACATAATTTACTCGATAATCTGAATAACATTTGTGGAAAAATACTTCTGGGTCTTGATAATGTAAGCACTGATGTGGAGCCTATTGTTTTTGCAAGAAATCTATTCCATGCAAAAATAATTACAAGAAGAGAGCTAACAAAAAATCTCATCCATTGTGTAGATGGTTCATCTCTAGGGGTCTGCCTCTTAGATCACTTAACCATTATCACATTTTTTTCTGTCCCTGGTGATAATGTCGAAAACATTGTTGAGTTAGGTAAAAATACACGAGTGGTAGAGTTGTTGTTTCGGGCTTATCAATACCATCAAACGTTAGACGAAAAGCACAAAAAACAGTGATGTCTTCAGACCAAAAAACTGAGATGTGCGCAATTGACTCCTCTCCGGCTTTGCCGGAGAGGAGTCTCGTGTTGGCATCAAATGATTCGTTTTCTGTAACTAAATTGCTGTTCCGAATAGTAGATCACTGCACTCGTACAGCTTCTACAAGTGACATGGAGCACGCATCGTGCGCTAAGCCTTGTCACTTCAGGCTTTCTCGCCAGATTGCACAAATGCCTTACGCCACAAGGCTTCCGGCAAGATGTAGCACTATTAGGATCAGTTATTTAGCGGGCTATAATGGTAAGCTCCGCCAGCCTTATCTAAGTCGGTTCTGATTTTTAACCACCAGTGTTATAAATGTGATATTCACAGATATTATTTGATACGAATATCAAAAATATCACACGAGAGGACTCAATAGAGGTTATTTTTTGGCTTGCATATTTTATTACCGGATCTGTACGTAACTAATTGCGAACATGAATATAAAGTCATGGTTAGATATAAATTAATACTGGTGAATATAATTGCCAAACACCTATGATTAAATTTATTGACAAGCTGTACATCAGAACTTGGTATATTCTATAGATATATTTATCCACACTTGGTGGCATCCATTTAAAAAACGAAGTCATTTATTTTCTCCATGTGTTTTTATCTATAATGCCCGTGAGGGCATGGGGTAAGTAAGTTCATGTAGGCATTATGATGGTAGGACCTGATAGGCATTCGGTGTCACGGCTGCTTGTATATATTGGATTGCTTGTATCGCTATCACAATGATACTATCCTATACTCCTCGCAAAGTCTTATATCGCAGTATGATGTTCCATGTTGTGAACTATAGAGATGACTGGCTGTATGGTTTTTAGTATTTAATTAAAGGATATCTATGAGTGAATTTTTGAAAGTGCTGTTGAACATCCGTAGCCTACGCGCAGCAATGCGCGAGTTGTCTCTGGAACAAGTAAAAGAAGCCCACGAGAAGATTGAATCGATTTATCTGGAGCGTTTAGAGCAGGCAGAGAAAGAGCAAGCAGCCAATGCAGAACGTCAGCAAAAGCTGGCTGAGTTCCAAGCGATGTTGGCTCAGGCTGGTATTGACCCGACTGAGTTGGTAGGCTGTGCCCCAGCAGCAGCGACTGCGGCTAAAGCGAAACGAGCACCTCGGCCCCCGAAATACCGTTACGTTGAGAATGGCGTAGAGAAAACCTGGACCGGTCAGGGCCGCACACCCAAGTTCCTGGCTGAACAGCTCGAGCAAGGTCGTCAGCTGGATGACTTCCTCATCTAAATAGACAAGGCCATGCCCTCACGGTGTGGCCTTTCTTTTTACGTGCTTCGTGGCTAATTAGTGCCAGCTCTCGTTGTGACGAACCAGGAATACTAGGTAATGATCTGTCGCATGACAGAGGCCAGCTCTAATGACATTATTCAAAACATCCTTTAGCATGCGCATGATGCTGGCTTAGCTCAGTAGGTCACCAGTTCAATTCCTCTCGTCAGCACTACGATAACCACCGAGTTCCTCATAGCCGATCCTGATGCCAGCCATAAAAGACTTAGACGCAGAGCGTACCGATTTGGATGCGCGATTACGCGAAGCCATTGATAGTTGGGATCCACGTTGCCCCAGGCGCTGGCTAGCTAAATATGGCGGTTGGCGAGTTGAAAAACGATCACTCCTCACACAGCGATATTGTGCGATACGCGACGAAGCCCAAGCCTTGCTGACAAGTAGTTAGCCAGGAAGTTTATTGTGATTACCTGAACAAATCGCTCCATGGGTAGTCCAATGTGCCTACCCATCACCCAGCGTAATGACGGAATTACATGTCTATCAATCCGAATCCACCTTTGCCGCGTTACTTGCAAGTAAGCACATTGGCTGCACGAACAGCCGCGAGCAATCAGCGCCCGTGAAGCCGCAGACGTGTTTGGCGTCTCGCCTTGGTCCATAGAGCGAGATTTTGCCAGGGTTCGAGCGTTGTCCGGGATCGTTGTGTTCGATGAGCAACGAGTACCCAGCAAGGGTGGGCAGCAGTATCTACTGCGGGTGCTGCAGGTAGACCGGAAACAGCAGATCTATTGGTTAACTCGGGCTGCTGACGGTGGCGTGACCAAGGCATGGTTCGATCTGGGAGCATTACAGCAGGAGCAAGGTGAACTGGAGCAGGCCAGAGCCAGCTATGCCAAGGCTGCCCAACAAGGACTCATTGCCGCGCAGTACACCTATGGTGAAATGTTACGTCTGGGACAAGGTGGCAAAGAGGATTACGCGCTGGCCCTCAAGCAGTATCGCCTGGCGGCCCAGCAAGGTGATCGCATGGCGCAATACCGAATGGGGACATTGCGAGAGGAAGGCCTGGGGGCACCGCGTAACCGAGTGCATGCCTATGCCTGGCTCTCACTTGCTGCCACTGAAGGGATGCCGGAAGCCGTGCAGGCTCGTGATGAGCTGGAAGCAGCGATGACCAAGCCGGAAGTCAAACAAGCGCAGAAACTCTCTGAGCACTGGTTTGGCAAGATGTCATCGCCCGCCAAGAAAAGCTAAAAAAAAGAACATAGAAGAAAGCGGCCAAATGGCCGCTTTCTTCTTATTCAATGGGCAAATAACCAGCCACAAACTCAGCCCAGGCATCCATCATTGGACGTCGCTGATCCAGCAAGTCAGTACGGTGGTACGCAGCTTCTACCTTGTTCTGCACTGTATGGGCTAACGCTCGTTCAGCGAGATCCCGCGCATAGCCCTGCTCGCTGCACCAGTCTCGAAAGCTGGAACGAAAGCCATGAGCAGTTGCCATTCTGCCAGGAGTACAGCTCTCCGCTTTCGCTCTTCTCAGAAACATCGTCAGCACTGTGTCTGAGAGCGGTACCTGATCTCTGGGGGATGGGAATACCAACTCGTCATGTAATCCCCTTAACCCCTTCAGGATTTCGACGGCACGAAGAGATAACGGAACACGATGTTGTTGCTTGGCTTTCATACGCTCGGCAGGCAAAGTCCAGATCTTTGCTTCCAAGTCTACTTCTGACCACTTCATGGCTCTGACTTCACCTGAGCGACATGCAGTCAGGATCAAGAGCTCCAGCATGGAGCGGGTTACATCGTACTGTTGCGCTGTTCGCAGATGCTTTTGCACAAAGGCGGGAATATCACGCCAAGGCATTGCAGGCTGGTGTTCTACCCGCACGGATTTGCTGGGTTGGGCCGGTAGTAAGTGACTCACCACATCCACCGGGTTTGCAGAGGTATAGCCGTGAGCCCATGCCCAAGCCATGACTGCGTGTAGGCGTTGCTTAACACGGCTTGCCGTTTCCGGGATCGTCAGCCATATCGGTTGCAGGACTGAAGCGATATGAGCTGGAGTTATCGCATCAATGGAGATAGCGCCAATGGTAGGAAAGGCATATTGCTCCAATGTGGTGATCCATTGTTTACCGTGTTTAGGGTTCTTCCAACCTGGTAGCAAGCTTTCGTAGACCAATCTGGCCGATACTTCCAACGTCGGGATCTTCGGCTTGTTCTGCTCCTGCAGCCGGACCTCTAGCGGATCCAAATTATTCGCCAGCTGTTCCCGCATTGCCTGTGCGTCTCGAGCTGCGTCAGCGATGGAGATCTCGGGGTAAGTCCCGAGGCCTGCATTACGTCGTTTCTTCGTCAATGGGCTGACATAGCGGAATACCCACTTGCCTCTACCCTTGGCAGTAGAAGGGTGTAGCGTCAACCCGGTGACCCCACCATGAGCAAGGGGTTTATCTTCAGGCTTGATGCTACGAGCTTTGGTATCGGTGAGGATTGCCATCAGGTAACCTCCTTGAGAATTGAATATGCCACACAGTATGCCACCAAGCATGCGCAGTGGTAATATGTGATTGGGGTGGATTGGACAGCATGTGCGTCTAATGCACTGATAGTAAAGGGCTTGATGGATGGGCGTGGAGTTGGTTGGACTTGATTGCGGCGGGCACCTCCTCCGCCATCTATATAGCCCAACTGATTAATTCGGTTGGGCTTTTTTGTATCTGCGATTTTGGCTGAATCACTCATCCCCCACCTTATGGGTCAGCGCCAGGCAGAGTGAGCCACTGCATGCGATCTTAGCCATCACTTATCTGAATGCAGTAGTGATCCGCAGCCGTGCTTTGAGCTGCCCATATTTAATGACCTCCCTGAGCATGTATCCTGCGGTACGGGCCGATGCTGCCCAGCCAGCCCCCTTAGGCTGGATCGCGACAGTTGCAAAGAGTGCCAGCTCACCAGTAACACCCTTATGGCCTGACCGCATAAGACACAATGCTGGAAAGTCCTCATTGAAGGTGCGCATCTCCGCCAGGCTCTAACCATTGCGGGCAGGGCCTTCCACTGGAATCACCACTTTTTGGCCGCGATTGAAGCACATCAAGCCACATGGGAAAAAGGCATCATTGAGGTAGCGGGAACCCTCCCTATCGAATAACTCAAGGGGCTACACGGATTACCCAGCTCGGCACACCGACGTGGTGGTAAAGGACGAATATCCAGGATGGAGCGCGGGTTCTCGGAGCATGGTGCAGTCCATTGGTTGACCATGCAGTAATTAGATCAACCCCCGGGATCGGCCTCTAGGGGTTTGTCATCAGTCTGGGGCCTTCCCAACGGGAGGTCTTTTTGTTTGTACAGCCGACCACAGCCCTGTTCACATGGTTGCAAATCGACCGAAAAGGCCGGGATATAGATACTAAATGGCGGGAATGGCAGGCTGTCTGGCCCTCTTTCGGCAGGTAAAAGCCAGATGTGGGCTGTTTTGCATACTAAAAATGACAAAGCCCGGGCAAGAGACCGGGCTTTTGTATTCAAAAATGCTGCTCAATGGGAAAAATTCGCCCATAGCAAAAAGGCCTTCCCGTTAGGGAAGGCCTTTAAAATTAGT
>NZ_NKWE01000061.1:0-47100 GCF_006243315.1 Aeromonas sobria
TCCCCAAGCATCGCTTGGGGAGTTTTTTGAGCTTTGTTCCCCTTCCGGGATCTGAACCTTTCATCACCACATCAAGGTGCTAATACCAATGGTATTAAGGATGCTCTTCACCGAGTAGGGCGATAATGAGCACGGAGGGAATGGGGTCGGATTTAGTTGGCCACTACAGATAGTGGCTAAAACTGGGCAGCATGCGTGGCGTGAAGNNAAAAAATCCGAAACCAATCAATAGGTTTCGGATTTTCACACCTCAGAAGGATCGGTCAATAGATCCTTAACTGGTCGGCATTACGCCATGTGCGCCGGTTTTTTGTGAGTGAAGAGCTAGTGGGCCTTATTGCGCCTGCTCTATGTGTTGCTGGTAGCGCTGCTGCCACTTACTGGTTTCAGCTTCATCTCCCTGATCCTTCCAGAAGGCGCAGATGGAGTTGGCAAGTTCGGAGGCCATGGCGTGGTCCCCGTCACGGCGACTCATTAAATAATCAGCCAGCCAGCTTTGATATTGCTTCATTACCCGATCTCCTTATCTCATGAGCTCTTGATGGTGTCGTTGCTAACAGTATCTTGTTAGCCCGCTATCCGAGGTGACATCATCAGGCATGATGGTGCAAAGTCACGACCCGTGCAGACAGCCCGATGGGCAATCTGGCGGCGAACGTGGAGTGAGATGTCAAAAAACGAGCGCTATGATAGCACAAACTGACCAACTTGGGGGGATTGTCGCCACACTTGGCTGCTGTTCGGCCCCATCTCCTTGTTCCCAAAACAGAAAAACTGCCGTGATGGCGGGATTATTTGCTGATAAAGGCGCTGAAATTGACTAGCGCCGAGCGCTGGCCAGGCACTTGACCATCCCATCGGTGGCCCTTCCCCACTGCGTGAAGCCAAGGCCACAGCAGTACAGTGTGAAAAAAACCAATAAAAATGCCAGTCAGGCTTAACTGACTGGCATCAGGACCTCGGCCCCTCTCATGATACTAAATTGCGCTATTAGCGAATTTGCAGGATGGTCTGCTGCAGCGAACTGTTGACCTCCAGGGAACGGGAGTTCGCCTGGAAGTTACGCTGGGCGGTGATCAAGTCAACCAGTTCGGAGGTCAAATCCACGTTGGACTGCTCCAGCGAGGATGACTTGATGGTGCCAAAAGTCCCTGAGTTGGGCGTCCCCGGCAAAGCATCGCCAGATAGCAAAGATTGCCGCCAGGAGGTATCCCCCACTTGAGTCAGCCCTTGCGCGTTGGCGAATTTAGCCATCGCAACCATGGCAACCTTGATGGTGGTGGCGTTACTGTAAGTTGCGGACACAATGCCATCCGGTGTGATCTCCACCTTGGTCAAGCGGCCGACAGTGGAACCATCCTGTGACAACTTATTGACTTCAAAAGGAGAGGCATACTGGGTTATTGTCCCAAGTGATATCTCAACGGTTTGGGTGGGGTCTGCACCGTTAGTGATAATACCAGCGCCTACTGGGGGCGCGGCGCCCAATTGCTCTGTCTTGATGGTCGCCGGTGTGGTTGGGGTGTTCATTTTACCATCTGCGCCGAATGTAACACGTGCGCACAAAGGAGCTGCAGGTACTGTTGCGGCCATTTGTGTTGGTACACCACCATCCACATCGATCGCTTTACCACCTTCATATAGATACATACGCCATGCGGTCGGATCTGCAGGTTTGGTGGGATCTGCATCGCTTGCTTCTTTGACGAAATACTTAGTGATGGTATGAGGTTCACCAAGCGAATCGTAAATTACGACTGACGTTGAGGATGAGTAGGTTTTCGAATCTTTTGGATCAAAGTTTGATAGGCTGCCGATTACAGGAGGAACGGCTGCGGGATCAGGTACAGCTCCCGATACCAAAGGGGTCGCTTTAGACGGTAAATTGAAGCTTGCCTCAATCTTCGTGGTCTTCACTGGCTCGCCAGCCCGGTCCGGGATCTGGATCGGCTTGGTTGCATTGATACTGACCGCCTTAGGCGTACCATCGGCGTTAATTTCATACCCCTGCAGATAATGCCCCTGATTGTTGACCATATAGCTGTTTTCATTGAGCTTGAAGGCCCCGGCACGGGTGTAAGTACGATCCAGGTTGGTCAGACCGTCGGAGGTCACAAAAAAGCCGTTGCCCTGGATCGCCAGATCCAGTGCGTTATTGGTAAATTGCAGTGCCCCTTGATGGAACTGCTGGGCCACCGCCCCCGTTGCCACGCCGTTACCGACCTGGGTCCTGGCATTGACAAAGATGGAGTTGGCATACACATCGGCAAACTCCGCACGAGACTCTTTAAAGCCCATGGTGTTGACGTTGGCAATGTTGTTAGCGGTAACGTTCAGATCTTTTTGTGCCGCGTTGACACCGCTCAAGGCATTGTTAAATGACATTTTCAGCTCCTCAGATCGATACTGTCGACGTGCTCTTTGGTTCGGGGGTGGGTTTGTTTTGGTTAGGCCCTGATATTTGCAGGATGCTGTTTAGCGTGATTGGGTTAAGCCCCTTCAAATTTAGCAAGGTCGGGTTTGCGCCATTCCCAAGCACCACGCTATCAACCTTGCCATATGTATAGGCATTAATGCTTTCCGACTTGCCATCCATGATGCCATTGGCTTTGATGACATATTTTCCAGACTTGGCTGGCTTGCCATCCTTGTCTGTACCATCCCAGCTAAATTCGACATTGCCCCGTTGCTCGCCTTCCAGGGGAAACTCCTTGATGACCTGTCCACTTTCATCTTCTACGGTAATCTTGACGCTCGAGAACTTGTTTTCAACACCGACCGTCACAACACCGGATATGGTTCCATCCTTTTCCAAAAAACCTTTATTATCGGGCAATAACACATTTTGCCCGACCAAGGCTGAGGCTTGCAGCGCCTGGCTGGAGGTCATCAGGGTATTGAGGTTACCCATCTGGGCAGACAAACTGTTGATCCCCTCTGACGTCGACATGGACGTCATCTGGGAGAGCATCTGGGCGTTATCAACCGGTTTGAAGGGATCCTGATACGACAGTTGCATAGTGAGCAATTTCAAAAAGGAAGCCTGGTCCAGCTCTTTTTTGGGGGCTGTCGTCGTCTGAGGTGTGGTACGGCTGATACCGTTCACACTGTTGGTTGTATCGACCATATTGCATCCCTCCTATCAGGACTTGCCAAGCTGGAGCGTCTGCTGCAACATTTTCTTGGCCGAGTCAGCAACCTGAACGTTAGTCTGGTAACTGCGGGACGCGTTGATCATGTCAGCCATCTCTTCCACCATGTTGACGTTCGGTTTGAAGATGAAGCCATCTTTGTCCGCCATCGGGTGGTTCGGGTTAAATTCCTTAAGCAGAGGGGCCTTACTCTCAACTATGCCCTTCACCTCAACCCCGACTGCCCCCTGTTTATCAGACATTGCCTGGTCAAGCTGAGCGGCAAATATTGGCCGCCGGGCATGGTAAGTATTTTCCACACTGGAGCTGACACTGTCTGCATTGGCCATATTGCTGGCAACCGTGTTGAGCCGCACAGACTGTGCACTCATAGCCGAGCCTGCTATGTCAAAGACCTTGAACAAACTCATCACTGTTCTCCTTTCAGGGCCTTGAGCAGGCCGCTGATCTTGCCATTCATAAATTCCAGGGAGGTTTGATACTCAAGACTGTTACGCAGGAAATCACTACGTTCCTGCTGCACGTCAACAGTATTGCCATCGCCGGTATCCGGTTGTAACGGATTGCGATATTGCACAGTACCTGGAGCATCCATATTCAAGGCAAAGTGCTTCTCGCTAGTGGTTGCCAGTCCAAAACCCTGCTGATGTTGGGCATCCTGCAGCGCCTGAGCAAAATTGATATCCCTGGCTTTGAACCCCGGGGTATCAGCATTGGCAATATTGCTTGAAAGCACCTCAGCACGCTTGGCACGAACGCTGATCGTGTGTTGATGCACACCAAATACCTTGTCAAATGAAAGAGCCATAGCACACCTCCTGCTTGGTATTTGTCTTGCAATAGGTATGCCAGAAGAGCGTACGCGGCAGCGAGGTTCGAAATAGCAACACCTGACATAGCAAAAAGATCACAGGATCCTGCCCATAACGGGGAGAGCCGATCCTCATTTTTCACCTGTATCGACGTGATTCTGAAGTCAAACATAAAGAAAGAGGGAAGCAGAATGCTTCCCTCAGGTATCACAGCAAGGGTCGATACAACCCCCAGATTACGCGGTTACCGGGCCTATTTGACCTTATAAACGATCCCTGGATTACAACGGATCATCTCGAATCTGTCGGTCAGGCCGGCCAATGATTCTGACGCGCCCAGCATCAGATAACCACCTGGGTTAAGGCTGCTGGCAAACTGGTTAAGGATCTTCGACTTAACATCCGGAGCAAAGTAGATAAGCACATTACGACAAAAAATAATGTCAAATTTTCCGAGCAAGCTGTAACTTTCCAGCAGATTTATTGGCCGGAAAGTGGTCAATTTTCTGACTCGCTCAACCACCCGCATCTTGCTATCACCATAGGGTTCAAAAAACATTTTTTTGCGCTCCGGTGACAACCCCCGAGCCAAGGCCAGGCTGTCATAGACACCCTCCTTGCACTGGTTCAACATAGTTGTCGAAATATCCGTTCCCACAATCTGAACGCCACCAGGCAAGGTGCCGGGTTTTTTCATCTGTTGCTCAATGGCTGTCATGGCAATTGAGTAGGGCTCCTGCCCGGATGATGATGCAGCAGACCAGATCTTGATGGGACGACCACTTTTTCCCAACTCTGGGAAAATTTTATCGGTCAGTAACTGAAACGGATAGGTATCACGAAACCAAAGGGTCTCGTTGGTGGTCATGGCATCAACCACCGCCATTTTCAGGTCACGCTCTCGTACACTCATTGCACGAGTGACCAGATCAGACAAACTCTCGATGCCAAACTGCGCCATCAAAGGTGAAAGACGGCTCTTCACCAGATACTGTTTGTTATCACCCAGCACAATCCCGCTCTGTACCGCCAGAAAGTTGCTGAACTGTTTGTATAAGTCGTCCGAAAGTGTCTTCATGCAGCGATTCTTCTTTATTAGAGTGCGTTTTGTACGGCTTTGGCCAACTCATCCGGTTGAAACTTGGCGATGAAGTTGTTCGCACCGACTTTCTGCACCATTGCCTGGTTAAATACCCCACTGAGGGATGTATGCAGAATAACATGCAAATCCTTGAGATTTGGATTATTCCGGATCTCGGCAGTAAAGGTATAGCCATCCATTTCCGGCATTTCGATATCTGAAATCACCAGCGCAATCTGATCCTTGATAGGGCCATTCTTGGCCATTTCCAGCAGCATGTTTAACGCTTCCCGACCATCTTTTGCCAGCACACACTCAACCCCAATCGCTGCAAGTGCACGTTGCACCTGTTTACGCGCGACAGACGAGTCATCTGCAACCAGCACAGGGCGCCCCAAAGTCGGATGATCGGAACTGGCTTCCACCAACTCTTGGCTTACTTCAGTAGATACCGGAGAAATTTCGTTGAGGATCCGCTCAACGTCCAGGATCTCTACCAGCTCACCATCGACCTCAGTGACTGCGGTCATGTAGTTGATACGGCCAGCCCCTTTAGGAGGCGGCAAGATGGATTCCCAGTTCATATTGATGATGCGCTCGACCGAGTGCACCAGAAAACCCTGAACAGATCGGTTGTACTCGGAGATAATGATGAAGCACTTGCTCAAATCTTCAATCGGGCGCTTCCCCACCGCCATGCTGAGGTCGATGACAGAAATAGTCTGGCCACGAATATGGGCAACCCCGCGAATGCAGGAGTTCAACTTGGGCATCACGGTCAAATGCGGGCATTGCAACACCTCACGTACTTTAAATACGTTAATGCCAAATCTTTGACGTCCATTGAGACGAAATAACAATAACTCCAGCCGGTTTTGCCCCACTAGCTGGGTACGTTGGTTGACCGAGTCCAGGATACTGGCCATAAACACTCCCTAAAAGACGCTTGGCATTAATCATGCATGCGTAATGGATTGCATCAGACTATCGATGTGACCACAAACAGATTCTGAAGCAATCATAGTTAAATATGGTGATATGCGTGAACAACTTATCGACCAACGAGCGAAAATGATTAACCGTCTTTTACTCATCAGCCTCTTTTTAGGTAGCATCTCCTCCAGCTATGCCTCTGACGTCACCACCTATCTGCAAGAAAAAGCGCAAGAGTTCGTTTATGGCCAGCTAGAAGTGCCCTTGGATGCCCGGGCTGATGTCACCTCGGCAACGCTGGATGAACGACTCCCGCTGACCCGCTGTGAAGACCGATTAACCATCAGCTTACCCGCTAAAATGGAAATTCGTCGAAATACAACGGTTTACCTTAAGTGTGCAGAAGACAAACCTTGGGATGTCTATTTGCCTGTACGGGTTAGCATTCAAAAACCCTATGTCACCGTCGCCAACCCCATTGCTAAAGGGGATCTGCTGACCGAGCCGCAACTAATAGTGGCCTATCAGGATCAAACCCTGATCCGTGGCGACTATCTGACCGACCCCACCCCACTCATAGGGGTACGTAGCAAACGGGAAATCAAACCGGGGCAGCCCATCCGTTTGAGCCAGGTGTGTGTGGTATGCAAAGGGGATCAGGTCACTCTGACAGCAGAAAACAACAACTTCCAGATCAAAACCATGGCCCGAGCCTTGCAAGATGGCAGCTTCGGAGAGATCATCAAACTCGTCAATATTCGATCCGGCAAAACCGTTGAGGGTAAAGTAAGTGGTGTAGGTGCTGTATCGATCACTTTCTAATGCCAGATGTTCGATAATTTTTCTAAAGTTCTGACCTGCTGCACCGATAAACAGGTAAGCAAACCTTAAAGCAGACGAAGGTAACTAAAATGGCCATCAACAATATCAACAACTTGGCGAACAATCGGTTGCAAAATACCGGTAACAGCCAGGGGACAGGCAGCAAGTCAGTCACCTCATCGCCCGAAAACAAAGCGGCTACTGTCAAGCTGGACTCAGTCTCCTTGACCAGTGAGGCGCAACAATTGCAAAAGATGCAACAGACCCTCAATACCGCGTCTACCGGTAATGAAAGCAAGGTCGAACAGCTGAAAAAAGCCGTCGCAAGTGGCGAATATCAGGTCAATAGCGATGCAGTAGCCAAGAAGATGTTCAGTTTCGAAGCTAATCTGGACAAAGTTCTTAGATGATGGACTTACCTTCGTTACTGCACACCCAAGATGATTATCTCACCCAGATGCAAGGCATTCTGGAAGAGGAGTTCCGCTTGCTCGAGCAGCATCAGGCACTGGCCCTGCCTGCACTGACCGAGCGCAAACAGCAGTTGCTTGCTGCGATAGAAACCCTGGACAAGACGCTGGCAGAGATGCCGGAACTGGCACTACAGCTGGCAGCCTATCCCGATGAGATGGCGCGGCTAAGTGCAAAACTGGATGCCTGCCAGGCACAAAATGATATCAACGGTCGGCTGCTTGAATTGAGCATCGTCTCCAACCGTCGTCTGGCAACCTTTCTGAGTCAGCTGCGCGATCGCAACAGCCTGACCTATGACGCCAAAGGCAATACTCGCTCTGGCACCCGCTCCTACGGTATCAAGGCCTGACATCTCTTATCAGGCCTTGCATTTTTTCTGTCCGTTTTTTATAGCGCCAGTCGCAGCAACTCTCGTCCATCCTCACACGCATTCACTCGCAGCACCCCAGCCTCATAGCTACCGTAACTGGCAGGCAATTCGCCGCGCGGAAAACAGATTGAGCCCGGATTCATCAATACTCGCTCGCCCTGCCATTCCAATACCGGTACATGGGTATGGCCGCTCAGGAACAGACTGCCCGGCGGCAGTTGTACCTCGTCAGGATGATAGAGATGGCCATGACTGACAAACCAGCGCCGTTCATCGACCAGCAGCTGGTTGTAGGGGGCGGTGATGGGGAAACGCAATAACATCTGATCCACTTCAGAATCACAGTTACCACGCACGGCGATGATCTGTGAGGCCAACTCGTTGAGCCGATCGGCCACAGCTGGCGGGTTATACCCGTCAGGCAGAGGGTTGCGCGGCCCATGATTGAGCAGATCACCGAGCAGCAGGTAGTGATCGGGCTGCCATGGCTCAAGCAGGGTCAGCACCCGCTCCAGCGCAATGATGCTGCCGTGGATGTCGGAAATAATGGCAAGTTTCATGAAATGCTCCTCACTGCTGGCTGAAATAGAGATCCTTGGTGGCAATCGTCCCTCTCAAACTCTCGCTGGGCAGCCCACGCAGGGTGGGATCGACCAGCCTCATCTGATTGTAATGATACACGGGAAGGATCGGCGCCTCCTCAAGCAGCAACTGCTCGGCATGTCGATAGAGTTCGACTCGACTCGTGCTGTCCAGCGTGTTGGCAGCCTGATCCAGCAGCAGATCAAAATCGGCATTGCAGTAGCCACTCTCGTTGCGCAGGTCCTGACAGCGGAAACTCCCCAGCATGGCTGACGGCTCCACGTAATCGCCGAACAGGAAGCTTCTGGCTATCTGGAAGTCACCGCTATCCTTGGCCATCTGATAGGCCCCCCACTCCAGATGGTTGAGGGTGACCTGCACCCCCAACTTCTGCCACGTGGCCGCGATAGCCAGCGCCATCTGCTTGTGGGTCTCGGCGGTGTTGTAGGTAATGCTCAGCTTGAGTGGATTCGCGCTGTTATACCCGGCCGCTGACAGCAGGGCTGCCGCTTTGGCCTGCCGAGTCGGCATATCCTCCAGCGCAACAGGCAATACCACCCGCGGATAACCCGGCATCTGCGGCAACAGCGACCATGCCGCCGGCTCATCCTGCCCGCTCACCGATCCAATAAGCTGCTGCCGATCAACCGCCATGGAGAGCGCCTGACGCACCCGCACATCCTGCAGTTCGGGGCGCTTCAGATTGAAGGCGTAGAGATAGGTACCAAACAGCGGCAAGCCCCAGAGCCGCTCCGGGGATCCGCGCTTCATCTTCTGGTAATAGCCGAGAGATACCTTGTTGGTGAGCTGGATTTCGCCGGCCTCATAGCGTAGCCGTTCTGCATGCTGCGAGGCGATAGGCAGATAGGTGACCCGGGCAATCCGGCTATGGAGATCGTCCCAGTATTGGATATTACGCTCGGCTTCAAGCCGCTCATGGGGTACCCAGTCTACTAACCGGTAAGCACCATTGCTCACCAGTTTGCCTGGCGCCGTCCACTGCTTGCCAAACTTGGCTATCGCCTTCTGGCTAACCGGCACGAAGGGGCGCTGGCTGATAAGCTGCAGGAAATAGGGAGAGGGTCGTTCCAGGGTGATTTTCAGGATCTGATCGCTTTGCGCTTCAATCCCCAGGTTGTCGAGTTCCAGTGCCCCCGCATAAATGGATTGGCCGTTGTTGATGCCCGTCGCCAGCAACAGCTCAGCGGAAGGGGAACCCATTGCCGGATCGAGCAGACGGCGCCAGGCATAGACAAAATCAGCGGCAACCAAGGGGTCGCCATTGGACCACTTCAGTTGAGGTCGCAGGAAGAATCGCCACTCCAGTCCATCTTGACTCACCTCCCAGCGCTGCGCCTGCGCCGGAACGATATGCCCTTGCCCATCGTCGCTGACCAGCCCTTCAAACAGATCGACCAGGACCGCCTCCCCCGGGAAACCGGATCGCACCAGCGCAGGATCCAGCGACTCCGGCTCACCGCCATTACCTTTGACCAGGGTTTGCCGATCGGCAAGCAGAGGCTGTTGCTCAACTGTGGTTGCATGGGCCAAGGGCCCTGCCAGCACAGCAAGCAATAGCGGGGAGAGCCAGCGTTGCGCCAGCTTGGGGAAGAAACCATAGCTCATGATAAAACCTCGAATAAAACCACTGCCGGAGGGGAAGGCCGAGGGCGCGCCTGATGAATGCCTGATGCCGCTCTTGTTATCCCCGAAAACGCCCCGTATTGTATCGAGCTTGCCCGAGAGATGGAGTCTTTCGGGCTATTTTTTTCAGGAGTTTTTATGGGGTATGAGTGGCTGGCACTGGGTTCGGCCAGTTTATGGGCAATTGCGGCACTAATTTCGGTCAAACCGGCCCGTCATCTGGGGGCATTTGCCTACAGCCGCTGGCGTATGTTTCTGGTCAGCCTGATGCTCGGCAGCGTGAGTCTGCTCACTGGTGGCTGGCAAACACTCACTGCCAGTGCACTGCCCTTGCTTGCCATCTCGGGGCTGATCGGCATTTTTGTTGGCGATACAGCGCTGTTTGCCTGCATGAACCGGCTGGGGCCAAGACGCAGTGCCCTGCTCTTCTCCTGTCATGCGCTGTTTTCTGCCCTGCTCGGGCTGTGGCTGTTTAACGAAACACTCACTGATTGGCGACTGCTGGGGGCCATGCTGGTGTTTGCCGGCGTAATGCTGGCGATCCTGTTTGGCAGACGCAGTAGCAGTAACGAGTGGGAGCAGATCCGGGGCAATCTGGCGCTGGGGATTGGCCTTGGCCTGACCGCCGCGCTTTGTCAGAGTCTGGGGGCCATTATCGCCAAGCCAGTGATGATGAGTGGTGAGGTGGATGCGGTGAGCGCATCGGGTATCCGGATGGGCAGTGCCCTGCTGGCCCACTGCGTCCTGCGGCTGGGGCGCTTGCCTCTGGCTATGCCGCTCAAACCGGTCAATCGCCAGATCCTTGCCATGATCGCCACCAACGGTTTTCTGGCGATGGGGCTGGGCATGACCCTGATCCTGATGGCCTTGCGTAAGGGCGAGGTCGGCATGGTGGCCATACTCTCCTCCTCCACTCCCGTGCTACTGCTGCCGCTGTTGTGGTGGCACTCGGGGGAGCGGCCATCCGTTGCCGCTTGGGCTGGTGCCCTGATTGCCACACTCGGCACCGCACTGGTACTGGGTTTCAGCGGTCACTGAAACCGGATAAGGCAGGCGCAATCAGAACAGAGCGATCTCCTCAGCAGTGAGTTCGCGATAGTCACCCGGCGCCAGCGCATCATCCAGCACCAGGCTACCAATTTGCTCACGATGCAGGCCCACCACCTTGTTGCCGATCGAGGCAAACATTCGCTTGACCTGATGGTATTTGCCTTCGTGGATGGTCAGTCTGGCCTCGCACTCGTCGAGGATTTCAAGCTGGGCAGGACGAGTCTTGTCATCCTCATTGCGCAGGAATACACCTTCGGCAAACAGCTCGATGGCATCCGGGCTCACCGGGTCGGCAAGCCAGACATGATACGTCTTGGCGCACTCGTGGCGCGGCGATGTGATGCGGTGGGACCATTTACCATCATCGGTCACCAGCACCAGACCTGTGGTATCGAGGTCAAGGCGACCCACCACATGCAGTTTGCCCATCGCCGGCTCATCCATCAGGAAAAACACTGTCGGGTGATCAGGGTCTTCATTTGAGCAGACGTAACCGACCGGTTTGTGCAGCATGAAATAGCGGTTGCGCTGCTCTAGCATCAAGGTGACACCGTCAAATTCGATCTGGCTCTGCTCATTGATATGAAAAGCGGGTTGCTTGACCACAATGCCATCCACCATGACCTCACCCTGACGGATCAGTTTGCCGGCCAGCGAGCGGGTCAAATCAGAACAATCGCAAAGAAATTTATCAAGCCGCATTCACAACCTCAGGTCCAACAAGTAAAGGGGCGTCATTATATCGGGCGGGGGCCACAACGCCACTGTTAAGGGGCTACCAATCATGACGAGCTGGTCTTCCAATGTTACACTTATCACTAATACCTCATCCGAACGATGCTCATAATAATAAACGCCAGGAAAAATCCATGAAGTCCCAAGCATCCTATCCCGTGATCCCCGTCAACCAGCTAAAACCCGGCATGTATGTCATTGCTATCGCCAGCCAGACCGGTGGAATGGAGATCGCCCAGATGGGAATGGTGACGAATGTGGCGCAAATTGCCAATCTGGTGCGACAGGGGGTGCTGACGGTGCGCATCGATCTGGCCCGCAGCAAACTGGGCAGTGCCGAGAGCGAAGCGATAACCTCTCCCGACCTCAATGCCAATAGCGCGCAAGTGGGACGCAGGGCCAGTGCCAACGGCGAAGGGCGGGAGCTGAAGATCCGCCGTCTTTATCAGGAGGCACGCGAGCTACAGAGCAAATTCATTAGCCACCTCAAGGCGGGTGAACCCATCGACATCACCCCGCTGGCCGCAGTGGCCGAGGAGATGGTGGACACCATGTTCACCCATGGCGATGCCATGCTCTGTCTGGCCCGCATTCGCGCCAAGGATGCCTACCTGATGGAGCACTCCATGAACGTAGCCATTCTGCTCGCCAACTTCGGCCGCTATCTGGGGCTGGAGCGCAGTGTGCTCAAAGAGTTGACCCTGGGAGGCCTGCTGCACGACGTGGGCAAGATCATGACCCCGGACAAGGTGCTCAACAAACCGGGCAAACTGACCGACGAGGAGTTCGTCATCATGCGCCAGCATGTGGTGCACAGTTACGAGATCCTCAGCAATACCCAGGGCATCACCCCCACCATGCTGGAGGTAGCCGCCAACCATCACGAGCGGCTCGATGGCACCGGCTACCCGCAGCGGCTCAAGGGTGATCAACTCTCCCTCTATACCCGCATGAGCGGCATCGTCGATGTCTATGATGCCATCACCGCGGATCGGGTCTACAAAGCGGGGATGCAACCCACCCAGGCATTTCGTATCTTGCTCAAGGGGGCAAACCAGCATTTTGATGCCGAACTGGTCACCAAATTCATCAAGTGCATGGGGGTCTATCCGGTAGGAACGCTGGTGCAACTTTCCAACCAGCGGTTGGCCATCGTAATGCAGCGCAACGAACAGCAGCCACTCAAGCCGCTGGTCAAGGTGATCTACCACGCAACCCAGCGCCACTACCTCGATGTGCAATGGCTGGACTTGGCAAAATCTGGCGTGCAGGAGAGCATCGAAAACACCGTCGACCCCAAAGAATTTGGCATCAGCCTCGCTAACTTCGTCTAGGGGCGGTCGTCCATTTCACTACCCTATCTGCCTCGTCAACGGAACTATCTACAGCGACATGACAGCACCTGTACTCACTGCCACGATATTTCTGACCGAGTATGGCCTTACTCGATGAGTATATATTGGGGAAGAAGGCTGGCTGGCGCCGTTGATATAGGCAACGCATTGTTTATTAACTGATTTATTCTGGCGCCCCTCTCTGGCGAGACTTGCCATCTGATTGTGGCTGGGCCGTTAGGGTAGAAGGGTTCTGGGCGTATCACCGCTGTTGCTTGAGCTGCTTGCAAGAATCAATCTGTAGGAGACGCCACTCTTTCTCTCCTTCCTTACATCCGAAATCCCCCTGAACCCACTTATTACACTCCTCCCCTCATCTGTTGGCATTCTAATTGCTTTCTTCCGGTCAGAGTCATCTGTTTGACGGAGAATGCCATGGATCACCTGCTTTATATCGCCATGTCCGGGGCCAAAGAGACCATGAACAGCCTGGCTGTTCGGGGTAACAACCTCGCCAATGCCAATACCACGGGTTTCAAGTCTGACTTTGAGCAGGCCAGAAGCATGCAGGCGTTTGGCGAGGGCTTACCGACTCGTGTGTTCGCCATGGCGGAGCGTCCTGGTCAGAATCTGCAGCATGGCATGTTGATGACCACCGGACGGGATCTGGATGTGGCAGTTGATGGCCCGGGCTGGATTGCGGTGCAAGACCCCAAAGGGGGCGAAGCCTATACCCGCATGGGGAATTTGCAGGTCAATGCGACCGGCAATTTGCAAACGTCGACCGGGTTGAACCTGGTGGATGACGGTGGCCAGCCTATCGTGCTGCCGATGCCGATGGAAAAACTCGAGATCAATCGTGACGGTACCATCAGTGGTCGCCCAGAAGGGGCTGCCGCCAACTTGCCGGAAGATTTTCAGCGGATCAAACTGGTCAATCCGGCCGCTGATGCCGTGGAGAAGGGACAGGATGGGCTGTTTCGCCGCAAGGATGGTCAAAATGAGGCCGCCTCAGCCAATGTTGGCTTGATTGCCGGCTCTCTTGAAGGGAGCAACGTCAATGTGGTGGACGAGATGACCAACCTGATCCGGTTGCAACGCCAGTTCGAAACCCAGGTCAAAATTATGAAGACGGCCGAAGAGAATGATGAAGCCCAAACCCAGCTGCTGCGTATCAGCTAATCAAGGAGTTACACCATGAATCCTGCACTCTGGATCAGCAAGACCGGGTTGGATGCACAGCAGACCAATATTTCGGTCACCTCCAACAACCTGGCGAACGCCAGCACCGTGGGCTTCAAAAAGTCGCGGGCCATCTTCGAAGATTTGCTTTATCAGAACATCAACCAGCCTGGTGGTCGTTCCTCTGCCGATACCGAACTCCCCTCCGGCTTGATGCTGGGGGCTGGTGCCAAAGTTGTGGCGACCCAGAAAAACCACAGCCAGGGTAATGTGCAAACCACCGACAACTCACTGGATCTGATGATCAGTGGCCGGGGCTACTTTGAAATTCAGCTGCCCGATGGCAGCGCTGCTTATACCCGTAATGGCCAGTTTACCCTCAATGATGAAGGCACCATTGTCACCCCTGGTAATGGTTACCCTCTGCAGCCGGAAATCCAGATCCCGGAAAACGCCCAGAGTGTCACCGTAGGTAATGATGGTCAGGTCTCGGTGCAGCTCAAAGGAGACGGCGCCTCACAGGTGGTGGGACAGGTCAATATCTCCGACTTTGTCAACGCCAGCGGCTTGCAGCCGATGGGGGAGAACATGTTTGTCGAGACCCAATCCAGTGGCGCCGCGATTCAGGGGGTTGCCGGGGCGGATGGTCTGGGGGTGATCAAGCAGGGGATGCTGGAGACCTCCAACGTCAACGTGACCGAAGAGCTGGTGAACCTGATCCAGGCCCAGCGGGTGTACGAGATGAACTCCAAGGTTCTCTCGGCAGTGGATGGCATGATGTCCTTCCTGATCCAGCGTACCTAATTAGGAGGCGCATGATGAAAGCCGTATGGATGCTGGGATTGCTGGTGCTGGGAGGGTGTAGCAGTACCCCCAATACCCCCAGGCCGGATGATCCCGAATTCTCCCCCGTCTATGGGGAGTCGGATCCTGTCTCGGTACGACCGACAGGGGCCATTTTTCAGCCGGATCAGGTCAATGGCATCTATTCGGATATCAAGGCCCACAAGGTAGGCGACATCATCACCATTGAACTGTCGGAATCGACCTCCGCTTCCAAAAAAGCCAATACCCAGAGTGGCAAGGACAACAAGTTCAATCTGGATCCAGTCAAGTTGGGCGGCGTGCCAGTCACCGCCAGCCCCTACGACCTCTCTGCCTCTATTGGTCAAAACAGCGCGTTCAAGGGCCAAGCCAAGGCGGATCAGAGCAACAGCCTGCAGGGTAATATTTCGGTCAGCGTGGCCAAGGTGCTGCCCAACGGCAATCTGGTGGTGCGTGGTGAGAAGTGGATCATGCTCAATAATGGTAATGAGTACATCCGTATTACCGGCCTAATCCGTCCTGGCGATGTGACCTCGGATAACAGTGTCTCGTCACAGAAGGTGGCCAATGCCCGAATTTACTATGGTGGTACCGGCGATCTGGCCAATAGCCAGGAGCAAGGGTGGCTTACCAGCTTTTTCAATGGCCCCTGGTGGCCGCTCTAGGAGATGTTATGAAGTCACTCCGTCTCGTTACCCTGCTCTGCTGTCTGCTGCCCTTGGGGCTGGCGAACGCGGCCCGGATCAAGGACATCAGTTCGGTTGATGGGGTGCGCAACAACCAGTTGATTGGCTATGGTCTGGTGGTCGGTCTGCCCGGTACTGGCGAGAAGAACAACGCCTTTACCGAACAAACGTTCCGCACCATGCTCAATAACTTTGGCATCAAGGTGCCGGATAACATCAAACCCAAGATCAAGGATGTGGCACCGGTGGCGATCCACGCTGACTTGCCCCCCTTCTCCAAGCCGGGCCAGACCATAGATGTGACGGTTTCCGCCATCGGGGAAGCCAAGAGCCTGCGCGGCGGTACCTTGCTGCAAAGCTTTTTGAAGGGGCTTGATGGGCGGGTATATGCCGTGGCACAAGGCAGTCTGGTGGTCGGTGGCTTGGGGGCGGAAGGGGCTGACGGTTCCAAGGTGGTCGTCAATACCCCGACCGTGGGACGTATCGCCAATGGCGCGACTGTGGAGCGGGAGGTGCCCAACTCCTTCAGTCAGGGCGACACCATTACCTTCAACCTCAATCGTCCCGATTTTACCACTGCCCGTCGCCTGGCTGATGTGGTCAATGACCTGGTCGGCCCCAACATGGCGCAGGCACTTGATGCAACCTCGATCAAGGTTTACGCCCCGCGCGATCCAAGTCAGCGGGTGGCTTATCTGGCCACTATCGAGAATCTGGAAGTCGATCCGGCCAATGAAGCAGCCAAGATCATCGTCAACTCCCGTACCGGTACCATCGTCATCGGCAGTCAGGTCAAGCTCAAACCCGCGGCCATCAGCCATGGTGGGCTGACGGTGACCATCGCCGAAAACCAGCAGGTCTCCCAGCCCAACCCATTGGCGGGAGGAGAGACGACGGTCACCAACAACTCGACTATCAATGTGCAACAGGAGCCGGGGCGGATGTTCAAGTTTGATACCGGTGCGACCCTGGACGATTTGGTGCGGGCGGTGAATCAGGTCGGGGTGGCCCCCGGTGATTTGATGGCGATCCTTGAGGCGTTGCAGCAGGCCGGAGCCATCGAAGGACAACTGGTCATATTGTAACAAGCGGCAAGTGATTGCCATGGGTGGCAATGAGGTAAGCAAAATGGCGGAGTTTGACACCAACAGCGGCATGAATCTCGGGATGGTGCAGGACGTCAAGAACCTGGATCGTCTGCGCCAGATGAGCCAAAGCAAAGAGGGACAGGCCGAGGCACTCCAGAGTGCGTCGCGTCAGTTCGAGTCAATCTTTACCCAGATGCTGTTTCAGGGCATGCGTCAGGCCAATGCGGTACTGACCCAGGACAACCCGATGAACAGCAGTTATACCCAGTTTTATGAAGGTATGCTGGATGAGCAACGGGTAGCCGACCTGTCCAGCAAGGGCGGATTGGGGTTGGCCCAGATGGTCGTCAAGCAATTCTCCCCGGAGGCGTTTACTCACCAGGATGGTCGGGTGCTCAAGATGCCGCAGCGCACCGAACGGGTCTATAAACCCTACGAACCACCCAAGGCCGCCGCAGATGAATTGATCACTGCATCAAAAGTTGGCAAAGATTTTGCTGAGAAAGAGATGGCTGCGCCCCATGGGCTCGCCATGCCCAGTCGGCCACATCGCAGCGTACCGCCGATGGGACACCCCGCCAACGAAGCGGGCACGGCCTCTGGCAGTGGTAGCAAAGAGTTTGAAACCCCGGAAGAGTTCGTCCATCGCCTGATGCCGCTGGCCAAGAAAGCGGCCGACAAGTTGGGATTGAGCCCGGCGGTACTGGTCGCCCAAGCGGCATTGGAAAGTGGCTGGGGCAAGCGAGTGATCAAGGATGGTGACGGCCAGATGACCCATAACCTGTTTGGCATCAAGGCTGATCCTCGCTGGGAAGGGCCCAAAGCAGTGGTCAGCACCCTGGAGTATGAAGAGGGCGTCGCCTCTCGCCAGAAAGCGGCATTTCGCTCCTATGAGTCGTTTGAAGAGAGCTTCAACGACTATGTGGACTTCCTCACCTCCGGTTCTCGTTACAAGGGGGCCCTGGCGAAGGTGGATAGCCCGGATCGCTACTTCGAGGCGTTGCAACAGGCGGGTTATGCCACCGATCCGCAGTACGCCAGTAAACTGAAACAGGTATTGCGCAGTGATGCCATTGCCCAATACAACGAGATGGAGCTGTAAGGTATGGCAAGCGACCTGCTTGGAATTGGTACATCGGGCGTGTTGGCGCAACAGCGCCTGCTGCAGACCACCAGTAACAACATAGTGAACGTCAATAGCCAGGGCTATGTGCGCGAACGTACGCTGGTGTTTACCAATTCGATTGGTCTGGGCACCGGTGATCTCGTGACCGAGCGGGTGATTAACAATTACATGCAAGGTGAGGTGCGTCGTGACACCTCTGCCTACTACGGTTCCATGACTCACTATGATCAACTTGCCAGCGTCGATATTTTGCTGGGGGACGCGAGTAACAGTGTCGGCGCGACGATCAGCTCCTATTTCAAAGCGTTTCACTCCGCCAATGAATCACCTGCCGATATCGGTGGTCGCAAGGTCAGCATGACCGAGTTAAGCGGAATGGTTAACCGGTTTCATACCCTGTCGTCCCAGTTTGACAAACAAAGTGACACCATCAATACCCGTATCGAAGATGAAACCAAGCAGGTGAACAGCCTGCTCACCAGTATCAACGATTTGAATCAAGCCATTATCCGTACTCAAGGCTCGCCAGAAGAGAACCTGATGCTGTTTGATCAGCGTGATGAAGCGATCCGCCAGCTATCGGCAAAGATGGATATTCGCACTGTCGCCCAACCCAATGGCAGCATGCTGGTCAATATGAGCACCGGCCATTCATTGATCCTCGATGGCGGCGTGGCACAGTTCAAGGTGGTCGCAGGGGATCCGGACTCACGGGATCAGGAGCTGCAGCTGACCTTGGGGGACAACAAGGCATTGATTGACCATGATACCTTCGGCGGTGCCGTGGGCGGATTGTTTAAGGCCCGTACCGATCTGGAGCCGACCAAGCGTGAACTGGGGCAACTGGCGATCGCAATGGCCGATGCGCTGAACCAGCAAAATCGCCTCGGGATGGATCTGGATAACGAAATTGGCGGTGATATTTTTACCTTGCCAACCAGCAAAGGATTACCTTACGGCAGCAATACAGGGTCAGTCGGCGCGAATGTCAGTTTTGTGCCAGGCAAGGGCACATCAGTGACGCCCCTTGATTATGAAATCCATTTCAACAGCGCCACCGGTTATGAGGTGTTCTCGCTGGACAAGTCGGGCAATCGTACCTCTATCGCGACGGGGGCCACCCCACCGGCAACCTTTGAGCTGGCGGGGCACGGTATTTCGATCGATCTGACCGGTGCTCCCGCAGCTGGAGATAAACTGTTGCTGCAACCGACCAAGAGTGCCGCGGCGGGCCTTGGCCAGCTGATCACCCGGCCGGAAGATTTGGCCTTGGCGTCTCCGTTGAAAGTGCAGAAGGCCACCAATAACGTCGGTAGCGCCGACATCAAACTCGGTGGGGTGTTCAATACCGGTGCCGGGTCGGGTTTTGGTGCCAATGCTCTGGGTCCAACGGCCCCTCAGGTGGTCAAGATAGACGCCAGTGGTAACTATCAGGTCTTCCAAGCCAATGGTACTACCTTGATCGGCACTGCGCCTGCGAGCAGCAAGGGGCAAAATTTGATGTCGACTATCGTCAACCCCTTCCCGGCAGGAGCGCCTGTCTATGCCAACCCAACACAGACGCCAGGCTATGAGTTCAGTATTACCGGAACGGCTAAAGCTAACGATAGCTTCACGCTCAGTTACAACACCAACGGGTTTGCCGATAACAGCAATGGTTTGGCTCTGGCCGAGTTGCAGAACAAGGATCTGGTGCGCAAAAGCAGTAACAGCGGAACCACCAATGACAAGATGACCTTTAACGAGGCCTATTCCGGATTGGTGATGACGGTGGGTAACAATACCAGCCAAGCCAAAACACTGCTTAAGGCCAATGAATCCAAGCTTATTCAGAGCACCGGTATTTATGAAAGTGTCTCCGGAGTCAATCTGGAGGAGGAAGCGGCTAACCTTATTCGCTTCCAGCAATCTTATGCTGCTTCGGCACAGGTGGTCAGTACGGCCAAAACCATTTTCGATACACTGCTCTCTTCCGTGAGGTAACGTCATGCGCATCACCACCAACATGATCTACGACCGGAATACATATTCCCTCAACAACGCCAATGAGCGGCTAAATACTGCCTATCAACAGTTGCAAACCGGCAATAAATTTCAAACGGCGGGTGAAGATCCTGCAGGTATGAGCCAGAAGATGGCATTGACCAAAGAGATCGATCTCTTCAAACAATATGGGGTCAATGGCAGCTTGCTGGAGAACAGTCTGGGGCATGAAGAGACAGTCTTGACCTCAATTAACAACGCAATGTTAAGTGCCCAGACCCTGATCCAGAAATCCAATAATGGCGCTATCAGCCTGGATGACCGCAAAGCCATCGCCAGTGAACTGGAAGGGCTGCAAAAGCAGATGTTTGACTTGATGAATAGTAAAAACTCATCCGGTGAATTTATTTTTGGTGGTAATCAGAGCAAAACCCAGCCTTATGTAAAAGATACCAACGGAAATTACATCTATCAGGGTGATACCGGGCAGCGGAATATTCAGGTCTCCTCAACGGTGCAGATCGCCGCTAATGATTCCGGTCAGGATTTGTTTGAGATTGTAGCAACCAGACGCACAGCCAGCGCAGCCAGTGCCAATATCAAGGTCGGCATAGGGGATCAGGGCAATTTTGATAATTTTTATCAATCCAGTTATGACCCGGCACTGGCCAGCAATAGTTACACCGTATCGACGACCATAGGGCCGCCGGACACGTATGACATCAAGGACAGCGGTGGTAATACCTTGCAGACGGGCGATTACAGCCCAGGCACCAAGATCCCGTTCAATGGCCTGGAGTTAACCCTTGACCAGCCTGCGGGTGGTGCAGTGCAACAGTTTGACCTTAATCCCCCCAAGAATGACAACGTGCTAAACGGAATGTCCGATTTTATTACTGCCTTGCGTGATCCAAATATTTCAGCAGAAAACTTTGCAAGCAGCGTGGCCGATGCAACAGTTCATATGAAAAATTCCCGTTTGAATATAGATCATGGCCTGGGGGAGTTGGGTGGACGGATGAATAGTCTCGAGCAGGTCATGGGCTCTAATGAGGGATTAAGTACCCTTAATACCGGTGCACGAGCGAAAGTGTCGGAAGCAGACCTCTATGAGGTTATTTCGACACTGTCAAAAGAGGATGCGGCACTGAGTGCTTCGCAACTCTCTTTCAGCAAAATAAGTCGCTTAACGCTATTTGACTATATCCGTTAATAAAAGGCCCGCTTGGGGCCTTTTATTTTATCTCCGATCTGCAAACAGGCTCTGTGCCATCACCAGCCAATTGTAACAAGCTGTTGCCGTTACCCCTTTAATGGTTACTGCGGGGTTGACCTCCCCACGGGATTAGATAATCATGCCGCCGGCACAACCTAGGGTTGTGCAGATTATTTGCAGCATCTCGTTAGGCGAGGCTCCTGTATAAACACAGGCCACTGATCTCACGACGTCCAGAGACGCCCAAGATCAGGACAGTTTTCATCGGATTAAGGTGTAAACCCAAGTGGCTTCCGGCATGCCGGATACGTTATACAGTGCTAAAGCTGGTACGTGGGGATGATGACACGCCGAACGGCGTCATTTCCTGCCTATTACTCGTCAATCAAATTGCTGTTTTCTTTCAGACTGCGATCGGATATCCGATCGTGTTCAGGCTCAGCCTGAAATCACATAAGGTCATTTGTGATGAAGAAAACACATACCATTCTTAACCGTCATCAACTGCTCGATCTGGCTGCCCTGCAGGGTTGGCTGGAGCATAACCTGGATCCGGTTCAGCGCGCCGATCAACTGCTGACCCTGCGTCCGGAAGAGCTCAACTGTATCTTTGATACCCTGCCCGTTTCGCAAGGGGCCGAACTACTTGGCTCGCTCTCGGCCGAGAGTGCGGCCCGCTTGCTACAGCGACTGCATGGCAGCATTGTCAGCGTGTTGCAGGAGGCCATTCCCCGTCGCGAGATGGTGGCCATCCTGCGCAAACTGGGTCGTCAGGATCGCACTATCTTGCTGGCTCGATTCCCGACCCAGGCGCAGGCCATGTACTACTCCCTGCTGGATTGGCCCACCGAATCGGTCGGGGCCAACATGCGCCACGAGTATCTGGCAGTAAGGGAAGAGGACTCCATCGGTCATGCCAAACAGCTGATCCACGATGCCTGGGACAATGCCCAACTGTTTCGCCACATCTATGTGATCAATGGGGATGGTCGTCTGCAGGGGAGTATCTCTCTCAAGACGCTGCTGATCGCCGATCCGCTGGCTAATGTGGCCAACCTGATGGATCGGGAGACGGTGCGGATCAACGCCCGGGCGGATCAGGAGTTGGCCGCGCGCCTGCTGATCGACCGCGACCTCTCGGTCCTGCCGGTCGAGGAACAGGGGCGGCTGGTCGGTATTTTCCACGTCGATGACGCGGCCGATATTCTGGAGCTCGAATCCACCGAGGATGCCGAGATGCAGGGGGGCTCATCGCCGCTCGATACCCCCTACCTGCAAGCGACACCGTGGCAGCTGTGGCGCAAGCGGGTGGGCTGGCTGCTGATCCTGTTTGTGGCGGAAGCCTACACCGGCACCGTATTACGGGCATTTGAGGAGCAGCTGGAGGCCGCCATCGCGCTGGCCTTCTTTATCCCCCTGCTGATCGGCACCGGTGGTAACAGTGGAACCCAGATCACCACCACCATAGTCCGCGCCATGGCGGTCGGAGAGGTGAGCCTGCGCAATCTCGGCACTGTGCTGAAAAAGGAGCTCTCCACCGGTCTCTTGATCTCGGGGGCTATTGCCATTGCCGCCTGGGTACGCGCCTGGAGCTTAGGGGTTGGCCCAGAAATAGGCATGGTGGTGACCTTTACCATCATCGCCATCGTGCTGTGGAGTGCCACGGTCGCCTCTATCATCCCCATGGTGCTGCGTCGTTTCCGCATCGACCCGGCGGTGGTCTCTGCGCCATTCATTGCGACCCTGGTGGATGGTACCGGTCTTATCATCTACTTCGAGATGGCCAAGTGGTTATTGCCTGAGTTGCAGTAACGAGAGGTTAAACCCCGTTGATGAGACCTGGATAAACAAGCAAGGCAATGTCTATTGCCGGAACCTTGTATTGCCGAAAAGAAGGGAGCTAAGTTACTCCCGCTGCGTGAGCCAAGGCCACCGAAAAACAGTGTGAAAAAAGCCAATAAAAAATGCCAGTCAGGCTTAACTGACTGGCATTTTTTTCATGGCACAGGTTTGGATTTCTGGCCATCAACCCATCATTACATCTGGTCGATCATGTCCTGAGCGAACTGGGAGCAGGAGCGCAGGGTGGCACCTTCCATCAGACGCTCGAAGTCATAGGTGACGGTCTTGTTGGCGATGGCCGCTTCCATCCCCTTGATGATGAGATCGGCCGCTTCGACCCAGCCCATGTGGCGCAGCATCATCTCGGCGGAGAGGATCAGCGAGCCCGGGTTGACCTTGTCCTGACCGGCATATTTCGGTGCAGTACCGTGGGTCGCTTCGAACAGCGCCACGCCATCACCGATGTTGGCGCCCGGTGCGATACCGATACCACCCACCTGAGCAGCCAGCGCATCGGAGATGTAGTCACCGTTGAGGTTCATACAGGCGATCACGTCATACTCGGCCGGACGCAGCAGGATCTGCTGCAAGAAGGCGTCAGCGATGACATCCTTGACCACGATAGTCTTGCCGGTTTTCGGGTTCTTGAAGGAGCACCAGGGGCCGCCGTCAATCAGCTGGGCACTGTACTCATTCTGGGCCAGGGCATAGCCCCAATCCTTGAAGGCACCTTCGGTGAACTTCATGATGTTGCCCTTGTGTACCAGTGTCACGGAGTCGCGATCGTTGTCGATGGCATACTCGATGGCGGCACGCACCAGACGCTCGGTACCGGCCTTGGACATCGGCTTGATGCCGATACCGCAGGAGTCGGGGAAGCGAATTTTCTTCACGCCCATCTCGTTTTGCAGGAAGGCGATGACTTTCTTGGCTTCTTCGCTATCCGCCTTCCACTCAATACCGGCGTAGATGTCTTCGGCGTTCTCGCGGAAGATCACCATGTCAGTCAGATCCGGACGTTTGACCGGGCTCGGGGTCCCTTCGTAGTAACGGACCGGGCGCAGGCAGATGTAGAGATCCAGCTCCTGACGCAGGGCCACGTTGAGGGAGCGAATACCGCCGCCGACCGGGGTGGTCAACGGGCCCTTGATGGCCACGCAATATTCACGAATGAAATCCAGGGTTTCGGCCGGCAGCCAGGCACCTTCGCCATAAACATGAGTCGATTTTTCGCCGGTATAGATCTCCATCCAGGCGATCTTGCGCTCGCCCTTGTAGGCTTTCTCGACCGCAGCATTCACCACATTCAACATGGCCGGGGTTACGTCAACACCGATGCCATCCCCTTCGATAAACGGAATGATCGGATGGTTGGGAACCTGCAGCTTGCCGTTGGCATCGACTGTGATTTTCTGACCCTGGGTCGGGATTACTACTTTGCTTTCCATCGGCATCTCCTAACTTCCGTTTGTTATCAACTTGTTTGTTGCGCGCGGCCATCTTAGCCCATTCATTTTCATAATAAAACGACAAGAAAGCATGTCAGACCAAAGAGGTAGCCACCCGCCAGTGCGCCGTCACCATGCCTTCCCGACCCCGCCCCGTTACCCCTCCTGCTCGCTGGTTACGGCCTGGGGCTGGCTTAACGATCGATACTGGGAAGGGGTCAGCCCGGTCTTCAACTTGAACACCCGGCAGAAATAGTTCACATCGGTAAAACCGCAGCGATTGGCCACCTCTTCCAGACGAAAGCGATATTTTTTGAGCATGAACTTGGCCCGCTCTAGCCGTACCCAACTGATGTAGTCCGCCAGCCGCATATGCCCCTGCTGGCGGAACAAGCGGGAGAGGTGGCTGGGGGAGAGATTGAAGCGGGCGGCGATGCATTCGCGGCTGATGGGGCGGTGGAAGTTTTCCTGAATGTAGATACAGATGCCGTGAAAGAGATCGGAGCCGCGAGGACGGCCGCTCTCCGACTCCACCAGCAGTTGCCGTGAGTAACTGAGCAGCGCCTGCAGCAGGTAATTATCCATCGGCGCCCTCACCTGCTCCTGCGCCAGGGTATTAAGAGAGAGCAGGATATGATCGAGTGCCCGTCCGGCACCGGCCTGAATACTGTGCTTTTGCACATCGAAGAAACCTGTGTCCCCCTTGTGCTTGCTCACCAGACTGAACCCTATCTGGCGCTTGCCAAACAACAGACTCAGAACAGAGCAGTCGTTGTCCCAGTCAGGCTTGTTCCAGCCGTTGGGGGGGATGTACATCGCCTCACGCTGACCCATCTGTACCGACTGCACATCCCCCTCCGGGGACCAGATCTGGTTGAGATAGTGGCCACTGAACACCAGCTCGAGACGCGGGAAGTTGACCTGATAACTGAAGCAGGGAGGCACCCCTTTGTCAGAGGCAAACAACACCTTCTCAAAGCCCTCCCCTTCACTTAGGAAACCGTCCAACAGTTGGGTAAAGATGATACTCATGAATGATCCTGATCAAGATGCAGAGAGCAACCGATTGCGGTGCGCTGCCCCTGCCATGCTATAGTCCGCGCCAGACTGAAATTCCCAAAAAATCGTTCTGATACAAGGAGCCATCCATGAGCTACCCACCGTTTTTTCTAATGTGCAACCCGATCCAGGATTATGTCTGGGGCAGTCATGACTCTCTGACCACGCTGTTTGGCATCAAAAATCCCGAAGGCAAACCACAAGCTGAACTGTGGATGGGCGCTCACCCCAATGGCTGCTCCGAAGTGACCCTGAGCGGCGAGAAACTGAAGCTTTCCAGCCTGATTGACGCCAACCCCGTTGCCATGTTGGGCGCTGCCACCCAGGCTCGCTTCGGCTCACTCCCCTTCCTGTTCAAGGTGCTCTGCGCCGAGCAAGCGCTCTCTATTCAGGTGCACCCGAGCAAGGCCCAGGCAGAGGCCGGTTTTGCCAAAGAAGAGGCCGCAGGCATCGATATCAAGGCGAGCAACCGCAACTACAAGGATCCGAACCACAAGCCGGAACTGGTCTTTGCCCTCACCCGCTATCAGGCGATGAACGGCTTTCGCGCCATCCCGGCCATCCTGGCCCTGTTCGATCGGATGGCGCTGCCAGCGCTGGCCGACCTGACCACGGCACTGCGCCAGTCACAGGATGAAGCTGGCCTGCAGCACTTCTTCCACCAGTTGCTGATCCTCAGCGGTGAGCGCAAGGATGAGGCGCTGGCTGGCCTGCTGGACTATGCCGCCGCCCATCAGGATGAAGAGACCTTCGCCACCATCAGTAATCTGGCCAACCAGTACCCGGGGGATGTGGGACTCTTCTCACCACTGCTGCTCAACGTGGTGACGCTTGAGCCGGGTCAGGCGATGTTCCTCGATGCCCAGACCCCCCACGCCTACATTCACGGCACCGGCCTCGAGATCATGGCCAACTCCGACAACGTGCTGCGTGCCGGTCTGACCCCCAAATACATGGATGTGCCGGAGCTGCTGGCCTGTACCCGCTGCATCGCCAAGCCGGACGACCAGATCCTGCTCAGCCCGCGCATGGAAGGCACTGTACAGCACTTCGACGTACCGGTACCGGACTTCACCTTCAGCGTCTATGGCGCAGGGGAGCATACCCTCACCACCGGCAATGCCGAGATCCTGTTCGCCATCGATGGGCCCATCACCCTCATTGGCCAGGATGGCGAGCGTCTGACACTGACCATCGGGCAATCTGCTTTTGTGCCCGCCAGCACCGGCGATTATCGCGTGACGGCTGAAGGGCGTTTTGCCCGCGCCAGCAACCGCTGATCCTGCTGAGCCATCGGCTCACCATCGTCTGTTCAGAGGGCCCTTCAGGGCCCTTTTTTCCAGCTCATCTGACCACATGGGTGCAGGTATGGCTCACAAAGTTGGTCATTAAACCCAACGCCAAAGAGTAACACGTTGACTTATAATGATTAATATCAGACTGTCAGTTAACATACCGTTCACTCTCTCAGTCTGTGCTGAAACGCTGATAGCGCCTCCACGGTCACCAAACTCAAATCACTCCCCTTGGGCACATATTGCCACAGCAGACCATGACTGCTCCAATTCTGTCCTCGCCCCCATAAGCAATAAGTGTGGGCAAACCACACCTGCGCTCCAGCGCTGCCGACACCCACTCACGATCTCCTACGGTCTGGAAAACGCCTTCTACGACTGGGCCATAGCCCGGATCGCCAAGGTGGCCGGCAACCATCAATGGCAAACCGCTCAAGGATGGTCTCTTCTTCGAACACAAAGAGTTTGTACCCGGTGGCAACCTCCACTTTGTGATGAGCGATACCCCGCCACAAAAGTAACGAGCCATAGCATTGAAGTGACATTCAGCACACAGCCAGCAAATGTCACTTTGTGATACCCGACGGCCCACGCCAGATGGATTGATAAAATCCAATCAGCGCTGGGCCGTTTTATTTTCCAGTGGGGAACGGCAGCGCAGCAATAAAACTGGTTTTTCTAAAAACCGCCTTAAATCGGCCAATAAACCGCAAAAAATGGCCTGAAAGCTCGTTGCAAGGGTTTTTCCGCCATACCTTGATCGCTGTCACATCCTGCCATGAATTAAACAAAAACAACTATTGAGTCACTACTCAACACTTTGCGAGCTGGATCACACCGGCAGCACGATGCAACAAAAATCCAGTTATTGCTACATTCATCGCCTGTCCAACCCTACCTGTGAGGGCAATAATGAGCCCAATTCGCAACGCATGACTTAGCCCTGACGGGAAAGGAGAGTGAGATGTTACCCACCATGACCAACGGCAGACTCATCTGCCTGGAGTTGAAGGCCACCAGCAAGGAGGCCCTGTTCGACGAGATGGCACAGATGCTGGCGCGCGATGGCGCCGTGTCTGATCAACAGCAGTTCGTCAAAGATGTCTGGGCCCGCGAGCAGCTGGACTGCACCGGCTTTGAGCAAGGTGTCGCCCTGCCCCATGCCAAGAGCAAGGCCGTCAGCCGCCCTGCCATTGCCATCGGTGTCAGCCGCCAAGGTATCGAGTACGGCGCCGAAGATGGCAAGCCGACCCAGCTGATCTTCATGATCGCCTCCCCGGATGGCGGCGCCAACCACCACATCGAAGTGCTGGCCGAGCTCTCTACCCGTCTGCTGGAACCCGGTTTTATCGAGCAGATGAAAGCGGCCACCACCGTTGAGCAAGCGCTGACCCTGCTCAAACAAGGCCCGAAAGTGGCAAAGCCTGCCCCTGCCGCCAAACCGGCTGCCACTGCACCGGTTGAACCCCAAGAGCGCACCTTCAAGGATCGCCTCAATACCATGAAGCAGCACCTGCTGTTTGGTACCTCCCACATGATCCCCTTCATCGTGGCGGGCGGTGTACTGCTTTCCTTGTCGGTGATGATGAGCGGCAAGGGCGCCGTGCCGGAAGCGGGCTTCCTCAAAGACATGGCTACCATGGGTATCGCCGGTCTGACTCTGTTTACCGCCGTGCTGGGTGGCTATATCGCCTACTCGCTGGCTGACAAACCGGGCCTGGCCCCGGGCATGATCGGATCCTGGATTGCCGTTCAGCACTATCAAACCGGTTTCCTCGGCGCCATTCTGGTGGGCTTTATCGCCGGTTTTGTGGTCAATCAGCTCAAGCGGATCAAGTTGCCTGACTCCATGACTTCGCTCGGTTCCATCTTCATCTATCCACTGGTCGGCACCTTCCTGGTGTGTGGCATCGTGATGTGGGGGATCGGTGCCCCGATCGCCGCCATGATGGAAGGGATGAACCACTGGCTCTCCAGCATGGCGGGCTCAGGTAAAGTGATGCTGGGTGCCATTCTGGGTGGTATGACTGCCTTCGATATGGGCGGCCCGGTCAACAAGGTTGCTACCCTGTTTGCCCAGACTCAGGTCAACACCCAGCCCTGGCTGATGGGCGGTGTCGGTATCGCCATCTGTGTGCCGCCGCTGGGCATGGCACTGGCCACCTTCATGTCTCCGAAGCGTTACAAGAAAGAAGAGCGTGAATCCGGTAAAGCGGCCGCCATCATGGGCATGATCGGTATCAGTGAAGGTGCCATCCCGTTCGCCGCTGCTGACCCCATGCGTGTTATCCCGGCCATCGTCGCTGGTGGTATCGTCGGCAACATCACCGGTTTCATGATGCACAGTATCAACCACGCCCCTTGGGGTGGCTGGATTGTACTGCCGGTGGTAGAAGGCAAGATGGGTTACATCCTGGGTACCGTACTCGGCGCCCTGACCACCGCCGTTATCGTCAACCTGCTGAAGAAGCCGGTGAGCGAAGAAGATGACGTGACCACCACCCAAACCAGCTTCGAAATCATCGAAGCCGAAGGTGAAGCAGACGTACTGGCCATCACCGCCTGCCCGTCCGGTGTGGCCCACACCTTCCTGGCCGCCAAGAGCCTGCAGAAGGCCGCAGCCAAGCAGGGGATCAAGATCAAGGTCGAGACCCAGGGCGCCAACGGCATCATCAACCGCATCACCGCCAAGGATGTCGCCAACGCTCGCTACGTTATCTTCGCTCACGATGTGGCGATCAAATACCGCGAACGCTTCACCGATATCGAAGTCATCGATGTGAAGACCAAAGAGGCGATTCACAATCCGGAAGGTCTGCTGGCCCGTACCCTGGGCAACAAGGCAAACGCCGCCTGATAGCAGTCAGACTCCACCGATCACAAGGGGCCCATCACGGGCCCCTTTTCATTGCCTGCCGCGCAACCGCATATCATCCCACCGACCAAACTACTGATTTAAAACATATTAACCAGTCACATCACGGATCTTGGCGAGCCGTCACAGAACGGTAACGTGTAAAAAAACAGCAATTGAAGCGCTGGTCAGATCTCATGTCAAATGGCTCCGCCTACTAAACTGGAGCATCACAAAAATGATAAAAATCAATAAATTGGTTCTGGCTGTTACCCTCACCCTCACTGCCACCCCCTTGCTGGCCGCCCACTGGGCGTGCGGCGAGCACGTGCGCTTCGGCCTCCCCTCCGAATCGGATCAGAAGCTCTGCCGTGAAGGGTATGCGGTCGGCTACAACTACGACTACAAGGTGGCGGACTGGGTCTCCTACCGAATGACTGCCCAGAGCGCACAGGGCACAGTGCCACGCAAGGATGCCTTCGCCGAGGACAGGGAGATCCCGGTTGCCTACCGCGCCACCCTCTCCGACTACAAGGGTTCGGGTTATGACCGTGGCCATCAGGCCCCGGCGGGGGACATGAAATCGAACAAGAACACCATGAAAGAGAGCTTCCTGCTGAGCAACATGACGCCGCAGATCGGGGTACTCAACCAGAAGGCGTGGCGCGTACTGGAAGACAAGGTGAACAAGTGGGCGGTCTCCCGCAAGGATGTGCAGGTGATCACCGGCCCCATTTTTACCGGCTCTGAAGAGTCCATCGGTCAGGGTGTGGCAATCCCGAGCGCCTACTACAAGATCGTGATGGACCCGGCCAAACTGCAGGCCATCGCCTTTATCATGCCGCAGGAAGAGGTGCCCATCAGCCAGATCGCCGACTACCGGGTCTCGGTGCGTCAGGTGGAAGAGCAGACCCAGCTCAACTTCTTCAGCGATATGCCCGAAGAGCAGCAAGAGACGCTGGAAGCCCGCGTCTCCCCGATGTGGAACTGAGCGCGAACACTCGCCAACAGATGGATTGAGACGCCATCTGTCTTGCATCGCAACAGAGGGAGGGGGAGTCACGCTCCCCCTGTCCCTTTCAGATGGCTGCTGACCCTTTGCGGCCATTTTTGCGGCCACAGGTGTGGCATCACCCGACGACCCGCCCCGACTCACAGTTTGCCGCGCCGTTAGCTGGTATATTGCCCCCTCTTTGGCACTAACAGACTGAATTGACGCACTTTTGCCTTATCCCATCGGCCCGCAAGCCGGTACATCACGGCGCGATTCAGCCCGACAGAGGAATCCTTCGATGAAACAGACCCTTCTTGCCCTGACCCTCGGTGGCCTGCTGGCGCTCTCTCCCCTCGCCCTGCAGGCGGCCGAGAGCTCGATGCAGATGGAGCGCGATCTCAATACCCTGGTCAGCAAACGCCAGACGGTGGATATGCTGCTCGGCGACGCGCTGCAGATCTACAAGTCGCCAGCCAAGATCTCCCACGCCGGTTTTACCGCCAAGATGCCGAGCAATATGGAGCTGGTGACCGAGCGGCTGCTGGCCGCCTACCAGCTCGAGCCCTACCGCACCGACCTGCTGATCTCGGCGGCCAACGCCCAGATCTACAACGGCAACCTGAGCCGCGCCATCACCTTGCTGGAGCAGGCACAAGCCGTCGCCCCCGATGATCTCGACATCAACAGCTATCTCGCCATCTGGCAACTGGTGAAGGGCAACAAGGAGGCCTCCCGCAGCTATCTGGCGAAAGTGGCGGATCGCAACAGCGGCCGCGCCGCCGATCTGGAGGAGATCATCGCCCGGGTGCAGCGGATCACCGCCGCCCCGCTGCAGACCGAACTGACCGGGGATCAGCTCAAAGCCACCAAGGAGGGCAAGCGCGCCATCGTCACTCTGGGCTACGCCCTCAATCCCGACGGCAGCATGGACAAGATCCTGCTGGGCCGTCTGCAAACCACGCTGGCACTGGCCAAGGCTGACCCGGAGGCGCTGCTCATCCTGACTGGCGGCGTGCCGCAGAACCGTCAGACCGAGGGCAAGCTGATGGCAGACTGGCTGGCCAACCACGGCATCGACCGCAGCCGGCTGATTGAAGAGAACTACGCCACCAGCACGGTGGATAACGCCCTCTACAGCGCCTATGCCCTCGCCCGCCACCAAATTGACTATGCGGTGCTGGTGAGCTCTGCCAGCCATGTACGCCGGGGCCAGACGGTGCTGGAAGTAGCCTGCGACCAGATTGGTCCGGCCAACATCAAGGTGGCGAGCGTCAGCTACCCCGACAAGCCCCTCGAGGAGCTGGCCACCCCGAGCGAAAGCGAGCTGCTCGGCATCTACCGCGACGCCCTGCGCACCTACGGCATGTGGAGCTACCGCTCCGCCCCGCTGCTGGAGCGTTGATCGACCATCAAAATGCAAAAGAGAGGGAGGCATGATGCCTCCCTCTCTTTTTATTGGCCCGGCCGCTCCCCTTAACTGACCATAAAGCCCTGCGAGGGGGCTGCTTTGGGATCGTCGCCGAAGCGGTTTGGCCCCTGCTGGCCGTTGCAAACCATAAAGTAGATGAGCACCATGGTGCCGATAATAGGGATGAGCCCGAGCAGCAGCCACCAAGCGCTGCGGTCGGTGTCGTGCAGGCGACGGGCCGCCACCGCCAACGATGGCAGCAGCACCGCCAGCGAATAGATCGAGCTGATCAGCTCCTTGTCGCCGCCAATCAGCTTGTCCACCATGCCGAGCAGCAGCATGACGATGACGTTGCACAGCACGAACATCCAGTATTCGGTGCGGCGAGCCCGCCCGTTGAATACCGCATATTGCTTGAGGACCGAGATATACCAGTTCATTGCGCCTCCAGAGTGGCTATCACGCCAGTGAGTAAAAAAGAGAGTCGATAAAACAAGTAGTTAAGATCTTAGCGCGATCACTCCCCCGAGTCGACAGGGATGCCCGAACGCCTCCCAAACTAATCAGCTTCGGCAATCATTGACCGACCCAAGCCGGAAGATCTGCGCCCCTGCAACAGGGCAAATCATCCCCATCAGCGCATCACTCTCGTCACAAGCAGGAAAATGGTGCTTAATAATCCATTAGCAATCGTATGGACTCAGCGTGAGGATAACGGTAGATTCTGCGCCCAATCCTGAACAGGATCTGTGTCTCCCTCCCATAATGAATCCACTTATTCATTACTTCTCCTAACACAGGGATTGCCATGAGTATTACACGCAGAGATTTTCTCAATGGCGTTGCCATCACCATTGCGGCAGGCATCGCCCCCATCAATCTGCTCAAGGCTGCCGAAGGTGGCAGCGCGCTGGCGGATAAAACCCTGGCCTACCCGCCCGCCCTGACCGGCCTGCGTGGCAACCACCCGGGCTCTTTCGAACCGGCCCACAGCATCGCCCGTGACGGCAAGCAGTATGATTTCGCCAATATTCCCCTCGAGGGAGAGGTTGATCTGGTGATCGTCGGCGCCGGGATCAGCGGTCTGGCCGCTGCCTGCTTCTATCAGCAATTGCTCGGCGCGGATAAAAAGATCCTGCTGCTCGACAACCACGACGACTTTGGCGGCCACGCCAAGCGCAACGAGTTCACCACCCCCGACGGCCTGCGACTGGGTTATGGCGGCAGCGAATCCCTGCAATCGCCGCGCTCGGTCTACAGCCCGGTGGCGCTCGGCCTGCTCAAGGCGTTGGAAGTCAACATCGACGAGCTGGCCAAAGGGTTCCAGCAGACCTTCTATCCGGATCTGGGGCTCAGCCGCGGCGTCTATTTCGACGAGAAGCACTTTGGCGTCAACAAGGTAGTGAACGGCGATCCGGGCCACAACGTGGCGGACGACATCCCCCGCGATCGGCTGAACGGCCGCCCGCTGGCAGAGTTTATCGGTGACTTCCCCCTCGATGATGCCGACAAGGCCGCCCTGCTGGCGTTGCACGAAGCGAAGATCGACTACCTGAGCGGCATGACCCGCGAGCAGCAGGACGAGTGGGTGACCCGCAACAGCTACACCAGCTTCCTGCGCGATAAAGTGGGCCTCAGCGAGCGGGCGATCACCTACTTCCAGCAGCGCACCAACGACTTTCAGGCAGTCGGCATCGACGCCACCGCCTGCGCCGATGCGCGTCTGTGCGCCTTGCCGGGTTTCGATGGCCTCAATCTGACGCCCCTCGATGCCGAGGAGCAGGCGGAGCTGGACGACCCCTACATCTTCCACTTCCCGGATGGCAACGCCGGTCTCACCCGCCTGATGGTGCGCAAGCTGATCCCGCAAGTGGCGCCGGGTCACACCATGCAGGATGTGGTGCTGGCCAAGTTTGACTACAGCAAGCTCGATCTGCCTGAGCACAAGGTACAGCTGCGCCTTGGCAGCACGGCGCTGCAGGCCAAAAACGTGCGCCTCGCCGATGGCAAGCTGGCGGTGGATGTCACCTACATCAAGGAGGGGAAACTGCATCGGGTACGGGCCAAGCAGTCCGTCATGGCGGGCTACAACATGATGATCCCCTACATGGTGCCCGAGATGCCGGAGCCCCAGAAGGAGGCGCTGCGCCAGAATGCCAAGGCGCCACTGGTCTACACCAAGGTGGTGATCAAGAACTGGCAAGCCTTCGTCAAGCTGGGGGTGCACGAGGTCTACTCCCCCGCAGCCCCCTACAGCCGGGTCAAGCTCGACTATCCGGTCAACCTGGGTGGCTACGAGCATCCCAAGAGCCCGGATCAACCGATGTGCCTGCACATGGTCTATGTGCCGACCCTGCCGGGCAGCGGCCTCTCGGCCCGCGAGCAGTCCCGCAAGGGGCGCGCCATGATCCTCGGCATGCCGTTCGAGCAGCACGAGCAGATGATCCGCGAACAGCTGCAGGGGATGCTGGGCAGCGCCGGTTTCAACCATGAGCAGGATATCCTCGCCATCACGGTCAACCGCTGGTCTCACGGCTACTCCTATGTCACCAATACCCTGTTTGATGACGAAGCGCAGTGCGAAAAATGGATTGAACTGGGTCGCCAGCCAATCGGCAACATCACCATCGCCAACTCGGATGCAGGCTGGAGCCCCTACGCCCACGCCGCCATCGACGAAGCGTGGCGCGCCGTCAACGAGCTGGTGGCCATCCGCAAGGGAGGTGCCCAATGAGCCGCGCCCTGTCACTGACGGCCAGCGCCCTGCTGCTGGCTCTGCCCGCCCTGGCCGCTCACGCAGCCCCCGCCATGTCGGCGGGTGAATACGTGGCCAAGCTCGGCGATTGCGCCGCCTGTCACACCAGCGAGACCAGCAAGCCGCTGGCGGGCGGCAAAGGGTTTCCGACCCCCATCGGCACCGTGTTTGCCACCAACATCACCCCCGACAAGACCCATGGCATCGGCAACTACAGCCTGCCGGAGTTCATCAAGGTTATGCGCGAAGGGGTGGCTCGCGATGGCCATCAGCTCTATCCGGCCATGCCCTACACCGCCTACGCCAAGATGAGCGATAAGGATCTCGAAGATCTCTATCACCATCTGATGAAGGAGGTGCAGCCGCTGGCCATCGCCAACCAGGAGAGCGACATCCCCTGGCCGCTCAACATGCGCTGGCCGCTGATGGGCTGGAACTGGCTCTACCACGATGACAGCCGCTTCACCCCGATGGCAGGCAAGAGCGAAGAGTGGAACCGCGGCGCCTATCTGGTGCAGGGTGCCGGTCACTGCGGCAGCTGCCACACCCCGCGCGGGCTTGGCATGCAGGAGAAAGCGCTGACCGAGGCGGATCCCGTCTACCTGAGCGGTGCCGCCCTCGATGGCTGGTATGCCCCCGATATTCGCGGCAGCCGTTACAGCAAGCAGGCGCTGATCGACCTGCTGAAAACCGGCCGCAGCCAACATGAAGCGGTCGCGGGCCCCATGGGGGAAGTGATCACTCACAGCAGCCAGTATTTCAGCGACGCCGATCTGGCCAGCATCGCCACCTACCTCACCGATCTGAAAGATGAGCCGGTCGCGGAGAAAGGGGCCCGCGCCTATGCCAGTGCCAGCGGCAAGGCGGACTACGCCATGTACTGCTCCACCTGTCACGGGGTCAACGGCCAGGGCAATGACCACGTCATCCCCTCGCTGGTGAACAACCGCACCGTGCTGGCGGGCGATCCGTCGAGCCTGATCAACGTGCTGCTGCACGGTGCCGAAACCCCGGTCACCCGTGGCCATCTTGGCTACCATATGCCGGGCTATGGCTGGACCATGGATGACGAGCGGCTCGCCGAGCTGGTCAACACCCTGCGCGCCTCCTGGGGCAATGAAGGCACCGCCGTCAAGGCGGCGGTTGTCAAGGCCCAGCGCGAGCTGCACGGCAAGGAGTAAGGGCTGTCAGCTCTCTCTTGGCCAAGTGCCATAAAAAACGGGCCTCCACTGGAGGCCCGTTTGCTATTGATGAACCTTGCTCTGGTACTTATCCCTTGCGGGATTTGGGACTCGGCAGCGGCGCCGCCGGCTGGCGGTAATCGCCATAGGGGAAGATATTGCGAAAACGCTGAGCCACCGGCTCGGGGATGGAGCGGGAGAAGATCAGCTTTACACCATCGCCATCGCGCTGCCCCACAATGCGACCGCGTACCGTATCGTGGCGCAGGATCTGCTTGGCATGCTCAATAAAAGCGGGTGACACCTTGCCCTGCTTGACCACCACCTTGCCGGGGGCAAGGCGGATCTCGAACAGGGCGCCACGTCCCAGCTTCATCAACCACCAGATCAGCGCAATCGCCACTATCAAGGAAATCCAGGCCATCTCCATCCCTCCCAAGGTCTTGATATCAAGCAGTATAAGCGGCGGTGCGCCCCGATTGTTTGGCGCCGATCACAGCCCCCGCGTCAGCGCGATACAAGGTCACCCTCAGCAATCCTTGCCCCATGCCACTAACGTATCGCGATAGAGCGCCAGCAGCGCCTGATCCCGCACCGCCACCCCGACCTGCTGGGCACGATAGTCGGCCCAACCATCGTGGGGGTGGGACTTGCCATCGAATTTTTGCAGAGTATGGCCGATGGCAGGCCCCTCGTTGATGACCCGCACCGGCCCCTCGCGCAGGGTAAAGAGGGCCGGATCGATCACATAAGCGATGGCGGAGGGATCGTGCACATGGCAGCCATCCAGACCGATGCGCTCCGAGTAAAAACGCAGGTAGAAACGACTGACATCCCACAGGAAGCGGCCCGGCTCCCCCGCCTTATCCTTGAGATCATCCAGATAGGCGCTGCTGAAGAAGCTCTGCTGGGTCACATCCAGCCCGATGATCACCACCGGCCAGTCGGCGGTAAAGACCCGGTCGGCGGCGTCGGGATCATCGTGAATATTGGCCTCGGCATAGGGGGTGACATTGCCGCGATGGCCGTTGACGCCAAAGGCGCCCCCCATCACCACTACCTGTTTTACCAGCGAAACAATCTCGGGCGCCTGTTGCAGCGCCAGCGCCAGATTGGTGAGCGGGCCGATAGTGACTATGGTGATCTCTCCCGGCGCGGCTTTCACAGCCTCGACCATGTATTGCCAGGCGGGGCGGGGATCCGGCGCGATAGTGACCTCACCCGCCTCTATGTCGCCAAAGCCGCTCGGGCCGTGGACTATGGTGGTGGGGCCGACCGGTTCGCGCAGCAACGGCGCAGCCGCTCCCTTGGCCACATCCGCCTTCATGCCATATTTCTGCTTGAGCCAGAGGGCGTTGTGGGTGCCATTGTCGATGGTGGCGTTGCCAAAAACGGTGGTGATGGCGAGCAGCTCGATAGCGGGGTGGGCCTCGGCAAACAGGATGGCCATGGCATCGTCGATACCCGGGTCGGTATCGAGAATAATTTTATGGGTCATGAGAAATTCCTACGGTGACAAACCCTGCGACAAAGGGGAGAGTCTACCCGGCTGACGGCCTCGTATCCCGGCATGGGATCACAGACCGGGCCTTTGCTCCCGGCTGCGAGGGGGCTCTGGCGACAATCAGCACAAAAAACGGCGCGGCCCTGTTGCCAGCGCCGCGCCATAGGATTGTTCGTTATCTGCTATCTGGCACGGCTCTGCCTGACTGCGCCCTCAGTGCTTGCGATGCCAGCGCGGTGAGGTCGCCTTCTCCCCCCAGGGGGTAACGCAGGGCAGCAGCGCTCCTTCAATTACCACCTCGCTGCCCGCCAGCGCCTCGGCGATCTTCTGGTGCAGCACCCGCAGCACCTTGCCCTCGTGCTCGGCCAGAGAGTGACCGGCAGCAAAAAACTCCGGCTGATATTGCAGTGCCAGCTTCTGGGCAAATTCATAGGTGTTGAAGCAATCCGGCATCCGCTCAACCACATCGTCAAGCCGGGTCAACAAGCTGTTCAGTTCCCTGGTCATCATGATCTCTCCTTGTCGGTTAATAACCAAAACCTACCCCTTATTGGATAAGTCACCAATGAGCAAACCACAAAAATGTGGTGGGGCACACAGTTCTCCCTTGCGTCCTCCTCGCGGTGAGCGGGAAACAGCTTGCCAGCTTTACATTCTTGCAACAAAGCGCTAAATTCAGACCGACTAATCAGTCGGTTACTTTTCATGCGGAGAACGACATGGGTGCGGCGCAGCGTCAACACAATCCAGAGGATATCCTCGCCATCAAATTATCCTTACCGGACCATCTGGCTCGGCTAAAGCGGGCGAGTCTGGCCCACCCCATGCCGACACTGGCCGAGCGAAAAGCACAACTGAACAAGCTCAAACAGGCGCTGCTCGCCAACAAGGGGCCGCTGTGCAAGGCCCTGGCCGAGGACTATGGCCAGCGCAGTGAATACGACAGCCTGATCGCCGATGTACTGCCCTGCATCATGCAGATCAACTACACCCAAAAACGGCTCAAGCGCTGGATGCAGCCTCACCGCCGTCATGCGGGTCTGCTGCTGGCCCCCGCCAAAGTAGAAGTACACTTCCAGCCGCTGGGGGTGGTCGGCATCATAGTGCCGTGGAATTTCCCGGTGATGCTGAGCCTCGGCCCCCTTATCACCGCCATCGCGGCGGGCAACCGGGCGATGCTGAAGCTCTCCGAGTTCACGCCCCACACCAACACCGTATTGCGAAGCCTGCTCACCAGCGTGTTTGACGAACACGAAATCGCCATCATCGAGGGGGATGCCCAGATGGCGGCCGCGTTCAGTTCGCTCCCGTTCGATCATCTGCTCTTTACCGGCTCCACCATGGTGGGCAAGCTGGTGATGGCGGCCGCCGCGCCCCAGCTGACCCCGCTCACCCTGGAGTTAGGTGGCAAGAGCCCCTGTCTCATCGCCCCCGACATGCCGGTGGCCACCGCGGTCGAGCGAATGATCTTCGGCAAGAGCCTTAACGCCGGGCAGATCTGCGTCGCACCCGACTATGTGCTGCTGCCCCGCAGCGAGGTAGATAACTTTATCGCCGCCTATCGCAGCCACTTCAGCAAGCTCTACCCGCAAGGGCTCGCCAGTACCGACTACGGCGCCATCATCAACGACCGTCAGTATCAGCGCCTCGTCAGCTGGCTGGAGGAGGCGGAGCAGGCAGGGGCCCAGATCCACCCCTGTGCCAGCCCGGCCCGTGACGATCAGCGCCGCCTGCTGATCCCGCACCTGCTCACTGGAGTACCCGAGCGCTGCCAGGTGATGCAGCAGGAGATCTTCGGCCCGCTGTTGCCGCTCATTCCCTACGACACCCTCGAAGAGGCGCTCACTTATGTGACCGAGCGGCCCCGCCCGCTGGCGCTCTATCTGATGAGTTTCGACTCCGAGCTGCAGGCACAGGTAACCCGGGAGACCCACTCCGGCGGCATGGCGATCAACGAAAGTCTGTTTCAGGTGGCTGCCGATGATGTGCCGTTTGGCGGTATCGGCGCCTCCGGCATGGGCCACTACCACGGCCACGAGGGGTTTCTCACCTTCTCCAAGGCGAAAACCGTGCTGACCCGGGGCAAGTTCACCACCGGCTCGCTGATCCACCCGCCCTACAAAGGCTGGATCCAGAAGCTGATGATGGCCTTTTTCCTGCGCTGATGGAGAACCATGCCATGAGTCAGCCCGCACAGCAGAAACCGCTGTCACCGCCGATGACCGACAAGCGTCGCCAGATCCTCGATGCCGCCCTCGCCCTCTGTGCCGAAGATGGCCTGCAGGGGGCGGCCACGGCCCGGATCGCCAAGGCGGCTGGGGTCGCCAATGGCACCCTGTTCCATCACTTCCCCAGCAAAGAGGCACTGATCCTCCAGCTCTATCAGGATGTGAAAACCCGGATGGGGGCCGCCATCCATGAAGCAGATCCGGCCCTGCCGCTGTACGACCAGACCCGCCACTATTGGCAACTGGCGATGGGGTGGATGCAGGCCCACCCCAACGAGCTCAAATTTGTGTTGGGTTTCTTTCACTCCCCGCTGCTGGCCAGACCGGCTCGCAGCCAGATCTTGCACGAGGCTTTGCGTTTCCTGCCCGCCCTGCTGGCAAAGGGGCAGGCCAGCGGCGAGCTGATGAACGCCCCCGCACCACTACTGCTGGAAGTGTGTCAGGGGCAATTTCTTGCCTGTGCCTCACTGTTTGTCGATCAACCCCACCTTGGGCAGGATGCCTACTGGCAAGCCAGTGCGTTCGCCCTGTTCTGGTCAGCCATCTCAGGAGCCAATCCCTATGCAAACAAGGATGTTTGAATCTGCGGCCGCCCTTGGCCGCCGCCTCTGGATCACCACCCTGCTGTGGGTGGTGGGTCGCACCCTCTGCCGCGCCGCCCGCACCGACGAGGCGGTACGACGGGAGCTGGCGCCGCTGCAAGACGGGCAGGCAATCCGCCTTGAAGTCTGCGGTATCCCTTACGCCATGAATATGCACAAGCAGGGTGGCCGCTGGTATCCCGGTGCACCGGTCACCCCCCATGCCACCCTCCATCCGCTGCGGGTGTGCTTCAAGCATCCCAATATCGCTTTTCGCACCCTCAGTTTTCGGCTCGGGGTCAATCAGGCATTCAGTGAAAACCGGCTGCTGGTGGAGGGGGACTTAACCGTCGCCATGCATCTGGTGCGGGGGCTGGAACAGTTGCAAGCGCTGATCCTGCCCGCCTTTATCGCGCGCACTTTGCTGCGTGACTATCCCGCCCCGACCAACAAACTCGGTCGGGCATGCAACATCTATCTGGGTCTGGTGACCGGCTAACGCGCAAGGAGCCTTTAAATGAGCCGCTACTACGATTTTTTCTGCCCGGTCAAACTGTTGGCCGGTGAACAGGCGCTGGAGCAGTTGGCCAGTGAACTGGCCGGCCTCGGGGCACGCCGCCCGCTGCTGCTGACCGACAAGGGGGTCAATGCCACAGGTCTTGCTACTCTGCTAGCCAATGTGCTGGCCGAGGGGGAGCTGCCGGTCGCCGCCATCTGGGACGAGATCCCGGCCGACTCCTCCACCGCCGTGGTGGAGCGGATCGCCAAGCGCTACCGCGAGCTTGCCTGCGACAGCCTGGTGGCACTGGGGGGCGGCTCGGTCATCGACACCGCCAAAGCGGTCAATATTCTGGCATCCATGGGGGGCGAGCATCTGCTCGACTACTCGGGCGCAGGCTGCCTGACTCATGCTCTCAAGCCGCTGGCAGTGGTGCCCACCACGGCGGGCACCGGATCAGAAGTGACATTGGTTGCCGTGATCAAGGATGAAGCGAGCGGCCGCAAGGTGCCCTTTACCTCCCCCTTCCTGCTACCCCAGCTGGCGGTGCTCGACCCGCGCCTGACTCAGGGGCTGCCGCTCAATATCACCGCCGCTACCGCCATGGATGCCATGACCCACGCCATCGAGGCCTTTCTCGGCACCGCCAAGAACCCGGTGAGCGATGCACTGGCCCTGATGGCGGTGGAGAAGATCGCGAATGCCCTGCCGCAAATTCTCACCGATCCGCAGAACAAACAGCTGCGGCTGCAGCTGGCGGAAGGGTCCACCCTGGCCGGCATGGCCTTCTCCAACTCCATGGTGGGGCTGGTGCACGCCCTCGGCCACAGTCTGGGGGCCCGCTGCCATCTGCCCCACGGGCTGTGCATGAACCTCTTTCTGCCCACCGTGCTCGACTATAACCGCCCCGAGGTGGATAACGAGTTGGCCCGGCTGCTGTTGCCGCTGGTGGGAGCGGAACGCTTTGCTGCCACCCCGGCCCACCAGCGAGCGGAGGCGACCATCACAGCCATCCGCACCCTGCGCGATACCTTGTGGCAAGCGGTCAAGCTGCCGCGCACCATGAGCGAAGCGGGGGTGAGCGATCGCTCGCTGCTGGGGGAGATCCGCGATCTGGCGATCAACGACGGCGCCATGTTGTTCAATCGCAAAGATGCCGACCGTGAGCAGTTACTTACCCTACTGGAGCGGGCCTGGGCCTGATCCCGGCACTTAACCTGTGCCCGGCTGTCAGTCGGGCACTTTCAATCAGCATCGCGATAGCAACCCTCCCGCAAACCGGATAAACCAATGCCAAACCGGATGATATTGGCCACGGGCTCTCATTATCTGTTCTATACCTTGGCTAACCGTTATCTTGTGCCAACAGACTTATCTTCATGCCAGAGGTGCCCACCATGAGCGAGATCATTCATCAGGCCAACCAGCAGCAGTTCATCTGTATGATGGAGGGGAAAGAGTCGAGACTGCGCTACCGGCGGCTCGATGCCAAGACCATCGACGCCTACAGCACCTTCGTGCCGCCCGAGTTGCGGGTGCAGGGGATTGCCGATCAGCTGGCGCGCGCCTTCTTCAACTGGACTCAGGCGGAGGGGCTCACTATAGTGCCGAGCTGCCGTTACATTGATGTCTGGTTACGCCGCAATGCCAACAACTGAACCTCTAAACACCGCCCTAGAACAGCAATTCCAAGCCAAAACCGAAGCCCTGCTGCGGGCCGATCCGCAGCGGATGGCCTGCCTGCAAGCCGCCACCGAGCTCAATCTGCCAGACTGGGCGCTGGGTGCCGGCTTTATCCGCAACCTCATCTGGGATCACCTGCACCACAAGGCGGTGCCCACCCCGCTCAACGATATCGACCTTATCTATCTCGATAACAGCGACCCGAAAGGGCTTGCCGAGGTAGAGCATGAAGCCTGGCTGGTAAAACGGCTGCCGGGTCAGCAGTGGGAGGTGCGCAATCAGGCCCGCATGCACACGCGGCAGCTTGTCGCGCCGTTTGCCAGCAGTCTGGAGGCGCTGAGCCACTGGGTCGAAGTGCCCACCTGCATCGGCGTGCGCCTGAGCCAAGATGGCGAGTTCGAGTGGCTCGCCCCCTACGGCTTTGCCATCAACTGGTCGCTGCAAGTCAGTGCCAACCCCAGATGTCGCCAGGACAAACAGATTTTCACCCAGCGCATCAAGGAGAAACGCTGGCAGACTATCTGGCCTGACCTTCAGGTAAACTGGCCATAACCTGATTGCAATCTTTCGATAACCTTGGGCACACTAGGGGAAAAGCTGGTTGTAACTCAATGGGTTAAATAATGCGCGACTTCTTCTCTCTCGAACGCTGGCTACCGGGCCTCGCTGCCCTGCTGCAATACCAGCGCGCCTGGTTGATGCCAGACCTTCGCGCCGGACTCTCGGTGGCGGCCGTGGCGCTGCCCGTTGCCATAGCCTACGCCGAGCTTGCTGGGGTGGGGGCCATCGTCGGTCTCTACTCCTGCATCCTGCCCATGCTGGTCTACGCCCTGTTTGGCACCTCCCGCCAGCTGATTGTCGGCCCCGATGCTGCCACCTGCGCGGTCATTGCCGCTGTGGTGACGCCGCTAGCTGCCGGTGACCCGACCCGCCACTGGCAACTGGTGATGACCATGACCGCCATGACCGGCTTCTGGTGCCTGATTGCCAGCCGCTTCAAGCTGGGGGTGCTGGCGGACTTCCTCTCCCGCCCGATCCTGATGGGGCTGCTCAACGGGGTAGCCATCACCATCATGGTGGGCCAGCTCTCCAAGATCTTCGGCTTCACCTTTAGCGAGCGTTACCTCATCGAGCGGATCGCCAGCGGCGCCAGCTATATCACCCAGACCCATCTGCCGACCCTGGCCATGAGTCTGGTGGCCCTGCTCACCCTGCTGCTGGCCAAGCGCTACAAACCGGCATGGCCCTCCTCCATGGTGGCCATGGTGGTGACCGCTACGCTGGTGTGGGGGTTCAATCTCGGCCAGTTTGATATCGCCACCCTGGGGGCGGTCGGTTCCGGCCTGCCCGCGTTCCAGATGCCGGAATTTCCTCCCGGCCTGATGCGGGAACTGGTGCTGCCAGCCCTTAACCTCGCCATGGTGAGCTTCGTCTCCATGATGCTGACCGCCCGCAGCTTTGCCGCCAAAAACGGTTACGAGATAGATGCGGACAAGGAGTTTCGGGCCCTCGGCATGGCCAACCTCGCCTCCGCCATCTCCCAGGGCTTTGCCATCAGCGGGGCGGATTCGCGCACTGCGGTCAACGACGCCAACGGCGGCAAGAGCCAGCTGGTCTCCATCATAGCCGCAGCGGTGATCGCCCTCATCACCTTCTATCTGACGGCGCCGCTCAAATATATTCCCACCGCCGCCCTCGGGGTGGTGCTGGTGATGGCGTCCCTGTCGCTCACCGATTTTCGCGGCCTCTGGGCCCTGCGCCACTCGGATCGCTCCGCCTTCTGGCTGGCGCTAATCACCTTTATCAGCGTGCTCACCATGGGGGTGATCCCGGGGATCACCCTTGCGGTATTGCTGGGGCTGTTCCAGTTCCTGCGCAATGTGATGCGCCCTACCGATCAGCTGCTCGGCATGGATGACGAGGGAGTTGTGCGCACTCTGGGGGACAACGAACAGGCCAAGGCGATCCCGGGCATTCTGGTCTATCGCTTCAACTCGCCGCTGACCTACTTCAACGCCCCCTACTTCAAGCGGCGGGTACTGGCCCTGCTGGTGCAGGATCCCCGCAATCCCAAGTGTCTGGTGATCGATGCGGTGGCCTGCTTCACCCATCAGGACATCAGCGTGATGAGCATGGTGGGGGAGCTGCACAAGGATCTGAAACGGCGTGGCATCCACATGGTGATGGCGGGCCGCCACGGCCAGATGACCCACTGGCTCAAACAGGCGGGCGTGCGGGTGGGCGACGAGGGGATTATCCTCTGCCCCGATATGTATCAGGCGCTGCGCCTGACCCGCTGCTATCGCGAGCCGGTGTTCAAGGATGATGCAGTAGTGGAGAGCACCACAGATGCTATCCGCGCAAATTGGCCACAGGATGATGCCCTGCCCGACTCGGCGCGCCTCACCCTGCCAAGCGAACAGGAGGCAGGCGCAACTCCTGCCTGATCCCCTGGCCGGGCAATCCTGCACAAGGATTGCACCGGCCTCGGCCTTGGTGTTAAATGCGCCCCCAGAGGGCACTTCCCCGTGCCCGTACAGCTGTTGGACACGCCATGCAATCTCAATCCCACGCAGGCCCGGGCACGCTCTTTGCGCTGACCTGGCCGCTCTTTATCGATCTCGCCCTGCACTTTCTGACCGGCGCCCTCAACACCTTCATGGTGGGTCACGTCTCCTATCAGGGGGTAGCCGCGCTGGCGGTCGGCAATCAGGTGTTCGATCTCGCCATCACCCTGTTCAGTTTCGTCAGCATAGGTACTAGCGTGGTGATCACCCAGTATCTGGGGGCGGGCGATCGGGAGAAGAGCCGGGTGGTGATCCACACCGCCATCGGGTTCAACCTGCTGATCGGTCTGGTAGCCGCCATCGGCGTGATGGCGGGGGCCAGTACCATGCTGGCGCTGATGAACCTGCCCGCCCACCTGATGAGCGACGCCACGCTTTACTTACAGATCATCGGTCTCTGCCTGTTGCCTGAAGCGGCAGCCCTCTGTCTGGCCGCGACCCTGCGCGCCCACGGCCACACCCGGCAGGCGATGTATGTGACGCTCATCGTCAACCTCATCACCTTCGTCGGCAACCTGCTGCTGCTCTACGGCTGGTTCGGCCTGCCCCAGCTCGGAGTCGCTGGCGTTGCCATCAGCACGGTCGCTGGCCGACTGGTGGGCGTGGTACTGCTGGTATGGCTGGTGGCCCGCAAGACCGGCATTCGACTGGTAGTACGTGATATCGTCCACCCCAACCGGGAGATGCTGGGCAAGGTGCTCCATATCGGCCTGCCGGCGGCGGGGGAGAACCTCTCCTGGATGCTGCAGTTCATGGTGGTGACCGCCTTTGTCGGACTGCTGGGTGACAAGGCGCTGGCGACCCAGTCCTACTTCTTCCAGATCTGCCTGTTTATCCTGCTGTTTGGCCTCTCCATCGGCCTTGGCAACGAGATCATCATCGGCCATCTGGCGGGGGCCCGGCGTTTCGAACAGGCCTACAAACAGCTGATGAAGAGCCTGAAGCTGGGCCTCATCGTCACCACAGTGATCGCCATCGCGGCAGCGCTCAACGGCCGCACCATCATCAGTCTGTTTACCGATGATGCGGACATCATCACCCAGGTGGCGCAGCTGTTTCTCATCAGCCTCATCCTCGAACCCGGACGCACCTTCAATCTGGTGGTGATCAACGCCCTGCGGGCCACCGGGGATGCCCGTTTCCCCCTCTACATGGCGTTGCTCTCCATGTGGGGAATTGCCGTGCCACTCTCCTATTTCCTCGGTATCATGCAGGGCTATGGACTGGTCGGTATCTGGCTGGCGCTGGCCTGCGACGAGTGGGTGCGCGGTCTGGCCATGTTCTGGCGCTGGCGCAGTCGTCGCTGGCAAAACAAAATTCTTGTTGAAACAAAAGCGGAATCACAATGAAGAAGATAGGACTCTTGCTGGCTGCCATCCTGCTCAGCCCCCTGGCCATGGCGCAAACGGCCCCTGCCGCACCCAAGGCTCAAGCCACCCAGACCTGGTATGTGGCCCCCATCACCATCGATGAAACCAGCGACGCCCAGAAGGCGCTGACCAAGGACTTCATGGCCCAGATGATCAAGACCATCAAGATCAACGAGTACCAGACCGGCAAGGCGGTGGGCAACACCAAGAAGCCCAAGTGGCTGATCCGCACCAAGCTGATGCCCGCCAGCAACGAGCCGCTGGTCGGCAAGAAGCACCCACAGGGTCTCACCTACGGCAAGGGCAACCCGGCCCAGGAGATCGTCGGCGAGCTGCTGATGAACGGCACCCTTGTGGCCCACATCGGTCAGGGCTGGCGTGAGCCTATCGTCCCGGGCACCCCGGTGGCCGACAAGCTGACCATCGCCAACTATCGCTACGCCATCGGGGATCAGGCCAAGTCGGCAGATCTGGAAGAGCTGGCCGCCCAGATTGGCTTTGAAGCGGGCAAGGTGATCCACCGCGATGGCAAGCCGCTGCCCGAGAAGAAAAAGAAAAAAGAGCAGGCGGACGAAGAGAAAGAGTAACGTCGCCAGCACCCAGACAAAGGGCCATAGGGCTGACTCTTATACAGAAATCCCCAAGCATTGCTCGGGGATTTTTTTACTTTGTCCCCCTTGCGTGATCTGAACCTGTCATCGCCCCATCCAGGTTCTAACATGCCCCTCACTCAACCG
>NZ_NKWE01000062.1:2500-5274 GCF_006243315.1 Aeromonas sobria
GGAAGTTAGTGGAATGGTCCTGGAAAGGCCAGCGATACAGGGTGATAGCCCCGTACATGAAAACGACCTTGAAGTGAAATCGAGTAGGGCGGGACACGTGACATCCTGTCTGAATATGGGGGGACCATCCTCCAAGGCTAAATACTCCTGACTGACCGATAGTGAACCAGTACCGTGAGGGAAAGGCGAAAAGAACCCCTGTGAGGGGAGTGAAATAGAACCTGAAACCGTGTACGTACAAGCAGTGGGAGCCCTTCGGGGTGACTGCGTACCTTTTGTATAATGGGTCAGCGACTTACATTTTGTAGCGAGGTTAACCGTATAGGGGAGCCGTAGGGAAACCGAGTCTTAACTGGGCGTCTAGTTGCAAGGTGTAGACCCGAAACCGGGTGATCTAGCCATGGGCAGGTTGAAGGTTGAGTAACATCAACTGGAGGACCGAACCCACTAACGTTGCAAAGTTAGGGGATGACCTGTGGCTGGGGGTGAAAGGCCAATCAAACTCGGAGATAGCTGGTTCTCCCCGAAAGCTATTTAGGTAGCGCCTCGGACGAATACTACTGGGGGTAGAGCACTGTTTGGACTAGGGGGTCATCCCGACTTACCAACTCCATGCAAACTCCGAATACCAGTAAGTAATATCCGGGAGACACACGGCGGGTGCTAACGTCCGTCGTGAAGAGGGAAACAACCCAGACCGCCAGCTAAGGTCCCAAAGTTCTGGTTAAGTGGGAAACGATGTGGGAAGGCTCAGACAGCTAGGATGTTGGCTTAGAAGCAGCCATCATTTAAAGAAAGCGTAATAGCTCACTAGTCGAGTCGGCCTGCGCGGAAGATGTAACGGGGCTCAAACCAGGCACCGAAGCTGCGGATTCAATCTTATGATTGAGTGGTAGGGGAGCGTTCTGTAAGTCTGCGAAGGTGTATCGAGAGGTATGCTGGAGATATCAGAAGTGCGAATGCTGACGTAAGTAACGATAAAGGGGGTGAAAAACCTCCTCGCCGGAAGACCAAGGGTTCCTGTCCAACGTTAATCGGGGCAGGGTGAGTCGACCCCTAAGGTGAGGCCGAAAGGCGTAATCGATGGGAAGCAGGTTAATATTCCTGCACGACTTGTAATTGCGATGGGGGGACGGAGAAGGCTAGGTGGGCCAGGCGACGGTTGTCCTGGTGAAAGTGCGTAGGCGGTATTTCTAGGCAAATCCGGAGATACAACGCTGAGACACGAGACGAACGCACTACGGTGCGGAAGCCATTGATGCCATGCTTCCAGGAAAAGCCTCTAAGCTTCAGATTACAAGTCATCGTACCCCAAACCGACACAGGTGGTCGGGTAGAGAATACCAAGGCGCTTGAGAGAACTCGGGTGAAGGAACTAGGCAAAATAGAACCGTAACTTCGGGAGAAGGTTCGCTCTTGACAGTGAAGTCCCTTGCGGATGGAGCAGTTGGGAGTCGCAGTGACCAGATGGCTGGGACTGTTTATCAAAAACACAGCACTCTGCAAACACGAAAGTGGACGTATAGGGTGTGACACCTGCCCGGTGCCGGAAGGTTAATTGATGGGGTTAGCGCAAGCGAAGCTCTTGATCGAAGCCCCGGTAAACGGCGGCCGTAACTATAACGGTCCTAAGGTAGCGAAATTCCTTGTCGGGTAAGTTCCGACCTGCACGAATGGTGTAACCATGGCCATGCTGTCTCCACCCGAGACTCAGTGAAATCGAATTCGCCGTGAAGATGCGGTGTACCCGCGGCTAGACGGAAAGACCCCGTGAACCTTTACTACAGCTTGGCACTGAACATTGAACCTACATGTGTAGGATAGGTGGGAGGCTTTGAAGGCGTGACGCTAGTTGCGCTGGAGCCGTCCTTGAAATACCACCCTTGTATGTTTGATGTTCTAACGCAGGGCCCTGAATCGGGCTCGCGGACAGTGCCTGGTGGGTAGTTTGACTGGGGCGGTCTCCTCCCAAAGAGTAACGGAGGAGCACGAAGGTTGGCTAATCCTGGTCGGACATCAGGAGGTTAGTGCAATGGCATAAGCCAGCTTAACTGCGAGACGGACAGGTCGAGCAGGTACGAAAGTAGGTCATAGTGATCCGGTGGTTCTGAATGGAAGGGCCATCGCTCAACGGATAAAAGGTACTCCGGGGATAACAGGCTGATACCGCCCAAGAGTTCATATCGACGGCGGTGTTTGGCACCTCGATGTCGGCTCATCACATCCTGGGGCTGAAGTCGGTCCCAAGGGTATGGCTGTTCGCCATTTAAAGTGGTACGCGAGCTGGGTTCAGAACGTCGTGAGACAGTTCGGTCCCTATCTGCCGTGGGCGTTGGATGATTGAAGGGAGTTGCTCCTAGTACGAGAGGACCGGAGTGAACGAACCTCTGGTGTTCGGGTTGTCACGCCAGTGGCACTGCCCGGTAGCTAAGTTCGGAATCGATAACCGCTGAAAGCATCTAAGCGGGAAGCGAGCCCTGAGATGAGTCATCCCTGACCCCTTGAGGGTCCTAAAGGGCCGTTGGAGACCACAACGTTGATAGGTGGGGTGTGTAAGCGCGGCGACGTGTTGAGCTAACCCATACTAATTACCCGTGAGGCTTAACCATACAACACCCAAGAAGTGTTCCTGGCCTTGTAGCGAATGAACGAACTACTTACAAATTCAGTGATAATGACAGCCACTTAGCGTGGAGTCGTTATTCACGTCAGCTTTCTAGATTAAGAATTTGCCTGGCGGCCATAGCGCCGTGGAACCACCTGATCCCATGCCG
>NZ_NKWE01000063.1:0-28531 GCF_006243315.1 Aeromonas sobria
CCATGATGGTAGACCTCAAGGTGATGGCCTACTTCAAGCTTAGCCTTTCAACACATAATTGGGACAGAGCCATATCTTTCGGGTCAGCCTGCTCGGCACCGGTACTCCGGTACCCCAGATCAGTCGCGGCGGCTACAGCACCCTGGTCGAGGCGGGCAACCAGAAGCTGGTGTTCGATTTTGGCCGCAACTCCACCACTCGCCTGTGGCAGCTGCATATCCCCATCGGCCGGGTCAATGCCTTCTTCCTCACCCACTTTCACTCAGACCACACCAACGGGCTGGCGGATCTCTGGCTGACCGGCTGGCTGCAACCGGCCTATGGCCAGCGCCACGCGCCGATGGCACTCTACGGCCCCAAAGGCACCACCGCTCTCGCCCGTGGCTTGCAGCAGGCCTACGCCACCGACATTGCCACCCGGGTCAAGGATGAGGGAACGCCGCTGGACGGGGTGGAGATCAACAGCCACGAGGTCACCGCCGGGGTGGTCTACAACCAGGACGGGGTCAAGGTGACCGCCTTTGACAACGACCACGGGGTCAACATCAAGCCGTCGTTCGGCTATCGCATCGACTACCACGGCCACAGCGTGGTGCTCTCCGGCGATACCCGCTACAGCCCGGAGGTGGTGAAGCAGGCCAAAGGGGCCGATCTGCTGGTGCACTGCGTCTCCATGACCTCTGCCGAGCAGATGAAGGCCAACCCCGGCTACAAGGCGATCGCCGGTCACCTCGCCTCCCCCGAGCAAGCGGCAAGAGTGATGAACGAAGCCAAACCGGCGCTGACGGTGTTCAGCCATATCGGCCTCAACGGCCAGATCAGGGTGAAGGATCTGGCGCAGGATCTGCGTGCCCGCTACACGGGGCCGTTCGTTATCGGCAATGACCTGATGCAGATTGATCTGCCCACCACGGCTTCCGGCAAGGGCTATGCACTCTGGCAGTCGGAGAATATCGACAACAAATAGATGGCAAGGATGCCGGTCAGCCATGGCCTGCATCCGCAATCGACCCCGGGGGCTATCTTTAAGAGGTGTTCGACCACAAGGAGTTATCCCTATGAGCCTGAAATGGAAGCACCTCGCCCTGGCCACCCTCCCCCTGCTCGGCATGTCGGCCGCTCAGGCGGCAGTGTTGACCAGCCTTGAATGGCCCCCCTACACCAGTGCCAGCCTCCCTGAACAGGGCAAGAGCAGCCAGGTGGTGACCGCAGCCTTTGCCCTGGCTGGCGACCCGCTGACCATCAAGTTTTTTCCCTGGCAGCGGGCAGTGGACGAGGCGCTCAACAACCCCGAGGTGCTGGGTTATTTCCCCGAGTATCTCGACCCCAAGAGCAGCTGCCTCTTCTCCGACCCCATAGGTAACGGCCCCCTCGGCTTTGCCCAGCGAGCCGATCAGCCGGTCACCTGGCAGAGCCTGGATGACCTCAAGGGTAAGAAAATTGGTGTCGTCACCGGCTATGTGAATACCACCGAGTTCGACGAAAAAGTGGCCAGCAAGGCTCTCTCTGCAGACGCCACCAGCTCGGACAGCCAGAACCTGCTCAAGCTCGGCAACGGTCGGCTCGATCTGGCGGTCATCGACCAGAATGTGATGACCTATCTGCTGAAGAGCGATCCCCAGCTCCAGGACGTGGCCGCCAACCTCGGCTTCAACGACAAGATCCTCGAGGACAAGTCCCTCCACGTCTGCTTTACCAACTCCGCCAAGGGGAAAGAGGCGCGGGAAAAATTCAACAAGGCGCTGGCCAGCGACGAGGTGAAGAAGCTGATGAAGTAGCGCTGTCGCATCCGCTCGCCGCCCCAAACAGCCATAAAAAAAGCCGCCTCTTGCGAGGCGGCTTCTTCATTCAACTTGGTAACCGGAGTTATCAGGCAATCAGCTTGTAGATGATACCGGACATGGCGATCAGGCCAATCAGGGTCACGAAGCCGTTGCTGATGTTGCCAGCGTATTTGCGCATGGCCGGAACCTTGGTGATGGCGTACATCGGCATCAGGAACAACAGCATTGCGATGATCGGGCCGCCCAGGTCTTCAATCATGCCGAGGATGCTCGGGTTGATGGTGGCGATAGCCCAGGTGGTCAGGATCATGAACACCGCAGTCACTTTGTTCAGTTGCTTGGTGTCAACGTTCTTGCCCTTCTCACGCAGCGCCTTGGCCATCAGGCCGTTCATGCCCTCTTGCGCACCCAGGTAGTGACCCAGGAAGGATTTGCTGATGGCAACCATGGCGATCAACGGAGCCACAGTGGCGATAACCGGGTTGTCGAAGTGGTTGGCCAGATAGGACAGGATGGAGATGTTCTGCTCTTTGGCAGCAGCCAGGTCAGCCGGAGAGAGGCTCAGTACGCAGCTGAATACGAAGAACATAACGGTCATTACCATCATGACGTGAGCGCCCAGCAGGATGTTGCTGCACTTCTTCTCGGCACCTTCACCGTAACGACCTTTGTTGTCCACCGCGAAGGAGGAGATGATCGGAGAGTGGTTGAAGGAGAACACCATAACCGGGATAGCCAGCCACAGGGTCTTGAGGAAGTCGCCGTTGAAGGCGTCAGCCAGCGCTGGTGCTTCAGTGATGATGGTACCGTTCCAATGCGGGATCAGGTAGAACGCCAGACCCATCAGGGTGATTACGAACGGGAATACCAACACGCTCATCGCTTTGACGATAACCTGGCCGCCCAGACGAACAACCGCCATCAGACCGAGGATCAGCGCCAGTGACAGAACGGCACGGGGAGGTGCAGACATGCCCAGCTGGTGAACAATCACGCTCTCGACGGTGTTGGTGATGGCGACCGAGTACATCAGTACGATCGGGTAGATGGCAAAGAAGTAGAGCAGGGTGATGAATTTGCCTGCGGTCTTGCCGAAGTGCTCTTCTACTACTTCAGTGATGTCGCCATCACGGGTAGAGCCGGACAGCACGAAGCGGGCCAGACCACGGTGAGCGAAGAAAGTCAGCGGCAGAGCCAGGATCAACATGGCAACCAGCGGCCACAGACCACCTACACCGGCGTTGATTGGCAGGAAGAGCACACCGGCACCGATCGCGGTACCGTACAGACCCAGCATCCAGACCACATCGGCCTTGTTGATGCCGCGGGAAGCGTTGCTGGCTAAACGACCATCAGCTGCAATATTCATGTCAGACATATGTTGTTCCTGTCATCTAGGAAAAATGGGATTCTTGTTTGTTCGGGCTCTCGGCCCGGTTCCATCTCCCTGGAACGCCTGCTGTTCATCCCTCTCATTAACCTCTCGCACCCCGGCGACCTGGCCATCACTCCTTGTGACAACAAGACCGCAACAAACAACAGTGCGAAATTTTGACCCTGAGGGTCAGCGCCCGTCTCGCTTAACAACTACTTAACGTGCACCACTCTTGATGGGCTGACTCTAATTAAATACCCCTATTAATCACAGCGTTTTTTTGAATTAATCAACCAAAGTTTGATTCGGGTCGCCTTTCGGACGACCAAGATCACATTGCGAATGCCTTGTTGTGAGTTTTTTTTAACAATTCAACTTAGTTTCACTGGAATCAATGGCCTGCAGGGAGATACATTTTTGCAACAAGTCACCCATTGCGCGCGGATTGTGTGCAGCACAGCCTTGGCGTACCCTTGTGACTCACGCCTTTTTGTTGATTGATGATGACCATTACCCGTACCGATCTCGCCGAACTGGCGGTATTTGCCGCCGTCGCCCGTCACCGCAGCTTCAGCAAGGCCGCCCTCGAACTCGGGGTCTCCGCCTCCGCCATTAGCCACAGTCTGAAAGGATTGGAGGCCAGATTAGGTGTCCGTCTGCTCAACCGCAGCACTCGCGCCGTGGTGCCGACCGACGCGGGCCAGCGGCTGCTCAAGCAGTTGTTGCCAACTCTTAACACCCTGGAAGAGGCGCTCAGCGAGCTGGCTCGCAACAGCGACGAGCCGGTGGGCCGGATCAAGCTCTGCGCCCCGCGCGGCGCCATCGACAGCCTGCTGGCACCGGTGCTTATCGACTATCTGCGCCGTTATCCCAGAATGCAGGTGGAGGTAGTGGAGCAGGAGCTGATGCCCCGGCTGATTGAAGATGGGTATGATGCGGCGCTCTTTTACGGCGATCTGCTGCCCAAAGAGATGATAGGTATTCCCCTCGGCTCGCCCCAGCGCTATCTGGTGGTGGGCTCCCCCGCCTATCTGGCCGAGCATGGCATACCGCAGCACCCGAGCGAGCTGAGCCGTCACGCCTGCATCGGCTATCGCCTCACCCCGCACCATCACTATCGCTGGGCCTTTGCCGCCGATGGCAACATGCTGGAGATTGAAGTGACCGGGCCGCTCACCACCAGCACCCCGGCCCTCTATCTGGGTGCAGCCGAAGCGGGGCTGGGGCTCGCCTACTGTCTGGAAGAGGAGGTGAGCCAAAAAGTGGCAGAGGGAAAACTGCTCACCGTGCTGGAGCCCTGGTGCCCGATCTTTGCCGGTTTCTCCCTCTTCTATCCCGGCCGCCATCAACTGGGCAGCGGCCTGCGCATCCTGATCGACATGCTCAAGGCCCACTATCCACCTCGAATTAATGAGAAATACTCAGCAATCCATCAAGTGAAACCCTGATTATCACCAAATCAGTATTAATCTACACTCTCTGTTCGATAATCGAGCTCCCCAAGAGAACAGATATGTCTGCCTATTTAACACTGCGCCAACAGGCGATGACCCGCCGCTTCTGGGCTTACGCCCTCCCCTCCATTCTTGCCATGCTGGTCTCGGGGGCCTACTACCTTATCGACGGCATCTTCGTCGGCCACTACGTTGGCGCCGCGGGCCTCGCCGGGATCAATCTGGTCTATCCGGTCATCATGGTGCTGATCGGTCTGGCCGCCATGATCAGCATGGGGGCGGCCACCGCCATCTCTTTTCAGCAAGGGGCGAAAAACGACAAGCTGGCCCGTCAGGCGCTGGTCAATGCCCTCTGGCTGCTGGCAGGACTCGGGGTGCTTGCGCCCGCGCTGCTCTATTACACCCACACCGATATCTTGCTGGGACTGGGCATTGAACAGGGCACCGACACCTGGAAGCAGGCGAGCGACTACCTCACCTGGATCGGCGGCGGCACCCTGCTGCTGGCCAGCAATCTGGCGGTGCCCTATCTGCTGCGCAACGATGGCCGCCCGAAACTGGCGATGGTGCTGGTGAGCAGCGGCGCCGTGCTCAACATCATCCTCAACTACATCATGGTGGGTCGGCTGGGACTGGGATTGATCGGTACCGCCCAGGCCACCCTGATGGCAGAGGGAATTGTTAGCCTGATCGGCCTTGGCTACTTCTTTACCCCCTGGGCCCGGCTGCAACTCTCATGGCGGGATCTGGTGCCCAACCTCCCGGCCATGCCGAACCTGCTGTTTACCGGTCTGCCGAGCCTGATTGCCCAGTTCAACCTCGGCCTGTTGCTGATGCTGCACAACAGCCAGCTGATGGTGTATGGCAATGTGAAGGATCTGGCGGGCTTTACCGTGGCCGGTTATACCGAGGCGGTCTTTATCGTGATCCTGCAGGGGCTGGCGTTCGGCATTCAGCCGCTGATCAGCAAGGCGGCGGGGGCCAAGCGCCACCGCGACCTCAAATTCCTGATGGAGATGGGGCTCAAGATCACCTTTATCTACGGCATGCTGGTGTGGCTCACCATCCAGCTACTGCCAAGCCAGGTCGCCATGCTCTATACCGGCAATAACGATCCCGAACTGCTGGCCGCTGCCATCAGCAGCCTGACCCTCAACCTCGGTGCCATTCCGCTGGAGGGGATCATCGTATTCGGCATAGTGCTGCTGCAATCCATGGCCCGTACCCGGCAAGCGCTGGTCATCTCCCTCGCTAAAACCCTGCTGCTGCTGCCGCTTATTTTCCTGCTGCCGCAACAGTGGGGTCGCGATGGGGTGCTGATGGCCCAGCCCGCCACCGTGCTACTGCTAACCCTGCCGCTCTGCTGGCTGCTGTGGCGCGAGTGGCTGCGCCTGAAAGTTGCCTGCGCGCCAAAAGCCAAGCACCACCCGCAACCGGCCCGCGCGCGCGCCGCCGTCCAGCTGGCCCGCTAAGGCCGCTAATCCCGCGTAGCAATAAAAAAACCGGCATCACCTGATGCCGGTTTTTGCTATGTGGGCTGGCCTGTCTGCCTGCACTTATCTATTCAGGCAAGCACTGAAGCCACTACTGCTGCCCGCACTTTACCAGTGCTTATGCCAATACTTCTGGCCTGAGCTGGGCCATCAGCCCCGGGTTGTCGGAGTAATCCACCGGGATCGCCACCACAGCCGGCCCCTCCACCGCCAGCGCGGCGCGCAGGGTGGCGCGCAGCTCGTCGGCCGAGCGCACCGCGAAACCAGCTGCCCCGAACGATTCGGCATAGCGCTTGAAGTCGATAGGGCCAAAGGAGACGCCGGAGGTGCGGCAATACTTCTGCTGCTCCTGCATCGCCACCATGTTGTAGCCGTTATCGACCCAGATGATGTGAACAATGTTGCTCTTGAGCCGCACCGCCGTCTCCAGCTCCATGCTCGACTGCATAAAGCTGCCATCCCCCGATACCGAGATCACCTTCTCACCCGGTCGCACCAGCGCCGCGCCGATGGCCCACGGCAGCGCCACCCCCATGGTCTGCTGACCGTTGGAGATCAACACCTGACGGGCGCGGAAGCTGTAGAGGTAGCGGGCGATCCAGATATGGAAGCTGCCCATGTCGACGCAGAGGGTCATGTCATCGCGCACCAGATCCTGCAGCTCGCGCACGATGCGCAAGGGGTGAACCGGAGTGCCGTGCAGATCGTCGGCCCGCAACGCCAGCCGCAGCCGCTGCTGGCGTACACCTTGCAGCAGCCGATCCACCTCGGGAGGACGGATTTTCGGATTGCCCATGATACGGGTCAGCTGCAACAGGTTGGCGCGGATCGACCCCACCAGCTCGGCGCTCGGGCAGTAGCTGCTGTCGATATCGGCGGGCAGCACATCGATATGGAGGATGCGCCGCTCCCGATCGCCATTCCACAACACGGGGTCGTACTCGATGGGGCTGTAGCCGATGCAGATCACCAGATCGGCCCCCGCCAGCAGTTGATCCCCCGGCTGGTTGTTGAACAGCCCCACCCGTCCGGCAAAGTCATCGAAGTGGCAACTGTCGACCACCCCGGCGGCCTGATAGGTGCCGGTCACCGGCAGCCGCGCCTTGTCGAGGAAGGTGCGCACCGCCTCGGCGGTCGAAGGCCGACTCGCCATCAGGCCGAGCAGCACCACCGGATTCTCGGCGTTGCGCAGCAGGGTCAATGCCTGCTCCATGTTCTGCTCATCGGCGCAGCCCGGCTCCGGCACCTCGTGGGGCACCAACACGCACCCTTGCACCGGTTTGTTGATGATGTCCATCGGCAGGCTGACGAACGCCGCCCCCGGCCGACCCAGCTCGGCGGCGCGAAAGGCGTTGGCCATCACTTCCGAGATCGCCGCCCCACTGTTGACCTGGGCGCTGAACTTGGTGACCGGACGGCAAAGGTTGACCGTATCCATGCTCTGGTGGGTGAGCTTGAGGCCGTCGGCGCGGCGCACCGCACCGCCCAGCGCCACCATGGGATCCCCCTCCGAGGTGGCGGTCGCCAGCCCGGTGATCAGGTTGGAGCAGCCGGGGCCCGAGGTGACCAGCGCCACCCCCGCCTTGCCGGTGAGACGCCCCACGGCGGCAGCCATAAAGGCGGCGTTCGCCTCGTGGCGCACCACTATGGTCTCGATGGGGGAGTCCTCCAGCGCATCGAACACCCGGTCAATCTTGGCTCCCGGGATCCCGAACACCTGCTTGACCCCTTGCGCCTCCAGATGGCGTACCACCAGCTCGGCACCGCACTTCCACTGTCTGTTTTCCATGATATTGATCCTTGTATATCAACCTTCGGCAGCCTGAATGGCGCGATCGAGATCGGCAGGGTTGAGATCGGCCTGACGAAAAGCCGGATCCGCTGGCAGGGCCAGATTGAGGTGACGCACCACCGAGAGACGCAGGGTGCCGTGGGCCATGGTGTAGTCCAGCAGATGGCCGCCCCCCTGGCGATCGGCGGTGATCATGTGCTCGTGAAAACCCGCCACATTGACCCCCTGCACGAATGGCGGGCAGCGAAATCCCACCAGAGTTCCCGCCACCGCGGCAAAGCGGAACAGCGGTTGCTGCTCGATCGCTTCCAGCATCGGGCGATAGGGGGGCTCCTGACGCGGCACGGTACGTACCTTGGCCGTTTCAAACTGGCCGTCGAGGCGCAGGGCGACAAAGACGTTGTCGGAGCCCACCAGCCGATCCACCCACTGGTGGATCTCGTCACGGCTCAGGGGATGGTCGAAGCGGCGCTCCAGACAGGGGCGAAAATGGGTCATCACCGCGAAGGGGGTCTTCTGATCGGCGCGGGCGGGCCGGGCCGAGCCATCAGAGCGCAACTGGTGGATCTGGCGCTCGAAGGCGATCAGCTCACCATCGAGGTGGTTGAAGGTGCCGAGGCCAAAGTCGCCGTGGCGCAGCAGCTCGCTCATGGTGGTCTCCCCTTCGTAGACCCCCGCCAGCAGGGCGCTCATCAGGGAACTCTGGTAGATCTCGCCACCGTCATGCTGCCTGCGCCAGCGGGAAAACTGCTGGCTCACTTCGAGGGCACAGCTGCACCCGGCACTGTCAGATGTTGCAATATGTTCCATTCGGGTTTCACCTCCACCGTGAATCCTGTTAGCGTTCGGATCCAATGGTGACTTGGTTCACATTTCAACACCAATACGCTGACCCCATGACTTTGAGACTCAATCGATATGGAACTTCGTACGCTCCGCTACTTCATGGCCGTTGTTGAAAAGCAGAATTTCACCCGCGCAGCCGAATCACTCAACATGGCCCAGCCGCCGCTGAGCCAGCAGATCCGCAAGCTGGAGGAGACCCTCGGCACCCCGCTGTTGCGCCGTTTGACCCGCAGTATCGAGCTGACCGAGGCGGGTGAGAGCCTCTATCGGGATGCGGCGCAGATCCTGGCGCTGGCCGATGGGGCGAAACAGAAGGTAAAGCGGATTGCCCGGGGCGAACAGGGGGCGCTGCGGATCGGCTTTGCCGGTTCAACCGTGCTCCACCCCGCGGTGCTGACCCTGCTGCACGACTACCGGGAGCGCTACCCCGAGGTGGCCCTCAGCCCGCAGGAAGACACCATGCCAGCGCTGGTGGAGGCGCTACGCAACGATCGGTTGGATGCCGCCATCTTGCGGCTGCCCTGCCGTGGCAGCGAGGAGTTTACCCATCACCTGATCGATCAGGAGCCGCTGCTGATTGCGCTGCCGACCAGCCACCCCAAGGCCAGACCGGGCCCCTTGCCACTGGCCAGCCTGAAGGATGAGAGTTTTATTCTGTTCCCCCATGCCATCGGGCCCGGGCTCTATGACGGCATCGTGGCCCTCTGCCGGGAGGCCGGATTCGAGCCGATACTGGGGCCCGAATGTCCGCTGGTGATCTCCACCGTCGCCATGGTGCAGGCGGGCTTTGGGGTGACCCTGGTGCCAAGCTCGGTGGCGGCGCTGCGCCCGCTCGGGGTCAGTTATCACCCCATTGCAGGCAACGGCATGATGACCAGCATCAGTCTGGCGACACGGCCGCACCCCGGCAGCGCCGTCCTCCGGCACTTTATCTCCCAGATCCGTGTCGCCCAGATACAACAAGGCCTCCCGAAGGAGGCCCTGTTAAACAAGCTTTAACCGGCCTGATGGCCGACTTGCCTGACGGTACTGCTTACTTGGCGGTACTGTTTACTTAACAGTCACGCGGGCAAACTTGCGTTTGCCAACCTGATAGACGGCAGTACCGGCACCAACCAGTGCCTTGCCATCTTCCAGCTTCTCGCCGTCAACCTTGACCGCGCCCTGCTTGATCATCCGCAGTGCTTCGGAGGTGGTGGCCACCAGATCGGCATCCTTGAGCAGGTTGGCAATGGCCAGCCCTTCGCCTTCCAGCGCCAGCTCGACTTCCGGCATTTCGTCCGGCATGGCGTTCTTGGAGAAGCGCTGGGTGAAATCTTCGTGGGCCGCTTCGGCTGCCGCTGCGTCGTGGTAGCGGGTGATGATCTCTTTGGCCAGCCAGATCTTCACGTCGCGGGGGTTGAGGGTGCCAGCGGCGATGCCTGCCTTGAACTCTTCGATTTCAGCCAGCGGGCGGAACGAGAGCAGCTCGTAGTAGTTCCACATCAGCACGTCGGTGATGGACATGATCTTGCCGAACATCTCGCCCGGGGCATCGTGTACGCCAATGTAGTTGGCAGCGGACTTGGACATCTTCTTGACGCCATCCAGACCCACCAGCAGCGGCATCATCAGTACGCACTGGGCGGCCATGCCGGCATCTTTTTGCAGCTCGCGGCCCATCAGCAGATTGAACTTCTGATCGGTACCGCCGAGCTCAACGTCCGCCTTCAGCGCAACCGAGTCATAGCCTTGCAGCAGCGGATAGAGGAATTCGTGAATCGCGATGGATTGGCCGCCGGTGTAGCGCTTTTTGAAGTCGTCGCGCTCCATCATGCGGGCCACGGTCTGCTTGGCCGCCAGCTTGATCATGCCGGTCGCGCCCAGCTCGCCCAACCAGGTCGAGTTGTACTCGATGCGGGTCTTGGCGGGATCGAGGATCTTGAACGCCTGCTCCGCATAGGTGAGGGCGTTGTGCTTGATGGCCTCTTCGGAGAGCGGCGGACGGGTGCTGTTCTTGCCGGAGGGATCACCCACCATGGCAGTGAAATCGCCGATCAGCAGGATGATCTCGTGACCCAGATCCTGGAAGGTCTTCAGCTTGTTGAGGATCACCGTATGACCCAGGTGAATGTCGGGGGCGGTCGGGTCCATGCCCAACTTGATGCGCAGCGGGCGCCCTTCCTTCAACTTGGCAACAAGTTCTTCTTCAACCAGAATTTCTTCCGCTCCGCGCTTGATCTCGGCTAGCGCCACCTCGAGCTGGGACATTTTTTGACTCTCCAATCACGATTCCACAGGGCCAAACATATTACTGGAATGGCGGGCCAATTGGAAAGGCTGTAAAATCCGTCCATTCTGCCCGATTTCGTCAGCCTCTCATGATCATTTGGAACGCCTTCAACGCTCTTCCCACCTGGCACCGTAAAATGGTGCTGATTTTAAGCATCATGGTGATGATGCTGGCTGCCTGGCCAAGCGAACGGGCGGTCGCCACCCGGGTTGATGACAACAGCGGGGAGCTTGCCGCCGAGTCGCAACCGGATGACGCTGACCTGTTGGCACAAACGACCACCCCGCCCAAGCCGCACTACATCACCAAACAGGTGAAGGTGCGCCGTGGCGACAACATGGGGGTGATCTTCCAGCGCATTGGCCTGAGCACCACGGATCTGCACCTGATCGACCAGCTCGACGGCAGCGATCCCCTGCGGATGCTGCAGCCGGGGCAGGAGCTCACCTTCAAACTCACCGAACACGGCGATCTTCAGAGCCTCTATTACCCCCACAGTCTGGAGCAGGCGCTCAAGGTCAGTCGCAAGGCTGATACGTTTCTCGCCCGCAACCTCAAGATTGCCCTCGACACCCGCGAACAGGTGAGCAAGGGGGAGATCCGCTCCAGCTTCTGGGGCGCCGCGGTGGAAGCGGGGATGACCGAAGATCAGATCATGGACTTGGCCGCCATCTTCGGCTGGGACATAGACTTTGCCCAGGATCTGCAGCCGGGAGACAGCTTCCGGGTGGTCTACGAAGACAAGTTCCGCGACGACGAACGGGTCGCCTCCGGCGATATTCTGGCCGCCGAGTTCGTCAACGACGGCGCTACCTATCGCGCTGTGCTCAACAGAGATGGCAACTACTACACCCCGGAAGGCAAGGCGATGCGCAAGAGCTTCCTGCGCGCGCCGGTCAACTTCAAATACATCAGCTCCAACTTCAACCCGCGCCGCCTTCATCCGGTCACTGGCAAGATCCGCCCCCACAACGGTATCGACTATGTGGCGCCGGTGGGCACCCCCATCATGGCGGCGGGCTCCGGCAGCGTGGTGGCCGCCGGTTACAACCAGTTCAACGGCAACTATGTCTTTATCAAGCACGCTGGCAACTATGTGACCAAATACCTGCACCTCACCAAACGCACCGTCAACAAGGGGCAGCGGGTGAAGCAGGGGCAGACCATCGGTACTCTGGGGGGCACCGGTCGCGTCACCGGCCCGCACCTGCACTATGAATTTGTGGTGGGCGGCATTCACAAGAACCCGCGCACCCTCACCCTGCCGCAGGCCGAGACCCTGAGCGGGCGCGAGCTGGCCAACTTCAAAAAGCTGGCGATGCCGCAACTGGCCAAGCTCGACAACCCCGAGCTGCAACTGGCCCAGAACAAGCGGGATAGTCGTGGCAGATAGTCGCGACAGATAGTGGCGGGCGGGGTAAAGACCTCACCCGCCAGCCTCTTTTCACGCCCCTTTCTCGGCAACCTTTCATTGAGGAGCAACCATGACTGAACGCTATATCGGATTGATGTCGGGCACCAGCATGGACGGGATCGACGCCGTGCTGGTGATGATCGACGGGGATGAACTGCGGGTCGAAGCGGCCATCAGCCACCCCTGGCCCACCGCCCGCGAACTGCACGATCTCTGCACCCCGAGCAACAACGAAATCGATCGCATGGGGGTGGCCGATAATCTGGTGGCACGGGAGTTTGCCACCGCCACCCACGCGCTGTTGGCCAAGGCGGGGCTGACCCCCAAGGATATTCGCGCCATCGGCAGCCACGGTCAGACCATCCGCCACCGCCCCCAGCTCGGCTTTACCCTGCAGATCGGCAACGCCGCCCTGCTGGCGGCGCTAACCGGCATCGACGTTATCGCCGATTTTCGCACCATGGACATGGCCCTCGGCGGTCAGGGGGCGCCGCTGGTGCCCGCCTTCCATCAGGCGCTATTTGCCAAACCCGGCGCGCTGCGGGTGGTGCTGAACCTCGGCGGCATCGCCAATATCTCGGTATTGCCGGGCAACGCAGGCGGAGTGTATGGCTTCGATACCGGCCCCGCCAACACCCTGCTCGATGGCTGGTATCGCCGCCATCAGCCCCACGGTGGCAGCTATGACGCCGGTGGCAAATGGGCCGCCAGCGGTCAACTTATCCCGCCGCTGCTCGCCAAGCTGCTGGCTCACCCCTACTTCGCCGCCCCCGCCCCCAAGAGCACCGGACGGGAGATGTTCACCCTCGCTTGGCTCGATGGCGAGCTGGCAGGCAGTGGCTACGCGCCGGTAGATGTGCAGCGCACCCTGCAGGCGCTCACCTGCCACAGCATCGCCCGCCAGTTGCCCGATCGGCCCGAGGCGGTAGGCGCCAGCCAACCGAAAGCCGAGCTGTTTGTCTGTGGCGGTGGCGCCCATAACGCCCCGCTGCTGGCGGAGCTGGCCAGCCTGCTGCCCGGCTGGCGCCTCGCCAGCACCGCCGAGCTGGGGCTGGCCCCCGACTGGGTGGAGGGAGCCGCATTTGCCTGGCTGGCCATGTGCTTTATCCATCGCAAGCCGGGCAACCTGCCAGCCGTCACCGGTGCCAGCCGTCCGGCAGTGCTGGGGGCGCTCTATCCCGCGGGATAAACCCTGCCAAGCGAGTTTGTACGCATCCCATAGCCTCACAACAGCCCCGATCTGACCAAGATCGGGGCTGTTGCGTTGGACGGTGCGCTATCGCTTTATCGGGGCGGCTATGCGATCGGGTTTGTGAAAGCTCGGCCTGATTGGCTCGCTCACCCTCTGCCCACAATCTCGCCATGACAACCCCGCCATTTTCCTGCGCTTTCCATGACGTACAATGAGGCCCATATTTTTCGCTGCAATCTTATGGAATATCTCACTATATATCGCACGATAAAATCGCCTCACATCTGCGGTCACACAGTGACTGCCAGATAATTATCAATCTGCCGCTCATGCAAATAGTTTGAATTATATTCCAGCCACATCTTTAGCCGTTGCAACATGAATGGCAGCTAGCATATTTTCACGCTGCAAGATAGATGACTAAAAAAACATAAAGTACATATCTATGCACAATAAAATCGTTTGGTGGCAGCCTGACCCATAGCGTTAACCCTTTATTCACAGCCCTGCTCTGCCGTGGCCTGCGCCCCAACCCCTGCCCTGACAGGGCTGCCGGTCGGTGCAGGGCCATTGGCGGGCGAATGGGCGACTATTCAGGGTGAATTGAATAGCAATCACATTAAATTTGCGAGCATTGAGCCATCTCATAGAAATGAAATCACTGGTTTGCAACCCCTGATGGCCACTCATAGAATCGCAACGTCTGAAATATTCACCCTGTCACCTCCTCTCTTATCCCATTCAGCTATTGAGTGGATCACAAATAATAACCGGGGATGCCGCCGCAGGCAAAATGGCCATGGCGTACAACCAGATGGGGTAAACCTGTATCTGAATTAACAACAAATATTAAAAAGAGGTATATCTATGAGTGGCACCATCATCAAGTCGGCAAGAAATACCACCAATGCGCCCCAGGATCTGGGCCCCTGCACCCAAACGGTGGCCTTCTCTCATTACAACAATATCTCCGCCCAACTGCCGGTCGATCCGGCCACCGGCAAGCTGGTGAGTGGCGATGTCACCGCACAGGCCAGACAGTGCCTGAGCAACCTCAAAGCCATCGTCGAGAGCATCGGCCATGTGATGGACGATATGGTCAAAGCGACCATCTTCCTCAAAGAGATGGCGGATCTGGAGGCGGTCAACGCCGTCTATCGCGAATTCTTCCCGGGCTATCTGCCGACCCGCACCACCCTCGCTGTCGCCGCGCTGCCGCTGGGTGCGCTGGTGCAGATCGATGCCATCATCTCCAATGGCGAAGGCACCTTCCCGCAAGCCCCCTGCGCGCTGGTGAAGCTCGCCCGCAATAGCGACAAGGCGCCGCACAACCCGCTCTCGACCCATAGCGTGGCCTTCTCCCACTACAACAATATCGGCGCACAACTGCCGGTCGAGGCCGCCTCGGGCCAGCTGGTCACCGGTGGTATCAAGGAGCAGGCGGGTCAGTGCCTGCGCAATATCAAAATGGTGCTGGAGAGCATCGACGTGCCGTTTGACGATATCGTCAAAGTGAATATCTACCTGACCAGCCTCGCCGATCTGGAGGCCGTCAACGAGGTCTACACCACCTTCTTCCCTGACTCCGCCATTGCCCGCGCCGTGGCCTATCTGCCCGCCCGCTCGGTGGTCAGTGCCGCCGCCCTGCCCATGGGTGCCCGGGTGCAGATGGATGCGGTGATCTCCCACGGTGACGGCACTCCGCCGCAACTGGTGGAAGATCGCCACAATCTGGTGATCGCTGCCCGCAATACCGACAAGGCGCCGCGCAGCCCGCTCCATTGCCAGACTGTCGCCTTCTCCCACTACAACCATCTGACTGCGCAGCTACCGATCGACCCCACCACTGGCAAGATCCTGGCTGGCTGTGTCAAAGAGCAGACCGCCCAGTGCCTCAGTAATATCAAAGCCATCGTCGAGAGCATCGGCCATGTGATGGACGATATCGTCAAGGTCAATATCCAGCTCGGCAATATCGCCGATCTGGATGCGGTCAACGCCGTCTACACCAAATACTTCCCGAGCTATCTGCCCGCCCGCACCGTATTCGGGGTGAGCGAACTGCCCGCCGGTGCCATGGTGCAAATTGATGCGGTGATGTCCAATGCGGAAAGTACCCCGCCGCAGGCGTAAGGTTTGTGTTAAATAATAAAAAGAGACCGGCTGATAGCCGGTCTCTTTTTAGGTAACACGAATGGAAAATATTTTTATGGTACCGACTGAAAAAACGCGAACGTCCGATTACGCTTCGCTAATCGAACCTACGAGCTTAAATAGAAACATGATATTTAGTTGTCATTTAAATAATTTTCCATTCGCTTATGGAAATGCTCGTGAGCTAAATTTGAAATATCACATCCCATAGCATTTCTACCAATATTTTTAGCTGCAACTAAAGTCGAACCAGAACCAAAAAATGGATCTACTATCAGATCGCCATGGCTAGAACTCTGTGAGATAAGAGTCTCCAATAATGCAACTGGCTTCTCCGTGGGATAACCACGATGAACACGCTTACACTCCAAAACATCAGGGATGCCTAAGTCATTTAATTTTCTTTTTCCTTTTTCAAAGAAAAGAATAAACTCATATTTGGCTCGATAATGATACCCCATTCCAATTGCCATTTTATTCCAGACGATTGGCTTCCAAAATTTAAAACCAACTTTTTCCGCAATTGGTTTTACATAAAACATAGTCTCTTGATCACAGAATAGATAAAAATGTGAGTTTTTCTTTAACACTCTATAAAGCTCTAAAAATAAGCTTTCGAAGCGTTCATTTGGGAAAATATCAAACCATTGATTACTTGATCCATCACTTACTTTAAGGCGAGTTGTTGTCCCAATTTTCCGGTGTTTCTCTAAAGACTCATATGGAGGATCCGTTATAACAAGATCAACGCTTGCATCCGCAAGCGTTGACAACCATTTCACAGCATCATCACGAAATAGATTCATTTTCTCTACTTAAAAAAACTACAGGGTTTACCATTCAAGTATACCGTTGATGGAGCACCTGGGTCTAATGTCCGGCAATCGACGCAATAACTCTGATCACCCTGAGGGTTAGTAGGTGTCTTACGTGCAGGCGTTTGGCCAAAAGCCTCTGGATGACGATGAAAAACATGTTCACTACCATTTGTGTCAGAGCACCGAGGGCAGGACTTGTATTCATTACCTAGTTCATCGTGCTTATGTAAAACTCCGATATTTAACTGTTTACTACAACATTGGCAAGGCATCTAAATACTCCCAAATTATAGGCTTTGAAAATTTCAGAGTTCATCAACACTCTGATTTCCATCTCATAGTAATGATATTAAATATATCAAAACTGATACCTAATATAGTGCGAGAGGGGCCTTGTATGAAGCCTCTCTCTTTGCTTTTGAGATCTTTGTCATTATTTAATTTGAATTACATAAACTCAGAAGCCCTAAGCAGGCATACAATTTTTGTCGTGTAAAAAAAAGCGCCTCCCAAGGGAGGCGCTTTTCAATTCAGTATCAAGCAATCAGCTATTACAGGGATTCAGCGGTCGCAACCACGTTTTCCACGGTAAAGCCAAATTCCTTGAACAGCAGCTCGGCCGGTGCGGACTCACCGAAGGTGGTCATACCGATGATCTTGCCGCCGAAACCGACGTACTTGTACCAGTAGTCAGCGATACCTGCTTCGATGGCCACACGCTTGGTGACGGACATCGGCAGCACGGATGCTTTGTACTCGGCAGACTGGGCGTCGAACACGTCGGTGGCTGGCATGGAGACCACGCGCACGGCACGGCCCTTGGCAGTCAGCTGCTCATAGGCGGCAACGGCCAGTTCCACTTCGGAACCGGTGGCGATCAGGATCAGCTCAGGGGTACCGGCGCAATCCTTCAGCACGTAGCCACCCTTGGCGGTGTCGGCCAGTTGCTGGGCAGTACGGTCCATCTGGGCCAGGTTCTGACGAGAGAAGATCAGCGAGGTCGGGCCGTCGGTACGCTCGATGGCGTGCTTCCAGGCGATGGCGGATTCAACCTGGTCACACGGACGCCAGGTGCTCATGTTCGGAGTCAGACGCAGGGAAGCGATCTGCTCAACCGGCTGGTGAGTCGGACCATCTTCACCCAGACCGATGGAGTCGTGGGTGTAAACGAAGATGGATCGCTGCTTCATCAGCGCAGCCATGCGCAGGGCGTTACGGGCGTACTCCATAAACATCAGGAAGGTGGCGCCGTAGGGGATGAAACCACCGTGCAGAGCGATACCGTTCATGATGGCGGACATGCCGAACTCGCGCACGCCGTAGTGGATGTAGTTACCTGCTGCGCTCTCCGGGGTCAGAGACTTGGAACCGGACCACATGGTCAGGTTGGACGGAGCCAGGTCGGCAGAACCGCCCATGAACTCCGGCAGCAGCTTGCCGAACGCTTCCAGCGCGTTTTGAGACGCTTTACGGGTGGCGATCTTGGCCGGGTTGGCTTGCAGGGTTTCGATGATCTTGGCAGATTCGGCAGCCCAGTTAGCTGGCAGCTCGCCAGTGGTACGGCGCTTGAATTCGGCAGCCAGGGTCGGGTGAGCGGCGGCATAGGCAGCGAACTTGGCATCCCAGTCGGCTTCCAGCGCAGCGCCTTTCTCCTGACCGTTCCACTCGGCAGCGATATCAGCCGGGATAACGAACGGGGCGTGGTCCCACTTCAGGAACGCGCGTGCAGCGGCGATCTCGTCGTTGCCCAGCGGTGAGCCGTGGCAATCGTGAGAACCGGATTTGTTCGGTGAACCGTAACCGATGATGGTGCGGCAGCAGATCAGAGTCGGCTTGCCGGTCTCGGCCTTGGCAGCTTCGATAGCGGCATTGAGCGCTTCCGGGCTGTGGCCGTCAACAGCCGGGATAACGTGCCAGCCGTAGGCTTCAAAACGCTTGGGCGTATCGTCGGTGAACCAGCCCTCAACGTGACCGTCGATGGAGATACCGTTGTCATCCCAGAATGCAATCAGCTTGCCCAGTTGCAGGGTACCTGCCAGGGAGCACGCTTCGTGGGAGATGCCTTCCATCAGGCAGCCGTCGCCCATAAAGGCGTAGGTGAAGTGGTCAACGATGTCGTGACCCGGCTGGTTGAACTGCTCAGCCATGGCCTTTTCGGCGATCGCCATACCCACGGCATTGGTGATGCCCTGACCCAGCGGGCCAGTGGTGGTCTCGATGCCCGGCGCATAACCGTACTCCGGGTGACCCGGGGTGCGAGAGTGCAGTTGGCGGAAGTTTTTCAGATCGTCGATGGAGAGGTCATAACCGGAGAGATGCAGCAGGGAGTACAGCAGCATGGAGCCGTGACCGTTAGACAGGATGAAACGGTCGCGGTCGGCCCACTTGGGGTTGTTCGGGTTATGCTTGAGGTGGCTACGCCACAACACTTCGGCGATATCCGCCATTCCCATGGGGGCGCCCGGGTGACCGGAGTTGGCTTTTTGAACGGCATCCATACTCAATGCGCGAATGGCATTGGCAAGCTCTTTACGAGAAGGCATCTGTATCTCCTGCGATTGCTTCATTTGATGGCCAAGATTAAGGCGCGTTATTGTCCCAGCAGGGGGCGCGGCGTGCAAATACTATCTGGACGAATAAAGTGGCTTTGGGAGGACAATCGCTTTTCTTGGGCCCTGCAGGCCAAAGAGCACAACGGCAAACGTTTGATTTCCATCCCCTTGGGGATAGAAGGGAGCCATTAGCAACCCATCTGCGGCCGCACGACAAAATAGTGCTGGCAATCGGGTGGGGCGCTAATTAAAATAGACGTCCAGATGTAGATACCTCTACACCATCCTATTCACCCGGTTATTGCTGTGGCGATAACCCAGACAAGCTGAGACTCCCATCATGGCAAAGCTGTTTACTTCCGAGTCGGTCTCCGAAGGCCACCCAGACAAGATTGCGGACCAGATCTCCGATGCGGTACTGGACGCCATCCTCAAGCAAGATACCAAGGCCCGCGTTGCCTGTGAGACCCTGGTCAAGACCGGCATGGTCATGGTGGCCGGTGAAGTAACTACCTCTGCCTGGGTTGATATCGAAGAGATCGTGCGTGATACCGTACGTGAAATCGGCTACACCCACTCCGACATGGGCTTCGACGCTGACTCTTGCGCCGTGCTGAACGCCATCGGCAAGCAGTCCCCCGACATCAACCAGGGTGTTGACCGTCGCGATCCGCTGGAGCAGGGCGCCGGTGACCAGGGCCTGATGTTCGGCTACGCCACCAACGAAACCGACGTGCTGATGCCCGCCCCCATCACCTACTCTCACCTGCTGGTGAAGCGCCAGGCTGAAGTGCGCAAGAACGGCACCCTGCCGTGGCTGCGTCCGGACGCCAAGAGCCAGCTGACCTTCGCCTACGATGACGCAGGCAAGATCATTGGTGTCGATGCCGTTGTGCTGTCTACCCAGCACGCCGAATCCATCAGCCACAAAGATCTGGTTGAAGCGGTACGCGAAGAGATCATCAAGCCGGTGCTGCCGGCAGAGTGGGTCACCAAAGACACCAAATACTTCATCAACCCGACCGGCCGTTTCGTTATCGGCGGCCCGATGGGTGATTGCGGTCTGACCGGTCGCAAGATCATCGTTGACACCTACGGCGGCATGGCCCGTCACGGTGGTGGCGCCTTCTCCGGTAAGGATCCGTCCAAGGTTGACCGCTCCGCTGCCTACGCTGCCCGCTACGTTGCCAAGAACATCGTTGCCGCCGGTCTGGCCGATCGTTGTGAAATCCAGATCTCCTACGCCATCGGCGTGGCCGAGCCGACCTCCATCAGCGTCGAAACCTTCGGTACTGCCAAGGTCGCCGAGGATCTGCTGGTCAAGCTGGTGCGCGAGCACTTCGAACTGCGTCCGTATGGCCTGATCGAAATGCTGGATCTGAAGCGTCCGATCTACCAGGCTACCGCTGCCTACGGTCACTTCGGTCGCGAAGAGTTCCCGTGGGAGCAGACCGACAAGGCCGAGCTGCTGCGCTCCGCTGCCGGCTTGTAACAGTCGCCAGTTGTGATAAAAGGGGAGCCTGGCTCCCCTTTTGCTTGTCCGTTACCCGCCGAGATGTTGATGAACGCCACTCCTGCCCAGCTTGTATCCCAACTGCAACAACGCGTAGAAGCCTGCTTTGTGCAGGCCGAGGCGCGCCTTGACCGCACCTTTGCCCGCCCGCGGATCTACTGCAATATGCGGGGCCGGGCAGCAGGATCGGCGCGGCTGCAAACCTGGGAGCTGCGCTTCAATCCGGCCCTCTATCAGGCCAATCAACAAGCGTTTCTGGCCGAGGTGGTGCCCCACGAAGTGGCCCATCTGCTGGTTCATGCCCTTTGGGGTGAACATAGCGGTGAAGGGCGCGGCAAGACCCGGGTCTTGCCCCACGGCACCCAGTGGCAGTCAGTGATGCGGGAGGTGTTCGGCCTTGAGCCCAGAACCACCCACAGCTTCGATCTGGCAGTACTGGCGCAGCGCACTATTCCCTATCGCTGTCACTGCCAGCAACATCAGCTGTCGATACGCCGCCACAACAAGGTGGTACGCGGCGAGGCCCGCTATCACTGCCGCCGCTGCAAGCAGCCGCTGGCGCAGGAACGGTCGGAGTCAGCCGTCACCCGATAAGCCAACTTGTGTCGCGCCCCGCGCCAGCGGCGGTTCGTTTCATCCACCTATTTTCTTGCCAAGGATCTTCATGTTTCGCCCCCTGCTATCGTTCGCCCTGACCCTGTTGGCCGGTTTGCCGCTGCTCAGCGCCCCCCTCCATGCCCAGACCTTTCGCTCCGCCAAACAGGATCTGGTCAAGCTCTATCAAACCCAACCCGCTGTTACCACTTTCTACTGCGGCTGTAACATCAACTATCAGGGCAAGAAGATGAGCCCGGATCTGGCCAGTTGCGGCTATGAGCCACGCAAACAGCCCCAGCGCGCCGCCCGCATCGAGTGGGAGCATATAGTCCCCGCCTGGGAGTTCGGCCACCAGTTGCAGTGCTGGCAGGATGGCGGTCGCAAAAACTGCGGCAAGAGCGACGAGTTCAACAAAATGGAGGGGGACATGCACAATCTGGTGCCCGCCATCGGTGAAGTGAACGGCGATCGGGCCAACTTCCGTTTTTCTGACTGGAACGGCAAACCGGATCAGTACGGCCAGTGCCAGATGCTGGTGGATTTCAAGGATCGTCGGGTACAGCCGCCCAAAGGGCCGGTGCGGGGCCAGATCGCCCGCGCCTACCTCTATATGAGCCAGCAGTATGGGCTGCGTCTGGCAGCGCAACAGCGTAAACTGTTTGAAGCTTGGGACAGGCAGTATCCGGCAGAGGGCTGGGAGTGCGAGCGCAACCGCCGCATCGGCAAGCTGCAGGGCAATACCAATCCCTTTATTGAAAAGCAGTGCCAATAACCCCATTTGACTAAGGAGGGGGATCGCCCCCTCTCATCATGAAACCCTTCACCCTCTGCCCTGTGAGCCTTGCTCGCTGCCTCGCAGTAAGATATTGAAGGGTTTCCAAGCAAGAGACTGACACTTAGCCATGCGCATTCCACGTATCTATGAAGCGGCCGCCATGCAGGCAGGCCAGACCATCGCCCTGTCAGAAGACGGCGCCAACCACATCGGCCGGGTACTGCGCATGCAGCCGGGCCAGCAGCTTGAGCTGTTCAATGGCGATGGCAATCAATATCCCGCCACCATCGCCAGCGTCAGCAAAAAATCGGTGGAAGTGACCATCGACCGCTGCGACCCCCAATCGGTGGAGTCCCCCTTCGCCATCCATCTGGGTCAGGTGATCAGCCGTGGCGACAAGATGGACTTCACCATCCAGAAATCGGTGGAGCTGGGCGTCACCTGCATCACCCCGCTCTTCTCCGAGCGTTGCGGCGTCAAGCTGCCGGCCGATCGACTGGAGAAGAAGCGCGAACAGTGGCAGAAAGTGGTGATCAGCGCCTGCGAACAGTGTGGCCGCAACGTGGTGCCAGAGGTACGCATGCCGATGGAGCTGGATGCCTGGCTGGCAGAAGAGACCAAAGAGCTCAAGCTCAACCTGCACCCGCGCGCCGAGTACAGCATCAACACCCTGCCCGTTCCCGAGCACGGGGTACGCTTGCTGATTGGCCCGGAAGGGGGATTGTCGAGCGACGAGATCGCCCGTACCGTGCAGGAAGATTTCAAAGAGATGCTGCTGGGGCCGCGGGTGCTACGCACCGAAACCGCCGCCCTGACTGCCATTACTGCGCTGCAGTGTCGATTCGGCGATCTCGCCTAATACCTGCGGGCAGCGTCATACCTGCGCGGGCAGTGTCGATAAGCTGCATGGCGGCAGCGAATGATGGCAGCCTCAAACGGCCGATTACGCTGTGCTAATCGCCCCTACAACCCAATCGAGCCATTAAGAAGGATATTCGGATGACCATTAAACTCGGCATCGTGATGGACCCCATCTCGGCCATCAACATTAAGAAAGATTCCAGCTTTGCCATGCTCGAAGAGGCGCAAAAGCGCGGCTATGAGCTGTTCTATCTGGAGATGTCTGATCTCTACATGGAAGCCGGTCGCGCCTTTGGCACCATGCGCCCGCTCACCGTCAAATATGACTATGCCGACTGGTACAGCCTGGGTGAGGTGGTCGATCAGCCCCTCTCCAACCTCGATGTGATCCTGATGCGTAAGGATCCGCCGTTCGATACCGAATTTATCTACGCCACCTACATGCTGGAACGGGCCGAAGATGAGGGTTGCCTCATCGTCAACAAGCCCCAAAGCCTGCGCGACGCCAACGAGAAGCTCTACACTGCCTGGTTTGCCGAACACACCCCGACCACGCTGGTGACCCGCCGCGCCGACAAACTGCGCGCCTTCCACGCCCAGCACAAGGATGTGATCCTCAAACCGCTGGACGGCATGGGCGGCGCCTCCATCTTCCGCATGAAGGAAGATGACGCCAACGTCGGCGTGATTATCGAGACCCTGACTGAACATGGCAGCCAGTACTGCATGGCCCAGACCTATCTGCCCGCCATCAAGGATGGCGACAAGCGGGTGCTGGTGGTGGACGGCGAACCGGTTCCCTACTGCCTCGCGCGCATTCCGGCGCAAGGGGAAACCCGTGGCAATCTGGCGGCCGGTGGCCGTGGTGAGGCGCGCCCCCTGAGCGACGCCGACTGGGCCATCGCCCGTGCGGTAGGTCCTGCCCTCAAAGCGAAGGGCCTGATCTTCGTCGGCCTCGACATCATCGGCGATCGGCTGACCGAGATTAACGTCACCAGCCCTACCTGCATTCGCGAGATTGAAGCAGCCTTCGACGTGCACATCACCGGCATGCTGATGGATGCCATCGAGCGTCGGCTGGCGAACGCCTGAAGAGCCACAGGAAAACGGTAAACGCAGCAGAGGCGGCCTTGGAGCCGCCTCTGTTTTTTCGTGCCGCTCTCTCGTGCCGTTCTTTCGTGGCGTAAGCGCAGCGCCCACAGTGCCAATCGCGGCACGACATAACCCGGATCAATTTTTGTCTGATTGAGATACCGTCCAGAGTTGTCTCTGCGGCCCCCTTTGGTCAGTTGTCAAAACACCCTCGACAAAAAGCGGTTTTGCCCAAAGTGATGAACTGCCATAATTGCCCTATTCACTTGCCAACGACCTTTGCACTATTTGGCCTATGCAAACACTGCAAAATCATTTCCTGCTTGCCATGCCAAGCCTGACGGATCCCTACTTCGCCCGTTCGCTGGTCTATCTGTGCGAACATAGCGAAGAGGGTGCCATGGGGCTGGTGGTCAACATTCCGGTAGAGATGTCGCTGGAAGCCATGCTGACCCAACTCAAGATTTCGGTACCCGGCAATCCGGAGCTCAAGCAGCAGGTGCTGCAAGGGGGGCCGGTTCACGCCGACCGTGGCTTCGTACTGCACAGCTTCCACCCCGGCTTCAACTCCACCCTGCAGGTGGGGGATGAGATGATGGTGACGACCTCCAAAGATATACTGGAGACCCTGGGTACCAGCGCCGCCCCCCGCCACTGGCTGGTGGCACTGGGTTATGCGGGCTGGAGTGCCGGACAGCTGGAGCAGGAACTGGTCGATGGCGCCTGGCTGGTGATCCCCCCCAATCCGGATTTGGTATTCAAAACCCCCATTCACACACGTTGGCAACAAGCCGCCGCCAGCATAGGGGTGAACACGGTTCATCTCTCCAGCGACATCGGCCATAGCTAACACCCGGCAACGCCCCCTGCGTTGCCTTTCGAGGATTTTTTCATGTCATCACGCAGCATCATGGGCTTTGACTATGGTACCAAGAGCATTGGCGTTGCCATCGGTCAGGAGCTGACCGGCACCGCCCAGCCTCTGCGCGCCATCAAGGCCAACGACGGCATCCCTAACTGGGACGATATCGACAAGCTGCTCAAGGAGTGGCAACCGGACCTGCTGGTGGTCGGTCTGCCGCTGAACATGGATGGCACCGATCAGGAGATCACGGTGCGCGCTCGCAAGTTCGGCAACCGACTGCACGGCCGCTTTGGCAAGCAGGTGGAGTTCAAGGATGAGCGGCTCACCACCACGGATGCCCGTGCCCGACTGTTTGAACGGGGCGGCTATCGCGCACTGGAAAAAGGCAGTGTGGATGGCGTGTCAGCCCAACTGATCGTCGAAGCCTGGATGGAAGAGCAGTACAACTGAGCCAGAAATAACCAAGGCAAGGGTCACAGCCCTTGCCTTGATATTGCCACTATCTGCCCGTCACCCCTGTGATTGCGGCGCCAGTACCCCCTCTTCCTGCGGCCCGGTCGCATTCATCATCCGGTTGAGCCAGGGCACCATCAGCCCCATCACCACCGCAATAAGCAGGGTCGCCAGACCAATCTTGCCAAACACATCGGTATAGATAGGCAGGGTCAACAAAGGATCGTTCATCCCTTCCGGCACAGCGGTAAAGGTGGCCACATAGCCCCCCAGCAGGGATGCCATCGCCTGGGTCAGGAACCACATCCCGAGAATGAAGCCCATCAACCGCTGGGGCACCAGTGCCGCCACCATGGCCAGACCCAGTGCGCTGATCATCAGCTCACCCAGACTCTGGAACAGATAGATAAGCACCATAAACCAGGGCGAGGTAAGCCCCTGGGCATCAGCAAACCACCAGCCGGAAGCGGCTGCGGTCAAAAAGCCGAGGGAGCAGAAGAACATCCCGAGGGTAAATTTGAGCGGCATGGTGAGATCCTTCCCCTGGCTGCCCATCCGGGTATAGATCAGCGCCAGCACCGGGCTGCCCACCACCACCCAGAAGGGGTTGAGCGCCTGGAAGCTGATGGGATTAACGCTCATCCCCAGCATCTCGTGATGCATGTTATTGATAGCAAAGAAATTCAACGAGGTTGGCATCTGGGCATACAGCACATAGAACAGCACCGCTTCAAGCATCAGCACAAATGCCACATACATTTTGTTGCGGCCGACCAGATCCAGCTTGAATGCCTCACGAAAGAAAATCACCACCACCACTATGGTCACCGTCATCAGCACCATATTGGCAATCACGATATGGTGCATCAACCAGGCACAGAAGAAGACCAGCCCAACGGCACCCAGCAAGACCAACAGCAGCTTGTTGTAATTGAGCGGCAGATGATCCGGTTCAGAGCCAATATCCTTGACCATATGACGGCAGGCAAAAAAGGCCAGCAACGCAATGATCAGCCCGACACCGCACAGGTTATAGGTCACCGTATAGCCATAATGGTCAGCAATGACCGGCGCCAGCGAGAGGGAAATAAGCGAGCCAATATTGATCGACATATAGAACAGGGTAAACGCGCCATCCAGACGGGGATCTTTTGGCGGATAACATTTCGACAGCAGGCTGGCCGGGTTGGCCTTGAACAGACAATTACCTACCGCAATGGTGCCCAGCGCATAGAAAATAAGGTCTGGATGGTAAATGGACATGCCCGTCATGAAGTAACCCAACACCAGCACCAGCGCCCCCAGTACCATGGTGCGCTTGGTCCCGAGTACATGGTCCCCGACATAGCCGCCGACCGATATCAGGCCATATACCAGCGCCGAGAAGGCGCCGAAGGTAATAAATGACTGCTCTTGAGAAAAACCCAGCTGCTGGACAAAGAAAACCGCCAGGATCCCTTGCACGCCGTAATAACCGAAGCGCTCCCAGAGTTCGACAAAAAAGATCATGAAGAAGGGTTTGGGTTGTTGTAATAACCCGGTCGGAGCTGTAGATGGATGCATACTAACCTGCCTTTATTGCTGTTTATTTTTATTCATCCAGCGGCACTGATAACGGGATCGTTCAATGGGTAATAACCGCGTCAGCCATGCACTCTGGACATTTTTTGATGCAACTACCCCGTTCGATGAAAGATAAAATTCATCTAGCCGGTTTCAATACGTTGTTATCGGGCGATAGTTGCCGGGTCGATCTGCTGCCGGGTCTCACTATGCCATGTGGCCGTTCGGGGTTGCCCTTTCGTCGCCAGCCCTTTCATGCCGGCCGGTTCAGCAGCCGAACACCCTTCCTTTGGTCATGCTCACTCCTGTGGGTCACAGGTTGTATAGCGCCACTGTGGATACCTAGGGCCATATATCGTGATACCCACCCAATGCCCTACTACACAAAAACAGCGGCGCACATTGAGATAAAATGTCACTCTCCTAAGGTTGGCCATGCTATCCCACTGGTTATTGACGAACTTAATGGTTGATCACACTTTAAAATTACCACTCAATGAAGTTTTCTAATGAAACCACATGAGTTTATTTCGTGCAAAGAGCCCCACACGAGACGTGCAGTGATCGCCTCTTTGTGCATGACCACAACAATGGACGGCGTGGGTGGTCAACTGTGAGCCAAGTAAACCCTACCCGCGCGGACCACTGACAACGGCTTGCCAAACACGCCACCACTGCATCGCCGTGGGGAGCTCAATGGCTAAACTAGAGCCTTTCTCTGGCCAACCGGTGACCCGAGGGCTCTTTTAGGGCGAGAGCGAGATAATGGCTCCGCCGGGCGGTAAAGATCGCCGGGCGTGCTGTTTCACCCAGCTGAAAGCACGGGACTGCGCGACACACAAAAAACCAGGACGCTGCTTTGCCAAAAACCGAGCCATGGCCACAAGAGGTGCCCCGTTGGCGAGGGAAGGCTGCTATTTACTGGACATGTTGTCTCCGGAATCCTTGGCACGGCAGGGGGCATGTCTTAAAAAAAATCATATTGTTGGGCTTTTGCGCAACAGAGACCAATATCTCGCCAAACGCACCCAAAATCAGTTTTTCTGACAAAAAAATGGTTGACGCCCCAGAGCCAGATACGCATAATTCGGCCCGCACAGTGACGAGGCAACGACTCACTGGAAGCACGGTTGGCTATGTAGCTCAGTTGGTTAGAGCATCGCACTCATAATGCGAGGGTCACAGGTTCGAATCCCGTCATAGCCACCATTAATTATTCAGTTGGGGTATCGCCAAGCGGTAAGGCAGCGGGTTTTGATCTCGCCATCCCTAGGTTCGAATCCTAGTACCCCAGCCATTATTTTCGGTCATCGACCTCGTCGGTGATCTGTTGTGGTAAGCGTGAGAGGTTTTTATCTCGTCAACGTGCCTAGGTTCAACTCCTAGTACCCAGCCACTGTTAAACGTTCTTTGCCAGTCAAACGACTGTTAAGGAATACTGTTGGGGTATCGCCAAGCGGTAAGGCAGCGGGTTTTGATCTCGCCATCCCTAGGTTCGAATCCTAGTACCCCAGCCATTTTTGCTTGTATTTGACTCCGGTCGAGCACAAGAAGGCTATGTAGCTCAGTTGGTTAGAGCATCGCACTCATAATGCGAGGGTCACAGGTTCGAATCCCGTCATAGCCACCATTATTTAAACTGTTTCTGTTGGGGTATCGCCAAGCG
>NZ_NKWE01000063.1:28611-96778 GCF_006243315.1 Aeromonas sobria
AATCCTAGTACCCCAGCCATTATTACCTGTCATTGACTATGTTGATGACTTGCTGTGGTAAGCGTGCGAGATCTTGATCTCGTCAACGTGCCTAGGTTCAAACCCGGTACCCAGCGATTTTTGCTTGTATTTGACTCTGGTCGAACACAAGAAGGCTATGTAGCTCAGTTGGTTAGAGCATCGCACTCATAATGCGAGGGTCACAGGTTCGAATCCCGTCATAGCCACCATTAGTATTGCGGAAGTGGCGAAATTGGTAGACGCACCAGATTTAGGTTCTGGCGCCGTAAGGTGTGAGAGTTCGAGTCTCTCCTTCCGCACCATTATTAGTAGTAACAATCAGACCAGCCCAGGCTGGTTTTTTTGTATCCGCGATTTGGCTTTTCTCTCGAACCAATACCGCCATCCTGCGCGGCAAACCCCCTCCTCACTCATCCCGAACAGCCATTGCCAATCCCGTCTCACAGCCACAAAAAAGCGGCCCGCAAGCCGCTTGTATGCACCTCCATCCACCCGCTGATCAGAACGGGAAGAACCAGGGGATCGCCACCACACTCACCGCCATCACCAGCAGCGTAAAGGGGACGCCAATCCGCATAAAGTCGGCGAACCTGTAGTTGCCCGGCCCCAGCACCAGGGTATTGACCGGTGATGAGACCGGCGTCATAAAGGCAGCCGAAGCGGCAATGGCGATGGTCATGGCAAACGGATAGGGCGAGACCCCCATCTGTTGCGCCGTGCCCAGCGCAATGGGCGCCATCAGCACTGCGGTGGCGGTGTTGGAGATAAACAGCCCGATCACCGCACAGAGGGCAAACAGGCTGGCCAGCATCACCCGCGGCCCCATCTCCCCCACCGCATTCATCAAGCCGCCGACGATAAGGTCCACCCCGCCGGTTTTTTGCAGCGCCAGCGCGAAGGGGAGCATGCCGACGATGAGGATCAGGGTCGGCCAGTGGATCGACTTGTAGGCGCTCTCCATGTCGATGCAACGAAACTTGCCCATCAGCAGACAGGCGATCAGCGCCGCAATCACGTTGGGCACCGGATCGGTCACCATCAGCAGGATCATCACCCCAAGACAAAAGAGGGCATGGATCGCCTGGCTGCGGGCGGGGGCCATCTCGTCTACCTCGGCGGGCAGCCCCATCAGCAGAAAGTCGCGGCTGTGGGTCTGCAACTGTCTGATGTGACTCCAGTTCCCTACCACCAGCAGGGTGTCCCCCATCTGTAGCGATTCATCCACCAGCTTGCCCGCCAGCGCCTCGCCGTTGCGGCGCAGCCCTACCATGCTCAGACCATAGCGGGAACGAAAGGCCACCTCCCGCACGCTTTTGCCCAACAGTTTGGACTCGGGGATCAGTGACACCTCGGCCATCCCCACCTCCCGAGCCTGATCGGAGAAGTACTCCCCGCGCAGGATCATCGGTTCGAGCCGCGCCTCGCTGCAAAATTCCCGCACATCCACCGCAGGATCTGACATGTCGATCAGCAGCACATCCTTGGCCTGAAATTCACTGATCCCCGACACCGGCACCATCACCCGGCGAAACTTGCGCCAGCGCTCCACCCCGATAACGTGGGCACCATAACGGGCGCGCAGTTGCAGCTCGTCCAGGGTGTGACCAATCAGCGGGGAGTCAGGCCGCAGCGCCAGACGACGGGCCCTACCGGCCAGTCGGTAGTCTCGGATCAGATCGCGCAGAGTGCGGCGCCCGGTCGGCTTGCCTTTACCCTCTTCCCCTTCACCCACCAAGGAGCCGCGCACCAGCAGCATGTAGAGGATGCCCAGCCCCAGGATCAGCACGCCCATGGGGGTGAAATCGAAGAACCCGAAACCGTGAATGCCGTGACGCATCAGCTCGCTGTTGACCACCATGTTGGGGGGCGTGGCCACCAGCGTCATCATGCCGCTGATCAGCCCGGCAAAACCGAGGGGCATCATCAGGCGACCGGCCGGGATCCCCATCCGGTTCGCCACGCTCAGCACCACCGGGATAAAGATGGCCACCACCCCGGTGCTGCTCATCACAGCCCCCAGACTCGCCACCGCTACCATCAGCAGCACCAGCAGCTTGGTTTCGCTGCTGCCCGCCACCTTCACCAACGCGTCCCCCACCTGATAGGCTATGCCGGTGCGCACCAGCCCCTCACCCACCACAAACAGGGCGGCAATCAGAATGACGTTGGGATCGCTAAAACCCGCCAGCGCCTCCGGCAGGGTGAGGGTGCCGCTCAGCACAAACAGGATGACCACGCCCAGGGCGACCACGTCCATGCGCACCTTGTTGGTCATAAAGAGATAGATGGCGCCAGCCAGCAGACAGAGCACCCAGACAAGCTCGGAATTCAATACAACCTCCTGTAATCACGTGATTCTCCTCCCGGAGAGTGGACTCTATCAGACCACAGCCATGGCGCTATCATCTTGCTACATATCAATAAAGTCCGGCCCGCCGGGCCCCCATAACCCATCACTGCTGGAATAACCGGGCACCAGCGGCGATTTCTTTGATATGGGCCAAGCCCGGGGCGGACAAAAGTCCTGCCCCTCCTCCCCCTCACCCCTTAGAATGGCGCCCTCGCATACTAACCCTCATGCCCAAGGATCAGAAAATGAGCATATTCGAGCTGTTCAGCATCAATAACACGCTAGTGACCATCCCGCTGGGTGGCGGCTATGCCATGTCATGGATTGAAGCCATCGGCACCCTGTTCGGGCTGGCCTGTATCTGGTTCGCCAGTCAGGAGAAGACCATCAACTACCTGTTCGGTCTGATCAACGTCAGCCTGTTTGCCATCATCTTCTTCCAGATCCAGCTCTACGGACTGTTGATGTTGCAGCTGTTCTTCTTCTGCGCCAACGTCTACGGCTGGTACGCTTGGACCCGCCCGGCCAACGATCAGGGGGATACCCTGCAGATCCGCTGGCTCAGCAAATCCAAGCTGATAATGACCGCCGCCGTGAGCGTGCTGGCCATCGCCCTGCTGACCCGCTATATCGACCCGGTCTTCGCCACCCTGGCGCGCACCTCGGTCTCCCTGCTCAACCTGTTTGGTGCCAACCTTGCCACCCCCGAGCCCTCCCCCGATGCCTTCCCATTCTGGGATGCCAGCATGACGGTGCTCTCGGTCGTCGCCCAGATCCTGATGACCCGCAAATACGTGGAGAACTGGATCCTCTGGGTCGTCATCAACATCATCAGTATCGGTGTCTATGCCGCGCAGGGCGTCTACGCCATGTCGCTGGAGTACCTGATCCTGCTGTTTATCGCCGCCAACGGCACCCGCCTCTGGGTGATTGCCGCCAAGCGCCAGCCACAAGGTCTGTAAGCCATGACGCTATTACCCCATCTTCAGTGCCGCCCCGACCAGATTGCCGAGCGGGTGGTACTGTGCGGCGACCCGGCCCGGGTCGATCGCATCGCCAGCCAGCTTGAAGAGTGTGAGGTGCTGGGGCAAAACCGGGAGTTTCGCCTCATCAACGGATCCTATCAGGGGCAGCCCATCACGGTTTGCAGCACCGGCATTGGCGGTGCCTCGGCCATCATAGCGCTGGAGGAGCTGGTGCAAGCCGGCGCCCACTCGCTCATTCGGGTCGGCTCCGCCGGTGCTCTGCAACACGACATCGGCCTTGGCGACCTTATCGTGGTAGAAGGCGCTGTGCGCAATGAGGGGGCCTCACAGGCCTATCTGCCCGCCGAGTACCCTGCCTGCGCCGATATCTGGCTGCAAGCGGCCCTGCTCAACCATGTGGCGACCGGCAGCCAGCCTCATTGGCACGGGCTGGTACGCTCCCACGACAGCTTCTATCGGGATGATGAGCAGGAGGTGTGCCGCTACTGGCATGCCCGTGGTGTACTGGGCGCTGACATGGAGACCGCCTCCCTGTTGACCGTGGGTCGCCTGCGCAAGGTGCGGGTCGCCGCCGTGCTCTGCAACGTGGTGCTGTTCGAGCAGGATGTGCAGCAAGGGGTAGCGGATTACGCCAGCGCCGAACAGGCGATGATGGCCGGTGAGCAGCAAGCCATCGCCGCCGCCCTCCACGCTCTGGTGCAATAAACCGCAAACCGTTAACTGCGGCACATCCGCTACCGTGCGGGCTGGTATCCGGCCCGCACTCTTGCTAGCCTCATGGCCCTCGTCATCCGGTGCGACAGGCAAGTCATGCAGCAACAGCCCTACCCCCTCGGCCGTTTTCACGCCGAACTCCAGCAGCTTGAACCCCGCTTTGCCGCGGCGCTCGACGCCTGCACCCTGTTTCTGCGCCGCTACCTGCCGGGCGAATTGATCATGCGCCAGGGGGAGCAGAGCGAGCAGCTCTATCTGGTCGAACATGGCCGGGTCTCCCTCAACAGCACGGTACACTCTGGCCGCCGCTTCCAGCTTGGCGAAATTGAGTGCCACAGCCAAATCTTCGGCGAGATGGAGTTCTTCAGCGCCACCCCGGTACAGTGGAACGTGGTGGCCGAGACCGAGCTGGATGCCCGAGTCATCTGCGCCCACAAACTGGCCCAGCGCCTGCTGGCAGAACCCGAGTTGACCCTCTTTTTCGCCGCCGCACTCGCCAGCGACTATCTCGATACGCTGGAGATCACCACCAGCCGACTGCTCCATCCCATCGCCTACAACATCGCCTATGAGCTATGGCGTGAGCGCCAGCGCACTCCGATGCTGGGATCACGCAAGCGGGCCCACGAGGCGGCGCGCTTCGGCACCACAGAGCGGGTCTACCGCCGCGCCCTCAAGGAGCTGGTCGAGCAGGGCATAGTCGCCGACAGCTGCGACGGCCCCGTCATCGCCGATCTGGCCAGGCTGCGCGCCTATCTCGATCTTTGATTTCCATTAACCTCATTTCAATTCACCCTGTCAGGAGGCACCATGTCTGCCCATCCCTATCCCGAATTCACCTTCTTCAGCCGCTTCGTTGCCGATATCCAGGCGGGCCGCAAGACCATCACCATCCGCGACGAGAGCGAGGCCAACTGGCAACCCGGCCAGCGGCTGGCGCTGTTTACCAACCCGGAGCACCAGCCCTTTGGCACCATCGAGGTGATCTCCGTCAACGCAATAGCCTTCGATGAACTGAATGACGAGCATGCCCGTCAGGAGAACATGACCCTCCCAGAGCTCAAACAGGTGATCCGCGATATCTACCCCGATCTGCCGCCGCTCTATGTGATTGAATTCAAACTGATTGCCTGAACCGGATTTGGCCTTTGCCGAGCGATGTGTTAATAGTTTCCTCTTTTGAATCATGGAGGTGACCCGAGTGTTTGAGATAGCGAGCCTGAAAGAGGGGATGATGCACGGGGTCGAGCTGTTCCAGCTGCTGCTGGAGATCATCTCCATCGCCTGTGTGGTCATTGGCCTTGGCAAGACCCTCTGGCTGGCGGCAAGAGTGCGGGATCACCAACCCGGCTTTCCGCGCATTCGCCTCTGTTTTGGCAGCTGGCTTATTCTGGCGCTGGAGTTCCAGCTGGCCGCCGACATCCTGGCCACCACGATCGCGCCGAGCAAGGAGGAGCTGATCCGTCTTGCCATCATCGCGGTGATCCGTACCTTCCTGAACTACTTCCTCGGCAAGGAGCTGGAAGCACAAGCGGAACGCCAACAAGAGAAGGCAGAGCGCCAGCAGGAGCAGCGCAGCGAGCAGGCCAAGGCTGCTCAATAACCTGTATTCCTGCAGAGTATCAGCGCTAAGTGCCGTGTCATCCCGACCACAGCCGTGGCCCGGGATGGCACCTTTGTGACCCTTCCCGCACTTTTGGCAATCAGCCAACAATGGAACCCTTTTCAAGGTTTCCTCAGCCCTGTTGACTGCCCGTTCATCTGCGTAAGATAGAAAATCTTCTCCCCAACCGGCCACGCTGATGAATACGCACTCCCTCCACACTCCCGATATCGACCTCGATAGCTGCGTCATCTACCAGGTCTACCCAATGAGCTTTCAGGACAGCGATGGCGACGGACTGGGCGATATCAACGGTATTCGTCAGCGCCTCGGTTATCTGGCCACCCTCGGGGTCGATATGCTGTGGCTCACCCCCATCTATCGCTCCCCCAAACGGGACAACGGTTACGACGTGGCGGACTACCGTGCCATCGACCCCGTCTTCGGCACTCTGGCCGAGATGGAGCTGCTGATAGCCGAAGCGGCCGCCCACGGCATCGGCATCATGATGGATATCGTTGCCAACCACACCTCCACCGAGCATGAGTGGTTTATAAAGGCGCAGGCCGGGGATCCCCGTTATCAGGGTTATTACGTATTCCGGGATCAAGCCTTTGTCGATGCTCACCCCATTACCTCGATTTTTGGCGGCAGCGGCTGGCAGTATGTGCCAGCGCTTGATCGCTACTACCTGCACAACTTCGATCCCAGTCAGGCCGATCTGGACTGGGACAACCCGGCGGTGCGTGCCGAAATGGCAGAGGTGATCAACTTCTGGCTGGGCAAAGGGATCAAGGGATTTCGCTTCGATGTGATCGATATGGTGAGCAAGGAGTGGGACCGGCTTGCCATGAGCAGCGGCCCGCACCTGCACGACTATATCCGCGAGCTCAATGCCGCGAGCTTCGGCGGCAAGGGGATCATCACGGTGGGGGAGACCTGGGGAGCCGATCTCGCCCATATGCAGCGCTACTCCAGCATAGATGGCAGCGAGTTCAGCATGGTGTTCAACTTCGAGCATCTGGGGCTGGGCAGTGACAAGTGGTCATCCCGCTTCGATCCCCTCGCCTTCAAGCGAGCCATGGCCCGCCACCAGCAAGGGCTACACGGGCGTGGCTGGAACAGCCTGTTTCTCGGCAACCACGACCTGCCCCGCGCCGTCTCCCGCTTTGGCGATGACAGGCCCGAATGGCGTGAAACCAGCGCCAGGCTGTGGGCCATGGTGCTGCACATGATGCAGGGCACCCCCTTCATCTATCAGGGGGAGGAGCTCGCCATGACCAACCGCCACTGGCAGCCGGGCGAGCTGCGCGATGTGGAGGCCATCAACTACCGCGCCAGCCAGTCAGGGCTGGATCCTGCCGAGCTGAGTCGGCGGCTTGATGCCATCGGCCGCGACAATGCCCGCACCCCGATGCAGTGGAACGCTGGCCCCCACGCCGATTTCAGCACCATCACGCCCTGGATTGCCCTCAATGCCAACCACGTCGAGATAAATGCCGCCGAGCAGCTGACCCGCCCCGACTCGCCGTTTCACTGCTATCGCCAGTTCATCGCCCTGCGCAAGGCTCACCCTGTCGTTCGCCACGGCAATTTCGAGCTGCTGGATGGGGATGATCCCGAGCGCATCAGCTATCGCCGCCACTGGCAGGATCCGGCCAGCGGAGAGCAGCACACCCTGCTGCTGCTCGCCAATCTCACGGCGAACCCCTTGCCGATGCCCCACTTCGATAAAGTCGAGGGCGATATAGGCCTGCTGATGAGTAATTATCCAAACGAACCTGCTCAGCTCTTCGCCCCTTACCAATGTGTGGTGTGCCTGTTACTGAATTAAAACAGCCGGATAACTCTGATTCAAAATCTAGAAGATAACGAGTCACGTAGCATCTCGATAAATTCAGAGATTCTGGCTGGCAAAAGGCGACGAGTAGGAAGAACACACCACACAGAAGCTGTAGGTAACCACCATTCAGGTAAAACACGAACTAGCTTGCCACTATCCAAGAATGGCTTTGCTTTATGTTCACTTAATCCAGTAATACCAAAGCCTCGCAGAGCCATATCGCGAAGCAAATAAGGTGAATTAACAATAAGTGGCCCCGTCGGAACTCCTTGCCAAATATCACCATCGTTATTTTTCAATAACCACTTTTGAACATTACGAGCATTCCCCCCCAATCCAAGACCGATATGTTCGTTTAAGACATCAGGGGTGGTTGGGACGCCATAACGAGCAAGATAGTCAGGGCATGCATATAAAGCACACTTAATATCACAGATTTTTCTTGACAATAAAGTAGCTTCTTCTGGCCGTTGCTTTGATACTCTAATAGCCAAATCAAATTTTTCTTCAACAAGATCCACTCGGCGTGAAGATATATCCAACTCCAACCGTACATTAGGTAGCTTGGTTGAATATCGCTCAATTAGAGTCGCCAAATCCAGCTCATCAAAATCAACCGGCAATGAAACTCGCAGAAGCCCCGACGGAGTAGTCTGCCTACCCTGTATGAGTCCATCTACAGCATCCAATTCGCTAAGAATACATCTAGACGACTCTAGTATCTGTTCACCAAAGGCGGTAATGACAATCTGTCTAGTATTGCGGGTTATCAACCGCTCCCCTAAAGAGGCTTCGAGTGATGCCACACGTCGAGAAAGGGTTGATTTTGGCAAACCAATTTTATCTGCGGCTTTAGTGAAACTACCAGCTTCGATCAGTTGCGCGAATAGTGTCAAATCATTTGCATCTACAGGCATAAATGAGCCCCCATTATTCCATTAATGGAACAATATAACTCATTTTTGATAGTTGTCGCTATTGTTTACGCACCTTATCATTGGCGTATAACTTATTTTGACATCAATATATTGGGGTGGTTATGGATACTCGAGAAAAAAATAGCCAAATCATGATTGATTTTTTATCTACTGTTTTCGTGGTGACAGTATCTTTAGTTATATCACTTATCACACCAATTGATATTCTCGCAGGTGTAATGACGATAATTATCGTTTCCATGGTCCCCAGCTTTATGTTAATAAGCATTGCTTGGGAATGTAACTATCCACAATTTATTTCTAGCCTCCCACAACCATGGAGAGGATTGTCATATCTTTTTATGTGTATTTTCGTTGGAAGTTTTGTTGTTGTTGGACTATGGATATTCATCGACTCGGAATTGATGAAAGGCCATGTGAATACGGCTGTCTTTGTAATTGGTTCAGTGCCTGTTTGTCTTTATATGTTAACAATATTTCAATCATGGCCATTTAACAAGCTATCTGGAAATAAATTTATCATCGGCTTATGTTTATTGATTTTTACATATTTTTTAAATTATTTCGTTTATTCTTTTCTTATGAACTTTCAAAATTCAACTAGTATTGATATGCCAAAAGGACTATACCCATACGAGATCGTATTGGCTGTTATGGTTAGCGCAGTTATACCCATGATGCTAATCAACCAGTTTGATTCTTGGCCAATAACATTATTATACGATCGAGCACCTATTTTAGCTACGCAGCCATTTAGTGGTATGTTAAAAACAGTTTTTATTACTCTCTTTACATTCTGTTTTTACTATAGCTTTATAATTCTTGGCGAGGTAAATATAACTTACTTTGTCAATATACTATGTGTGTCATTGATTTTCGGTTGTTTTATTATACAGGTCATGTTTAAAGGTCTACCATCCATTAATATAAGACAGCCATGGCGAGGCATTATATTAACAACACTATCTTTTTTACTCAGTATTGGCATGTCATCACTATATATAAAATTAGCAACTCTGTGGCTAGGGAATGTTGAACAGTCGACCATAGCAATGTGGTTAGCACCTAGTCTGTTATCTGTCACATTTCCGCTGATGGTAATATTTGCAGATCTTTTTCAAGGGTGGCCGATAAAAAGGCACTAAACTCCATAAACGACAATGTATGAGGTTGTAAAATGAAACTATTACAAATCACTTCTAGTCCAAGAGGCTCCGAATCATCATCAACCATGTTGGCCAATAAAATAACCAATAAAATTAAGGAAGCCTATCCTGATATTCAGGTAACGCAAAGGGATTTGATTAAAGAACCACATCCACTCATTGATACATTTACGTTAAACGCATTATTTACGGAACCACAAGATCGTACCATTGAGCAAAAAAACAGAGTCATGCTTGATGACATTTTGATTGAACAAGTAATGGACGCTGACATTATCGTGATCGGCTCGCCGATGTATAACTTCGGCATACCTGTACAACTTAAAGCATGGCTTGATGCTATTTGTCGTGTTGGCACAACGTTCAGTTATGACGAGAATGGTTCGATGGGGTTAGTACATGGAAAAAAAGTCTATCTGGCAGCCAGCCGAGGAGGTAATTATCTTGGTATGCCAGAAGACTACCAACTACCATATCTGCAACATGTCTTGGGTTTTCTCGGCATGACCGATATTAATTTAGTGGTTGCAGAAGGGCTTGATATGGGGCCAGATGCTCAACAGGCTGGTTATGCCAATGCGCATGAACAGTTAAATAACATATCTATTGGATAACCAAACAGCTTAACAATAAATCAATATACATATCTAGCAGCATGATAGATATTTATTAAAAAATATTTAATCCATCCTGTCTGGTGAAAATCCAGACAGGATTAATAAATTAACTTTCAAAATAACATTTCTCCTCATAAAAATGGGGAAACACTTTACTCTGACAGCTGAACATATTTTTCTAATCATTAAGTAAATTACACATGATCACCACAGACGGGAATAACGCAGTCGCCTCGGTGGCGTACCGCACCAGCGAAGTCATCGCCATCTACCCCATCACCCCCAGCTCGTCCATGGCTGAGCAGTCGTCGGCCTGGTCGAGCGAGCGGGGCAAGAACCTCTGGGGGGATGTGCCCCGGGTTGTCGAGATGCAGTCGGAAGGGGGCGCCATCGCCGCCGTCCACGGCGCCCTGCAAACCGGCGCGCTGGCGACCTCGTTTACCTCGTCGCAGGGGCTGCTGCTGATGATCCCCAACCTCTACAAGCTGGCGGGTCAACTGATTCCCTTTGTGCTGCATGTGGCGGCGCGCACCGTGGCGACCCATGCGCTATCGATCTTTGGCGATCACTCGGACGTGATGGCTGTGCGCCAGACCGGCTGTGCCATGCTCTGTGCCAGCAATGTGCAGGAGGCGCAGGACTTTGCCCTGATCTCCCAGATATCGAGCCTCAACAGCCGCCTCCCCTTTATCCACTTCTTCGACGGCTTTCGTACCTCTCACGAGATCGCCAAGATAGCGCCGCTCGCTGACGACACCCTGCGCGCCCTGCTACCCGCAGATGCCATCCGTGCACATCGCGACCGGGCGCTCACCCCCGACAAACCGGTCATTCGCGGCACCGCTGCCAACCCGGACACCTACTTCCAGTGTCGGGAGGCGAGCAACCCCTGGTATGACGCCGCCTATGGCCATGTGAGCGAGGCGATGCAGGCTTTTGGCGAGCAGACCGGCCGCCACTACCGGCCGTTTGAATATGTCGGCCACCCGCAGGCGGAGCGGATTGTGGTGCTGATGGGCTCGGCCATCGGCACCTGTGAAGAGGTGATCGAGCGCCTGCTGGCCCAAGGTGAGAAGGTAGGTCTGGTGAAGGTGCGGCTGTTCCGTCCCTTCTCGGCCGAGCACCTGTTGGCCGCGATTCCCGAGAGTGCCCGCTCCATCGCCGTACTGGATCGCACCAAGGAGCCGGGTGCACAGGCCGAGCCCCTCTATCTCGACGTGATGACGGCGCTGGCCGAAGCGGTCAGCCGGGGCGAGCGGACAAGCCTGCCGCGGGTCATCGGCGGTCGCTACGGCCTCTCCTCCAAGGAGTTCGGCCCCGCCTGCGCACTGGCGGTGTTTGCCGAACTGGCACAAGAGAACCCGCGCCCGCGCTTTACCGTCGGCATCTTCGATGACATCACAGGTCTCTCACTACCGCTGCTCGCGCTGAATTCGCAAAGCCTCATTCACGGCCAGCAACACAAGCTGGAGGCGCTCTTTTACGGCCTTGGCAGCGACGGCACCGTCTCGGCGGCCAAGAACAGCATCAAGATCCTCGGCAACCACACCGACCTCTATCCGCAGGGCTATTTCGTCTACGACTCCAAGAAGGCGGGCGGCCTCACCGTCTCTCACCTGCGGGTGGGCGAGCGGCCGCTGCAATCGGCCTATCTGGTGGAAGAGGCGGACTTTATCGGCTGCCATCAGTGGCAGTTTGTCGACAAGTACCGGATGGCGGAACGCTTGAAAGCGGGCGGCATCTTCCTGCTCAACACCCCCTACAGCGAAGCGGAGATCTGGCAGCGCCTCCCCAGCGAGGTGCAGCATGCCCTGCGCGAGAAAGAGGCGCACTTCTACATCATCAACGCCGCCAAGATTGCCCGCGACTGCCAGCTCGGTAACCGCATCAATACCGTGATGCAGATGGCCTTCTTCCAGCTCAGCGCCATCATTCCCCCCGCAGAGGCGACCAGCCTGCTGAAGCAGGCCATCGCCACCAGCTATGGTAGCAAGGGACAAGCGCTGGTCGAACGCAACTGGCAGGCTCTGGAGGCAACCTGCGCCGCCCTGACCCGGGTGCCACTTGGCGAGCTGGATCCCGCCAGCCGCCCGCGCCCGCCGGTGGTTTCGGCCAAGGCCCCCGACTTTGTCCAGACCGTCACCGCCGCCATGCTGGCGGGGCTGGGTGACAGCCTGCCGGTCTCCGCCTTCCCGCCGGATGGCACCTGGCCGGTCGGCACCACCCGCTGGGAGAAGCGCAATATCGCCAAGGAGATCCCCATCTGGGAGGCGGAGCTCTGTACCCAGTGCAACTACTGCGTCGCCGCCTGTCCCCACTCGGCCATTCGCGCCAAGGTGGTAGAACCGGATGCGCTGGCCGCCGCCCCCGCCACTCTCGATGCGCTGGATGTGAAATCCCGTGACATGCGCGGCCAGCAGTACGTGCTGCAGGTGGCGCCGGAGGATTGCACCGGCTGCAACCTCTGCGTCGAGGTGTGCCCGGCCAAGGATCGCAGCAACCCGGATCGCAAGGCGATCAATATGGCTTCACGGCTCGATCACCTCGACGAGCAGAAGGCCAACTACGACGTCTTCCTCGACCTGCCAGAGCGCAGCGCCGAGCAGCTGGAACGCATCGACATCCGCACCTCCCAGCTCATCTCGCCGCTGTTTGAATACTCGGGCGCCTGCTCCGGCTGTGGCGAGACTCCCTATATCAAGTTGCTGACCCAGCTCTATGGCGATCGGCTGCTGATAGCCAACGCCACCGGCTGCTCGTCCATTTATGGCGGCAACCTGCCTACCACCCCCTACACCACCAACGCCGACGGGCGCGGGCCGGCCTGGGCCAACTCGTTGTTTGAAGACAACGCCGAATTCGGACTGGGCTTCCGTCTTACCGTCGATCAGCACAGGGAGCGGGTGCGCCGTCTGCTGGCGAGCCTGGGCGACACCATTCCGACAGCGCTGCGCGAGGCGCTCGGCGATGCCACCCTGCCGGTTTCCGAGCAGCGGGCCCATATCCAGCAGCTGCGGGAGCTGCTGCAACAGAGCAAGGCCCCGGAGGCCCTTGAGCTGGCTCGCGATGCGGACTATCTGGTGGAAAAATCGGTCTGGCTCATCGGCGGCGATGGTTGGGCCTACGATATCGGCTTTGGCGGGCTCGACCATGTGCTGAGTCTGGGGGAGAACATCAATGTGCTGGTGCTCGATACCCAGTGCTACTCCAACACCGGCGGCCAGCAATCAAAGGCGACCCCGCTTGGGGCCATCACCAAGTTTGGCGAGCAGGGCAAACGCAAGGCGCGCAAGGATCTCGGGGCCAGCGTGATGATGTATGGCCACGTCTATGTGGCGCAGATCTCCCTCGGCGCCCAGATGAACCAGACGGTAAAAGCGATTCAGGAGGCGGAAGCCTATCCGGGCCCCTCGCTCATCATCGCCTACAGCCCCTGCGAGGAGCATGGCTACGACATGGCCGAGAGCCATGAGCAGATGAAGCAGCTGACCGCCACCGGCTTCTGGCCCCTCTACCGCTTCGATCCGCGCCGCGCTGACGAGGGCAAACTGCCGCTGGCGCTCGACTCGCGGGCCCCCAATGCCTCGCTGGCCGAGACCTTGCGCCATGAGCCCCGCTTCCAGCGGCTGGAGCGCCAGCTGCCTGAGGTGGCCAGCCAGCTCTATGAAGAGGCTGAGCAGGAGGCCAACCGCCGCTTCGCCTGGCTGAGCCAGCTGGCGGGCAAGGAGAGTCCGGCGCAGGAGTAACCTGAGAATGGCTTGATGGCAACAGCCACGCTATTCGCCAAATAACAATCAGGGCTCCCCGCGGGGAGCCCTGATGCTAGCTATGGTGAGCCTATGTCGGCGCAGGCCGGATCAGGCGCTGATGGAGGCCAGCTCGTGGCGCTTCAACGCCAGCAGGGTGATGAGCAGCGCCAGCGTGGCGATCAGTGCCATGCCGATATAGGTCGCGCTGAAGCCCGGGGCCAGCAGATCGGGGGCGAGCCGACTCAGATCGCCATCGCTGCCGGCTGGCAGGCGGAAATGAAACAGCATGGAGCAGATGGCCACGCCGACGGCACCGCCAAGCTCACGCCCGAAGTTGAACAGCGACATGCCGATGCCGCGATCTTCCCGTGGCAGGGCATTCTGTACCACCACCGAGAGGGCGGGCAGCACCAGACCCAGACCAATACCGGCAAACCCGAGGGCCAGCTTGACCCAGGCATCGAAGTGGATCTGCCACAACGCCACCGCTGCCAGCGCAAACCCCACCGCAACAAAGCTCTTGTAGTGGCCGGTGCGACCGATCAGCTTGCCGCCGACAAAGGCCCCGGCGGTGATGCAGATCATGAAGATCACCATGCTCACCCCGCTCTGACTGGCGCTCAGCCCCTTCTGCCACTGCATCTGCAACGGCAGATAGACCAGCACCGCAAACATCAGCAGCTGGGAGAGCATCACCAGCAGCACACTCACCAGATAACCGGGCAGGCGCGCCAGATGGGCGGGCAGTATAGGATCGTGAGCCCGTCGCTCAATCAGGATCAGCAACAGCAGCGAGACCGCCAGTGCACCCGCCAGCCAGACGGCGGGCAGGGCCGTCTCCGGCGAAAGCAGCAACAGGGTCAGGGTGGTGACAGTAATGAGCAGCGCCGCCCCCTTCCAGTCGAAGCGGCTATGACGGCGTACGTTGAGCTGCTTGAGGTTGCGGTTGATGAGGAAGATCGCCAGCGCCCCGAGCGGCAGGTTGATCCAGAAGATCCAGCGCCAGCTGAGCTGCTCGGTAAAGTAGCCGCCCAGCAGCGGGCCAGCGATGCTGGAGACCGCATAGACCGCCGAGATGTAGCCCTGATACTTGCCTACCTCTCGTGGCGGTATGGTGTCGGCAATCACGGTAAACGCGAGGGCTATCAGGCCACCACCGCCCAATCCTTGCAGCACCCGGGCCGCCAGCAGGGTCGGCAGATCCTGAGAGAGGGCGCAGGCTACCGAGCCCGCCAGAAACAGACCGATACCGATATTGAGCATCCGCACCCGGCCAAACAGATCACTCAGTTTGCCGTAGAGGGGCAGCACGGCGGTAGCCGCCAGCAGGTAAGCGGTCACCACCCAGGTGAGGGCGGCACCGGCGTGCAGCTCGGCACCAATCATGGGCAGCGGGGTGGTGACTATGCTCTTTTCCAGTGAACCGAGCGCGATCACCAGCGCCACACTGGAGAAGATAGTTTTAGGGGATATTTTCGAGGTCATAAGCGGACTCGCTGATCTGATATGCCAAAGTATCCGGCAATGAACGGATTATTGTCTCACAAATCAGCAAGAGAGAGAAAAAACGGCGGCCACAATCAGCCCAATCATGAAGCAGATCCCACAAAGCGCCGACCGTTTCTGCTAGCCTGCCCTATTTGATCCGAGGAGCCCCCATGAGCGAGCGTGAGCAGTACGGGTTTGATCACTACGATGCCCTGATTTTCGATATGGATGGCACTTTGGTAGATTCCATGCCCCTCCATCTGGATGCCTGGGAGCTCACCTGCGCCGAGTTCGGCATCCCCTTCGAGCGGGAGCAGCTCTATCAATACGGCGGCATTCCCACCCGCAAGATCATCGCCATGCTGGCCGAGCAGCAGGGGCTAACGGTGGATGTCGAGGCCTTTACCCGTCGCAAGATTGCCCTCTACATGGCACATATCGACAAGGTCAGCGTCTTTCCCAAGATGTGGGAGCTGGTCAGGCACTATCACGGCAAGGTGAAGATGGGGATTGGCACCGGCTCACCGCGCAGTCAGGCGGATTCCATCCTGAAAAGCACCGGGCTCGATGCCTATATCTCGGTGGTGGTGAGCGCCGATGATGTCACCAACCACAAACCGCACCCCGACACCTTTTTACAGGTGGCCGAGCGGCTCGGCGCCAATCCGGCCAACTGTCTGGTGTTTGAAGATACCCGGATCGGGCTTGAGGCAGGTAAAGCGGCAGGGATGGATACCGTGCTGGTCATCGAAGGTGATCTGCACCAGCGATAAGCGGCTCAGGGGCGATCAGGCCAACCCGTCAAATGGTGTCATTGTCATGGCACCATTTTGCTTTTCAGTTCTCTGGCAAACCGGCTATCACCGCAGGTATAGCGGCAACTATCAGTCAAACGGCGCTCTGCGCCTCATCCTGCAACCCCTGATGCTTGCGCAGCAGTGCCAGGGCTTCGGCGGGGGTATCTGCGAAGGTGGGAGGGGCGATGGCGGCAAAGCCCTGCTCAACCAGTTGACGACGCTCATCACTATAGCTGGGGACATTGGCATCGAGATAGGTAAGCGCCTGACCCTGCTTGAAAAATTGATAATTTGGCATCGATTGGCCCCGCAAAAACAAAGCGCCATTCTACCTCTTTTGAGTCTTTTGCCAGCGCCAATATGTAGTCATTCTGGTGATCTCGTTCACATTTTTATCAACAACTCCCTGCCAAAGACGCGCCATTCAGCTCCGTTCAGCTCTGCTGCTTCCGGCAAGCCCCGTAACGCGACCAGGCTCCAAACAAAACGCCTCCGGTGAGGAGGCGTTGCGACTTGAACAGGGTTGTCCCCGTTACATGACCTGCTACATGGCATTAGTCGATTCAAAGATCTTGTCGGCCGACGCTTCGACAAAACCCGGATAGAGCACACCGTCGGCCTGCGGATAACGCAGGGCAAACTCGTAGAAGCAGCTCGGAATAGTACGTACCCCATCGCTGAACGGCACGTCAGCCTTGTCGGCCATGGTGGAGGATTGCTCCAGCATCACCTGCGGGTCCCCTTTCACCTCGCCACCCACGCTGTTGAGGATGAACCCCGCCGCTTTCAGCGCTCCATTGACCTGATGGATGGTGTCGAAATCCTTCAACTTGTTGATATTGACCGTGAAGTGGTTGGCACGATAGCCCCATGCCGCCATCCAGGCGGCGTATTCACTCTCCCCTAGCAGGGTCTGGTAATCGGCATAGGAGACCTGCCAAGGGGCGCCGGTGTAGAGAAATGCCGGGGTATCGGTCAGATGATCGGGCACCAGATCCGCCAGCTGGTGGATGATCGCCTGCGCCGCTGGGGAGAGTTCTTCGACCTTCAACTCGCTGATAAACACCTTGGGGGCATCGGGATCTTTATGCTCGAAGTGCTTGGCGTAGAGCTTCTTGGCCTTGAAGACATACTCGCCCTTCTGCTCGTAACCGAGCGCCAGGAAGTGGGCCGCCAGCTTCTCCAGCCCCAGCTTGGGCAGGTTGTAGGTTCGAAACGCTACGTGATCGTTGATGATGGGCTCGCCGCCACCCAGCAGGGTGTGCACCTTGAGGGCGCTCGGGGTCACCTTGATGTAGTTGTCCCACAGATGGCTGAACAGGGTGTCGATATCCTTTTGCATCTCTCTTTCCTTTGATTGCGGGTACAGGTCGGGGCACCGCTGGATGCCCCGTGTTGTTATTAGAAGCGCAGGCCGGGCGACAGTTGATCCGGCATGGCGGCTTTGCTGTCTTCAACTGAAGCAACCGGATACGCGCAATAGTCCGCGGCGTAGTAGGCGCTCGCTCTGTGATTGCCGGAGGCACCCACGCCACCAAACGGCGCGGCACTGGAGGCGCCGGTAATGGGCTTGTTCCAGTTGACGATACCGGCGCGGATCCGCTTGAAGAAGTGCTGCCAGTCCGCCTCGTTATCACCCAGCAGGCCAGCCGATAGACCGAAGCTGGTGGCATTGCCCTGATCGATGGCGGCATCGAAATCGTCGTAGCGAATGAGCTGCAACAGCGGGCCGAAATACTCTTCGTCAGGCAGTGCGGCGACTTGGGTCACATCGATAATGCCCGGAGAGACAAAGCCGGTGCCTGCTTTCAGGTGCTCAAGCACCTGCAGGCTTTCGCCGCCCAGCTGCTGCAGGTTGGCTTGTGCCTCAACCATGCCCAGCGCCGCTCTTTCGCTGATCATGGCCCCCATAAAGGGCTGCTCGGCGGCGTCATAGAGGCCGACCTTGATCTGGCTGACCACCTCGAGCAGTCGCTTGACCAGCGCATCGCCACGCTCACCGCGCTCGACAAACAGACGGCGCGAGCAGGTGCAGCGCTGACCCGAGGTGATGAACGCCGACTGGACGATGGCATGGACGGCGCCGTCGATGTCGCTCACATCCTTGACGATCAGCGGGTTGTTGCCACCCATCTCGAGGGCCAGAATTTTGCCCGGCTGACCGGCAAACTGCTGATGGAGGAAATGACCGGTGCGGGAGGAGCCGGTAAAGAAGAGGCCGTCGATATCGGGGTTGCCAGCCAGCGCCTTGCCGGTCTCGACCTCCCCTTGCACCAGATTGAGCACCCCTTTGGGCAGCCCAGCTTCTTGCCACACCTTGACCATGGCTTCGGCCACCATGGGGGTCAGTTCGGAAGGCTTGAACACCACGGCGTTACCCGCAATCAGCGCCGGTACGATATGGCCGTTGGGCAGATGGCCCGGGAAGTTGTAGGGGCCGAACACCGCCACCACGCCGTGGGGCTTGTGACGGACAAACGCCTTGGCGCCCGGCATGGCATTTTCAACGGTGCCGGTACGCTCGTCGTGCGCCCGGATGGAGATGGCAATCTTGCCCTGCATGGCCGCCACTTCGGTGCGGGTCTCCCACAACGGTTTGCCGGTTTCGCGGGCGATGGTCAGCGCCAGCACCTCTTTCTGCTCGCCGAGCAGGTCGGCATAACGACGCACTATGGCCAGGCGATCCTCAAGGCTCATGTCAGCCCAATGATAGAAGGCGGCGCGGGCGGCCTTGATGGCGGCGTCCACTTGCGCCGCGCTGGCGGCAGCCCCCTGCCAGATCACCTCGTTCTTTGCCGGATCCTTTGACTCGAACGGCTTGCCTTCACCGGCAAGCCATTGACCGTCGATAAATTGTACTGACTGGCTCATCCATTCACTCCCTGTCGCTGGCAGGCAGCCTCGGCTGCCTGTCTGATAATCGGTTTGCTTGTCCTGTTTGCCTCAGTCGAGGTCAACCACCCGCACCATGTCGCCATCCTGCACCTTGAGCGCCGTCGCCATCTTGGGCGGGATGATGGCCTCGTGCTTGTCGAGATCGACCCGGATATTGCCGAAGCAAGCGCGGTAATGTTCGAAACGGCTGTTGCAGATAAGGTGGGTCTTGCCACCGATGGGCTCACCCACCAGCACCCGCAGCTTCTTGCTGCGGCGTACGCTGCGGATATTCTTCACGTCGCACTCGACGGTGGGGCCCGCATCGAAGATATCGACATAGCCACGGTTCACGAAGCCCTCATCCTGCAGCATCTTGATGGCAGGGCGGGTCTTCTCGTGAGTCTGGCCAATGACGGCCCGCGCCTCTTTGCTCAGCAAATTGACGTAGATGGGGTACTTGGGCATCAGCTCGGCAATGAAACGCTTCTTGCCGATGCCGGTCAGATAGTCGACGGTGGGAAAATCCATCGAGAAGAAGTGGGTCTGCAACCACTCATAGAAGGGGCTGTGGCCATCGCCGTCGGATACACCGCGCATCTCGGCGAAGACGGTATCGTCAAACAGTTCCGGGTGCTCGGCCATAAAGAGAAAACGGTGCTTGGAGAGCAGCCGGCCATTGATCCCCTCACGGGCACATTCGCGCAAGAACAGGGTGCAGAGCTCGGAGTTGCCGGTGTAGTCGTTGGAGAGAGTCAGGGTTTCAACGACGTTGTAGATGCCGAGCTTGGGGGACGAGTGCACCACCTTGCCGATGTGGTAGTTGTAAAACGGCTGGGAGAGGCCCACGGCCGCATCGATGGCGCAAGTGCCGACCATCTCGCCACTCTCCAGATCCTCGGCCACGAAGAAATAAAGGCAATCGCCCTTGCCAGCGGGCTTGTCGGAAAAGGTCTGGGTAGAGGCGTCTATCTTGCGCTGCAGCAGATCATCGTTGACGGGCAACGAGGTCATGCCGGTGCCGGACTCGATGGCGCAAATCTTGAGCCCGGCAAAATCTTTTTGCTCGATGGGGCGGATAACCAACATAAATGACAACTCCCTTTCATTGACGACAGGTGGGGGCCCGGCTCCTGCCGGGAGAGCTCCCCACCTCAATTTGGAATCAGGCGTTAACCACCTGGGCAACCGCCTTCTCGAAGCGGGCCAACCCTTCCTTGATATCCGCTTCCGGGATCACCAGTGAAGGGGCAAAACGAATCACGTTGGTGCCGGCCACCAGTGCCATCAAACCCTGATCGATGGAGGCCAGCAGGAAGTCGCGCGAACGCCCCTTGTAGGCATCGTTCAGGGCGGCACCCAGCAACAGACCCTTGCCACGCACTTCACTGAAGCAGTGGTATTTGGCGTTGATCGCCTCAAGCCCGTCGCGGAACAGCTGTTCGCGCTGCTTGATGCCCGCCAACACTTCGGGGGTATTGATCACGTCGATCACCGCCTCGGCCACCGCACAGGCCAGCGGGTTGCCGCCGTAGGTAGAGCCGTGAGTGCCCACTTTCAGGTAAGCCGCGATCTCGTCGGTGGTCAGCATGGCGCCGATGGGGAAACCACCGCCGAGCGCCTTGGCGCTGGTGAGGATGTCCGGCGTGATGCCAAGACCCATATAGGCGTAGAGATCACCGGTACGGCCGACCCCTGACTGCACTTCGTCATAGACCAGCAGGGCATTGTGTTTGTCGCACAGCTCGCGTACCCCTTTGGCAAACTCGTCGGTGGGACGAATAATGCCCCCCTCCCCTTGCAGCGGCTCCATCACCACGGCGCAGGTGTTGTCGGAGATAACCGCAGCCAGCGCAGCCAGATCGTTGTAGGGAACATGGGTGATGTCACCGGGCTTGGGACCGAAGCCATCGGAGTAGGCAGCCTGGCCACCGACGCTGACGGTGAAGAAGGTGCGACCGTGGAAGCCCTGATGGAAAGCGATGATCTGGGTCTTCTGCTCACCAAACTTCTCGATGGCATAACGGCGAGCCAGCTTGAGGGCCGCTTCATTTGCCTCGGCGCCGGAGTTGCAGAAATAGACCTTGTCGGCGAAGGTGGCGGCGACCAGTTTCTTGGCCAGACGCAGCGCCGGCTCGTTGGTCATCACGTTGGAGAGGTGCCACAGCTTCTCGCCCTGGGTTTTCAGGGCCTCGACCAGCTTGGGATGACAATGGCCAAGGCCATTGACGGCGATACCACCGGCGAAGTCGATATACTCGCGCCCTTCCTGATCCCAGACACGTGACCCTTCACCACGCACCGGGATGATCTTGGCGGGGGCGTAGTTGGGAACCATCACTTCATCAAACACTTCACGTGTCACTGCCAACAACTCTGACATACAACTCTCCTTCAAATCAGCGACAGAATAATCTGCCGCCCAAAAGTTAAATCCATGTAAACGTGGCTGGATTATCACAGAACTAAAGTAAAATGTCTGTAACAAGCCAGCCCATGAGGAACAATGTTCGATTGCCCTTGAGATTTTAGGCAACCGCATTGCATAACGACTCAGGGTTGATTGGCAAGAGATAATTTGGACAAGAGAGGGGGGTGAATAAAGTGTCAGGGAGATTTTTTTTGCCTTCTCTCGAACTTGAGAAGGCGATCACAATTTTTTATGAACGCGCCAGAAAATTGGCCAGCAGTTGATGGCCCTGCTCGCTCAAAATGCTCTCCGGATGGAACTGAACCCCTTCGATAGGGAGCGTCTTGTGGCGTAGCCCCATGATCTCGTCAAACGAGCCATCGGCATGCTCACTCCAGGCGGTGATGTCGAAGCAATCAGGCAAACTCTCGCGTTCAACGACTAACGAGTGATAACGGGTCACCCGCAACGGATTGTTGAGCCCCTTGAAGACCCCCTCTCCACGATGACGAATGAGCGAGGTTTTGCCATGCATCACCTGGCGGGCACGCACGACGCGGGCGCCGAAGGCTTGTGCCAGCGACTGATGACCAAGACAGACGCCAAGAATGGGCAGCTTGCCAGCGAAATGGCTAATGGCGTCGAGAGAGATCCCCGCCTCATTGGGCGTACAGGGACCGGGGGAGATCACCAGAAAACGGGGGGAGAGCTGCGCTATGGAATCAAGGGTCAGTTCATCATTGCGCTTGACCACAACCTCTTGTCCCAGAGCGCCGAAATATTGCACCAGGTTCCAGGTAAAAGAGTCGTAGTTATCGATCAACAACAGCATGAGATAACCAACAGCGGAGAATTAACGATCGAGAAAACGACCCTGTTCCATTTCCCGCTCACGCTGACATTCGGCCAGATAGATGGCGGCAGCAACGGCAGGGGTTTTATGGTGTTTGTCGATGGCATTGGAGACCATCAATTGCAGGGTATTGAGGTTTTTCGCCTTGCGAAATTTACGCAGCCAGTGACCTTTGTCACTCAGCTCTTCAGCAGAAATAGTTGGTTGAACAGACATGCTTTCTCTTGGGGATATTACCCACGTTGAAATAAAAAATTAAACAAAATAGCCGGGTAGAAAATAAAGAAAGCCAGGCAAATACCCAGCTCCCTTCTACTACACCTTCCCAGTATGTCAGGCTCGAGGAACGAAGCCGACTACATCATATACGCTGGTCAGGGTTTTTTCAGCTCTTTCACGCGCCTTTTGTGCCCCTTCAGCCAGAATCGCGATCAGATGGGCCTCATCCTGGCGCAGCTCGTGGAAACGTACCTGAATGGGCTCCAGCAGCGCGACCACGGCTTCGGCGGTCTCGGTTTTGAGGTGGCCGTACATCTTGCCTTCGAAGTGCTGCTCCAGCTCGGGGATGGAGCGACCGGTCACCCCGGACATCAGGGTCAGCAGGTTGGAGACCCCCGGTTTGTTTTCCGGATCGAAACGCACTACCGCAGGCTCGTCAGAGTCGGTCACCGCACGCTTGATCTTCTTGACGATCTGCTTGGGGTCTTCCAGCAGGCCGATGAAGTTGGCCTCGTTGTCATCCGACTTGGACATCTTCTTGGTCGGATCCTGCAGGCTCATCACCCGCGCCCCTTCGGTCGGAATGAAGGGCTCCGGCAGGGTGAACACATCACCATGCAGGTTATTGAAACGGGTGCAGATGTCACGAGTCAGCTCCAGATGCTGCTTCTGGTCGTTGCCGACCGGCACCTGATTGGCCTGATAGAGCAGAATGTCAGCGGCCATCAGCACCGGATAGCCGAACAGGCCGACGTTGACGTTGTTCTCGAAACGGGCGGACTTGTCCTTGAACTGGGTCATCCGCGACAGCTCACCCATCTGGGTGTAGCAGTTGAGGATCCAGCCCAGCTCGGCGTGCTGCGGCACGTGAGACTGGATGAAGACGGTGCTCTTCTTGGGATCGATACCGACCGCCAGATAGAGGGCCGCCGCATCAAGGCAAGCCTTGCGCAGTGCCAACGGATCCTGGCGGGTGGTAATGGCATGCAGATCAACGATGCAGTAGAGGCAGTCGTACTCATCTTGCATGTTGACCCACTGACGCAGGGCCCCCATGTAGTTGCCGATGGTCAGTTGACCGGAGGGTTGCGCCCCGCTCAATACAATTGGTTTAGTCATAAAAGTGTTAATCCTTGTGATTCAGCCAGCCCGGTTGCCCGATTAGACCAACAGTGCGTCGAGCTGGGAAAACTGCTCGAACACCCAGTCAGGATGGGAGTCTGCAATGGGGCGGCCATAGTTATAGCCATAAGTCAGCCCGACCACCTTCATGCCCGCCGCTTGGGCTGCCAGCACGTCATTTTCGGAGTCGCCCACCATCAGGGTGCGCGCCGGGCTCACTCCCAGCTCGCGGCACGCATACAGCAGTGGCTCCGGGCTGGGTTTTTTAACGGGAACGCAGTTGCCGCCGAGCCAGAGCACGAAGCAATCGCTGATGCCGAGGGCATCGAGAATGGGAGCAACAAAATCGCTCGGCTTGTTGGTGACTATCGCCTGCTGGTAACCCAGCTTTTGCAGCCGACGCAGACTAGGAGCAACACCGTCATACATGGCCAGCCCTTGCAGCAGACAGGCGTTGTAGTGCTGGAAAAAGATGGGGCGGGCCTTGGCAAACAACTCGGGATCGGCCGCACGATAAGCGAGCGCACGCTGGATCAGCTTGTCGGCCCCGTTACCGACCCAGGTACGGATCACGGCTTCGTCGGCCTGCGCCAAATCCAGATCAGTCAGGGTCAGATTGACCGCCAGCGCCAGCTGGGCGGCGCTGTCAATGAGGGTGCCATCCAGATCGAACAGCACCAGGTCAAATGCGCGCTCAGCGTGTGACATGAGCCAGCTCCGCACGCATCTTGTCGATCACCGCCTTGTAGTCAGGCTGGCTGAAAATGGCAGAACCGGCGACAAACATGTCGGCGCCCGCTTCGGCGATCTCGCGAATGTTGTCGACCTTGACCCCGCCATCGATCTCGAGACGGATGTCACGGCCGCTCTCGTCGATCAGACGGCGCACCTGACGCAGCTTGTCGAGGGTGCCGGGGATGAAGCTCTGGCCACCGAAGCCCGGATTGACCGACATCAGCAGGATCACGTCCAGCTTGTCCATCACATACTCCAGGCAGGAGAGGGAGGTCGCAGGGTTGAACACCAGACCCGCCTGGCAGCCCATCTCCTTGATGAGGCTCAGGGAGCGATCGAGGTGATCGGACGCTTCCGGGTGGAAGGTGATCAGGGAGGCACCCGCCTTGGCAAAATCTGGAATGATGCGATCCACCGGCTTGACCATCAGGTGCACGTCGATGGGGGCCTCGATACCGTAGTCACGCAGCGCCTGACAGACCATGGGGCCGATAGTCAGGTTGGGAACATAGTGGTTGTCCATCACGTCAAAGTGAACCACGTCGGCACCGGCAGCCAGCACCTTGGCTACATCGTCACCCAGACGGGCAAAATCGGCAGAGAGGATCGAGGGGGCAATCAGAAAGTCTTTCATCAGCATCATCCATTGGCAGCCAGGGAGAAAAAGCGGCGCAATTTTAACGTAAAAGGCAGGCGAACACGACTCGAATGCGGGGGAAATGGGGCAATAGGCCAGCGACCCCGTCCCGCCCGCGCTCCGGCGCATCGGGACACGGGCAAGCCACCCACAAAAAACGGCACCCTTGAGTGCCGTTTGAAGTGTTACGCCAGTGGCAACAGTTCGCTATCGCTGGGGTAGAACCCCTGCTCCGGCTCGATGCCGGGGGGATAGAGCGCCAGCAACTCGGCCACCTTGTTGCGGGTGCCGCCATTACGGCTGATGGTGCGCTTGACCAGGATCTCGTCGAGACGGGCGCCGCGATAGAGCTCCCGGGTCAGTTCGATATCGTGGTTGCTGATCAGCACCGGCACCCCCTTTTCTGCCGCCGTATGGCGCGCCAGACGGGCAAGTACAGCCTGATCATCCAGGGTAAAACCACCCGCCGCATAGCTGGTGAAGCTGGCGGTGGTCGATAGCGGCACGTAAGGAGGATCGCAATAAATCACCCAGTCCTCTTCGGCACGCTTGATCGCATCGGCATAACTTTCACAGATAAAGGTCGCCTTTTGCGCCTTCTCGGCAAAAGCCCACAGCTCTTTTTCCGGGAAGTAGGGTTTTTTGTAAGAACCGAACGGGACGTTGAAGCCCCCTTTCTTGTTATAACGGCACAACCCGTTGAAACCGTGTCGGTTGAGAAACAGAAACAGCAGTGCGCGATCGAAGGTCGCTTCGGTCTGATTAAACTGAATGCGCAACCGATAGTAGGCCGCTTTGTGATTGTTCTCTGCCACGAACAGCTTGCGAGCTTCAGCGATGAAGCGATCTGGCGTCAGTTTGAGATGGTTATAAAGACAGATCAGATCCGGATTGATGTCATTGAGCACATACGCATCGTAATCCGTGTTGAGGAACACAGACCCGGCACCGACGAAAGGCTCCAGCAACACACGCCCGGCGGGCAGACGCTCGGCGATCTCTTCAACCAGGGAGTATTTTCCCCCGGCCCATTTTAAAAAAGCGCGTGTTTTCTTCATGGAAATCCGGTGTGTAAGAAGGCAAGAACCAAAAAGGGGGACGATTCTACCCCCTTATTTGGTATCAAGGCTATTGCTTCAACTCTTTTTGTATCTGGGCAAATGACTTGGGCCAGGGCTGACCTTTGAGCAAGGCAGGGGAGAGCTTGCGAATGGCACTCTTGGCCGGATTCAGCCCGGCATAATCCCCTTGTAGCACCACATACCAGGGGCTACCGCGGAATTTGGTCTGATAGACCCACACCTTGCCCGCCAAACCATGCTCGGCGACAAACTGATCCACCGCCTTGGTGTTGCTCGCCCCCATTAGCTGGATGCTGTAATGATTACGCGGTTTTTGAGTCAGGGTTGCGACAGGGGTCAACGCCACTTGGGGGGCTGCTACCGCCGCAGGCTCACTGGCGACGGGGGCCGCTGTTGCCACGGGGGGCGTCGCTACACGAGCAGCATTCTGCGCGGGGGGATTCACCACGGGATTGACTGGCAACGTGGCGGCCACAGCACCACTGGCAGACATACCACTCGGGCTCTTGCCAGTCAGCTGGTCGACCACATCAGTGGGCAGTGCGCCACTCACCTTGGGCTCGGTCATCAGCTTTTGCACGACTTCGTCAGAGATCACCACCCGACGCCCTTCGTAATTACCGGATTCGGTGGTCAGGCCTTCATTTTCGACCGACTTTGGCAGCACTTTACCTTCCGGCTGCCAATCCTTTACCACACCATTCGGATTGCTCGCCGGGCGGCTGTCAACACCTTGGGTCACATTCGCCCCTTGCGCATTGCCAACGGTGAGAGGATCTTCCCCCGATACAGCAACAGGCAGGGCAGTGCTCTGTGCCGGGTCCTGCAGCGCGGGCTTGCTTGCCCCGTCAAATAGCGCCGGCAGCAGATAACTCAACCCCAGCAACCCACCGGCTACCACCGCAATGGAGACAGCTATTTTCTTGACAGGCAACTCTGCCTGACGCTTCTTGGGTCTTCTGTCGGTCATGATATCCTCCAATAACTGCATGATGGTGGACGGATGCCCATTCGCCGTTTTCAGAATCTCTTCCACGGTCAACTTGGGCAAGAGGGTCGCCGGGATCTTGAGCTCTTTGGCTTTCTCATACAAGAAGATGCGCTGCTCGGGCGGGCTCAGTGGCGACACTTCCAGCTCAAGGGCCGGCATGGCACGCCCTTTCAGCTGCGACTTCTGATCACGGCACCAGCTATCGCTACCTGACACCAAAATGGCCAGCTGATGCGGCATGGCCAGGGTGTCATTGTGTCGGCTGATCGCCCACAGTTCCGCAGGCAACTCGGCCGGTAATTGATCGGCACGTTCGATCATCAGCAGCAAGGTGGCCGGTTTGGCCCCCTCCAGCATGCGAAAGAAGCTCTCCGCCAGCGCATCCTGTGGGTTGAACAGCGGCCGCGCCACCACTTGTGGCAACAACAATTGGCGCACATCCACCATCTTCATGGCGGGCGTGCCGATCAGGCTCACCACCCGTACTTTTTCCGGCAACTTGCCAAGCAGGGATTCACACAAGGTGCCTCGACCACTGCCAGCCTTACCGGAAAGAAATATAAAGGGGTGATTGAACTCAATCAGATGCAGCAGCCGATCAGCCAGCTGCCGCTGGGAAGGAAGGTTAAGCAGTTTATTCGTCACGACCAGACTCAATCACCGCCAATAGTTCAGCATCAGATACATCGGCGACCACCTTGGCATGACCGATACCGACCGGCAACACCAGACGCAGCTTGCCTGCCAACACTTTTTTGTCACGACGCATATGGCGAATGAAGGCGGCAAAATCCATCTCGGCAGGGGCCTGAATGGGCAAATTGGCGGCGAGCAACAGGGCGCGAACCCGCGCAACGTCCGCTTCGCTCATATCGCCACGGGCCTGTGCAGTCCAGGCAGCCAGCATGGTGCCGGCTGATACCGCCTCACCGTGCAGCCAGTTGCCATAACCCTGTTCGGCTTCGATAGCATGACCAAAAGTGTGGCCAAGATTGAGTAGCGCGCGCACACCGTGCTCGGTCTCATCCTGAGCGACGACGTCGGCTTTGATTTCACAGCAGCGTTTGATGGCATAAGCCAGCGCGGCAGGTTCCAACTGTTGCAGACGCACCATGTTCTGCTCCAGCCAGCTGAAGAAATCAGCATCCCAAATGATGCCGTACTTGATCACCTCGGCCATCCCCGCGGCAAATTCGCGGGCAGGTAAGGTAGTCAGACACTCGGTATCAATAACAACCTGTTTGGGCTGGTAAAAAGCACCAATCATGTTCTTGCCGAGCGGGTGATTAACAGCAGTCTTGCCGCCAACAGAAGAGTCGACTTGGGAAAGCAGGGTGGTCGGGATCTGGATAAAAGGAATGCCACGTTGATAGCTTGCTGCCGCAAAGCCCACCAGATCACCAATCACCCCGCCCCCCAAAGCGATCAAGGTGGTATCACGCCCATGGTTAGTTTCAAGCAGAGCAGACATGATCTGCTCAAAGGTCGCCAGGTTTTTGTATGCCTCGCCGTCCGGCAACACCAGGTGTTCCACCTGAAATCCGGACAGCAGTGCAGTTACCCGTTCAAGATAAAGCGGAGCCACTACCGAATTGGTAACGATCATGACTCGCTTGCCCTTGATAGTCGATGCCAGCACCTCGGGACGCTGCAACAACCCCGCAACTATCTCGATGGGATAGCTGCGTTCACCCAGTTCGACCTTCAACCGTTCCATGGACGTCCTCTAGATTACATACCGATCAGCTTTACAATTTGATTGGCAACGATTTTTGCACTCTGATCATCAGTCTGGATGACAAAGTCAGCCACTTCTTGATAGAGGGCATTACGCTCTTGTGCCAAACGCTCCAGCACTTCGCGCGGCGGCTCTTCGGTCTGTAGCAGAGGGCGGCGTTTGTCTCGCTGTGTGCGCGCCAACTGCTTTTCAATGGTGGTTTCGAGGTATACCACGATACCGCGAGCAGAGAGTTTATTGCGTGTTTCACGACTCTTGATGGCACCGCCACCCGTTGCCAGCACGATCCCCTGCTGTTCTGAAAGGTCACCTATGACCTTCTCTTCGCGGATCCGGAACCCTTCTTCGCCTTCAACATCGAACACCCAGCCGATATCGGCACCACTACGGCGCTCAATCTCATGATCTGAGTCGAAAAACTCCATATGCAGTTGTTCTGCCAGATGTCTACCTATGGTGCTCTTGCCCGCACCCATGGGACCTATCAGGAATATATTGCGTTTCTCAGCCATGTCTTTTCGTTAGTAATTACAAACTGTACGACCCCGAAAACAACTCGTTCGGGGTACCTATGAACCTTATCTTGCGATGGATCAGGAGGGGGATTATCTCAATAGAAATCGGGACTGGCAACCGCAGCCCTCACGCCCCTGCCTCATTGGGGCGTAAGGTTATATGTGTTTTACCCTCACATGTAAAGCATTCAAAAGGCGTCAGTGACGATCCGCGGCGTTACAAATATCAGCAATTCCCGCTTTTTGTTCTCACTGGTGGTCTTGCGAAACAGCGCTCCCAATCCGGGGATATCACCCAGCAATGGCACCTTGGTCACATCACTCTTGATGGTTTGCTGATAGATGCCACCAAGCACCAGCGTCTCACCGTTGTTGACCAATACCTGAGTGGTGATGGACTGGGCATTGATAGAGACAGCATCTCCGGTACCGGTTGGCACAGTTTCCCCCTTGGTATCCTGAGTGACGGTCAGATCGAGAATAACCCGGTTATCGGGGGTGATTTGCGGCGTAACTTTCAAGCTCAGCACCGCTTTCTTGAAAGTCACTGACGTTGCACCACTGGATGACGATTCCACATAGGGGATCTCGGTGCCCTGCTCGATCAACGCCGGTTTCTGGTTCGCCGTGGTCACGCGCGGACTGGCGATAATCTCGGCCTTACTCTCTTTTTCCAGTGCCGACAATTCAAGATCCAGCAAAGTCCCATCAGCCAGACGAGCGACCTGGAAGGCCAGGGTACCAGCTGCATTGGTGACCGGCAGGTTAACGTTCATCCGATCATCGACGGTTGGCTTGGTGTTTGTGCCTGTACCGTTACCTGAGCCATCATTTCCCTCGATCGAGCCGGAGGTACTGTTGCCATGACCATCGTTCTTGGTCACCCCCCAACGGACCCCGAGCGCCTCGTCAAAGCCGTCATCAATAGTGACCATTCTCGCCTCGATGACCACCTGTTTAACCGGAATGTCGAGAATATCGAGCATCCGCTTGATGCTGCTGATGACATCGGCAGTGTCCTTGACCACCAACACGTTAGTTCGCTCATCCACACTCACTGCACCACGGGGAGACAGCAGTTTGGTGCTTTGGGAGGAGAGCAAGGCTGCCACTTCCGTGGCCTTGGCGTAGTTTATTTGCAGATACTCGGTATACAGCTGAGCCAGATCGGCGACCTGATTACGGCTCTCCAGTTGCTGCTTCTCGCGGGTCGCAATCTCCTCCGCAGGAGCCACCAGCAGGATGTTGTTATCCAACCGCTTGTCCAGACCACGTACCTTCAAAATAATATCGAGTGCCTGCTCCCAGGGTACCCCATCCAGACGCAGGGTGATGTTCCCAGACACCGAATCGGTCGTCACCAGGTTCAGGTTGTTAAAATCGGCAATCAACTGCAACACGGTTCGAACTGGAATATCTTGGAAGTTCAATGAGATGGGTTTACCTTGATACTGCTTCGCGGCGGTAGCTGCGGTGCGCTTTTTTACCTCGATAATCAACAGTTTGTCGGCCTGATCATAACGATAATCAAACTGGCCATTGATCGACAATTCAAACAGCGTGTCACTGCCCTGCCGAAAGACTTCAACCTGGGATACCGGGGTGGCAAAATCTTGCACATTGATGAGATTAAGCAAACTATCCGGTACACGGGTACCATGAAATTTGGCCAATACCGTTTGGCCACGACTGCTCACATCAACAGCAGCAGAGCTGTTATCAAGCGTCACCAAAAACTCCCCCTGGCCATCCTTGCCACGACGAAAATCGACCCCTGTAACGGTATTGAAATAGGCGCCACTGCCACTGCTCTGGTAGTTATTCAGGACCGGCTTGCTGGCGGGAAGCACAACAGGGGCAGATGTCGAGGCAACAGGCATCGACTTTGCAACAACTTGTGAATTAATAAGGGCAGAGGGTGCCACAACAGGCATCGCGGCGGGAGTCACTGCAGATGGTGCGATCAAGGCACTCTCGTTGTTGATCAAAGAAGAGGATGCCCCCTCACCTAACGAGACCAGCAGTTTATTGCCTTGTTGCTGAACCTGATAAGGTGCCAGTTGATCGAGGGCTATCTTGATATCAAGACCAGCCCCCTTCCCTTCCACCTTGATATTATCGACCCCCTGACGCTGGATCGGCAGCGGGTTGACCTTCAACGCACCCACAGCCCCTGGTACATGCAATAACAGTTGGTTGGGTTGATAAGAGAGACGATCGGTAAAGCCTGTGACCGGCTCACTGAAACTGAGCTCCAGCTGCAACTGATCAGCCAGCAATGGATTGACCTTGATCTCCTGCAGGGTTGCCACTGCCCACACCTGACTGAAGGCGCTGGCGCAAAACAGCAAAGCCACTTTGGATACACTCTCTATTGTTGTTCTCATTGCTGTTCGTCCCTGATTATTGTTTTTCTTGCACATTGGCCATGGCCAACTGGGTTTCTCTTGTGACCCAGCACCCCTTCCCGTCCGGGATGGTTTCTAGCAAATCCACGGCAGTGTCGGTGATCTTGATAACCCTGCCCTGATCCAGCCCCATGTATTGATTAAGCCCAACCCGCATCGACTGACCATCCGGCGTCCGGACCAATGCCCACAACTGACCTTTTTTACCTAGCGAACCTTGCATCGACAAACTGGCAAGCGAGTAGCTCTCCAACACTTCTTTTTCCCTCTCCATCACAGTCTGAGCGCAATCAGGCTTCAGTTTGGCAGTGCTGTCACTCCCGACGCTTGCCTCTGGCTGCGGCATCATAAAAGGGCTGCGCAGCTCTCGCTGCTGATAGCTCATAGGAGAAAAAGGCTTAAGTTCGGGCAAGGGTTCGATAGGGATGGGGGGTCTAGCCTTGACCTGTGCCACATAAGCATCCATATCCTCCTGGCCACCACACGCCGCCAGCAGGAGGGCAGGTAACAACCAGCAGCTGCGTTTCATTGTTTCGGCTCCACAGTTTTACCGTTGTACTTGTAGGTCTTGGCCAGCATCGACATTGAAATCAGGTCTCCCGACTCCTTGTTTTGGCCCAGAGTGAAAGAGTCGAGGATCACAATACGGGGCAAGGCGGCCATGTCTGCGGTGAATTTGCCAATTTCATGATAACTTCCCACTACTTCAATGCGCATCGGGAGCTCGGTCGAAAACTCGTGTTTGAGTTCCGGCTCCCAGTTTATCCTGTTCAATTTCAAGCCATTATCAGTAGCGATGAAACTCATGTCGTCCAATAGACCGGCCACTTCATGGGTATTGGGTAACTGCTTGAGCTGGGTATCAACCATCTGTTCCAGCTTGATCATTTGCGCCTTGTAGGCCCCCAGATTTGCTGCCAGCATGGCTTTACTTTCAAACTGCCCTTTCAGCTCAGTCTCCTTACCGGTTTCCTGAGTTAACCTGGTCAGCGAATTGGCGATCACATAGTGATAAATGGCTCCTCCGCTCAGCACGCAGCAAAACAGAATAAAGATCCCCTTTGCCCATTTTGGCCAGCTGGTTATGTCATTTAAATCCAGCTCGTTAAGTTGCTGAAGATTCATTGGTTCTCCTTGGCCACATCCGCTGAAACCGCAGCGTTGTTAGCGATCAGGAACATCATGGAAAACTGGCTCAGGGACACGGGTGCAACATCGGCTGCAAAAATAGTACTTATCTTCGACTGTCCCAACCAGCCGGAGGCATCGATCCGCCGCATCATGCTCGCCACCCGGCCATAGGCTTCGGTCTTGCCGTTGACATCAATGGTATTGCTCTGCATGGCAAGGGTATTGAGATACACGCCATTTGGCACCAGCTCAGGAAGCTGATTAAAGAGGCGAACAGGGACATTACGGCGCAACTGTAATAATTCGATAAGCTCCATTCTATCAATAAGCTCCTTACGGCGCTCTTTTAGCAGGCGAATTTCACCCAGTTGGGCATCCAGAATAGCCATCTCCTGCACCAGTCGCTGATTACGCTGTTGCTGGGTACTGATCTCGCGCTCAACCAACCAGTCGGCGAAGAACCCCAACGCCACCGTCACCAGAACAAACACCCCCAGTAAGGCACCAAACTGTTTTTTCTGCCGCTGCGCCCTGGCTTCACGCCAAGGTAATAGGTTTATATTTGACATGGTGTGAAACTCCTCAGAGCCAACCCGAATGCCGTCATGTACCTGGCGCCATGGCTCAGCTCGGCCTCACCTTTCGGTTTGCCAAATAACGCGAACAGATCCGGATGCAGCACCTCGCAATTCACCTCTTCCTTGACCTGCACCACCAAGCCGGGCAGCAAACTGCCACCACCGGTCAGTACCAGTGTCGATAATTCGCGATAACCGGACGAACTGCAAAAAAGCTGGATATTACGGCGTACTTGCTGCAGCAATAAATTGATATGGGGCATCAGCACATCCAGCTCATGATCGACCGGCAAGGTCCCCTTGGTTTTAGCCTGTTCAGCATCGTCCAGAGTCATGCCGTAAAAGGAGGAGAGCGCCTGACTATATTGATCGCCACCAAAATTCTGCAGACGGGAGTAGATCACTTCCCCTTTGATCAACGCCGCAAATGTCATGGCGCTGGCCCCGATATCGATCACCCCGACAGGCCGCTCACTGATCTGTAATTCAGGCAAACAAGTGACCACGGCACGACCCAGCGCATGGGCCCCCACATCAACCACCTTGACCACCATGCCCGCCTCGGCCAGGGCACTTACCCTGCCGTTGACGCTTTCGGTCCGAGCGGCACTTAGCAAGACATCCTGACGGTCATCATTATTGAGCGTGGGGCCAAGTACCTCAAAATCGAGGCTCACTTCATCGATGGGGAAAGGGATGATCTGCTCAGCTTCCAACTGCACCTGATTCTCCAGCTCCTTGTCGCCAAGACGAGCATCGGTCTGGATAACTTTGGTGATCACGTTGGAACCCGTCACCGCGGTGGCGGCATATTCACTGTTGCCAGCGATCAAGCGTTTGAGGGTTTTGAGAGATTGGCTGACTCGCTCGATATCTTGCAATTGATAATCGACCAGCGTCCCTTTGGGTGTAGGGATATCGGCAACCGATTCGAGATGTAGTTTGCCAGGGCGCCCACTGAGAGTGACGGCCTTGATGGTCTGACTGCCAAAGTCAATTCCCACCAGCGGCAAAAGAGAACCCTTATTGAATAGCCCAAACATATACACATCCATGCGTTATTGGGTTTTTTTTACTCATACTGAGTGTAGGACACACAATCAGAAGAGTCCTTCACTCATCCTAAATGCTCTATCTATCAATGTCATAAAGTTTATACCGAAAAGTGACCTGGTTCGCTTTCTTGGTGCCGGGTGGCCATCCTTGGTTATTGCGGCCCGTAGTGCTAACCTTTCGCCTCATTTTGAGGTGGGTGGCTTGCCACAGGAAAACCTCGAATTCCCGATGGCAAAAGGGCTATACTCTGCGCCCGTTGGCTAATTTTAAGACGATTGGTAGTTCTTCCATGCTGAAATGGCTCGTTCGCCTGTTTATTGTCATGATGCTAGGTGCTGCGCTGGGTGTTGCCAGCCTCATCGGTATCTACTTCTATATCAAACCCCAACTTCCTGATGTCACCGCACTGCGTGATGTCAAGCTGGCGACCCCTATGCGGGTTTACAGTCGCGATGGGGAATTGATCGCCCAATATGGCGAAATTCGTCGTATTCCGTTGCGTCTGGACGAAATTCCACAACCGATGATCGATGCCGTACTGGCGACTGAAGATGCACGCTTCTATGAGCACCCCGGCATAGATCCGATTGGTATCATCCGTGCTGCATCAGTATGGGCCGTCTCCGGTCATGCCCGTCAGGGTGCCAGTACCATTACCCAGCAGGTTGCCCGTAACTTCTTTCTGAGTAACGAAAAAACCATCATTCGTAAGGTCAAGGAAGTATTCCTGGCGTGGCGCATAGAGCAAAACCTCACCAAAAACGAGATCCTTGAGCTGTATCTCAACAAAATCCCGCTTGGTTACCGCTCCTTTGGTATCGGTGCTGCGGCTCAGGTTTACTTCGGTAAAGAGGTCAAGGATCTGGAGCTGGACGAGATCGCCATTATCGCCGGACTGCCTAAAGCGCCATCCATGCTCAACCCGATCCGCTCTCCCGAGCGCGCCTTTGCGCGTCGCAACGTGGTGCTGGGCCGGATGCTGGAAACCGGCAAGATCACCCAAGCCCAGTTTGACGAAGCCTCAAAAATGCCCATCAAGGCCCGTTTCCACGGCGCTGAAGTGACCCTCCACGCTCCCTATCTTGGCGAGATGGTGCGGCAAAAAATGCTGGAGCAGTTTGGAGAGGATGCCTACACAATGGGCATTCACATCTACACCACTGTGAGTGCTGAACGTCAGCGGGCAGCCAGACAGGCACTGTTGGATGGCATCTTTGCCTACGACATGCGCCACGGTTATCGCGGCCCAACAGCACAGCTGTGGAAAGCGGGTGAACCCAGCTGGGATTACGAGCAGATCGTGGCTCACCTTGGCAAGCAACCCACTTATGATCCGCTGATGGCGGCGGTCGTCACCAAACTGGGTGATCGCAACGCCACGCTGGTACTCAAGAATGGCAAAGAAGCGGAGCTGGGTTGGGACGGCATCAAATGGGCTCGCTCATTTATCACCGATGACCGCCAAAGCTATGCGCCCAAATCGGCGCGCGATGTGCTGAAAGTCGGTGCCCAGATTTGGGTAAGAGCAGAAGGTGAAAATCTGCTGCTGGCGCAAGTGCCCGACGTTAACGCCGCGTTGGTTGCCATGAACCCGAAAAATGGCGCGCTGGAAGCAGTGGTGGGTGGTTTCAGCTTCGAGCTCTCCAAATTCAACCGGGTTGATCAGGCCCGTCGCCAGATCGGTTCCAACATCAAACCGTTCCTCTATGCCACCGCGCTGGAGCATGGCTACACCCTGGCATCTCTTATCAACGATGCCCCCATCAACCAGTGGGACCCGTCAAAAGGTCCGATGTGGCAGCCAAAGAACTCACCGGCCGTCTATGATGGGCCAACCCCGCTGCGCCTTGGTCTGGCAAAGTCCAAGAACGTGATGTCGGTACGTCTGATGCGCGCCATCGGGCTGGATACCTATATCGATGGGCTGACCCGCTTTGGCTTTCCACGCAACTTTATCTCGCCCCATGAATCGCTGGCACTCGGTGCAGCCGAGTTCACCCCGCTAGAGGTGGTTCGCGGTTACTCGGTCCTGGCCAACGGTGGCTTCCTGGTGACCCCTTATTTTATCGACAAGGTCACCGACAGCCAGGAGAACACCCTCTATCAGGCTAATCCTGTCATTGCCTGCACCACCTGCGAACAGCAGGTGATGCCCGAGCAGGAGACCATGCAACAACCAGCAACGGCTGATAACACTGCGCAGCAAGATGGTTCGCGGACCCCGCTCGCACCAACCATTGCTCCCCATACCATCAGTGCCCAAAGCTCATTTTTGATCACCGATACCCTGAGCACGGCCATCTGGGGTGGCAATGGCTGGCGTGGTACTGGCTGGCGGGCAGCCCGCGACCTGAAACGTCACGACATTTCCGGTAAAACCGGTACCACCAACGAATCACGGGATGCCTGGTTCTCCGGCTATACCCCGGACATAGTCGCCACCTCCTGGATCGGTTTTGACAACCACCAGCGTGGCCTTGGCCGTGCCGAATTTGGCGGTGGCGCCGCGCAGCCTATCTGGATCGACTTCATGAAAGTCGCCCTCAAGACACTGCCCGAGCACAAGATGCCAGTTCCCGAAGGGATAATGACGGTGAAAGTTGACAGCGAAACCGGCCTGCTGGCGACCGGTGGCGGCAGCGACGAATACTTCAAGGAAGGTACCGAGCCGACCCGCTACGCCGCGCCCAGCTCGGATGGCAATCAGGTCTATGGCGGTGACAACCCTGATGTGGAAGGGCCCGTCTCCACCGACGATATCTTCTAAGCCCGCCCTCGCGGCAGAGACAAAACCGGCAGCCAAGGCTGCCGATTTTGTTTATTGGGCCAACTGCTTGGTCATCAACGTAGCTATCGAGGCAGCCAGCTCGTTGAAGCAGGGGCGACGTACCGAGTAGTGGCGATAGAGCAGCGAGATGGTGCGCCCCGGCACCGGGTCGACCACCGGCCGATAGCTCACCCCCCCCTCATCATGATCGGCTGGTACTGCCAGCTTTGGCACCAGCGTCATGCCACTGCCAGCCGCCACCATGTTGCGCAGGGTCTCCAGACTGGTGCCCTTGAAGCGCTGATCCTCCCCGATACCGCCGGCAAAACAGAATCCCATCGCCTGATCCCGCAAGCAGTGCCCATCCGCCAACATCAGCAATTTTTTGCCCTTGAGATTGCCGAGCGGCACCTGCTTGGCCTGTGCTTCGGGATGATGGCAAGGCACCGCCAGCCACATCGGCTCGTGATAGAGCTGGATTGAACCAAACCCCTCCATCCCCGGCATCTCCGCCAGAATGACGCAATCCAGTTCGCCCTCTTCCAGCTTCTTTAACAGGGCCTGGGTCTGCTCCTCGTAGAGGTAAAACTCCAGTTGGGGAAAACGCTCACGGAGGGTCTGAATGATGCGGGGCAACAGATAGGGGCCCACGGTCGGGATGAAACCGATGTGGATCTCCCCAGACATCGGTTCGGAGAAGTGCTGGCCGATACTTTTGAGCTCGCGCACCTCCTTGAGCACCCGGCGCGCCTGATGAGCCATGGCGTCACCCGCCGGGGTGAACAACACCTTGCGTGAGGTACGTTCGATCAGGATCACCCCGAGCTCATTTTCCAGTTTTTGTAGCTGACCGCTCAGGGTTGGTTGACTGACAAAACAGCGCTCGGCGGCTTTGCGAAAATGTTTTTCCTCATCCAGCGCCACCAGATATTCGAGATCGCGAAGATTCATACAGCAAGAGTCCTGCCTGGAAATGGGCCATCAGCATGCACAATATCGCCTTGCAGGACAAGTCATCACCCCCAGACCTGACTCCCCCGTCACGCCCCAAATAGCAACAGCCCGATCACCTCGCGGCAACCGGGCTGTTTGACTAACTGATGGATTACACCCTGAAACGACGCACCATCTCCTGCAACTGAGTCGCCAAATGGTTCAGCTCGTTGCATGCCTGAGACATCTGATTGGCACCGGCTGCCACCTCTTCAGAGGCATGGCTGATATTGACCACGTTGCGGTTGAGCTCCTCACTCACCGCACCCTGCTCTTCGGTAGCAGTCGCAATCTGGATGTTCATATGCGAGATGCTGCTGACCGAGCCACTGATCTGGGAGATGGATGCCCCCGCTTCCCGCGCGGTAGAGACTGTGGTATTCATCAGCTCCTGACTCTGCAGCATGGTAGTGCCTGCCTGTTCGGCACGCTGCTGCAGCTCGGCAATGATGGTGTTGATCTGGGAGGTGGAGTCCTGGGTCCGTTTGGCCAGAGTGCGCACTTCATCAGCGACCACCGCAAAGCCGCGCCCCTGCTCACCGGCCCGAGCGGCCTCGATGGCGGCGTTGAGCGCCAGCAGGTTGGTCTGTTCAGCAATACCGCGGATCACTTCCAGCACCATGCCGATATTGCGGCTGTCATCCCCCAACTGACGGATCACCACAGCAGTACTCTCGATGGCACCAGCGACGCGTTCGATCCGCAAGATGGAGTCGTTCACCGTCTTGGCACCAATCTCTGCGGTTTCGCTGGCCGAGGTGGCGGCACTGGCGGCATCGCTGGTGTTGCGCGAGACCTCCTGCACCGTGGCCTGCATCTCGTTCATTGCCGTGGCCAACTGGTTCAGCTCGTGTTGCTGGGCACTCATGTTACTGGCCGACTGACGGGCCACCGAACTCATCTCCTCGGCGGCAGAGCTCAGTTGCACCACAGACCCGGAAACCTCACTGACCAGGGCACGCAAATTGTCCTGCATCTCGCCAAATCCTTTGGCAAGGGTTCCCAGTTCATCATTGTTGAACTGTTGCATGTCGATACGGGAGGTGAGATCACCAGAGGAGACCCGACGGGTCTGTTCCAGTAACGCCATCACGGGGTTGCGGATCTGACCTGTCAGCAGCCAGGCAATGGCCACAACAAAACCCAGCGTCACCAGACTGACGATGACGCTCATGGTTCTGGCACTGCTGTAGAGCGCCTCCACATCTTTTGTCATCTGGGCCGCAATCTCGTTATTGATTTCCCGCAGGCGATAGGATTTTGCTCCCACCTCCTCCAGTGCGACCCGGGTTTCGTTTTTGCGCAAACTTCTGACCCGTTCCAAATCGCCTGCTGTAAAAGCGCTCATCAACTCTTCATGCACCGCAAAATACTTGGCACCTGCTGCGACCACCTGTTCATAGACCTGCTTCTCTTCGGCCGTACTGAATGGCAAAGCCCCATATTTCTGGGCGGCCTGATCGAACTCCTGTTTGGCCTTGTTGAAGGTAGCGGTACGATCGCTCACCTCTTGCATATCTTTATTCAAGCTGCCGATCACCTGGGCTAACTCTGAACGGCGCGCGTCCAGCACAGCGACATGCATCTGGCTAGCCAAACGGGTAGATGGCAGCAAGTTGCTGGCAATAGTGTCGGTATCACTGTAGAGCCGAGCCAACTGGCTGCTGGAGAACCAGGCCAACCCCAGAACAAGCACGGCCAGAATGGCAAATCCGGCGCTCAACTTCTGGCCGATAGACATGTTTTTGAACATATGAGGGCTTCCTTGAAATGGGTCTTCACTCCCGTGACATCCTCCGGGAATGGTCATATAGAGCATAGCCTGCGCACAGAAAACGGAAGGATTTCATATCGTTTCTGTGCATGCTTGGCTATCGGCCCAAGGCTCGTTTCCTGAAGCCTCCCACAGTTCAAACAACAGCCGTTATTTCATCAGCGCCAGCAGATGTGCACGCAGACCATCGGGATCACCCAGAAAATCGGCAACACGAACAGAGGTCATTCGACCGTTGTGCAGCAGCCCAAGGGTGGGATAGCCCTGACCGCCCAGCTGTTTCATCCAGCCCTGGCTATCTGCCAGATGTTGCAGCAAAGGGGCCTGCAGATAGGCTTGCTGGAATGCCTCGGCAGCAATCCCCTGCTCTGCCGCCAGGGGGGCGAGAAACGCCGGCTCACCAATCCAGATCCCGTCCCGATAGTGGGATTGCTGGATCCGGTGCAACATCGCCAGACCATTCCCCCCCAGTGCCGTGACAGCCAAAACCCCACGGATCGGCGGCTCGGAGTCCAGCAGACACCCTTCCTGCAGCAGCAGTTCGTTGAAGTAGCGCTCGCCAAAATGCTGGCCGGTCAGCGCTTCGATCCGCTGATCGTGGGGACGCACATAATCACGCAATGCCTCGCCCATCGGCTGACGGCGGCTGCCCAGCCAAAGGCCGCCCGCATGCAGCTCGATCTTGAGTCCGTCAATGGTGGCTGCCACCTGCAGCAGAGGAGCTGCACCGTAGCACCAGCCACAGAGCGGGTCATAGACATAATGGAGGGTGGTTTGCTGTGCGTTCATCGTCATTCTCACTTCAATCTTGGATAAAAAACCGGGCACTGAGGCCCGGTAAAAAAACACAGGGAGAGCAGGCTCAGTGGCTTACCACTTCATCTCGCCGGTATTGACCTTGGCACCGATGGCCAGACCATCATCAACCGGCAGCGCCGGGTAGGCCTTCTTCAGAGCCTCAATCAGCTCACCGGAGTTTTTCGCCTTGGCCAGCTCCTGCTCGAAACGCTCTACATAGTCACGGGTAAAGGTCACAGCGGCAGTGCCTTTGGGCGCGGTCCCCAGGAAGTGGCCCGGTACCACGCGCTCGGGTTTCAGGGCCAGCAGGCTGTCCAGCGCCTTGACCCAGTTGCTGCGGGCTGCTTTGGTCTGGCTGTCGGCCATCCAGACATGCACCCCGTGGTAGACAGGCACCCCACCAAAAGCAGTCTTGATGGAAGGGGCCCAGAGGTAGGCATTCGGGGTGTTCATCTCTTTGATTTCAATCTTCTCACCATCCAACGTCAGATGGCTGGCAGTCATCACTTGCGGCACGGTCAGGCTCTTCGGTGCGCCCTTGCCGAGGATCGGGCTCCAGTAGCTCAGCTTGGCATCCTTGGTCTGGTTGATGTGGTCAACCACATGCTGGTCGGCCAGCACTTTGACATCTGGGAACGCAGCCATGACAGGCTCCAGACCGAAGTAGAAGTCGGGGTCACCGGCACTGATATAAACAGTGGTCAGCTTCTTGCCGCTCTTCTTGATCATGTCGACCAGCGCCTGGCCATTTTGCACGTCGAACTGGGCATCGATCAGGATTGCCTCTTTGTCACCGGTCACCAGTGAGGAGGAGACCGGGAAGATCGCCTTCTCGCCAGGGTTGTAGACGGTCACGCTCAGGGGGGCGGCCAGTGCGGCGCCACTGAGCAGGGTGGTAGCCAGAGTCAGGTTGCGGATCAGGGTGTTGTTCATCATCTATTCCTCATTAAGTATTCGGGGGTTCATTTGATGGACACAGTGTATTGGATCATTTAGGGTGCAAATACAGCATAAAAAGCACATCACTGTTGCACATATCGAACATATAGAGAGCCATACATGGATCGACTGACCGCATTGCGGGTCTTCGTCAGCGTAGTCGAACAAGGGAGCCTGAGCGGCGCCGGAGATAAACTGGATATGTCGCGCGCCATGGTGTCGCGCTATCTGGCCGAGCTGGAGAGCTGGATGGGTGCCCGCCTGCTGCACCGAACCACTCGGCGCTTGAGCATGACCGGGCCGGGAGAGGAGGCGCTGAACCGGGCCCGCGCCATGCTGGCGCTCGGAGAGGAGATGGAGCAGATCGCCGTGAAGGGCGATGACGCCCCCAAAGGGCAGCTCAGGATCACCAGCAGCTACTCCCTGTCGGAAGCCTTGTTGGTCGGAGCCGCCAACGACTATCTGGCGCAATACCCGGGGACGGCCATCGACATCCTGCTGCTCGATAGAACCGTCAATCTGGTGGAGGAGCGGATCGACCTGGCGGTGCGCATCACCAATGACCTCGACCCCAATCTGGTGGCGCGCCGTCTCGGCACCTGCCACTCGGTGGTCTGTGCCAGTCCGGCCTATCTGGCTCGCCATCCGATGCCGCACAAAGTGCAGGATCTGGCGCTGCATAACTGCCTCACCTACACCTACTTCGGCAAGAGCCTGTGGGAGTTCAATGGCCCAGATGGCCCCGAGTCAGTGCCGGTCAGCGGCAACCTGAGCGCCAATATCTCCAACCTGTTGCTGGAGGCGACGCTGGAAGGCGCCGGGATCAGCCTGCAGCCCCGCTACTCGGCCCAGCCCTATCTGGAGCGGGGGGAGCTGGTACCCCTGCTGACTGACTGGCAACCCAAGCGGCTCGGCGTCTACGGGGTGTATGCCACCCGCAAACAGATGTCGCCGCTGCTGCGCAGCTTCCTCGACTTTCTGCTGGCGCGCATGGCAGTCGATCCCATCTGGCAGGAGTGAGTTCATGCCTTTGCGGCCTTGTGAACCGGCAAACTCAGAGGGCGCTCTTCATTGAGCCAGTGATCGCCATCGGCTTCACTGGCCGCCTGTAAACCGAAAGGTTCATCAGGTGTCACGACGATCCCACTGACCTTGGCTGCCCACCCAAACCGCTAACACATTGAAAAACGCCCGGTAACCACACAGGAGCTTGTGGTGCCTCTGCCTGAAAAAACAGCGTTACTTGGCGTGACGGTATGTGAAGGGGCTTGCACTTTGGTAATAACAACAAACTCATCAGCGATTAACCCACCGCTGATTCAGCTCCAGTCAAGGTTAATAGCTCTACCTTGTCCCCATCGGCTCTAATCCGATCACACATCAACAAGGACCGGTACAGGTCCAAGTGCTTACATCAGAGGAATAAAGCATATGAAGAAGTCTGCACTGACTATCGCCATCTCCAGCCTGCTGCTGGCCAGTGGCGCCCATGCTGCTACCGTCTACAACCAGAACGATACCAAGCTGGAAATCGGCGGCCGTGCTCAGGGTATGTACTACGGTACTGACGACAATGGCTCCGAAGGTGATCAGAGCTATTTCCGTGTCAATATGCGCGGTGAGACCAAAATTGCCCCCGAGATGAAAGCATTCGGTTTTGCCGAGTACAACCTGCCGACCTCCGGTTCTGACAACGACGAGCTGCGTTATGCCTACGCTGGCATCAAGCACGACCGTTTCGGCGCATTCAGCTACGGTCGTCAGGATGGTCTGTTTGCCATCGTGAACGACTACACCGACGTTCTGCCAGAGTGGGGCGGTGACGGCCTGGGTAAAGGCACCGAAGTATTCGGTACCGGCCGCACCAACGGTGTTGCCAAGTACATGTTCAACCAGAATGGCCTGACCCTGGGTGCCCAGTTCACCGGCAACAACGATCCGCAGAATGCTGACCGTAGCGCCATCGATAAGAGCTTTAGCAGCACCCCGATCAAACCGGATACTACTTGGAACACTAAAGGTTCTAAAGAAGGCTTTGCCGTAGCTGCTTCCTATGATTTCGATATGGGTCTGGGTCTGTCTGCTGCCTATAACCAGGCTGGCAAGACCGACGAGCAAGCTCGCTATGCCGCCTTCGGTGGCGACAAAGATGCCAAGCTGATGGGCTTCGGCGCCAAATATGCAACTGGCGACCTCTACCTGGCTGCAACCTACTCCCACGGTGAGAACCACCTGTTCGTGAACAACGGCTACGCCGAGAAGCACGACGGTTACGAAGCTGTAGCCCAGTACACCATCGGCAAGTTCAAGCCTTCTCTGGCTTACCTGCGCACTGATGTAAAAGATACTGCTAACAATATCGATGATACCTACACCGAGTACGTATCTATCGGTGCTTGGTACAACTTCACCAACAACTTCAACGCCTACGTTGATTACAAGCTGAACCTGCTGGATGACGGCGCTGTTTCCGGTACCAGCAAGCTGGGCCAGAACACTGACGACGTAGTTGGTGTGGCTCTGCAGTACAACTTCTAAGCAATTGGAAGTCAGTTATACCCTGTAATACCAATGTCTACTGTTTGAATTACTTCCGGCCGCTCTGCGGCCGGTTTTTTTATTGCCCCTTTTCAACACCTTGCATATAACTATCAAGCGGATTGGCTGTCGTATCCGCGTGGTTGGCAGGGAGTACAAAAGGAGATATTCACGGATGATGCAAGTTCGCGGGAACAGAGGCTGGCAAAGCGAGTGGCTGCTGTTGCCACTGCTGTGGATGTCGCTCATCTGGAGCAGCACGGCAGATGCCAGCTGGGATCAGAGTCTCTATCGTCAGCTGGGTCTGGCAGGCAAGCTGGATAAACAGACCTTTCGCCAAGCACTCAACAGTTATCAAACCGTGCGCCACAAGCGCAAATCTATTCTCACCATCATCGATTACAGCAAGCCGTCTACCCAGCGCAGGCTGTTTGTCATCGACATGAAACGCCACAAGCTGCTTTATCACACCTGGGTCAGTCATGGCCGCAACTCGGGTGAGCTGGCCGCAGAGCGCTTTTCCAACCAGCTCAACTCCCGACAAAGCTCCCTCGGCGTCTATCGCACCGCTGAAACCTATCTGGGCAAGCATGGCTACTCTCTGCGGCTGGACGGCCTCACCCCCGGCAAAAACAGCAATGCCCGCAAACGCGCCATCGTGGTGCACGGCGCCACCTATGCCAGCCCGACCCATCTGCGCAAATATGACAAGCTCGGCCGCAGCTGGGGTTGCCCCGCCCTGCCCAAGGAGCAGGCCCGGGCCATCATCGACACCATCAAGGGTGGCAGTGTCATCTACGCCCACGGCTAACGGGCACAGCGCCAGAAAACGCAAGGCCAGCAATCGCTGGCCTTGTTTATTACGCTTGTCACACTAAACGGGGCGCGTTATTGGCGCACCACCAGTACCGGGCAGGGTGCATGGCGCACCACAGATTCGGCAACGCTACCGACCAGCAGATGGCTAATACCGGAGCGGCCGTGGCTGCCCATCACGATCAGATCCACCTCATCATCTTTGGCTTGAATGACGATCTCGTCGGCGGCACGGCCAAAGCGAATCTCAAAGGTGGCAGGGATCGGCAGCGTCGCCACCAGCTCTTTGAGCTGGGCTTTGGCCTGACGCTCCATCTCATGGGTAATTTCCACTGCGGTCATATGCAGAATTTTGTAGCTGTCAAAACCGTGCAGTTGATCAACCACGTGGATCAGCTTGAGCTGGGCCTGATGGCTCTGCGCCATAAACACGGCATAGTCGAGTACCGCACGAGACATTTGGGAAAAATCGACCGGACAGAGCAGAGTTTTAATGGATGGCATAATGCAGTCTCCTCTACTGATTGGGGTGCTATTGAATCTTTACTCGATCATAGCGATCCGACTGCAAATAACCCTCGACCCTGTCGCAAAATGAAGATGAGAGATTTTTTCTCCGCATCACCACAATAGATGCCATGGTATAAATCAGGCTATCCGGTTTTCCACTCACACAAGGCCTGCCCTGACCATGTTGCGCATCGCCTGCCTGTTGCTCTGTTGTCTCTGTGGCTCTTTTAACTGCCGCGCAGCATCTATTGATGTCTATTGCGATGACTGGCCAGACTTTTGCCAACCGGATGGCAAAGGAATTTATCTCGATCTGGTGCGAATCATCTACCAACCTCACGGCTATCAGATCGTGCCCCATATCGTGCCCTACAAACGCGCCGTCGCCATGATAGCCAGGCAAGAAGGCGATATGGCCATGAGCGTCTATCGGGACGAGGTCAAGGGTGTGCGGCAACCTGAACATCCCGCCTCGGCTGATGATCTGACCGTAGTGATGCTCAAGCGGTGGCAACCACAGTGGCAAGGGGAGATCAGCCTGCAGGGACAAACCGTGCTGTGGCGACGGGGATGGGCGCTGGAAAAATATCTCCCGGTCGCCATGCAGTGGCATGAAATCGACAGTGACGAGATAGCCCTGCAGCTGCTCGACAAAGGGCGTTATCGCTATTACCTGACTGCCGGGGTACTTCATTCCACCGATGCCGCCCCCACCAGCATGTACCACGTTTTTTTACGCTGGATCCCGACCTACCCCATTTTTGCCGACACAGAGCAGGGTGGCCGGCTACAACAACTCTGGGATCAAGAGATGGTGAAGCTGATCCGCAACGGCACACTGGCCGAGACATATCGCCGCTATCAGCTCTATGACTACTACCAAAGCTTTATCAAAGAGCAGGAACAGAACGTCACATCAAGCGCATCTCCTGAATGATCCGTATTGGCGCTATCTCCCTCGATAGCCCTTCGCCAAGCGGTCATAGAGGATCACATTGACCGAGGCGGCCAGATTCATGCAGCCCTGAGTCGGTACATAGACCACATCTTGCACCGCCCCGTAGAGCGCGGGATCCAGGGTGCCATCCTCCGGCCCGAAGATATAAAAGGCGCGCTCCGGGTGGACATAGTCGGGAAGCGGCGTGGCGCCGTTGATCAAATCGACCACCACGGGCACGCATCCCTGCGGGATAAATGCCATCAGATCATCCACCCCCAGCAGCGGGATCTTCTCCACCATCTGCTTGGTATCGGTGGCAAAGCGGCGCGCCAGCTCGAAGCGGTTGCCGGTGTAGTAGACCTCGTCCACCCCGTAGCAACCCGCAGCCCGCATCACGGAGCCGACATTTTCCGGGGACTTGGGATTGACCAGCCCCACGCAGCAGAATGCACTCTTTTCCATCATCTCTCCTCATCTTGCGGCGGCCATTATAAGCAGCAACGGGGCCACCGACCCGTTAAAAGTACCCCGCCCGGCTCAACCGCTCGCCAACCCATCACGAATGGCGGTTTTTTGTGCGCCAACCGACAAATTTTGGATAACCCGATAGCCAGCAAACGTTTATCGGAAATAATAGACAAACGTTTGTAAATGGATAGTTATCTATGACGACGCGTGAACAAGAGATCCTCGCCCTGCTACGCCAGGACCCCATGATTGCCCAGCAGGATCTGGCCGATCGCCTCGGCATCAGCCGCTCTGCGCTGGCCAGCCACATCTCAAGCCTGATCCGGCAGGGGTATGTGCAAGGCAGAGGTTATGTACTGCGAGAAGGCCCCTACGTAGTGGTGATCGGCGGTGCCAATATGGATATTTGCGGCACCAGCCACGACAACCTGCTGCTCGGCGACTCCAACCCGGGCAAGGTGCGCACCTCGGCGGGCGGTGTCGGCCGTAATATCGCCGAAAATCTGGCACGGCTCGGCAGCGATACCCGGTTGCTGACCGCGGTCGGCAACGACCAGTATGGCCACCATCTATTGGAGGTGAGCCAGCGGGCCGGCGTCGATGTACGCCAGACTCTGGTGCTCGATGGTCACGCCACCTCCTGCTATCTCAGCCTGCATGATGGTAGCGGCGAAATGAGCTGCGCCATCAACGACATGGCCATCATAGAGCAGCTCACCCCAGCCCGCCTGACCCCCCTCGCAGGCTTTCTCGGTGGTGCCCGGCTTTGGGTGCTCGACACCAATCTGGCTATCCATACCCTCGACTGGTTGTTTGAACGGCAAGGTGAGCACGCCATCTTTGTCGATACCGTTTCGGTGGCCAAAGTGGAGAAGATCCGCCCCTGGCTCGGCAAGATCCACACCCTCAAACCCAATCGCAGCGAAGCCGAGCAGCTGTGCGGCATGACCATCGCCGGGCCCGAAACCTGGCCCATGGTGGCCGCCTGGTTCCACCGCGCCGGGGTCAAGCGACTGTTCCTCAGTCTGGGTGAACAGGGGATCTTCTACAGCGATGGCGAGCAGCAGGGTCACCTGTCGGTGCTGGGCAGTCCGGTGCTCAACGTCACCGGCGGCGGGGATGCCTTTATGGCTGGCCTCGCCCACGCCTGGCTGCAACAGCTCGACATTGCCCAAACCACCCGCTTTGCCCTGGGCTGCGCCGCCCTCACCGTCAATTGTTCCGATACCGTTTTTTCCGGTCTGAGCAAGACCGCCGTTGACCGCATACTGGAGGAATACTCATGCTGAACGCTCACCTCGATATCCAACCGGAAGTTGCTGCCGCGCTGGCTGCCGGCAAACCGGTCGTTGCCCTCGAATCCACCATCATCTCCCACGGCATGCCTTATCCGCAGAACGTGGAGACGGCCCGTCAGGTGGAGCAGGTGGTGCGCGATAACGGCGCCATTCCGGCCACCATCGCCATCCTCGACGGCCGCCTCAAGGTGGGTCTCGATGCGGGTGCGCTGGAAGCGCTGGGCCGGGCTGGTCACGACGTAACCAAGTGCAGCCGCCGCGACATTCCGTTCGTGCTGGCACGCAAGGGGATGGGGGCCACCACGGTCGCCTCCACCATGATCATCGCCGCCATGGCGGGGATCCGGGTCTTTGCCACCGGCGGCATCGGCGGGGTACATCGCGGCGCGCAGGAGACCTTCGATATCTCGGCGGATCTGCAGGAGCTGGCGCAGACGCCGGTGGCCGTGGTATGTGCGGGGGCCAAGTCGATCCTCGATATCGGGCTGACCCTGGAGTATCTGGAGACACAAGGGGTGCCGGTGATCGGCTATCAAACGGGCGAGCTGCCCGCCTTCTACACCCGCGAGAGCGGCTTCAAGGTTGATTACCGGCTCGATACCCCGGCTACCATCGCCGAAGCGTTGCGCCTCAAGTGGGAGCTGGGGCTGACGGGTGGCGCCGTGGTGGCCAACCCCATCCCGTTTGAGCACGCCATGCCTAAGGCCGATATCGATGCGGCCATTGCCCAGGCGCTGCGTGAAGCGGACGAGCAGGGGATCAAGGGCAAGGCTTCGACCCCCTTCCTGCTGGCCCGCGTCTGTGAGCTGACCGGCGGCAACTCGCTCGCCGCCAATATCCAGCTGGTGCTGAACAATGCAGCGCTCGGCGCCCGCATCGCCGCCAGCCTGTGATGCAACTCGACTTAAAAAGCCATGTAAATAGGGCCAGGCAGCCATACTCGACCAATCAGTGACCGCCATGTCAGAACCTTGATGAAGAGTGATAAAAGCTTCAGGTCACGCAAGAGCAACAAGGCGAAAAAAATCCCCAAGTGATACTTGGGGATTTCTGTATATCAGAGACAGACCACTGGCTGCTCTTTAGGGCTGCGTAAGGGACGACAAACCCCGATAACGAATCAGTTACACCCTTCGTTAGAAGTGGAGTTCAGGTAGCTCACTTCGTTGGCTGGCTGGTAATCAGCCACATTGATGACCTTCTTGATCTCGATGTACTCCTTCAGCACAGCGGCATCCACCAGCCCGGCGTTGATGGTATCGATCTTCGGATAACCGTCACCACCAGAGGCGCTGAAGCTCGGGATGGCGAAGCTGTAGGTCGCAGCCGGATCGAAGGCCTTGCCACCAACGCTGATGATATTGACGCTCTTGGCCTGGCAGTCTACCGCCATCTTGATACCACCAAACTGGGCATAACCACCGGTGTTGCGGGTCTTGGTAGCTACCTTACCCAGATAGGTCGCCAGATCGCTCCCCTTCAAAACCGCTTTGTTCACCGTGTTGCCAAAGGGGTGAACCAACAGCACGCTGCGATAGGTGATATCACCGGCAGGGATGCTGTCACGCACACCACCAGAGTTGACGATGCCAAAGTCGACAGCCAGTTTGCTGCTGGTGGCAGTGGTGATGAGACGCCCAAGGTTGGTCTGCTTATTGCGAACCGAGTTACGATCACCGACCAGCTGGGCGTCGGTAGAACCTATGAGCACATTGAGTTCCTGCTGACCTTTATCTTGGTATTTCTGTAGCGTGCGATAGAGATCAGGATCCTTGGTAATCTCTTTTTGCACCCACTGCATCAAAGCTGGATTTAATGTGGCCTTGCCCTGGTTGTCAATAGGCTCGCCCTTAGCGTTACGCTTGACAAGGTTGACCGGGATCAGCTCATAGCTGGTCAGGGTCAACTTGCCATTTTGGTAGTCAAATTGAGCACGGCCCACATATTTGCCCCACTCGTAAGCCTGCATGATCCAGGTGCCCTTCTGCTGATCCGGCTGGCAAGTATCACCCGGTTGAAAATTGGCGTACTTGTTGATCGTGCTCGGCTCCATACAGACCGGATTCTGGGAATGGCCACCAATAATGGCATCAAGGGTACCCGCAGGAAGGGCGCGAGCCATCTCTACATCACCCGGTGCATTGCTGCCATGCTGACCATTCTCGTAATGGCCCATATGGGTGATGGCGAAGACCAGATCGGCTTCCTTATTGCTGCGGAGCTGCTGACCCAGTTTGGCCGCTTCGCTGGTCGGATCGCGAAACTCCAGGGTTTTCACGTTATCAGGATCCACCAACTGGGCAGTATCCTCGGTGGTCAGGCCCAATACAGCGACCTTGAGACCACTCTCCAGCGTGAACACCTTGTAGGGGTCAAAATAGTGCTTACCGCTGGCTTTGTCGTAGATGTTGGCCGACAGCATGGGGAACTGGGCCCACTTGCGCTGCTTTTCCAGCACGCTGAGGGGGTTGTCAAACTCATGGTTGCCCACCGCCATGGCGTCGTAGCGAATGCTGTTCATCGCCATGAAATCTGGCTCGGCATCCTGCAGATCCGATTCAGGCACCCCGGTGTTAACGTCACCACCAGAGAGCAACAGCACCTCGCTGCCAGCGGCCTTGGCCTCGGCACGCAGTCGATCGACCAGGGTCTTCTGGGCTGCCATGCCGTACTCGTTTTCTGCGTTGTGCCAGAAACGGCCGTGGGTATCGTTGGTGTGCAGTATGGTCAGCTTGCAGACATTTTCGGTGCAGGGCGTAATGACGCCATTGGCAGAGGAATTGCAGCCAGTCAGTGCAGCAAGCAAGGTCAGAGCCAAGCTGCCTTTGATAAAGTTATTATTCATTTCCATATCACCTTGGTTATTATGTTATTTAACAACTATTTACTAAGATGGGTTGCCAATTGAGTTGCCAATATAACAAACTGCAGATGACCATTTTTCATCCGTGACCCACAAATTCTACTAATTGTGATCTTCGACCCAAGATCCTGTCCGCTACCAATTTCCTGCGACATCACGGCTCTCATTATCCACTTGTAGCCTTAAGCCCCTGCTTGATGGTCAACATTGGATTACTTATTTTCATGGCAAATACAAATGATAATTATTGTCAAGTGAGTGGCGTAATTAAAAACTTAAAATTTTTTTGAAAATACCTAAAAAGAGAGGCGATTCGCATTTTGTTGAAAGAAAACTACGTATAATCTTGGGGTTAAAGTATTCATAGCAAGGTGTTTAACTGCTCAGCAACACCATAAATGGCGATAATAACGACATTTTCATCCAGGGATTTGGGTGTTTTACAAAAAAACCAGTAAGAAAAACGGACTAAAACCTAGCAGTTTGACTTGCATCAAGCCTGAATTTTTTTCATAGAGCAAAATTGTGCCCAGCAAATCTATCCCTAAGGAGGCAGATGTGGATATTATCAAGACCGATGTTGCCATCATCGGTGCCGGTGGTACTGGCCTGCGTGCCGCTATCGCCATTGCAGAAGCCCATCCGGAACTCGAAATCGCCCTGATTTCAAAAGTCTATCCGATGCGTAGTCACACAGTGGCTGCGGAAGGCGGTGCTGCAGGCGTAGTTCGCGATGACGACTCCCTCGAAAACCACTTCAATGACACCGTTTCCGGTGGTGACTGGTTGTGCGAGCAAGACGTGGTCGACTACTTCGTCAACAACGCGACCAAAGAGATGGTCCAACTTGAGCACTGGGGTTGCCCCTGGAGCCGCAAGCCGGATGGCAAAGCCAACGTGCGTCCTTTTGGTGGAATGAAGATCCCCCGCACCTGGTTTGCAGCAGACAAGTCCGGTTTCCACATTCTGCATACCCTGTTCCAGACCTCTATCAAATATCCGACCATCAAGCGCTTCGATGAGCACTTCTGTCTCGATTTGATCGTGGATGATGGCCGTGTGCAAGGCGTGCTGACCTTTGATATCCAGAACGGCATCACCCGTTTCATCCAGGCCAAATCCGTGATTATGGCTACCGGTGGCGCAGGTCGTGTTTACCGCTACAACACCAACGGTGGCATCGTCACCGGTGATGGTATGGCACTGGCTTATCGTCACGGCGTACCGCTGCGTGATATGGAGTTCGTCCAGTATCACCCGACCGGCCTGCCTGGCACCGGTATCCTGATGACCGAAGGTTGCCGTGGTGAGGGTGGTGTTCTGCTGAACAAAGATGGCTACCGTTACCTGCAAGACTACGGCTTGGGCCCGGAAACGCCGATTGGCCAGTCAAAAAACAAGCACATGGAGCTGGGTCCACGCGACCGTCTCTCTCAGGCATTCTGGCAAGAGCAGCAAAAAGGCCGCGTGATCCAGGGCCCGATGGGCGACGTGGTTCACCTTGACCTGCGCCACCTGGGTGAGAAGTACCTGAAAGAGCGTCTGCCTTTCATCTGCGAACTGGCCAAGGCCTACGTGGGTGTGGATCCGGCCAAAGAGCCGATCCCGGTACGTCCGACTGCCCACTACACCATGGGTGGTATCGAGACTGACAACAAGTGCGCAACCCGCATGCCTGGCCTCTACGCCGCAGGCGAGTGTGCTTCTGTAGGTCTGCACGGTGCCAACCGTCTGGGTTCCAACTCGCTGTCCGAGATCGTGGTATTCGGCAAGCTGGCGGGTGAACAGGCTGCCGAATTCGCAGCGACTCAGCAACACGGCAATACCGAAGCACTGCTCGCCAAAGCCGAAGCGCTGATCAAACAGCACCTCTCGCTGATGGACATCGACGGTACCGAAAATCCGGCGGATATCCGCAACGAATTGGGCCTGTCCATGGAAGCCGGTGTCGGTATCTACCGTACCGAAGAGCTGATGCAAGGCACCATTGACAAGATTAACGAGCTGAAAGCCCGTTACAAGAAGGTCAAGATCAACGACAAGTCCTCTGTCTTCAACACCGACCTGCTGTACGCCATCGAACTGGGCTACATGCTGGACGTGGCCGAAGCCATGGCTCACTCCGCCATCAACCGTAAAGAGTCTCGTGGTTCCCACCAGCGTCTGGATGGTTACGAAGAGCGTGATGACGTGAACTTCCTCAAGCACTCTCTCTCCTTCTACGCACCGGAAGGCGCCCCGACCATCGATTATTCCGATGTGAAGATCACTAAATCCCAACCGGCCAAACGCGTGTACGGTTCCGAAGGTGAGAAACAAGACGAGGCTAAGAAGAATGGCTGAGATGATTGAAATTGAAATCCTGCGCTACCGCCCGGAGCAGGACAATGAACCCTGGATGCAGACCTTCCAGGTACCGTACCTCAGAGAGATGTCTCTGCTGGATGCCCTGCAATACATCAAGGATCACCTGGACTCTACCCTGAGCTTCCGCTGGTCCTGCCGGATGGCGATCTGCGGCTCTTGCGGCATGATGGTCAACGGTGTACCCAAGCTGGGTTGTAAAGCATTCCTGCGCGACTATCTGCCAGGCAAGATGACTATCGAGCCGCTCAACAACTTCCCGATTGAGCGTGACCTGGTGGTCGACATGTCCGATTTCATCGAGAAGCTGGAGAGCATCAAGCCCTACATCATCCCGAGCGAACCGCGCAGCCTGTGTGATGGCGAATACAAGCAGACCCCTGCTGAAATGGCCAAGTATCACCAGTTCTCCCAGTGCATCAACTGTGGTCTGTGCTATGCAGCCTGCCCGCAATATGGCATCAACAAGCAGTTCACCGGTCCGGCAGCACTGGCTCTGGCCTATCGCTACAACGCCGACAACCGCGATGGCGCGTCCAAAGAGCGGATGAAGATCATCAGCCAGGACGAAGGCGTCTGGGGTTGTACCTTCGTTGGCTACTGCTCGGTAGTCTGCCCGAAAGGTGTGGATCCGGCCGCAGCCATCCAGCTTGGCAAGGTCGAAAGCGCCAAGGACTACATGATCGCCATGTTCAAGCCAGATTGAGATCAGGAATGAGACCATGAACAACACCAATAGCAAACGTAAGCCTTACGTCCGCGAAATGAAGAAAGACTGGTGGCTAAAGAGCTCCTTTTACACCAGTTACATGATCCGTGAAGGCACCAGTATCTTCGTCTCCATCTATGCCGTCGTGCTGATGTGGGGCCTGATGCGTCTGGTTCAGGGTCAGGAAGCGTTCAACGGCTGGCTGGAATCCCTGCAAAGCCCGATCGCCATCCTGTTCCATGTCATCGCCCTGGCGGCGTGCCTGTTCCATGCCAAGACCTGGTTCGCCCTGGCGCCGAAAGCCATGCGTATCTTCCGTGGTGAAGACCTGGTGCCTGAGAAACCGATCGTACTCGTCCAATATGTGGCGCTGGCGGTGGTATCCCTGCTCGTCCTGATCATCGTGGCCTGAGGAGAAAACCATTACACGTTCTGACGAGCCACGTGTTGGGTGCCAGTTTGGCGCCCATCACCGCGACCCGGCAACGTGGGCCACGAAATCCCTGTTAACGATGATTTGAGGAAAAATCATGAGACGTTCTGACGAACCAATTTACTGGGGTCTGTTTGGTGCGGGTGGCATGGTCGTTGCCATGCTGCTGCCGGTCATTGTCCTCATCACCGGTCTGCTGGTACCCATGGGTATCATGGACGTAGAGACCATGAGCTACGAACGTGTACTCGAGTTCGCCAGCTCCTGGTGGGGTGCCTGCATCCTGCTGGTGATCATAGCCCTGCCCATCTGGCACGGCATGCACCGTATCTACCACGGTCTGCACGATCTGGGGATCCACACCACCAAGCTGCACCACTATGTGTTCTATGGCTTTGCCTTCCTGGTATCTGCCATTACCGTCGGTCTGCTGATGGTGCTGGTATTCCAGTAATCACCAGCATCTAACTGATTGACCAAACCGGGCCCAGTGCCCGGTTTTTTATTGCCCCGCGATCCAGCCCTGCTTTTTATTCACTCAACAAATTCGATAAAAACAATATTATCGCCCAGACATATCACGATCTCCGTCACATAACACCAATACACTCATCATCTGCAGCAAACCCTTTTGACCATCGTCAATTTATTGATATCCATATCAATCATAATTACTCAGATTAAATAATTATTCATATGGAGCTTAATGATGACGGATAAAACACGCTCGGTGAGCATAGGCAGTTACTTGGCACTGGCCTTTGCCGTGGTCTTCTTCTCGGGGCTGCTGCAATCTGGCGAGTGGTACGGGGTTTTCGATTTCACCACGCTGAACGGTTCGTTCGGCACCATGGTGCAGAGCGTCAGCGAGAACGGTGACGGCATCAAGACCGCCATGACCGACATGCGCGGCAAGGGGGGCAACGGTGCCCGTGATGGCTTCCTGTTCGCCCTGACCCTGATCCCTACCGTGATGTTCGCCCTCGGCATGATCAACGTACTGGAGCACTACGGCGCGCTGGAAGCAGCCCGCAAGTTGCTGACCCCGCTGCTGCGTCCGCTGATGGGGATCCCCGGCAATACCGGTTTGGCGCTGATCGCCTCCCTGCAGAGTACCGATGCCGGTGCCGCCATGACCCGCCAGCTCAAGGATGAAGGGCTGATCACCAAGCGCGAAACCGACGTATTCACCATGTTCCAGTTCTCCGCGGGTGCCACCATAGTCAACTTCTTCTCCTCCGGCGCCGTGCTGTTCACCCTGACTTTGGCGGACGGCAGCCCGGCGGTCAGCTCCTCCATCGGTCTGGCGGTTATTGTGATGTTCGCCTTCAAGTTTGTCGGTGCCAACCTGTTCCGGGTCTATCTCAACATGACCGAAGGCAAGCACGTCGATAGCAGCAACACCCCGCAGACTCTCAACACTCAGGAGCAAGCCAAATGAGCCAGGCCAACGTCAAAAAACCCATCGTCACCGATATCTTCGTCGAAGGGGCCAAAAAGGGCTGGGTCATCGCCACCACCTCCACCGTCCCCAACGTGCTGATGGCTTTCGTCATCATCAAGGCGCTGCAGATCACCGGCGCGCTGGATGCCATGGGTGCCATTTTTGCACCTATCATGGCCATCTTCGGCTTGCCCGGTGAGGCGGCAGCCGTGCTGATCGGCGCCTGGATGTCGATGGGCGGCGCGGTCGGCGTGGTCATTACCCTGTTCGATCAGGGGATCCTCAACGGCACCCACATCGCCATTCTGGCTCCGGCCATCTACCTGATGGGCTCCCAGGTGCAGTACATGGGCCGCATCATCGGCTGTATCGGCACCGAAGGGCGCTACATCCCCATCATGGTCGCCATCTCGGTACTCAACGCCTTCGGCGCCATGCTGGTGATGAACATCCTTCTCTAACCCCGGACCTGATAGTGGAGCAATCAATGACTTTTTCTCTGGATCAATACCTGGCCGAACTGGCCCCGCTGATCAATCTGGATTGCGGCTCCCTGCACCAGCCGGGCATTGCGGCAGTGGCCGACCTGATGGCCGCCAAATATGAAGCCATGGGCGGCTGGCAGATCAAACGGGTCGACTGCGGCGTCGCCGGAGTGGGGCTGGAGATCCGCAACCAGCCTGATGCAGCGCAGATCGATGTGATGCTGATCGGCCATATGGATACCGTCTTCCCGCTCGGCACCGCCGCTGCCCGCCCGATGAGCGTCGATGGCGAGCGCGCCTACGGCCCCGGTGTCTCCGACATGAAATCCGGCCTGCTCAACATCGTCTACGCCCTGCGTGAACTGCCCAGCGAGGTGCGCGATCGCCTGAGCATCTGCGTCTGCATGAACCCTGATGAAGAGATCGGCTCCCTGCACTCCAGCGACTGGCTGGCAGCGGTGGCCAAACAGGCGAAACAGGTGCTGGTGGCCGAAGCGGCCCGCGCCGACGGTTCGCTGGTCAAGGCGCGCAAGGGGATGGCCCGTTATCGCATCGACTTCACCGGCAAGGCGGCTCACGCTGGCAACGAGCCGCAGAAAGGACGCAGCGCCATCACCGAGTTGGGTCACTGGATCCTGGCCATCAACGCCCTGACCAACTTCGAGAGCGGCACCACCCTCAACATCGGTGTTGTCGAGGGGGGCAACGGCGCCAACATAGTGCCAGCCCATGCCAGCGCCGTGGTGGATGTGCGTTTCTGGGACAATCAGGAGTACCAGCAGATCAACGATCATCTGCTCACCCTGGTCGAGCGTCCCCATCTGGACGGCGTCACCATCCGGCTGACCCGTGAGGCCCACAAACCGGCCATGGTGCCGTCAGAGGGCACTCAGGCACTGATGCAGCTGGTGGAGGAGTGCGGTGCCGAACTGGATCTGCCAATCAGCTGGCAGGAGGTAGGGGGCGGCTCCGATGCCAACCTGACCGCCGCCCTCGGCATCCCGACACTGGATGGCCTCGGCCCCATCGGCGCCGGTTTCCACAGTGACGAGGAGTATCTGGATCTGGCCAGCATTGCCCCGCGTATCGAGCTGCTGGTGAAGGTGCTGACCCGTCTGGCTGCCTGACGACTCACCTCGTAACCCAGCCTATAACCAAGAGGGCCAGCCGGTTTGCACCGGCTGGCCCTCTGTTCATCTGCTCCCCATAGTGACGGCCGCTGTTCGTGGTTACTCCATCGGTAACAAGAAACGGCGCATCACCTCGTCGGCCTGCCCCCCTTCCTGAAACGCTACCAGCGCCTGATTGAGGGTGTTCACCAGCTCATGGGCGCGCGGTGAGCCCTTGCTCACCAGCAGATAAAATCCCTTGCGACCGGGATGGGCGAGATGCAGCAACCCGTTCTCGCTGTGGTAGATGCCAAGGCTGATGCCGCTCATCAGCGGCTCTATTTCACTCGGCAGAAAGTCGCAGCGATCCCGCCCCATCATGTCCAGTGCCTGCTGCAGCTGCTTGACCCGGCGTGGCTCCTGCGCCAACCCATAGGGGGTGTAGTTGTAGCCGATCACCCCGCACACCCGGGCGCGATTGACCGTTTGCAGATCCGGTGGCTCGGGGAAACGGCGCTTGAGATAGAAGAAACCGAGGTGGGTGTAATAGAGGGGCACGCTGTAGAAGGCAAACTCGGCCCGCTCCGGCTTGTAGCTGGCATCCCAGGTCAGCTCACACAGACCATTCTGGCGATAATCCGCCAGCTCCTGCTGCACTCGCGCCCAGGGCAAATAGCTGATCTGGTGTGACAATCCGCCCTTTTGCAAGGCATCGAGCACTAGCGTGGTGGCCGAGCCGGTGAGGCGGCTGGTATCGGGCACCCCGTCCTTGCGCTCCCAATAGGTAAAGGGGGCCCACTCGTTGCCCTCCCCCAGACAGATCTTCACTGGCGGCTCTTGCCCCCATAGCGCAGGGGACAAGATGGCCATCGCCAATCCCGCCCACCATGTTCCCGCTCGTTTCATCTCCCGCTCCCGAACTGTTTATCCCCCTTGCAGCTTAGCCCAGCAGGGATAGACCTCACTTTGCAAGGGCACCTTCATGCCACAACGCCAGCAAATTGGCCGGAATGGCACCATAACGAAGCTGCGGTGTCTGGTGCCAGTCAGCCAGCTTGTGCAGCGCTTTCGCCAGATCCTGTGCCAGGGTGCGGGTCACTCTCACCCCGGCTTCCAGATAGAGGCTCTTGATTTCGAACACCCCCTGCTGGCGATGGGCCTTGGCATCCATTCTGCCCACCAGCTTGCCGCGATGGAGCAAGGGCAGCACGAAGTAGCCGTACTGACGCTTGGGGGCCGGGGTATAGCACTCGATGCGATAGTCGAAGTTGAACAGCTCGCTAGCCCGTTTGCGATCCCACACCAGCGGGTCGAATGGCGACAAGGCGGTGGTATGAGTCGCCTTGAGGGTGCCCGCCTGTGCCCTTGCCAGCTCATCGGCCAGCGAGGCGTGCACAAAGGCACCGTGCTGCCACCCCTCCACCCGCACCGGTAACAGCTCACCCTGGTCCGCCAGCTGATGGAGCAGGACATCATACTTGCCACGCCGCAGCCGGTAGTAGTCCGCCACCCAGCCGGTTTTGACCAGCCCCAGCGCCCGGCAGCTGGCGCGCACCATATCCCGCTGCGCCTCTGCAACGCTCGGCAGATCCCGCTGGTCGCTCCACTCGGGGATGACCCGCTCGGCCAGGTCATAGACCCGCTGAAAGTTGCGCCGCTCCCGCACCATCAGCTGACCGGTGGTAAACAATACCTCCAGATGGCGCTTCTCCGGTTTCCAGTCCCACCAGCCATTACCCTTCTCCTCTTTGCGTTCAAAGTCAGCCGCCCGCACCGGGCCATGCTGACGAATGCGCTCGATAAGCTGGCCAATCTCCTGCTGATGGCTGACGAGCCAGTTGGCTGAAAACTTCCAGCCCATGGCGGCGGGATCGAGCATCCGGTGGCGCAACAGCCGGTAATCCTCGTGGGGCACAAAGCAGGCCTCGTGAGCCCAATATTCGAAGATCTCGCCATCGGCCAAAAGCTGCTCCAGCCAGCGCGGTTCGTAGTGGCCAAGCCGGCTGAACAGCACCAGATAGGGGCTGCGGGCCACCACCGAGATGGTATCGATCTGCAGCAGCGCCATGCGGCGAATCGTAGCCAGCAAATCTGCCGGAGTCGCCTTGCTGCGACGGGGGGCAAGCAGTCCCTGCGCCGCCAGTTGCAGATGACGGGCATCTTGCAGTGACAAATGGGTAATCGACATCAACAACCGCTCCCTGGTATCTGGCCATCGCGCGCCCGGCGGATAGCCAACAAAACCGGGGGAGGCACCACGCTGGCATGCCTCCCCTCCCTTGTTTTCCTGCGCCGCTATGAGTGGGCCGGGGGCAAGACCAGCTGATTGACCACCTGCATGATCTCTTGATAAGTGGCCTCTACCGTCTCGGGGGTCGGCTCCAGAATGAGGTCATCGGCATAGCCGTTGATGAGCGAGGTGATCTGGCGCGCCAGTCGCCGGGCATCGCCCGCCACAAACTCGCCACTGTCGATCCCCTTTTGCAGGATCTGCTCCAGCACCTCGCGCCACGCCTGAATGGTCTTGCGGTAACTCTCGGCAAATACCGGATCGCGCAGCGACTCGTTCCATGCATCGAGATAGATGGCCCAGGAAGCATCCTGACTGGTCGGCAAATTGTCCCGCACGAACAGCGGCAACGCTTCGCGGGCGGGCAGCGGCAGCAACCACTGCCGCTGCTCGGCTATCTCCTGACTGGTGAAACGCTCCACGGCGCAGAGGCAAAGCTCCTTCCAATCCTTGAAGTAGTGGTAGACGTGGCTGCGTGCCAGACCGGTGCGTTCGGCAATATCACGGGTAGACGATGCCGCCATCCCCTTCTCTCGAAACAGGGCCAGTACGGCCTCGATGATCATCTCTTTACGCTGTTCTGCTGATGGGCGTGCCATCTGACCTCCTGCGATATCAATCGACCTGCTTGACTTTGAGCGGTCGCTCAAACAAACTTTGAGCACTCGCTCAAACTTGGCGTTTCCGACATCTTAGGAGATAACCCATGACAACACCAACCACTTCGGCAGCCAGTTGCAACGAGCAGGCCACGCCGTTGCCACACTCGGCCGGTCGTTCGCTGGGGGCGATTGCGCGGGCCAATCCCCTCAAGCTGACGGGCACCTTCTCGCTGGTGGCCCTCGAAAACATCCTGCTGGTGGTCTATCCCCTGTTCGCCGGCTTTGCCATCGATGCCATCGTCAAGGGGCAGTGGTGGCAGGCTTCAAGCTACGCCCTGATCGTGCTGCTGTTCTGGCTGATCGGCGCCCTGCGCCGGGCTGTCGATACCCGCACCTTTACCCATATCTATGCGGCACTGGCGGTACCGGTGATCCTGACCCAGCGCCAGCAACAGGAGCGGCAATCCACCATAGTGGCGCGGGTCACCCTGGCGCGGGAGTTTGTCGACTTCTTCGAGAAACATATCCCGATCCTGGCGACCAGCCTGATCTCCATCGTCGGGGCGGCCGTGATGCTGATGGTGATCGAGTTCTGGGTCGGCATCGCCTGCATGGGGGTATTGCTGCTGTTCGGCCTGCTGCTGCCCGGCTTTTCGCGCAAGAACCAGCTGCTGCACGAGCGGCTCAACGATCGACTGGAACACGAGGTCAAGCTGGTCACTCATGCCCAGTCAGCCAGCCTCTCCCGCCACTACCGCGCGCTGGCCTGGCTGCGCATCCGGATTTCGGATCGGGAGGCACTCGCCTTTCTGGCGGTCGGTATCAGCGCCTCTCTGCTGTTCCTGCTGGCCATCACCATGCTAATAGCCCAGCCCCAGGTCTCGGCAGGCCATGTCTATGCTGTGATGACCTACCTCTGGAACTTCGTCACCAGCCTAGATGAAGGGCCCGGTCTTGCCGATCAGCTGGCCCGGCTGCGAGACATAGGCCGCCGGGTCAATACCGCCCAACCCGATTGAATGATTTGACATTTTGTATCTGTAACCGGAGTAGAAGATGAATCCGACCACCCTTTGCCAACGAGCGTTGACCATGTGCATCAGCTGTTTTTTTCTCGCCGCCTGCGGCCCCAAAATGAGCGACTTTGAGCCCAACACCAGTTACTGGTTCAAGGAGAAACCGACAGCGGAGAGTGCCCCGCTGGCGCAAGACATGAAGGTGGATATAGCCATCATAGGTGGCGGCTACAGCGGCCTCTCCAGCGCCTGGCATCTGGCCAAAGCCAATCCGTCGCTCAAGATCGCCATCTTCGAAGCCAAGCAGGTGGGCAGTGGCGCCTCAGGCCGCAACGGCGGTATGGTATTGCCGGGCTCCGAGGTGATGGATCTCGACGAAGAGGGGGAAGCGAGCAAGCGCCACTACGATCTCACCGTCGCCAGCATGCGCAAGCTGCAGGCGCTGGTTGCCTCAACCGGCGTCGAGGCCGATCTCAAGCTCGATGGTTATGTGGAGGCGATCCTCGATGAGGAGGATATCCCCGAGTACCGCGACTATGTGAAAACCGCCAATCGCCTCGGCATCCCGCTCCAGTACTGGAACGCCGATACCACAGAGGCAAAACTCGGCACCGACCGCTACGTGGGGGCGGTTTACGACCCCAATGGCGGCCAGGTACACGCCATGAAACTGGTCAACGCCCTGCGCAAGGCGGTGGAGCAGGCGGGCGTCACCATCTATGAGCAGAGCCCGGTAATGGGGATCAAGGAGGGCAAGCAGATCGAACTGAACGTGGCCGACAACTACAAGGTGACCGCCGACAGCATAGTGCTGGCAACCAACGGCTATACCTCCAAGCTTGGCTACTTCAGCGGTCGGGTCTTTCCGGTGCACGCCCAGAGCGCCGTCACCGAGCCGCTCAGCAAAAAGCAGCTGGCCGCCATCCAGTGGCAGAGCCGGGTGCCCTACTACGACACCCGCAACATCCTGTTCCATCTGGTATTGACCCCGGATAACCGCATCGTCATCGGCGGCGGCAATGCCGAGTACGTCTTCAACGACGGCCTCAACTACAAGGGCGACCTCAACCGGGTCAGCGAGATGATGATGACCGAGCTGGTGACCCTCTATCCGGCCCTCAAGGGGATCAAATTTGAACAGGTGTGGGACGGGGTGCTCGGCATGACCGGCGACAGCACCGAAGCGGTGGGAGTGATGGGGGATCACCAGAACATCTACTACGCCCTCGGCTACAACGGCCACGGCATCAACCTCTCCTTCCTGTTTGGCGACATAGTGGCCAGCCTCTATCAGGGCAAGGAGCATCCCTGGTTCAACCACGCGGAGCAGACCCTGCCGATGTGGCTGCCGCCAGAGCCGTTCAAGTCAATTGGCGTCAAGTCGGCGCTGATGTACTACCAGTGGCAGGACAAGGGCTACAAGGAGTAGAGCCGAGCAAGAAACCGCCGAGTAAAAGACGAAGGCACGCCTCACGGCGTGCCTTTCTGCAATACCGCCACATCGGCGTGGGGGAAGCTGAGCTCGGCCTGCCAGCTGACGGCCAACACCTGAAACGATGCCTCGGCAAAGAAGACGATGTGGGTCGGGTCGTGGCGATAGCGCCAGTTCTTGAACCGCTCGTCACTGAGCACCCGCTGGGTCTGCAGCACCAGCAGGCCACCGGGTTTGAGACAGGCCCACAACTGCTCCAGCACTGCGCGCGGCGCGGCGATATGCTCGATCACCTCGGTACTGGTGATGAAGTCGTACTGGCGCGCCAACAATTCGGGAAAATCGGCGTAGAACTTGTCATAGCCCGCCATCTGGTAACCCACCTCGCGCCCCATCGCCACCAGCGCAGGGCCCGGGCCACATCCAAAATCGAGGCCGCAGGCAGGGGTCGCTACCCGACTCAACACCTCGCCAAAAGCCCGCATCAGAAAAGAGCGATAACGGGGATCATCCACCCGGTTGTCGTGACCGTCATAGACCGCCTTCTCCTCCGCCTCATTCAGATGGTCCGCCTCGTCCAGCCAGACCAGCTCGCACGCGAGGCAGCGATGATAGCGCTTGCCTGCCACCGGCAGGGGGTAGGCTCGGGGGCTGGCACACAAGGGGCAGCAGACGGTGGATGACATGGCGGTTCCTCAACAGTGACAGCGGCGCAGATTGCCTGCCATGCCTGCCGCTGGCAACTGTTTTTCAACACTGTTCAGCCGGTATGGTTTGCCGAATCTTTTTGGCTCCTTAAGGGTTTCTTAAGTTTGCCCTTTTACTCTAAACCCATCGCAAGAGAAGGAGTCACCCATGACCATCGAGATCCAAGCCCCCTACCGGTTGCTGCTAGCTAACTCCCCGCAGCAGGTCATGGCGCTGCAAACCTATATCCAGGCCGCCTACACCCTCGAGTTCAACGCCCGCATCCCCCATTTTCTGCCCTGTTTGCTGGGGCTCTATCGGGCGGACGGGACGCTGGTCGGCGCCTGTGGTCTCAATCATGCCAGTGAGGGGCCTCTCTATCTGGAACAGTATCTGGAGCAACCTATCGAGGCTGCCATCAACACCCGCCTCGGGGTCTATCCGGCACGCAACCGCATTATCGAAGTGGGCAATCTGGCCTGCAGCGAACCGGGCAATGCCCGCCTGATGTTTGCGGCGCTGTGTCGTCTGCTGTGTGAGAACGCCCTCGACTACGTGGTCTTTACCGGCACCGCCAAGCTGCGCAACAGTTTTGCCCGGCTGCAACTTAATCCGGTGGAGCTGGCTCTCGCAGAGGCCCATCAGGTGGGTGCCGACGCCGATGCCTGGGGCGAATACTACCGCTGCCAACCCAAGGTGATGGTGGGTGACATCAATCAGGGGCGCGAGGTGCTGGCCCAGAGCAGCCTGCTGCTCAATCTGCTGGCCCCCATGCCGACCCTGTTTGACGATGCCAGCGAGAGCAGTGACAACCAGACCCATCAAAAAAGGTGCGCCCAATGAGCCTGTTCGACGCCATCGCCAAACATGCCCGCGAGAATCCGCAATCCCCTGCGCTGCTGAGCAGCCAGCAGCGTCTGGATTATCAGACCCTGTGGCAACAGATCCAGCGTCTGGCCAGCCAACTGGAGCAGGCGGGGGTCAGCCGTCTGGCCCTGCAACTGGATAACGGCCTGCCCTGGGCGTTGATGGATCTGGCCTGTAGCAAGGCGGGAATCGTGGTCATCCCGGTGCCCCACTTCTTCAGCCTGGCCCAGCAAGAGTGGTTGCTGGAGAGCAGCGGCGCCGATGCGCTGGTGGGCCCCCATCATCAGGGCTGGCATGCCGCAAAGCACCTTTCGCTGATCACTGGCGAGCTGCCACTGTGGCGCCACACCCCGGCCAGTCGACCGGCACTGCCCAAGGGCACCGCCAAGATCACCTACACCTCCGGCACCACGGGCCAGCCCAAGGGCGTCTGCCTGTCACTGACCCGGATGATGGCGGTGAGCGCCGCGCTGGCCGAGCGAGTCGCTCCAGCCAAGGTGGAAAAACACATGACCCTGCTGCCGCTGGCGACCCTGCTTGAGAACATCACCGGCCTCTATGTGCCGCTGCTGACCGGCGCCTGCAGCCGCATCCCGTCGCTGGCAGAACTCGGCTTCAGCGGCTCCAGCTCGCTCAACCCGGCCATGTTGGGAGAAGCCCTGCTGCGCTGGCCGACCCACAGTCTGGTGCTGGTGCCCGAACTGCTGCGCCTGCTGCTGGCGCTGTGTGCCAGCACGCCGATGCTGCTCCAGCAGCTCAAGGGATTGCGCTTTATTGCGGTCGGTGGCGGCAAAGTGGCCCCCGACCTTATCGCTCATGCTCGCCAGCTTGGCCTGCCTGTGTATGAGGGGTATGGCCTCTCGGAGTGCGGCTCAGTGGTGGCGCTCAACAGCCCGGATGCTGACAAGCCCGGCAGCGTGGGCCGCCCCCTGCCACACTGTCAGGTCACCATCGCCATCGACGGCGAAATCCTGGTGAGCGGCAGCGCCATGCTGGGGTATCTCGGCAGCAACGAACCAACTCCCGAACAGATTGCCACTGGCGAACCTTCTGCCATGCAGATCGCCACTGGCGATCTGGGTCATCTGGATGATGACGGCTACCTCCATATCACCGGGCGCAAGAAGAATGTCCAGATCACCGCCTTTGGCCGCAACTTCTCACCGGAGTGGGTGGAAGCCGAAGCCCAGCTCTGCCCCGCCATCGCCCGCATCGTGGTCTTTGGCGATGGTCAGCCCGCCAACGTGGCGCTGATCCAGCCACTGCCGGGAGCCGAAGCCGACCTGCCCCACCAGATTGAAGGATTGAACAGCCGTTTACCCGATTATGCCCGGCTGCACCACTGGTTACCGGTCGCACTGGATCAACATCCCGGGCTGCTGACCGCCAACGGACGCCCCCGTCGCAACGAAATTTACCAACACTTTTCCCAGCAAATTAGCCAATGCCTTACCGGAGAATCATCATGAGCTTCTACCAGACTCTGCAACAAGCCACTGCCAGTGAGCGCGAGCATCTGTTCAACGCCCCCATCATCGAAGCCTGCCGCCGTGGCGACATCAGCCGTGACACCTATCTCGCCTTTCTGGCGCAGGCTTACTACCACGTGCGCCAGACCGTTCCGTTGCTGATGGCCACCGGCGGCAAGCTGGGTCAGGAGTACGAGTGGGTGCGTGGCGCCATTGCCGAGTACATCGACGAGGAGTATGGCCATCAGGAGTGGATCCTCAATGATATCCGCGCCTGTGGCGGCGATGCCGAGGCGGTGCGCTACGGCCAGCCGGGGCTGCCCATCGAGCTGATGATGGCCTTCCTCTACGACCAGATCCAGCGCGGCAACCCCATGGGCTTCTTCGGCATGGTGCAGGTACTGGAAGGCACCAGCGTGGCCATCGCCCTCACTGTCGCCGACCAGCTGAAAAAGGGTCTCGGCCTGCCGCCGCAAGCGATGAGCTACCTGAGCTCCCACGGCACCCTGGATCAGGAACACCTCAAGTTCTTTGAATCGCTGATGGATCGGGTCGAAAGCCCGGCGGATCAGGCGGCCATCATCCACGGGGCCAAGGTGGTCTACCGCCTCTATGGCGAGATGCTCTACAACCTCACCGCCACTTCGTAAATGGGCAGCGGATCAGCAGACAGCAAAAAGGGAACCCACACCATGAAGCTTGAAGGGAAACTCGTGCTGCTCACCGGCGCCAGCGGTGGCATAGGCGAAGAGCTGGCGCAGGAGCTGGCGGCCCAGGGGGCCCACCTGCTGCTGCACGGCCGCCGCGGTCCGGCGCTGGAGCGGTTGTGCAAAGCGCTGCCTCATCCCGAGCGCCATCAGGTAGTGCTCGCCGATCTCGGCTCTGCCCAGGATCGGGCCAAGCTGTTGCAACACCCGGCGCTGGAGAACGGGATCGACATCCTGATCAACAACGCCGGCTGCAACCAGTTTGCCTGGCTGGAAGATCAGAGCTTTGAACAGGTGGAGCGCCAGCTGCTGCTCAATATCGAGGCACCGATCCAGCTCACCCGCGCCCTGCTGCCCAGATTGCGCAAGCCGGGGATCATCATGAACATGGGTTCGAGCCTGGGCAGCATCGGCTACCCCGGTTACAGCGTCTACTGCGCCAGCAAATTTGCCATGCGCGGCTTTAGCGAAGCGTTGGGTCGGGAGCTAGAGGGCAGCGGCATCAAAGTGCTGCACTTCGCCCCCCGCGCTACCCGCACCAAACTCAACTCGGAAGCTGCCTACGAGATGAATGCGGCGCTGGGCACCCAGACCGACAGCCCGCAGGAAGTAGCCGAAGAGGCCATCATCGCCCTGTGCAACGAAACTCGCCGCAGCTGGCTCGGCTGGCCGGAAAAACTGTTCGTGCGGCTCAATGCCCTGCTGCCGGGCATAGTCGACAAGGCACTGGCCAGACAGCTGCCGATTATCAAACGTTATGCCCGTCATCTTCAGCCAAGGACGACTGATGCCAGCACCAACAGTGCGCCACAACCAGACTTGTCCCGCCCGATCCCGACCAAGAAGGAGCATTAATATGAAGGTTTTCCGTCAATCAGTTACCTCTTGTGCCATCGCCATCCTGCTGGGATCCACCTCGGTCATGGCCGCGGATGATGCCCTCGCGCCCATCCAGCAACAGTGGGCCGTCTGCCAGTATCAGCAGACCGGCAAGGCGAAAGAGGGTTGCCTTGAGACCCTGAGCACCCAGGCCGAAGCGGCCAGCGCCAAGGAGCCGTTTCGCGCCGATCTGCTGATCTGGTCTGCCATCGTCAAGAGCACATGGGCGGGGGCCAAAGGGGGACTGGGGGCACTGGGTCTGGTGAAAGAGGCCAAGGCCAAGCTGGAGCTGGCGCTCAAGCAGGACCCCAAGGCGCTGGACGGCTCTGCCTATACCAGTCTGGGCTCC
>NZ_NKWE01000064.1:0-15063 GCF_006243315.1 Aeromonas sobria
AGTTGATGGCCTACTTCAAGCTTAGCCTTTCAACACATAATTGGGACAGAGCCTAAAAAAACCACCCCGCCCGGGGTGGTTCTCACGCACAACAAAGCATCAGGTTTCAGGCTGCCGCAACGCCCTGCAACAGAGCCAACACCGAGAACAGCCCGAGGGCGAGCCAAAACAGCAAGGTCCCCAGAAAACGGGGCACATTGGGCGCTTTGGGGATCTGGATACCGATGGCATGGAGGATGCGACCGACCAGCAACATGGCACCACCGCCATGCAACCAGAGCGCACCGGCACCGGAGAGCTCACACAGCGCCATCAGCAGCAGGGTCAGCGGCACATACTCGGCGAAGTTGCCGTGAGCCCGGATCGCCGCCAGCAGCTCGGGAGCCTCCCCCTGCCCTATCATCACCCCGAACTGGGCGCGGCGTCTGACCACCCAAAAAGAGAGCCCCAAAAACAGCAACCCCAGCAGGCCTGCATAAATCAGCGTGATATGGATCATCTTGTCACTCCTGCTATTGCAAGGTTCACTCAGGCCAGCTCGCGGCAGATCAGAGAGACCATCATCCTGATATGGGCCTGATCGCTGTTGAGTGCCGGAATATATTCAAATTGTTCGCCACCGGCTTCCATGAAGATCTCCCGGTTCTGCACCTGGATCTCTTCCAGGGTTTCCAGGCAATCAGCGGAAAACGCCGGGCAGATCACATCGAGCCGCTTGATCCCGCTCGCTGGCAACCCTGCGATGGTCACATCGGTGTAAGGCTTGAGCCACTCCTCCTTGCCAAAGCGGGACTGGAAGCTGGCTGTCCATTGCCCCGCCGCCAGCCCGAGCGCCTCGGCCAGCAGCGCTGCGGTACTGCGGCACTGCTGGCCATAGGGGTCGCCTTCGTTCTCATAACGCTCGGGAATACCGTGGAACGACATCAGCAGATGCTCGCCCTGGCCGTGTTGCTCCCAATGACGGCGCACGCTCATGGCCAGCGCCTGAATGTATTCGGGATGGGCGTGATAATCACGGATCAGCCGCACCACCGGCAGATTGCGCTCTTGCTTCATCGCCCGCCCCCACGCATCAAACACCGACGCCGTGGTGCTGACCGAATATTGCGGGTAGAGCGGCAACAGGATCACCCGGTTGACCCCTTTGGCCTTGAGTGCTTGCCAGCCATCGCTCACCGAGGGTGCACCATAGGTCATGGCCAGCTCCACCGGCACCTCGAGCCCTTCCCGCTTGAGCTCCTGCTCCAGCGCGGCGCGCTGCTGCTTGCTGATCACCATCAGCGGCGAGCCCTGCTCGGTCCACACCTGCTGATAGAGCTTGGCCACTTTGGGGGAGCGCGTCGGCAAGATGATGAAGTGCAGCAGCGGGCACCAAATATAACGGGGCAGGTCTACCACACGGGGATCATGTAAAAACTGGCTAAGGAACGCTTTGACGGCGGCAGTGGTCGGCGCGGCTGGGGTACCCAGATTGACCAGCAATATTCCGGTTTTCGTGGTCACATTGGCTTCCTGTCTATCTGTCATGAACCAAAAAAAGGCCCCGAGGGGGCCTTTTCTTCATTTACCTGATGGCACAGAGACGCTGTACCGACAGCAAAGATCAGCCCAGAATGGTGGCAAGCTGCTTGCTGACCAGATCAACCGGCTGGGTGCCGTCGATCTTGACGTAACGGGTGTGGCCCGCTTCCGCCTCTTTGCCGTAGAAACCGATCAGCGGCGCGGTCTGCTGATGGTATACATCCAGACGCTTGCGCACTGTGGTCTCTTCGTCGTCGGCGCGGATCACCAGATCTTCACCGGTCACGTCATCCTTGCCTTCCACTTTCGGCGGGTTGAACACCACGTGGTAGGTACGACCAGAGCCGGAGTGAACGCGACGGCCGCTCATGCGCTTGACGATCTCTTCGTCCGGCACCGCAAACTCCAGCACGAAATCAACCACGACACCGGCATCCTTCATGGCTTGCGCCTGGGGAATGGTGCGCGGGAAACCGTCCAACAGGAAGCCTTTCACGCAATCTGCTTGAGCAATACGCTCTTTGACCAGACCAATGATAATGTCGTCAGAGACCAGCTGACCTGCGTCCATCACAGCTTTGGCTTTCAGACCCAGCTCGGTGCCCGCCTTGATTGCTGCACGCAGCATGTCGCCGGTGGAGATCTGGGGAATACCGTGGTTTTCCATGATGAACTGAGCCTGAGTACCTTTGCCGGCGCCCGGAGCCCCCAACAGAACAATGCGCATACACGCTCCTATTGATTGGTTATTCAAATATTGCGAAGGCAAAAAAGTACACGGTTTCGCCCGTTTCTACAAGCTCGAGCCGCCTGAGTGAGCAGTTTCTCACCATTATTGCCCGCTGACCGAACAGGATTTCACCGTAAGGAAGATGCGCAAAAATAATGAGGGTTTAGGCAGAGTGAGCCAATTGGCTGTCAGCAGGCTAGCGATAAAAAAATCCCGGCTCAGGGCCGGGAATTGCGCTCAAAAATAACTACTTGTCGCTCGTAGTAGGAACAGGGCAATCGTAGTTTGCCCCCTGTGCGTCAACAACTGTCAGATGTGACAGGGAGGCCGCTATGGAATCGGAACTGCGGATCCGGCGAGCAGATAAGCTCGGCTTCCAGTTTGCCAAAGAAGGCCACCCGCTCGCTGATATCCTCTCCCGCATACTGTTCGGCCAGGTTCAGGTAATCCTGATAGTGGCGGGCCTCGGAGCGCAGCAAAGAGACATAGAAGCGGCTCAGCTCTTCGTCCAGATGGGGCGCCAGCTTGGCAAACCGCTCGCAGGAGCGCGCCTCGATGTAGGCGCCGATGATCATCTTGTCGACTATGGTGGCCGGTTCATGGGTGCGCACATGCTGCATCAATTGGCGAGCGTAACGGGAGGCCGTCACCGGCCCGTATTCGATGCCGCGGGCCAGCATGATCGCCAGCACCTGCTCGAAGTGGTGCAACTCCTCCTGAATGAGCCGCACCATGGGAAACAACAGCGGGTTGCGCTCCAGCTCGGCAAACACGGTACGATCAGACTCCCCCATGCTGCGTTTGCCCAAGATCTCGGCCTTCTCCGGGATGGCATCCAGCTCGCGATAGAACTCCAGTTTGGGCAGCAGATGACGCTTGCCCTTGGGCAGGCAGTAGCGGCGCACCAGACTATGGGCGGTGAGCGCGGCCTTGGTCTCGCAGTTGGCGTGATCGATGAGCAGGGTCGGCAAACGGGCAGGATCCCGCGCCATCTCGACCCACTCATCCGGGGTCTCGCACTGCAGAAACTGGCGCACAGGGGCTAGCAGATCGTCCATCACAACTCTCGTCGGTTAAAAGCGTATCGGTCATACAGGTTGGCCCCTATGCTAACGGATCCTGCCTGACATGCCCATATCCAGCAAAATAAGTGCTTACTTTTCAATCTGATGCGCACTACTTTTGCCATCTCCTCCGAGCAGACATAACAATGGGGGCCTTAGCCCCCATCTCATCTCAAGCACCGCCAGCGAAAACGTTTAACTTCCTTCGTTAAAAATTTCCAGATTGCTGGTGCCTTCCTGCCACTCACGCACCGCTTTGGTGTCATCGTTGCGCAGGGCATTGAGGTGATCCAGATAGGATTGGTCCACGTCGGAGGTCACGTAGTGGCCGTTGAACACCGATGTTTCAAAGTGGCGCAGATCCGGGTTGAGCTCCCGCACTGCCTCTTCCAGATCTTCCAGATCCTGGAAAATCAGGCCGTCGGCACCAATCAGTGCGCACACCTCTTCCACTTCACGGCCATGGGCGATCAGCTCGTTGGCGGTGGGCATGTCGATACCGTAGACGTTGGGGAACCGGATCTCCGGCGCTGCCGAGGCGAAGTAGACCTTGGCGGCACCCGCTTCACGGGCCATCTGGATGATCTGCTCGGACGTGGTACCACGGACGATGGAGTCATCCACCAGCAATACCTTCTTGCCCTTGAATTCGGAACCAATGGCATTGAGCTTGCGACGTACTGACTTCTTGCGCTGGGTCTGGCCCGGCATGATGAAGGTACGGCCGATGTAGCGGTTCTTCACGAAGCCCTGACGGTATGGCAGGTTGAGGGTGTGGGCTATTTCCAGTGCCACGTCACAGGAGGTCTCGGGGATGGGGATAACCACATCGACGTCGAGATCTTCCCATTCGCGGGCAATCTTCTGACCCAGCTTGCGGCCCATGTTGAGACGAGCGGCATACACTGACACCTTGTCGATGCACGAGTCAGGACGGGCAAAGTAGACATATTCGAAGATGCAGGTACTCATCTGCGGATTCTCCGCACACTGCTCGGAGAAGAGCTGGCCCTGCTCGGTGATGTAGATGGCTTCACCCGGTGCAATATCCCGCACCGTCTCGAAACCAATGGCATCGAGTGCCACGCTCTCGGAGGCCAGCATGTACTCCAGATGCCCTTGCTCGTCCTGACGACGACCGAGGATCAGCGGGCGGATGCCGTTGGGATCGCGAAAGCCAATCAGGCCATGACCAATCACCAGCGAGACCACCGCATAAGCGCCGCGGATCTGCTGATGGGTTCGGCGCACCGCAGCGAAGATATCTTCGGGACGCAGGGCCATCTTGTCGCAGAGATCCAGCTCGTGAGCCAGCACATTCAACAACACTTCCGAATCAGAGGTGGTATTGATGTGACGGCGGGCAACCTTGAACTGCTGCTCTTTGAGATCCTTGGCGTTGGTGAGGTTGCCGTTATGGGCCAGCACCATGCCGTAGGGAGAGTTCACATAAAAAGGTTGGGCTTCCGCGGCACTGGAGCTGCCTGCGGTGGGGTATCTGACATGACCTATGCCGATGTTCCCCTGCAGACGCTGCATGTGGCGCACTTCAAACACATCCTTCACCAGGCCATTGGCCTTGCGTTGCCGGAAGTTTCCACTATCAATGGTCACGATCCCGGCGGCATCCTGTCCCCTGTGCTGCAACACCGTCAAGGCGTCGTAGAGGGCCTGATTGACGGGGGTGGTGCCAACTATACCGACAATACCGCACATGTCTTTGCTACCTCGAAGTCACTGTACCTGTTGAAGAAAGCTTGATGAGTTCAACATGAACCCGAAAAACCACTGGATCACCGGTTTGAACTCGGGCACCAGCTTGGACGCCACCCACCAGTCGCTCTGGGAGAGGCTGGTGAAGGTATCCATAAAAAACAACAGGGCACTGACAATCAGTACCCCGCGAATTGCACCGAAGCACACCCCCAGCACCCGATCGGTGCCAGAGAGCCCGGTTTTTTCAACCAGCAACCCCACTACGTAGTTCACCACTCCCCCCAGGATCAGGGTCGCGACGAACAAGGCCGCAATAGCCAGCCCATTGCGCACCATGGCGTCGGAGAACGAAGTGAAGTAGACGGCGAGATCGGGATAAAAATGGCTGGCAATAAAGAAGGCGATAAACCAGGTGACGAGAGACATGGCCTCCTTGACGAAGCCGCGCACCAGGCTGATGAGAGCAGAAAAACCGACGATGCCGATGATGGTGTAATCAATCCAGACCATAGAAAAAGATGTCCTGCGAAATTGCGGCGCAGTCTAACAAAAACGATTGCGCATTGCTTGATAAAATTGTGTTAACTGTTCAAAGCAGTGCCGAACAGCCGATTTTTTTGACCACTAAAACAGTTGGCCGGCGCCAAAATGCACAACGCCATGGCAATGCCATGGCGTTGTAGTCAGCTGCGTGGGCTTACCCGATGTGGGTCAGGCCACCCATGTAGGATTGCAGCGCAGCCGGGATGGCGATGCGGCCATCTTCTTGCTGGTAGTTCTCCATCACGGCAACCAGGGTACGACCCACTGCCAGACCGGAACCGTTCAGGGTGTGCAGCAACTGCGGCTTGCCGTCGATGCGCACGCGAGCCTGCATGCGGCGCGCCTGGAAATCGGTGCAGTTGGAGACAGAGGAGATCTCGCGGTAGGTGTTCTGGGCCGGCAGCCACACTTCCAGATCGTAGGTCTTGGACGCGCAGAAGCCCATGTCACCGGTAGAGAGCGCCATCACGCGATACGGCAGCTCCAGCAGTTGCAGTACCTTCTCGGCGTGACCCACCATCTCTTCCAGCGCTTCCCAGGATTGCTCCGGGTGAACCAGCTGAACCATTTCGACCTTGTCGAACTGGTGCATACGGATCAGGCCACGGGTATCACGACCGTAGGAACCCGCTTCAGAACGGAAGCAGGGGCTGTGGGCGGTCATCTTGATCGGCAGCTCTTGCGCGTCAAAAATCTCGTCACGGGCCATGTTGGTGAGCGGCACTTCAGAGGTCGGGATCAGGGAGAACTTGCGCACCTTGCCCTCTTCTTCCCCTTCGCCCTCGATACCGGTGTTGAACAGGTCTTGAGCAAATTTTGGCAACTGACCGGTGCCATAGAGGCTGTCCGGGTTCACCAGATAAGGCACGTAGCACTCGGTGTAGCCGTGCTGCAGGGTGTGCAAGTCCAGCATGAACTGGGCCAGGGCGCGGTGCAGACGGGCAATCTGACCCTTCATCACCACGAAACGGGTACCGGAGAGCTTGACGCCGTTCTTGAAGTCAACGCCCTTGGCCGCTTCGCCCAGATCGATATGGTCGCGTACCGGGAAGCTGAACTCGCGCGGGGTACCCCAACGACGTGCTTCCACGTTGTCATTCTCGTCACGGCCAACCGGGGTGGTCTCGCTCGGCAGGTTCGGGATCGCATCGGCAATGGCCTTCAACTGGGCCAGCAGGGCATCCAGCTCGACTTTGCTGGTCTCCAGCTCGTCGTTGATCTTGGTCACGTCGGCCTTGAGCGGGGCAACATCTTCACCACGACGGGCAGCTTCACCGATGGATTTGGAGCGGGCGTTGCGCTCGGCCTGCAGCTCCTGAGTGCGGGACTGCAGATCCTTGCGTTTCTCTTCCAGAGCGTTGACAGCCGCTACGTCCAGAACGTAGCCACGTGTCGCCAGACGAGCGGCAGCCTCTTCGATATCGCTGCGCAGATATTTGGGATCCAGCATGGTTTACCTACTTTTTTTAAAATGGGATCTGGGCCTGAGTCATCATGACGGGCTGGGAAACAGATCCGGAAGTTAACATCGGTTGGCGCACCCCAATCGTCTTCAGGATCGGGCCTTAACAATCAGGCCTTCGAAATCAGGAAGATGGCGCAAGGCCAAGACAAACGGGGTCGGATGGGCAGTGTAGCAGACCGCCCCCCCGCCCGAACAGGGACTATTTGTGTCGTTTTTACCGACGTTGGCACGCACACCGTCCTGCATATTCAAACAGCTGACCAATTTTCAGCCACAAGGGGTGACAAAGGGGCTATTTACCCCGTTGCTGCGGACTCTGCCTGTCCAGCTCATGAAGATAATCGAGCTTTTGGCCGATCTGCTTTTCAAGGCCACGATCGGTGGGCTGGTAGTACTGCTTGCCAGCCAGTTCCGGTGGGAGATACTCCTCGCCCGCGGCATAGGCGCCCGGTTCGTCGTGGGCATAGCGATACTCGGCGCCGTAGCCCAGATCGCTCATCAGCTTGGTGGGCGCGTTGCGAAGATGGGGCGGCACCTCGAAGTCCGGCAGGTTTTTGGCATCATTAAGTGCCGCCTTCCAGGCGGTATAGACCGCATTGCTTTTCGGCGCGCAGGCGAGATAGACGATCGCTTGGGCAATGGCACGCTCCCCCTCCGCCGGACCGATCCGATGGAAGCAATCCCAGGCCGACAGGGCGACCTGCATGGCACGGGGATCGGCATTGCCCACATCTTCCGAGGCAATGGCCAGCAAGCGGCGGGCAATATAGAGCGGATCGCAACCGGCGCTCACCATGCGGGCATACCAGTAGAGCGCCGCATCCGGCGCCGAGCCGCGAATGGATTTGTGCACCGCCGAGATGAGGTCATAGAAGTGATCCCCCCCCTTGTCAAAGCGGGCCACATGCTCCCCCACCACGGCGGCGAGCAGGGCGCTGTCAATTTGCTTGTGACCGCTGCTATCTTGCTCGGCCATATCGGCCAACAGCTCCAGATAGTTGAGGGATTTGCGCCCGTCCCCATCCACCGCCTTGGCCAGCGCCTCTTTGACGCCGGGGGCAAAGGTGAGCGCCGGATCATTGAGACCACGGGGGTCCTGCATCGCCTGATCGATCATGGCGAGAATGTCGCGCTCTTCCAGCCGCTTGAGCAGATAGACCCGAGCCCGGGAGAGCAGTGCGTTATTGAGTTCGAACGAGGGATTTTCGGTGGTGGCGCCGATAAAGGTGATGGTGCCATCTTCGATGTGGGGCAGAAACACATCCTGCTGGCTCTTGTTGAAGCGGTGCACTTCATCCACGAACAGTATGGTGCGCACCCCGCGCCAGCTGTTCTCCTTCGCCTTGTCGATGGCGGCGCGGATCTCCTTGATGCCGGAGGTCACCGCAGAGAGCCGCTCCACTTCCGCCTGGCAGTAGTGCGCCATCAGCTCCGCCAGGGTGGTCTTGCCGGTACCGGGCGGCCCCCACAGGATCATCGAGTGGCAGTGGCCCGCCAGAATGGCTTTGCGCAGGGGCTTGTCAGCCCCCAGAATATGCTGCTGACCAATATACTGGTCGAGGTTTTGCGGCCGCATTCGGGCCGCCAGCGGACGAAAGTCCGATGAGAAATCCAGCGACAAGTTGCTCATCTGTATTGACCGTTCAGTATCACGGATACCGCCATGGAAAAACGGTCCGACGAGAAATCCAATAAGAGGTTGCTCATCTGTATTGACCACCCAGCGTCACGCCACTCGCCTTTGACTGGCGCAGTGGCGAGCAATCCAACGACCGGGTGCGCATTAGCGCTGGTCGTCCAGCTCGACCCCCTTCGGGATCTTGAACACAAACTCGTTGCCCTTGAGCAGCGGCTTGCGGTTAAAGCTGCTCAGGGTGAATTCGCTCCACTGCCCCTGCGCCTCTTTCACATCGAAGCGGCTAATGTTGTTTGCCCGATCGAAGGTGACGCGGAAGGAGGCGATCAGCTCATCCTTGTTACGGCTGGTGACGGTATAGACATCCCCTTGCTGGGTCACGTCATAGTTCTTCCAGAACTTGTCGTCATTACCGGCAATCAGAATGAAGGGGGTATTGAGTACCGCATCCTTCAGCTTGAGGGCGGTCACCTGCTCGACGAAGGGATCATAGACCCACACATCCTGACCATCGGCCACGATCAGGCTCTCGTCCGGCGAAGTGGTGTGCCAGTTGAAGCGATTGGGGCGCTGCACCAGCAGATCGCCGCTGGCCTTTTGCAGCTCCTTGCCCTTGCTGTCATAGACGGTCTGGGCAAACTTGGCGGAGAAGAGGCTGACATCTGCCAGCTTTTGCTTGAGATCGCTGGCCACATCGGCCCACACCTGACTGCTGGCCATCAGCAGCACGGTACCCATCAACAGTTGTTTTTTCATCACGCTCTTCATAAAGACGCTCTCGATAAAAGGCCACGCCCGTGGAGGGCATGGCCAGGGATTGTATGAAACGGTGAGGCTTAGTCCCGCACCGGCGGCGGGGCCAGCACGTCGCGCTGACCATTACCACCCGGTGAGCTGACGATGCCCTGATTCTCCATCTGTTCGATGAGACGGGCCGCCCGGTTGTAACCTATTTTGAACTTGCGCTGGACGCTGGAGGTCGAGCCACGGCGGGACTCCACCACAAAGGCGACCGCTTCGTCGAACAGGGGGTCGAGCTCTTCATCGCCACCGCCGCCAAACTCGCTGCTGCCACCCTCGCTGCTTTCACCGGCGAGGATCTCCTCGATATAATTTGGCTCGCCGCGCAGTTTCCAGTCTGCCACCACCTTGTGCACCTCGTGATCATCGACAAAGGCGCCGTGCACCCGGGTCGGGTTGGAGGTACCGGCCGGCATGTAGAGCATGTCGCCCATACCGAGCAGGGATTCGGCACCGCCTTGATCGATAATGGTGCGGGAATCGATCTTGCTCGACACCTGGAACGAAATACGGGTCGGGATGTTGGCCTTGATAAGACCGGTAATGACATCCACCGACGGGCGCTGGGTTGCCAGAATGAGGTGAATACCGGCCGCTCGTGCCTTCTGGGCGATCCGGGCGATCAGCTCTTCCACCTTCTTGCCGACGATCATCATCATGTCGGCAAATTCGTCCACCACCACCACGATGTGGGGCAGCTTCTCCAGCTCCGGCGCTATCTGATCCATGGAATCGCCCGGACGCCACAGCGGATCACGCAAAGGCTCACCTGCGGCGGCCGCTGCCAACACCTTGTCGTTGTAGCCCTTGAGGTTACGCACCCCGACTGCCGACATCAGCTTGTAACGGCGCTCCATCTCGCCCACGCACCAGCGCAGGGCGTTGGCAGCGTCCTTCATGTCAGTCACCACCTCGGTCAGCAGATGGGGGATCCCTTCGTAGACCGAGAGTTCCAGCATCTTGGGGTCGATCATGATAAAGCGCAGATCATCGGGGGATGACTTGTAGAGCATCGAGATGATCATGGTGTTGACCCCCACCGACTTACCGGAACCTGTGGTACCGGCCACCAGCAGGTGGGGCATCTTGGCCAGGTTCACCACCACCGGCTCCCCTGCGATGTCCTGACCCAGGCCCATGGAAAGAGGGTGATGGCTATCGCGAAACGCATCGCAGTCGAGGGTTTCCCGCAGGTAAACCGTCTGGCGCACCCGGTTGGGCAGTTCGATACCGACGAAGGTCTTGCCCGGGATCACTTCCACCACCCGCACACTGCTGGCCGAGAGAGAACGGGCCAGATCCCGCGACAGGTTGGTGATCTTGCTCGCCTTCATGCCCGGCGCCAAGTCCAGCTCGAAACGGGTGATGACCGGGCCTGGATAGACGCCGACCACCTTGGCCTGCACGTTGTAATCGGCCAGCTTGGCCTCAACCAGACGAGCCATACGATCCAGCTCGTCCTTGCTCATCATCTGGGTCTTGGCAGGCGGGCGATCGAGCAGCTCAATGCTTGGCAAAGGAGCCATGGCAGGCTGAGGGCGGCGCTTGGGTTTACCCGGTGTGGCGGCAACGGTTGCCGGGGCATCTTCGTTCCCCTCCGCCCAAGGCAGATCCAGCTCATCCTCATCGTCATCATCGGCCACAGCCAGTACCGGCTGACGTCGACCATTGGCGGCAGCCACCGCACGCTTGGGCTTGGCAGCAGGGGCAGGCTCGTCATCTTCATCATCAAATTGCGGATCGAACTCGAAGGTGTCGTCGTCCAGCTCCGGCAGCCACTCTTCACCGGCCGCCTTCTGATCCTTGGCCTTGGGTCGACGAGTCCAGCTGGTGTGGGGCTCATCTTCCTCGTCATCAAACTCTATGGTCCCTACCCCGCCTTCCAGCAAGGGATCCGGCCCCTCGTTGCGAGGTTGACGCCAGCCGCCAGTCAACCAGCGGCCGAGGGTGGTCGGGAAGTGGTAAATCGCGCTGACCGAACCGGTGCAGGTGGCACCAATCCGCTCGACAATGGTGAGCCAGGACCAGCCGGTAAACAGGGTAATGCCGGTTGCCACGAAGCAGAGCAGCATCAGGTTGGCCCCGACGCCGCCAAACAGCGGCACCACCGCAGAGGCGATCACATCCCCCACCAGACCACCGGCGGAGAAGTTCTGCATATCGTTGAAGTTCATGCTGGCAATGGCCGACATGCCAAGTACGGTCAGGATAAAACCGATGATCCGCACCCCCAGGGTGAGGTAATCCACTTCAAGCAAGCGGCTGGGACGCCAGAACAGACTCCAGCCCAGCAATACCACCAGCGGCGGCACCAGATAGGAAAAAGCACCAAAGGTGAACATGGTGATGTCGGCGAGCCAGGCTCCGGCGCTGCCGGAGAGGTTCTTCACCTCCCCCTGCCAGGAGGTCTGGGACCAGCCGGGATCGGCGGGATGATAGGACAACAGGGCAAGCAGAAGATACGCGGCCATCAGGGTGATGGCGATCAAGACGGCTTCGAAGATCCGTTGTGTACCTGATAAAGGAGTAAACAGCTTTTTATCGGCCAAACTCCGGCTCCTTTCTGAAAACATGTAATGCAGGAAATAGGGGGCCTAGTATCCCCGAAAAGCCCACCGATTGTCAGCCAATGCCTGATGGGACGGGACTATATTTGCACTTCTCTTTACAAGAAGAAACGAGCGGACCGGCCGCTCGTTTCTGACTGTCATGGTGCCTCATATGGACAATACACCACGGCATAACCTGCTTTATCGGGTGCTGATCACCAGACGACAGCTCTGCTTGACCTCTTCCATCACCACATAGGTGCGGGTGTCGTTGACACCGGGCAGACGCAGCAGGGTTTCACCCAACAGGCGGCGGTAAGCCGACATGTCGCTGACTCGGGTCTTGAGCAGATAGTCGAAATCACCGGAGACCAGATGACACTCCTGGATCTCTTCGAGCACCTGAACAGCTTTGTTGAACTGTTCAAATACATCGGGCGCCCCACGATTAAGGGTTATCTCGACAAACACCAGCAGAGATGCATCCAGATAATGAGGGTTCAGAATAGCGGCATATCCTTCGATATAACCTTGTCGCTCAAGGCGACGAACCCGTTCCAGACACGGTGTAGGACTTAGGCCAACTCGTTTGGACAACTCAACATTCGAAATCCTGCCATCCTTTTGCAGTTCATTAAGAATGTTGCGGTCAATCCTGTCCAAATCCTTTAGCCGACTCTTAGCTTCCATCATTTTATTCCATCCTTTGGCTATTTTTTGGTAAGAATCACCAGTCATTTTATAATTATGGTCACAAATCCTGTCAATACCTGAATATACTAGGCGCAAATGTTGGTTAACATTTTGGCAACATGAAACACCAATCGATAGACGAGGGATAGCATGATTATCGGTGTACCTAAAGAGATAAAAAACCATGAATACCGCGTAGGCATGGTTCCGGCCAGTGTACGTGAACTGACAGCACGAAACCATACTGTTTTCGTCCAAAGCGGTGCCGGAAACGGCATTGGCTTCAGCGATACAGATTATATTGCTGTTGGTGCCGAAATTTTGGCCTCTGCGGCAGAGGTTTTCGCCAAAGCCGAGATGATCGTCAAGGTCAAGGAACCCCAGCCGGTCGAATGTGCCATGCTGCGCCCGGGTCAGACCCTGTTCACCTACCTGCATTTGGCGCCAGACTTGCCTCAGACCGAAGCTCTGCTGCAAAGCGGCGCTATCTGTATCGCCTATGAAACTGTCACCGACAGCCGTGGCGGCCTGCCCCTGCTGGCTCCGATGTCAGAAGTCGCTGGACGCATGTCTATTCAGGCTGGCGCCCTGGCACTGGAAAAATCCCGCGGCGGAAGCGGCGTGTTACTCGGCGGCGTGCCAGGGGTCGAACCGGCCAAAGTGGTGATCATCGGCGGCGAGGTGGTTGGCTCCAATGCAGCTCGCATGGCCATCGGCCTGCGGGCGGATGTCACCATCCTCGACAACAACATCGATACCCTGCGTCGTCTCGACAACGAGTTTCAGGGGGCCGCCAAGGTGGTCTACTCCAATAGCGAGACCCTGGAGCGCCATCTGCTGGCAGCGGATCTGGTCATCGGCGGTGTATTGGTGCCGGGTGCCACTGCGCCAAAACTTGTCAGCCGTGACCACATTGCGCGCATGAAGCCGGGCTCAGCCATCGTCGATGTGGCCATCGATCAGGGCGGCTGTGTGGAGACCTCCCACGCCACCACCCATCAGGATCCCACTTATATCGTCGATGAGGTGGTGCACTACTGTGTGGCGAACATGCCGGGGGCGGTTGCCCGTACCTCAACCGTGGCCCTCAACAATGCCACCCTCCCCTTCATCATTAAACTGGCCCAGCAAGGCTACCGCGATGCGCTGCTGTCAGACGAACATTTGCGCCATGGTCTCAACGTGATGGATGGCAAGCTGACCTGCAAGGAGGTTGCCCTGGCCCATGGCCTTGCCTATACGGATGCACTGACCCTGTTGAGCTGATCTCTGCTGGCCTGCGCCAGTATTGATGAGTAAAAATCCGCCCGCGATGGGTAATGCCGATTAGTTAAGGATCCATTGACCGATCCTTCTGATGTGTGAAAATCCGAAACCTGTTGATTGGTTTCGGATTTTTTATGCGTATCGAGCAAGCCCTCGACTTCCTGCACGCCAGCAAAGCCGCTCAGTTTGAGTCACTCTCCGACCTCATTCCCACCGAGCTCATCACCACTCTGCTCAGCGAAGAGGGCGTCGCTACCCTCCGCCGTCGCCGTATGCCCATGGAGCGACTGGTCTGGGCCATCATCGGCATGGCCATCTTCCGCCACGTTCCCATGACCCAGCTGGTCAATCAGCTCGATATCCTGTTGCCCGGTGACCGCCCCTTTGTCGCCCCCAGCGCCTTCCTGCAAGCTCGCCAAAAGCTCGGGGACAAGAGCATCGAGCGGTTGTTTCACGAGACCGCTTCGCTCTGGCACCAGCAGGCCAATCACCCCGGCTGGGCCGGTCTGCAACTGCTCGCCGTCGATGGCGTGATGTGGCGCACGCCTGATACCCCGGACAATGCCGCTGTCTTTGCCAAGCCCGGCACCCAGCATGGCGAGACCGCTTATCCGCAGGTGCGCATGCTCTGCCAGATGGAGTTGACCAGTCACCTGCTTGTTCAGGCCGTCATGGAGAGTTGCGCCGTCAACGAGATGGTGTTGGCCGAACAGCTGGTCGCGCGCACGCCGGACCACTCGCTCACCCTGTTCGACAAGGGGTTTTACTCCCTCGGCTTGCTCCATGCATGGCAAACCGCTGGCAGCGAGCGGCACTGGCTGCTGCCACTCAAAAAGGGCACGCAATACGAGGTGGTGCGCAAGCTGGGGCGTCAGGATGCCCTGGTGCGCCTCAAAACCAGTCCACAGGCGAGGAAGAAGTGGCCGCAACTGCCGGACACGCTAGAAGCCCGCTTGCTGACTCGCACTATCAACGGCAAAGAGCGGCAGGTGCTGACCTCGATGGTCGACCCGATGCGCTTTGTGGGCGCCGACATCGTCGACTTGTATGGTCATCGTTGGGAAATCGAGTTGGGCTAT
>NZ_NKWE01000065.1:0-18957 GCF_006243315.1 Aeromonas sobria
GCGAAAGCTTTACCACCGTAGTGCTTGGCCAGCACACTGGTGATAGCTGCAGTCAGGGTGGTTTTACCGTGGTCAACGTGGCCGATGGTGCCCACGTTTACGTGCGGTTTGTTACGCTCAAATTTTTCTTTAGACACGACGTAGTCCTTCTAGGTTAAACCCGCCTACCGTCGTAAGCGGGGAATCATAAATTACTTGGATTTGCGCTCTTCGATTACTGCTTGAGCCACGTTAGTCGGGGCATCAGAGTACTTAGCGAATTCCATTGCGTAGGAAGCACGACCTTGGGTAGCGGAACGCAGTGCAGTTGCATAACCGAACATTTCGGCCAACGGCACCAGAGCGCGTACGATCTTGCCGGACGGGCCATCTTCCATACCTTCGATCAGGCCACGACGACGGTTCAGGTCACCGATAACGTCGCCCATGTAATCTTCCGGAGTCTCGACTTCAACCTGCATAACCGGCTCAAGCAGCACTGGCTTGGCTTTCATGTAGCCAGCTTTAAATGCCAGAGATGCAGCGATCTTGAACGCCAGCTCGGAAGAGTCGACATCGTGGTAAGAACCGTAGTGCAGACGAACACCGACATCCATAACCGGATAGCCAGCCAGCGGGCCAGATTTGAGCTGCTCACGCAGACCCTTATCAACACCCGGGATGTATTCGCCTGGGATCACGCCGCCTTTGATGTCATTAACGAACTCGTAGGCTTTACCGGCTTCCAGCGGGTACATGTCGATCACAACGTGACCATACTGACCGCGACCACCAGACTGCTTGGCGTGCTTACCTTCGATATCCTTGACGGTTTCACGAATGGTTTCACGGTAGGCAACCTGCGGCTTACCAACGTTAGCTTCAACCTTGAACTCGCGACGCATACGGTCAACGATGATGTCCAGGTGCAGCTCGCCCATACCAGCGATGATGGTTTGGCCAGATTCTTCGTCAGTCCATACACGGAAAGACGGATCTTCTTGCGCCAGACGGCCCAGTGCCAGACCCATCTTCTCTTGGTCAGCCTTGGTTTTCGGCTCAACCGCGATAGAAATTACCGGCTCCGGGAATTCCATACGCTCGAGGATGATCGGTGATTTTTCATCACACAGGGTATCACCGGTGGTCACATCTTTCAGACCGATAGCAGCAGCGATGTCGCCAGCGCGTACTTCTTTGATCTCTTCACGCTTGTTGGCGTGCATCTGAACGATACGGCCAAAACGCTCGCGCTTGTCCTTAACGGAGTTCAGCACGGTGTCACCGGAGTTAACAACACCGGAGTAGACGCGGAAGAAGGTCAGATTACCAACGAACGGGTCGGTAGCAATTTTGAACGCCAGAGCAGAGAACGGCTCGTCATCAGAAGCATGACGTTCGTCTTTGGTCTCGCCGTCCATTTTCAGGCCGTCGATAGCTGCTACGTCGGTCGGTGCCGGCAGATAGTCAACTACGGCATCCAGCATAGCCTGAACGCCTTTGTTCTTGAACGCAGAGCCACAGGTAACCAGGATGATCTCGTTGTTCAGAACGCGCAAACGAAGAGCTTTCTTGATTTCTTCTTCGGTCAGTTCTTCACCGCCGAGGTACTTTTCCATCAAGTCTTCAGATGCTTCAGCAGCTGCTTCAACCAGGTTCATGCGCATTTCTTGCGCCTGCTCCAGCAGTTCAGCCGGGATCTCTTCGTAATCGAAGGATACGCCCTGATCAGCTTCGCTCCAGTTGATGGCTTTCATCTTGACCAGGTCAACAACGCCCTTGAAGTTCTCTTCTGCACCGATGTTCAGTTGCAGGGGAACCGGAACGCCTTTCAGACGAGTCTTGATGTGCTCAACGCAGCGCAAATAGTTAGCACCGGTACGGTCCATCTTGTTGACGAACGCGATACGGGGAACTTTGTACTTGTTAGCCTGACGCCATACGGTTTCAGACTGTGGCTGTACGCCACCTACGGCACAGTACACCATCACGGCACCGTCCAGAACACGCATTGAACGCTCTACTTCGATAGTAAAGTCAACGTGGCCCGGGGTGTCGATGATGTTGATACGGTGCGGTTGATACTGTTTACCCATACCGGACCAGAATGCGGTGGTCGCGGCGGAGGTGATGGTAATACCACGCTCCTGTTCCTGTTCCATCCAGTCCATGGTGGCTGCGCCATCGTGAACTTCACCGATTTTGTGACTTACACCGGTGTAAAACAGAACGCGTTCGGTAGTAGTAGTTTTACCGGCGTCAATGTGAGCGGAGATACCGATGTTACGATAACGCTCAATAGGAGTTGTACGAGCCATTGTCATCCTCTTACTAAGGCGCTTCGCCCTAGGTAATGAAAGGCACGCAGAGCCAAGAGGCTCTGCGTAAGCGGATTACCAGCGGAAGTGAGCGAAGGCTTTGTTCGCTTCAGCCATACGGTGAACGTCTTCACGTTTCTTGACAGACGAACCCTTGTTATCAGAGGCATCCAGCAGCTCGCCAGCCAAACGCTGAGCCATTGATTTTTCACCACGTTTACGAGCGGCGTCAACCAACCAGCGCATTGCCAGGGCATTGCGACGGACCGGACGAACTTCTACCGGTACCTGATAGGTTGCACCACCGACACGACGAGATTTAACCTCGACGGACGGACGAATGTTATCCAGAGCTTCTTCGAAGACGGCCAGGTGATCTTTGCCGCTCTTGGTGGCAATGATGTCCAGGGCGCCATATACGATGGCTTCGGAAACAGATTTCTTGCCGTCAACCATTACTACGTTGACGAATTTAGCCAGCAGCTCTGATCCGAACTTGGGATCTGGCAGGATTTTACGCTGACCAACAACACGACGTCTTGGCATTTCAAATTCTCCGTAACTTCAGGGATTACCCAAAACTAGAAAGTTATCTAACTAGAAACGAATTAACGTTTGGCCTTACTTAACGGAGAACCATTAAGCTTTAGGACGCTTCACGCCATACTTGGAGCGAGCCTGCTTACGGTCTTTAACACCGGCACAGTCCAACGCACCACGAACGGTGTGATAACGAACACCTGGCAAGTCTTTTACACGACCGCCACGGATCAGAACAACAGAGTGCTCTTGCAGGTTGTGACCTTCACCACCGATGTAGGAGGTGACTTCGAAGCCGTTGGTCAGACGTACACGGCACACTTTACGCAGTGCAGAGTTAGGCTTCTTCGGGGTGGTGGTATATACACGGGTGCATACGCCACGCTTCTGAGGGCACGCTTCCAGCGCCGGCACGTTGCTCTTAACAACGAGCTTGATGCGTGGCTTGCGAACCAACTGGTTAATAGTTGCCATCAAGAGGCTCCTGATAATGACTTCATAAACGTGTGGAAAATCCTCCCCGCAGATACGGGGACGCGAAATTTTATGCCCTGTTGTCTGGGGAGTCAAGATTTATACAATTTGCGTCACAAAAGGACAATCTGGATCCGATCACTGCAAGGCTAACATACTGAATTTTAATGAAAATGATATAGTCACCCGCCCCAGGTGCGAGGCGAGCCATTTTTCGCGATCAGCGCCACCAGACCCGCCATATCCAGCGCAATGCCGACGCCATGGTGCAGACCACGGGCCTGCAGGTCATCTTGCATCACATAAAGCGGAATGCCCGCCAGTCGTTCACACCACTTGGGGGCCGCGGCAGCAATCACCGCATCCTGCATCAGCACCAGCTCATCTTCCGGCTGAAGATAGGAGAGCGCCTCCGCCAGCGCCTGACTTTGGAAGGGAGAATTCAATATCAGATGCAACATGGAGACCTCAAAAACTGATGTGAGTCGAACATTGCGCCCAGCGCCGAGCCAATTCATGGCGCGGTAAACTGTCGACGGGGATCAGCAGATCATCCACGGTCACACCACGCTCTGCCAACGAGTCAGCACAAACATAGACCTCTTCGATATCGTAGAGTTCCAGCATTTTGAAGGTGGGAGCGTAGTGGCGCTGCAAAATAGTGGCTGGTTGCTGCTCTTTGAGCAGTTGCAGCACGCCATCCCCAATCAGGAACAGCGCCAGCGAATCAGTCATGGCCGAGGTGGCCAGCAGGGCATCCAGCCCTTCCCGGCCGGCGGCATAGCCGTGCGGACCACGGCTGCAGATAAAGGCTAGTTTCTTGCTCATGGCTATCCCCTAGAACTGAACCAACCGATCGGCGGTGAGCGCCGCCTCGGCCAACTGGCCCAGACCACTCAGGCAAAATGGCGCTTGCAGATTGAAGTGCGCCTGCCCTGCCCCCTTGGCCTCCTGCTCATCGAGCACACCGCGCCGCATGGCGGCGGCGACACAGACGTCGATACGGATCCCCTGCTCTTCTGCCAGCTCTCGCCACAGACGCACCAGGTCGGTCTCATCGGACGCGGGCTGATGCAAGCCGTTACCGTTATGGACGCCATCCTGATAGAAGAACAGGTGAGACAAGGTATGCCCCTGAGCCAACAGCGTGCGGGCAAAGCGATAGGCAGTACTGGCCGACTGGGTGCCATAAGCAGGCCCCGTTACCAGGATGGCAAAACTCAAACTCATAGCAGGGCTCCTGTACTGACCCAGTCAATTTTACGCCAAAAATAAAAAAGCCCCTGCCAGGAGGGGCTTGATTCGATGCGTTAATCAGAGATGGGCGATTGCCTCGACCTCGACCAGCACATCTTTCGGCAGGCGGGCTACCTCAACACAGGAGCGGGCAGGTGCCGCATCGCCAAAGTAACGGGCATAGACCTGATTGAAGGCAACGAAGTTGTTCATGTCGCTCAGGAAGCAGGTGGTTTTTACCACCTTGCTGGCATCGGCACCGGCAGCATGCAACACAGCAACCAGATTCTTCATTACCCGTTCGGCTTGCTCTTCGATACCGCCAGCCACGATTTCCATGGTGGCAGGGTCGAGCGGGATCTGCCCGGAGGTGAAGATCATCTCGCCAACCTTGGTAGCCTGAACATAGGGACCAATCGCAGCAGGCGCCTTGTCGGTTGCAATCACTTCTTTAGCCATTCATCTATCCCCTTCTGGAATAAGTTACTCGTTCTCGTCTTCACCCTGCTTGCGCTGTCGGATGTAAAGATAAACGGTATGTTTTGAAATATTGAGTTTATCTGCCACCAGATTGATCGAATCCTTGATGTCGAAAATTCCCTTCTCGAACAGTTGAGTCACGATGAAACGGTTCTTGGCATTGTTGGCCACCGTGGGATCGCGGTTGATCTCGTCGATGGTGTTATCCACCGTCTGGGCAACCAGCTCTTCTACGCTGTTGGCAAAGGTCTCTGGTGACTGGCGCGCCGCCTGCTGGGGCGTCGGAAAAAATTCGGCCACAAATTCATGGAAAGGTGCATTGATGTGCAGGTTGATGCAGATCAGACCGATTACCTGCCGCTCACTGTTTCTGATAGAGATAGTGCTCGACTTCATCAAGGCGCCAGTGCGGCTACGGGCAAAATAACTCTGGGTATAATCCTGGCCCGTGCTCTCGATATCCTTGAGCATCCGCAAGGCCAGATCAGTGATGGGCGCCCCCAGGGTGCGTCCGGTATTGAATCCGTTGGCGATCTTGATCACCGACTCATGCAGATTTTCCAGGGAGTGGAGGACCACTTCACAATGCTTGCCGAACAATTCGGCCAAGCCATCGATGAGCCCATCGTATGAGCGCAACAATTCCCTGTCTTCATCTGTAAAAGTGCGGCTGATCAGCTGTTCTTCGGGAAACATCGTTTCCTCGATACCGACAGTCATGTTCTACCCCTGTAATAACCATTCAACTTGCCCGAGTTTTAAATTGCGGGGCAGTAAAGTCAACTTTTTTTGATTTTTTACTCTACAACTTTGCTCTGGATCATCTTGTAAACCGCGCAGGGCCTGCCTTTGCCGAGGAATTGGCCCGCCGCAGAAGAGTTCTATTGTGCAAACAGTCAATTGAGCAAACTGCATCAAGGTATGTTGCACCATCACCTGTCAGGATGACTCTCGAGGCATGGAAGACGAAACGCGAGCAAAAAAAATCCCCAAGCGATACTTGGGGATTTTTGTATAAGAGACGCCCCTGGAGGCGCTCTTTAAATCGCGGATGACGATTTACTCTTCGTCGAAGCTACCGGCTGCGTTCAGCAGATCCGCCAGGTTCTGTTGAGCTTCATCGGCAGTCACCTGCGGGGTACCAACAGCACGCGCTGCAGCGGCACGCTGGTTGATCCGGCTATGGTGGTAGGCAAAGCCGGTACCAGCCGGGATCAAACGACCCACAATGACGTTCTCTTTCAGGCCACGCAGTTCATCACGCTTGCCACCAACGGCAGCTTCGGTCAGAACACGGGTGGTTTCCTGGAAGGAAGCCGCAGAGATGAAGGACTCGGTACTCAGAGATGCCTTGGTAATACCCATCAGGATATGACGGAAGGTAGCGGGGGCCTTGCCCTCGGCAACCAGTTTACGGTTGGCAATCTTCACACGAGCAACTTCAACTTGCTCACCTTCGATCAGATCGGTATCACCAGCGCTCAAGATTTCGCACTTACGCAGCATCTGACGAACGATGACTTCGATGTGCTTGTCGTTGATCTTAACGCCTTGCAGACGGTAAACGTCCTGCACTTCGTTGGCGATGTAGTTGGCGACCGGGCTGATACCGCGCAGACGCAGGATATCGTGAGCAGACTCAGGACCGTCCGCCAGCACTTCACCCTTCTCAACTTTTTCACCTTCGAACACGTTCAGGTTACGCCACTTCGGAATCATCTCCTCGTAGACGCTGCCACCATCAGTCGGGGTGATGACCAGACGGCGCTTGCCTTTGGTCTCTTTCCCGAAGGAGATGGTACCGGAGACCTCGGCCAGAATAGCCGGTTCCTTCGGAATACGTGCTTCGAACAGATCCGCAACGCGCGGCAGACCACCGGTGATGTCCTTGGTACCACTGGATTCTTGCGGGATACGCGCTACCGCGTCACCCACACCCACGTTGGCACCATCTTCCAGGTTAACGATCGCCTTGCCCGGCAAGAAGTACTGGGCGGCTACATCGGTACCCGGAATCATCACATCTTTACCGTTCAGGTCGACCAGTTTAACGGTCGGACGCATCTCTTTACCGGCACTCGGACGCTCGTTGACATCCAGTACGACGATAGAAGAGAGACCGGTCAGCTCGTCGGTCTGACGAGTGATGGTCACGCCATCGATCATGTGTTCGAACTGCAGACGACCTGCTACTTCGGTGATGATCGGGTGGGTGTGCGGATCCCAGTTGGCAACGGTCTCGCCAGCGTTCACAGCCTGGTTGTCCTTCACTTCCAGCACGGAACCGTAAGGCAGCTTGTGGCTTTCCTTGGTACGGCCCATGTCATCCATGATGGTCAGTTCGGTAGAACGAGAGGTGATAACCAGCTTGTCATCGCTGTTGAGAACGAACTTGGCGTTCTGCAGCTTGATGCTACCGGTGTTCTTGACCTGAATGCTGTTCTCGGCAGCAGCTCGGGATGCGGCACCACCGATGTGGAAGGTACGCATCGTCAGCTGGGTACCCGGCTCACCGATGGACTGAGCGGCAATAACACCGACTGCCTCACCTTTGTTCACCAGGTGACCACGAGCCAGATCGCGGCCGTAGCAGCGAGCACAGTTACCGAAGTCAGTTTCACAGGTGATGGCAGAACGCACCTTCACACGGTCAACAGAGTTCTGTTCCAGCAGATCACACAGCTGCTCATCGAGCAGAGTATTGCGCGCTACCAGTACTTCATCTTCAGTACCCGGCTTGATCACGTCGTCGGCAAGCACACGGCCCAGCACGCGCTCACGCAGCGGCTCGACTACGTCGCCACCTTCGATCAGCGGAGTCATCCACAGACCTTCAACGGTGCCGCAATCGTCCTCGGTGATCACCATGTCCTGTGCCACGTCAACCAGACGACGGGTCAGATAACCGGAGTTCGCAGTCTTCAGTGCGGTATCCGCCAGACCCTTACGAGCACCGTGAGTGGAGATAAAGTACTGCAGTACGTTCAGACCTTCGCGGAAGTTCGCGACGATTGGCGTCTCGATGATGGAGCCATCCGGCTTGGCCATCAGGCCACGCATACCGGCCAGCTGACGGATCTGGGCGGCGGAACCACGCGCACCAGAGTCGGCCATCATAAAGATGCTGTTGAACGATGCCTGCTCTTCTTCTTCACCCAGCGAGTTAACATCACGCTCTTTGGACAAGTTCTCCATCATGGCCTTGGAGACGCGCTCGTTGGCGCTGGCCCAGATATCAATAACCTTGTTGTAGCGTTCGCCAGCGGTCACCAGACCAGACAGGAACTGGTCCTGGATCTCGGCAACTTCAGCTTCGGCAGCGGCGATGATGTCTTTCTTGGCATCCGGGATGACCATGTCATCGATACCAACAGAAGCACCAGACAGCGCTGCATAATGGAAACCGGTATACATCAGCTGGTCAGCGAAGATGACGGTGTCCTTCAGCCCCTGCTTGCGATAGCAGGTGTTCAGCAGACGGGAGATGAGCTTTTTGCCCAGCGCCTTGTTGGATACAGATTTGATCCAGTTCTGCGGATTGGCATCGAGATCAGCCTGCTCAGCGGCAGTCAGCACCTTCGGCTCGTCGATCAGCGCGTATTCCATGCCTTTTGGCAGGATCAGGCTCAGGATCGCACGACCAACGGTGGTGTTCTTCATCTCGGTACGCTCAACCAGTGAATCATCTTCCTGACGGAGATATTCGGTGATACGCACTTTGACGCGAGCGTGCAGATCGGCCAAACCGGCGCGATATACTTTCTCGGCTTCTTTCGGGCCGGCCAGCACCATACCTTCGCCCTTGGCGTTGATACGGGCACGGGTCATGTAGTACAGACCCAAGACCACGTCCTGAGAAGGAACGATGATCGGCTCACCGGAGGCAGGCGACAGGATGTTGTTGGTAGACATCATCAGCGCACGCGCTTCAAGCTGAGCTTCGATCGTCAGCGGTACGTGGACCGCCATCTGGTCACCGTCGAAGTCCGCGTTATAGGCGGCACAAACCAGCGGATGCAGCTGGATCGCTTTACCTTCGATCAGGGTCGGTTCGAATGCCTGGATACCCAGACGGTGCAGAGTCGGTGCACGGTTCAGCAGGACCGGGTGCTCGCGGATCACTTCGTCCAGGATATCCCAAACGACAGCTTCTTCGCGCTCAACCATCTTCTTGGCAGCCTTGATCGTGGTCGCCAGACCGCGAGTTTCCAGCTTGCCATAGATGAACGGCTTGAACAGTTCCAGCGCCATCTTCTTCGGCAGACCGCACTGATGCAGACGCAGAGTCGGACCTACGGTGATAACGGAACGACCAGAGTAGTCGACGCGCTTACCCAGCAGGTTTTGACGGAAACGACCTTGCTTACCCTTGATCATATCGGCCAAGGATTTCAGCGGACGCTTGTTAGAACCGGTGATGGCACGACCACGACGGCCGTTATCCAGCAGCGCATCGACGGACTCTTGCAGCATGCGCTTTTCGTTGCGCACGATGATGTCCGGAGCAGCCAGGTCCAGCAGACGCTTCAAGCGGTTGTTACGGTTGATCACGCGACGGTACAGATCGTTCAGATCGGAAGTCGCGAAACGGCCGCCGTCCAGCGGTACCAGCGGACGCAGGTCCGGCGGCAGCACAGGCAGCACTGTCATGATCATCCACTCCGGCTTGTTGCCGGACTGCAGGAATGCTTCCATCAACTTCAGACGCTTGGTGGTCTTCTTGCGCTTGGTCTCGGAGTTGGTCTGATCCAGCTCCTCACGCATAGTCTTGACTTCACCTTCCAGATCGATGGCGCGCAGCAATGCCAGGATTGCTTCGGCACCCATCTTGGCGTCAAATTCGTCGCCCCACTCTTCCAGCGCATCCAGGTACTGCTCTTCAGAGAGCATCTGGCTGCGTTCGAGGTTGGTCATGCCCGGCTCGATTACGACGAAAGATTCGAAGTAGAGCACGCGTTCGATGTCGCGCAGGGTCATGTCCAGCAGCAGGCCGATACGAGACGGCAGCGACTTCAGGAACCAAATGTGGGCAGTCGGGCTGGCCAGCTCGATATGGCCCATACGCTCGCGACGGACCTTGGTCTGAGTCACTTCAACGCCGCACTTCTCACAGATCACACCACGGTGTTTCAGGCGCTTGTACTTGCCGCACAGACACTCGTAGTCCTTCACCGGTCCGAAGATACGGGCACAGAACAGACCATCACGTTCCGGCTTAAAAGTCCGGTAGTTGATGGTCTCAGGCTTTTTGACCTCACCGAATGACCAGGAGCGGATCATGTCAGGAGAGGCCAGACCGATCTTGATACTGTCAAACTCTTCGGTCTTGGTCTGAGCCTTCAAAAACTTGAGTAAGTCTTTCACGTGTTTCCCCTGTCAGGAGTCTAACCTCGGCGCCCCTACTGCCAAAGCAGCGGGGCGCCCACGTCAATTCTCGAACAATAAGAGCGAGCTCTTACTCTTCGTCCAGCTCGATGTTGATACCCAGAGAGCGGATTTCCTTCAACAATACGTTGAAAGATTCGGGCATGCCCGGCTCCATACGGTGGTCGCCATCCACGATGTTCTTATACATCTTGGTACGGCCATTCACATCGTCAGACTTGACGGTCAGCATTTCCTGCAGGGTATATGCCGCACCGTAAGCCTCCAGGGCCCACACTTCCATCTCACCGAAACGCTGACCACCGAACTGTGCCTTACCACCCAGCGGCTGCTGGGTAACCAGGCTGTAAGAACCGGTAGAACGCGCGTGCATCTTGTCGTCAACCAAGTGGTTCAACTTGAGCATGTACATGTAACCAACGGTTACTTTACGCTCGAAGCGGTTACCAGTACGGCCATCGAACAGGTCAATCTGACCGGATTCCGGCAGATCAGCCAGCTTCAGCAGTGCTTTGATTTCGCGCTCTTTGGCACCATCAAACACCGGTGTAGCGACTGGCAGACCATTACGCAGGTTGCCCATCAACACACGTACGTCGTGATCAGACAGTTCAGCGATATCGACTTGCTTGGTGTCCTTCTCGCCCAGGTCATAGACCTGCTGCAGGAAGTTACGCATCTCGTGCAGCTCGCGCTGCTCTTTGATCATGCGGTCAATCTTCTCGCCGATACCCTTGGCCGCAAGGCCCAAGTGCACTTCGAGGATCTGACCGATGTTCATACGGGATGGTACACCCAGCGGGTTCAGTACGATGTCGACCGGACGGCCAAACTCGTCATGGGGCATATCCTCGACCGGGCAGATCTTGGAGATAACACCCTTGTTACCGTGACGGCCTGCCATCTTGTCACCCGGCTGGATGCGACGCTTGACTGCCAGATAAACCTTGACGATTTTCAGTACGCCCGGCGCCAGATCATCACCCTGGATAATCTTGCGACGCTTGTTCTCGAACTTCTTGTCGAAATCAGCTTTCAGCTCGATGTGCTGTTCAGCGATCTGTTCCAGTTCGGTCTGCTTGCCTTCATCTTCGATGGCCAGTTCAAACCACTTGGAGCGATCGAGCTTGTTCAGACGATCTTCGCTGTAACCGGCGGCCAGCAGCAGGTTGCGGGAGCGGCCGAAAATGCCGTCTTCCAGGATCTTGAACTCTTCGGTCAAGTCCTTCTTCGCTTCCTTCAGCTGCATCTCTTCGATTTCTTTGGCGCGCTTGTCTTTTTCCACGCCATCGCGGGTAAAGACTTGCACGTCAACCACGGTACCGTACACACCGTTCGGCACACGCAGGGAGGAGTCCTTCACATCGGAGGCCTTCTCACCAAAGATGGCGCGCAGCAGCTTCTCTTCCGGCGTCAGCTGGGTTTCACCTTTCGGTGTAACCTTACCAACCAGAATGTCGCCGCCCTTCACTTCGGCACCCACGTAGACGATACCGGACTCGTCCAGCTTGGACAGAGCGGCTTCACCCACGTTCGGGATGTCGGCAGTGATCTCTTCCGGACCCAGCTTGGTGTCACGGGAGATACAGGCCAGCTCCTGGATATGGATGGTGGTCAGGCGATCTTCCTGAACAACACGCTCATTCACCAGGATCGAGTCTTCGAAGTTGTAACCGTTCCACGGCATGAACGCGACGCGCATGTTCTGGCCCAGTGCCAGCTCACCCAAGTCGGTGGACGGGCCGTCAGCCAGCACGTCACCAGCCATCACCGGCTCACCCAACATCACGCAAGGACGCTGGTTGATACAGGTGTTCTGGTTAGAACGGGTATATTTGGTCAGGCTATAGATGTCGATACCGGCTTCGCCAGGCATCAGCTCATCTTCATTAACCTTCAGGACGATACGGGAGGCATCGACATAGTCGATTACGCCGCCACGCTTGGCTACTACGGTTACCCCGGAGTCAACAGCCACAGCGCGTTCCATACCCGTACCTACCAGCGGCTTGTCAGCACGCAGAGTCGGTACAGCCTGACGTTGCATGTTTGAACCCATCAATGCGCGGTTCGCGTCATCGTGTTCCAGGAACGGGATCAGAGCAGCTGCCACAGATACGATCTGCTGCGGGCTCACGTCCATATACTGGATCTGGTCGGCATTCATAAAGGTGGATTCACCTTTGTGACGGCACGGGATCAATTCATCTTTCAGACGGCCATCTTCGGTGGTCGCGGCGTTAGCCTGGGCGATCACGTACTTGCCTTCTTCGATAGCAGACAGGTAGTCCACTTCGTCGGTGATCACACCGTCAATGACCTTACGGTACGGCGTCTCAAGGAAACCATACTCGTTGGTACGAGAGTACACGGACAGAGAGTTGATCAGACCGATGTTCGGACCTTCAGGAGTCTCGATAGGGCACAGACGACCATAGTGGGTCGGGTGTACGTCTCGGACTTCAAAGCCGGCACGCTCACGAGTCAAACCGCCCGGGCCCAGCGCAGAAATACGGCGCTTGTGGGTCACTTCGGAGAGCGGGTTGTTCTGGTCCATAAACTGAGACAGCTGGCTGGAACCAAAGAACTCTTTGACTGCGGCGGAGATCGGCTTGGCGTTGATCAGATCCTGTGGCATCAGGGTGTCCAGGTCGCCCAGGGAGAGACGCTCCTTGACCGCACGCTCGACACGCACCAAACCGACACGGAACTGGTTTTCAGCCATTTCACCGACAGAACGGATACGACGGTTACCCAAGTGGTCGATATCGTCCACTTCGTCGTTGCCGTTACGGATGTCGATCAGACGCTTCATGACTTCGACGATGTCGTCTTTAGTCAGTACGCCAACGCCAGTCTCGACTTCACGACCCAGACGGCGGTTGAACTTCATCCGACCTACGGTAGACAGGTCGTAACGCTCAGGAGAGAAGAACAGGTTTTCGAACAGCTGTTCTGCTGCTTCACGCGTCGGCGGCTCACCTGGACGCATCATGCGATAGATTTCGACCAGCGCTTCCAAACGGTTGGAGCTGGAGTCGACACGCAGGGTCTCGGAGATATAAGCACCGTGATCCAGTTCGTTGGTGAACAGAACCTCGAAGTGCTTGAAGCCGGCTTGGGAAAGGTTAGCAATCGCTTCCAGGCTCAATGCCTGGTTGGCGGTCGCGACCACATCACCAGTTTGCGGATGTGCGTAGTCCTTGGCTGCAACTTTGCCAACAACATACTCAACCGGTACCTCAATCTGGGTAACGGCATCTTTTTCCAACTGACGGATGTGACGCGCAGTGACACGACGACCGGTCTCAACCACCACGGCACCATTGGCCACGATGTCAAAAGTCGCTGTTTCGCCACGCAAACGCTCAGGCACCAAATCCATCATCAACTTGCCATCTTTTACTTCAAAACCGATGGTCTCGAAGAAGGTGGCCAGGATCTGTTCGGAAGTGAAATCCAGGGCGCGCAACATAATGGATGCTGGCAATTTACGACGACGGTCGATACGGACAAACAGGTTGTCTTTTGCATCGAACTCGAAGTCCAGCCAGGAACCACGGTAGGGAATAACGCGGGCGTTATACAGTACCTTACCGGATGAATGAGTTTTGCCTTTATCGTGGTCGAAGAAGACGCCCGGGCTGCGGTGCAGCTGGGAGACGATTACCCGTTCGGTACCGTTGATAACAAAGGTGCCGTTCTCGGTCATGAGCGGAATTTCGCCCATGTACACTTCTTGTTCCTTGATGTCTTTGACGGTGCCGGCAGCTGCTTCTCGGTCGTATAGAACCATACGAAGCTTGACACGCAGCGGCGCGGAGTAGGTCACTCCACGGATCTGGCATTCTTTTACGTCAAATACCGGCTCACCCAGGCGATAGCTGACGTATTGAAGCTCAGCACTACCGGAGTAACTGGTGATCGGGAAAACGCTTCGGAAAGCGGCCTCTAGGCCATATTCACCTTCCGGGTCGGCCTCGATGAACTGCTTGAAGGAGTCCAGCTGGATGGACAACAGATAAGGCGTGTCCAGTACCTGGTCTCGCTTACCGAAGTCCTTACGAATGCGTTTTTTTTCGGTATAAGAGTAAACCATAGGGTTCCTCAGCTCGCTGATAAGTGACCCACTCTGTCCCGCGGGACAGCTCTGTCTCAACACCGTTTTGTGTTGACCCGGACGAATGGAAACGGTCCGGATTGCTGGTGCACCGAGAGTCGTAAACGGTGTGAAATGCTCTCAGTCTACAGCGCAAAAAGGCTGGTGAACAAATATTCACCAGCCCTAGCCTGTTTTATCAGGCTAATCTACATAAATGCAGATTATTTGATCTCAACAGAAGCACCAGCTTCTTCAAGCTGCTTCTTCAGAGCTTCAGCTTCATCTTTGGAGATGGCTTCTTTCAGGTTGGTCGGTGCAGCTTCTACCAGGTCCTTGGCTTCTTTCAGGCCCAGGCCGGTGGCAGCACGTACAGCTTTGATAACGGCAACTTTGTTGGCGCCAGCAGCGGTCAGTACTACGTCGAACTCGGTCTTCTCTTCTACTGCTTCAGCAGCCGGACCGGCAGCAACAGCAACAGCGGCAGAAACACCGAACTTCTCTTCCATAGCTTCGATCAGCTCAACAACTTCCATTACAGACATGGAAGCAACGGCTTCGATGATTTGGTCTTTAGTGATAGACATGACAAAAATTCCTGATGTTGAATAAACTCAAACAGCCTAAATAGGCGAGAATCAAGCAGCAGCTTGTTTCTGATCACGCACAGCAGCGATGGTACGAACCAGCTTGCCAGCAGAGGCTTCTTTCATAGTCGCCATCAACTTCGCAATTGCTTCGTTGTAGGTCGGCAGCGTGGCCAGACGATCAATTTGTGCTGCGGCGATAAACTCACCGTTAAAAGCGCCAGCCTTGATTTCGAACTTAGGGTTCGCTTTAGCAAAATCTTTGAACAGACGAGCAGCAGCGCCCGGGTGTTCGTTAGAGAATGCAATCAAGGTAGGACCAGTCAATACGTCGTTCAGGCACGCGTAATCGGTGCCTTCAACAGCACGACGCAGCAGGGTGTTACGCACTACGCGCATGTACACACCGGCTTCGCGAGCGGTTTTACGCAGGACGGTCATCTTATCAACAGTAACACCGCGAGTATCGGCGATTACTGCAGACAGAGCGCCTTTGGCAGCTTCGTTGACTTCAGCAACAATTGCCTTTTTGTCTTCGAGTCCCAATGCCATTGGCATAACTCCTGGATTGAATCTGAGTCTCATGACTCAGTACTGACACATCCCCCCTACCTTTACAACAGAGGGGAACGATGCGGTAGCAGGATTCCAGAAGAGAAAGAATCTTTCTCGCTGGGTTTCCGGCACCGTCTACGCAGGAAAAATTAAGGCGTTTAACGCCACCTGCGGTCTTGGACGGAGGTCGAAACCCCCAACCAATCAAGGCGCAAAATTATAGATTAAATTTTGCGCCTTGTAAAATCCATCAATTAGATCTTAGCTTCCAGAGTCGCTTGATCTACAGCAACACCGGCACCCATGGTGGTGGAGATGCTGACTTTCTTGATGAATACACCTTTGGCGGAAGAAGGTTTGCCTTTTTTCAGGGCAACCAGCAGAGCTTCCAAGTTTTCTTTCAGCTGACTTTCGTTGAAAGAAACCTTACCCAGAGTGGTATGGATGATACCATTCTTGTCATTACGGTAACGAACCTGACCAGCTTTAGCGTTCTTGACCGCTTCAGCAACGTTAGGAGTTACAGTACCAACTTTCGGGTTCGGCATCAGGCCGCGCGGGCCCAGGATCTGACCCAGTTGACCAACAACACGCATTGCATCCGGGGATGCGATAACGACGTCGAAGTTCATCTCGCCTTTCTTAACCAGATCGGCCAGGTCTTCCATACCTACCAGCTCAGCACCGGCTGCTTTAGCAGCTTCGGCGTTGGCGCCTTGGGTAAATACGGCAACGCGTACATCACGACCGGTACCGTGCGGCAGTACAGTAGCACCACGTACGTTCTGGTCAGATTTACGAGCGTCGATACCCAAGTTGACAGCAACGTCAACGCTTTCAACGAACTTGGCAGTAGCCAGTTCTTTCAGCAGGGCAATGGCTTCGTTGATGGAGTACTCTTTGGTACCGTCAACTTTTTCGCGAATAACGCGCATACGCTTGGAAAGTTTTGCCATTGTCTTAATCCTCCACTACCAGACCCATGGAACGAGCGGAGCCTGCGATGCAACGTACTTTTGCATCCAGATCGGCACCGGTCATATCCGGCTCTTTGGTCTTGGCGATTTCTTGCAGCTGGGCTACGGTCACCTTACCAACCTTGTCTTTGTTCGGCTTGGCAGAACCAGACTTGATACCGGCAACTTTCTTCAGCAGGAAGGAAGCAGGCGGAGTCTTGGTTTCGAAGGTGAAGGAACGGTCGCTGTAAACGGTGATCACGACCGGAGTCGGTGAACCTTTTTCCAGCTTTTCTGTACGAGCGTTAAACGCCTTACAGAATTCCATGATGTTCACACCGTGCTGACCCAGAGCAGGACCAACGGGAGGGCTGGGGTTAGCACTGCCAGCCTTAACTTGCAGCTTGATATAAGCTGTGACTTTCTTAGCCATTAGAAAAATACCTCAGATATGGGTTCTAGCGCCTCGGAGACATGCTCCTGCAAACGGCTCCCCAACTAAATAAAGGGGCAGCGAATTATAGAGATATTCGCTGCCCCTGACAACAGTTGAACGTACGAAATTCAATCAGCCCTTTTCGACCTGACCAAAATCCAGCTCAACAGGAGTAGAACGACCGAAGATCAGTACAGAGACCTTCACGCGGCTCTTCTCATAATCCACCTCTTCAACGGTACCGTTGAAGTCAGCAAACGGACCATCGGCAACCCGCACCATTTCACCCGGTTCAAACAGGGTTTTCGGACGCGGCTTGTCTTGGGCATCCTGCAGACGGTTGAGGATAGCATCGGCCTCTTTATCAGAGATCGGCGCCGGACGGTCAGAAGTACCGCCAATGAAGCCCATCACACGGGGTACATTACGTACCAGGTGCCATGTGGTTTCATCCATCAACATCTGGACCAGGACATAACCCGGGAAAAATTTGCGCTCACTCTTGCGCTTCTGGCCAGCACGCATCTCGACCACTTCTTCAGTCGGGACCAGTACTTCACCGAACATGTCTTCCATGCCATGCATCTTGATATGTTCACGCAGGGATTTAGCTACACGGCCTTCATAGCCGGAGAATGCCTGCACGACATACCATCTCATACGTTGTTCACGTTGTTCAGTCATGGCTTATCCTTACACACCGGTAATCAGGTTGACCAACCATACCAAGGCACCGTCCAGCACGAACAGCAACAAACCCATCACGGCGGTCACCGCCAGCACAATCAGGGTTGTCTGAATGGCTTCCTGACGGGTTGGCCATACGACCTTGCGGACTTCCAGGCGAGACTCACGGGCAAATGCCAGTGTGTTCTTTCCCTTGGTGGTTTGCAGGGCTACTGCACCAGCAGCAGCAATGACAACGACCACACCCAGGGCGCGGACGGCAGCGATGACATCGTTGAGCAGGTAATTACCCACTACAGCGGCCGCCAGGATAATGAAAACCAGGCCCCACAGCAGGGTATCCTTGCTTCCGCCCTGGCTCTCAGAACTAACACTCATACAACCCACCTGTATCTGACGTAACCTAAGACACAAAAGCCCCGTACGAGACGAGGTATATGGCAGGGGTGGCAGGACTCGAACCCGCAACCATCGGTTTTGGAGACCGCTGTTCTACCAATTCGAACTACACCCCTACATAAGAAAGCCCCTATTATAGGGGCTTTGCTTTATTTATGTAAGCCAAAGATTAGGCGATTACGCTAGCTACAACACCAGCACCTACGGTACGGCCACCTTCACGGATAGCGAAACGCAGGCCGTCGTCCATCGCGATCGGCGCAATCAGGGTAACAACCATTTTGATGTTGTCGCCTGGCATTACCATCTCTACGCCTTCCGGCAGCTCGATGGTACCGGTCACGTCGGTAGTACGGAAGTAGAACTGCGGACGGTAGCCCTTGAAGAACGGGGTATGACGACCACCTTCTTCTTTGGACAGTACGTACACTTCAGATTCAAACTTGGTGTGCGGCTTGATTGAGCCCGGCTTGGCCAGTACCTGACCACGCTCTACGTCTTCACGCTTCACGCCACGCAGCAGTGCACCAACGTTCTCGCCTGCACGACCTTCGTCCAGCAGCTTACGGAACATTTCTACACCGGTACAGGTAGTGGTCACGGTATCTTTGATACCAACGATTTCTACAGACTCACCAACTTTAACGATACCGCGCTCTACACGACCGGTAACAACAGTACCACGGCCAGCGATAGAGAATACGTCTTCGATTGGCATCAGGAACGGCAGGTCAATTGCACGCTCCGGCTCCGGGATGTAGGTATCCAGGTGGCCAGCCAACTCGATGATCTTCTCTTCCCACTGAGCTTCGCCTTCCAGCGCTTT
>NZ_NKWE01000066.1:0-5397 GCF_006243315.1 Aeromonas sobria
GCCGGCCCGAAGGGAGCGAAGTTACCCCCGCAGCGTGAAGCCAAGGCCACAGAAGTATGGTGTTAAAAAAGCCAATAAAAACAATGCCAGTCAGGCTTAACTGACTGGCATTAGCCTCGAAGGCGCTCTTTTTATGAGGGAGAGAAGCGGTTAGTAGCTATCTTCCTGTTCGGCATTCATTCGGGCCTGACGGGCATAGGCTTCTTCTTCGGCACTCTCGATTTCGTGCAGCACGGCATCGATATCGACCGCTTCGGTGCTCTCTTCAAACAGGCCGGTCAACTCGGTTTCAGGGGTGAGATTGCCATCTTCAAACAGCGCCCACATCTCCTTGGCGTAACGGGTTTTCAGCAGCTCGGGGGCATACATGCCGTAGTAGTTGCGCATGTTGTTGACGTCCCGCTCCAGCATCGCCTTGGCCTGGTTGTTGGCGGCAGCATCCACCACCTGAGGCAGGTCGATGATGACGGGGCCATGCTCGTCCACCAGCACGTTGAACTCCGAGAGATCCCCGTGGATCAGACCGGCGCAGAGCATCCGTACCACGTAGCGGATCACCTTGTGGTGATCGATAACCGCCTGCTCGGGGGAGAGTGCCACATCGTTGAGCCGCGGCGCCACATTGCCATCCTCGTCGGTGATGAGCTCCATCAGCAGGACGCCGTCGAGGCAGACATAAGGCTGTGGCACCCGTACACCGGCCGCGGCCAGCTTGAACAGGGCATCGACCTCGGTGTTCTGCCACACCTCTTCATGCTGCTTGCGACCGTACTTGGAGCCCTTCTCCATGGCACGGGCGCTGCGGCTGTTACGCACCTTGCGCCCCTCCTGATAGACCACCGCCTGTTTGAAGCTGCGCTTGGACGCCTCTTTATAAACTTTGGCGCAGCGGATCGCATCGCCGCAGCGCACCACATAGACGTCGGCTTCTTTGCCGCTCATCAACCGGCTGACGACCTCATCGACCAGGCCGTCATCAACCAGAGGTTGGATTCGATTTGGAATTTTCATGGCCGCCCTTTTACCCTATTTCCGCTCCGGAAGATAGCTCCGCGCACACTCACCTGCCTATCCCTTTCATATGACACCCTTTTATCCCCTGTTTGCCCTATTTTTGTCCACCGGTGTGCCTAAAAAAACATCACATCGAGACACCTGTGCCAACCCACCATCATCCAACGATCCATCACGTTACGATCAGATTGCAGCCCATGGCTCAGGGCTCAGGGCTCAGGAGGAAGCCCCTGGCGGATCCGCTGGATCCCCTCTTCATAGAGACCGTTATCCCCGTGTGAGTGCTCCAGCGTTTCGAAAATTTTCAAAAACCACATGTACTGCTCCGGATGGCGAGCAACCTGTCGCTCCACCATGCGGTTCATTTCATTGATATCAGCCAGCAGATCCGTGGTGGGATAAGGGTCAAACGGCGGCTCTATCTCCAGCAGGTAGCACCCCTCATCCTCATCATAACTGGCAAAAATAGGTACAGCTTTGGCACCGGTCAGCTTCACCAGTTTGGGCAAGGCAGGCAGGGTCGCTTTCGGACGCGTAAAAAATGGCACAAAGACGCTCGCCTCGCGACCATGATCCTGATCCGGCAGGTAGAAAAAGCTGGCACCAGCGCGGATCGCCTTGATCGCCGGCTTGATGCCGACACTGCGCTCATACACCTTGCCGCCCTTGGCCCGTTCGCGGTTGATGTACCAGTCAAACACCTGATCCTTGGGGCTCTTCATCATGGTGCACATCTCTATGCCCATCATGGAAAAATAACGGCCTATCATATCGACCGCCCAGGTGTGAGGCACCACCAAAATCAGGGGACGGCCCGCCTCCTGCTCAGCCTGTATATGCTCCCAGCCGCTCACCTTGATGCGGCGGGTCAGGCGCGCCTTGCTGCGCCAACTCAGCTCGCCAAAGCCCATAAAGGTCTTGAGACCGACCCGGATCGATTTGAGCAGCAATACCTGCCGATCCGCCGCATCCAGCTCGGGAAAACAGATCTTGAGATTGGTATCGATGATATAGGCCTGCTTTTTCGAAAATCGCAGCACAGTCGGTGAGACCAGATCGGCAAAGCGATCCCTTAACCGGGCTGGAGTGAACGCTAACAGGGACAAGAGGCCCAAGGCACACCAGCTGCCCCACCATTTGGGATGCAGCAGGCGGATATGAAATGAGGTATCAAATAGCGGATCGAATGCAGACATAACGGTCATCACGTCATCAAAAAACAAACGGATATTGTAATTATTCTGACATTTTTTTCTACCCTGAGGAGGCTGGCCGCCGACCTGCAAGGCACTGATCGGATTAGTTATCATAAAAAATGGCCCGCTTGGGGTAATGCCGATCAGTTAAGGATCCATTGACCGATCCTTCTGATGTGTGAAAATCCGAAACCTGTTGATTGGTTTCGGATTTTTTATGCGTATCGAGCAAGCCCTCGACTTCCTGCACGCCAGCAAGGCCGCTCAGTTTGAGTCACTCTCCGACCTTATTCCCAACGAGCTCATCACCACTCTGCTCGGCGAAGAGGGCATCGCTACCCTGCGCCGTCGCCGTATGCCCATGGAGCGACTGGTCTGGGCCATCATCGGCATGGCCATCTTCCGCAACGTCCCCATGACCCAGCTGGTCAATCAGCTCGATATCCTGTTGCCCGGTGAGCGACCCTTTGTCGCCCCCAGCGCCTTCCTGCAAGCTCGCCAAAAGCTTGGCCACAAGAGCATCGAACGCCTGTTTCACGAGACCGCCTCCCTTTGGCACCAGCAGGCCAATCACCCCGGCTGGGCTGGGCTGCAGTTGCTCGCTGTCGATGGCGTGATGTGGCGCACGCCTGATACCCCGGACAATGCCGCTGTCTTTGCCAAGCCCGGCACCCAGCATGGCGAGACCGCTTATCCGCAGGTGCGCATGCTCTGCCAGATGGAGTTGACCAGTCACCTGCTTGTTCAGGCCGTCATGGAGAGTTGCGCCGTCAACGAGATGGTGTTGGCCGAACAGCTTGTTGCGCGCACGCCGGACCACTCGCTGACCCTGTTCGACAAGGGGTTTTACTCCCTCGGTTTGCTCCATGCCTGGCAGACCACTGGCAGCGAGCGGCACTGGTTGCTGCCACTCAAAAAGGGCACGCAGTATGAGGTGTTGCGCAAACTGGGGCGTCAGGATGCTCTGGTGCGTCTCAAACCCAGTCCACAGGCGAGGAAGAAGTGGCCGCAACTGCCAGAGACGCTAGAAGCCCGCTTGCTGACTCGCACTATCAACGGCAAAGAGCGGCAGGTGCTGACCTCGATGGTCGACCCGATGCGCTTCCCTGGCGCCGATATCGTCGACCTGTATGGTCATCGTTGGGAAATCGAGTTGGGCTATCGGGAGATGAAGCACAGCCTGCAACAGCACCGGCTGACCCTGCGCAGCAAGAAGGCGGCGGGGATACGGCAAGAGCTATGGGGTGTGTTGCTGGCGTACAACCTGCTGCGCAGTCAGATGGTGAAGATGGCGGCGAGCCTGAAAGGATATACGGCGAGTCAGCTGAGTTTTCACATGGCCTCGGTCTACCTCATCCATGAGTTGAGTTGCATGCCGTATGTGTCGCCGGGGAATATCCCGGGACGCGTGGCGGAGCTGGAGAAACAGGCAGGGCAGTTTGTATTACCGGCCCGAAGGGAGCGAAGTTACCCGCGCTGCGTGAAGCCCAGGCCACAGAAGTATGGAGTTAAAAAAGCCAATAAAAACAATGCCAGTCAGGCTTAACTGACTGGCATTAGCCCGCTTGGGGCCATGTCAGATAGCAGAATGCACGGATTAGCCCTGGGGTGGCAACCCCTGGCGGATCCGCCGGATACCCTCTTCGTAACGGCCATCCGACCCCTCTTGATCTTCACGGGTATCAAAGATCTTGAGGAACCACATGTACTGACCCGGATGGCGAGTCAGCTGCTGCTGCACCATGTCATTCATCCGGCAAGTGTCTGCCATCACATCATCGGTGGGATAGTTGTCAAACGGGGGATCAATCTCCAGCCGGTAGCAGTGATGCGCTTCATCGTAGCAAGCGAGCAATGGCACCGCCTTGACACCGCTGACCTGCACCAGACGGGGCAAGGCGGGCAAAGTTGCTTTTTGGCAATCAAAGAAGGGAGCAAAGATGCTCTTCTCGCGGCCATGGTCCTGATCCGGCAGGTAGAAGAAACTGCGGCCTCGACGGATAGTCTTGATCACCGCTTTGATCCCGGCGCTGCGCTCATAAACGCGGCAACCGTTTTTGGCTCGAGCCCGGTTGAGGTGCCAGTCAAATACCGGATTGCGTGCCCGCTTCATCATGGTGCACATGGGCACCCCGCGCTGGGTGAAGCAGTAGCCGGCTGCATCCACCGGCCAGGTGTGGGGCACCACCAGGATCACCGGACGACCGGCTGCCCGCTCCACCTCGATGTGTTCCCAACCGCTCACCTGCATCCGGCTCATCAGATAACGCTGGCTACACATGGTGAACTCGCCAAATCCCAGCAGACTCTTGAGGCCAACGCGGATCGAGGTCAGCGCAATGGCATCCCGCTCCTCCGGGCTCTTCTCGGGAAAGCAGATCTCCAGATTGGTTCTGGCGATGTAAACCTGCTTTTTCGACAGGCGAAACACCAGCGGTGCCAGCACATCTGCCAGACGGTCACGCAACCGGACCGGCACAAACGCCAGCAGCATCAGCACACCGAGTGCCAACCAGCTAAACCAGTAACGGGGATGTAAAAAGCGGGCTTCAAAGGAGGAGTCAAATACGGGGTCTTGGGCAAACATGATTCAGGATCGAGCGAAAAAAGTGATTGTGCATTGTAGTCATCCTGACAGGTAATACCAGTTAATTCCATGGCGAGCGACCCAACACCGGCACCACATCAAGAAACCATAAAAAATGGCTCTGTCCCAATTATGTGTTGAAAGGCTAAGCTTGAAGTAGGCCATCACCTTGAGGTCTACCATCATGGATACCCCAGCCTTTCAACACCTGTTGTCTCTCTTTCCACAGCTTACCCTGCGCCAACGCCGTGTTGCCCGGCAGGAGCTCACTGCGCCCCACGCCATTACCTCCCTCAATACCCAGCTACCTGCATGCAGTGGTTGCCCACATTGCCAGGCCGATGCCAATCAGCTGGCGCCTTGGGGATGGAGTCGGGGACTACGTCGCTACCGTTGCAAACGGTGTCTGCGCACCAGCACCGTGCTGACCAGGACCCCCTTGGCCAGATTACGTAAAGCGCAGTGCTGGGAAGACTACGCGCAAGCCCTCATTGAAGGACTGACTGTCCGCCGGGCCGCTCTGCGTTGCGGGGTCAGCAAAAACACTGCCTTCCTCTGGCGTCACCGCTTCTTGCGTGCGATGGCTGCCCATCAAGCCAC
>NZ_NKWE01000067.1:0-1244 GCF_006243315.1 Aeromonas sobria
AGCAATTACAGAAAAATTTAAGACGTTGCCGCGTAAGCTCAGACAGTCGCTGACATGGGATCGCGGCATGGAACTGGCCAAGCATCTGGAGTTTACTGCAAACACTGGGGTGAAGGTTTACTTCTGTGATCCCCAGAGTCCCTGGCAACGGGGGACGAATGAAAACACCAATGGGCTGATCCGACAATACTTCCCCAAAAAGACATGTCTTGCCCAATATTCCCAGCAAGAGCTGGATACGGTTGCAGCGCAACTAAACAGCAGACCGAGGAAAATCCTGAAATTTAAAACGCCAAAAGAAGTTATTGAAAAGAGTGTTGCGTTGACAAGTTGAATCTACAGCCGCGTACTTTGCCAAGCTGTCAGGGTAAGGTACGCCTTCATCCGGGAGCACGCGTCCACACATCCCATCCGCCGATTGTGTCGGATGATGAATGTCCACCCGAGCGGTTATTACGCCTGGCAGCACCAGCCTTTATCTGCCCGCGCGCTTGAAGACCAACGCCTCCTGGGCCAGATCAAGCAATGTTGGCTAGAAAGCGGCGGCGTCTATGGTTATCGCAAGATCCGGGACGACCTGCGAGAGATGGGCGAGACCTGTGGGAAACACCGGGTGGCGCGATTAATGCGTCATGAAGGTTTACGTTCACAAACCGGTTATCGTCGCCGTCCCAGTCATTATGGTGGCCGGCCAACGGTGGTTGCACCGAATCATCTTGAACGCCAGTTCGATGTGACTGAGCCAAATAAGGTCTGGGTAACGGACATCACTTATATTCGAACCCATGAAGGCTGGCTCTATCTGGCCGCGGTATTGGATTTGTTTTCACGACAAGTCATTGGTTGGTCAATGGGGCCACGGATCGACCGAGAGTTGGCCATCAGCGCGTTACTGATGGCGGTGTGGCGACGGCGACCCGAACAGGAAGTGCTGGTTCATTCTGACCAAGGGAGCCAGTTTAGCAGCTATGACTGGCAGGATTTTTTGCGGGCTCACCGGCTCAAGGCCAGCATGAGCAGACGTGGCAATTGTCATGATAACGCGGTGGCGGAGAGTTTCTTCCAGCTCCTCAAACGCGAGCGGATCCGACGTAAAACCTATGCGGATCGCGAAGAGGCCCGGCAGGATGTGTTCGATTACATTGAAATGTTTTACAACCCCAAGCGTCGGCACAGTTTCAACAATGGGCTATCGCCAGTAGAGTGTGAGAAGCAATATTTCGAACGGCTCAAAAGTGTCTAGA
>NZ_NKWE01000068.1:0-18760 GCF_006243315.1 Aeromonas sobria
TCCCGCCTCGCAAGAACGCTGGGCTATGGAAAAAGGGACACCCAAGAAATAACGCTGTGCTGGTGATGCGCAAGGAAGGGCTGGCGCACTGGAAGAAGATGTCGGGATATCATCGGCGCTCGCTGGCAGAGACGGCGATGTATCGGTTCAAGCAGTTGCTGGCGGGGAAAATCAGTCTGCGTAACTACAACGGCCAAGTGGGAGAAGTCATGGCGTATGTAAGCGCTATAAACAAGCTAAATACCCTTGGTCTGCCTGTCAGAAAGCCCCGAGTGTAGCGGTCACCTGGGGCTGGGGACGTTGTGACCTGATGGCTGATTTGGGCAACAACGCCGAGCATTATTACTAATCATATTGAGCATCATGGAGAGTCGTATGCGTTATGTAGCGTTTGCTGTTGGATTAGCACTTTTTGGTTCGGTTGCTCAGGCTGCAACCCAATACACCGGCGATAAGGTACAAGGCGTGCCAGTGATCTCGGCCCTGGATGTAGCAGATCTTGCTACAGGTCAGCACCGCTTTATGTTTGAGGGGGTCGAGACCGGAACCGGTCAGCGCTGGTATGTGCCGATCATGGTGGCCAAAGGTGCTGCTGATGGTAAAAAAGTATTGCTGCAGGCTGGCGTACATGGTGACGAGCTCAATGGTGTCCGGATCGTGCAAAAGGCGATGGTACAACTTGATCCGGCCAAGATGAAAGGGAGTGTTATTGGTGTTATTGGCCCCAATCGTTCCGGCCTGGAGCGTGTGTCACGTACCTGGGCGATCTCGACCGACGGTGGCGATGTGATCGATTACAACCGGATCCATCCAGGTAAAGAGACAGGTAATCCCCCCGAGCGTCAGGCGTGGTTGATGTGGAACAAGATCTACAAAGGGAATGTCGATTTGGCCATCGACTACCACACCCAGTCTACCGGAACGGCGTACCCGCTCTTTATCTATGCCGACTATCGCAATGCGGATGTGAAGACCATTGCTGAACTGTTCCCCGCTGACCAAATCAAAAAAGATCCTGGTGAAACCGGCTCGATGGAAACGACGTTTGTTGAGAATGGTATCCCGGCGATAACCGCAGAAGTGGGCGAGCCGCGCGTGTATCAACAGGACATGATAGATCGTGGGTTGCAGGGGGCTTTAAACGTATTGGCCCACTACAAGGTGATAGACGGCAAGCTGGGTGCCACCGCCGAGAGCCACAAGGCATATATCGGTAATGAAATGAGCTCGATCCGGGCAACAACGGGTGGTTTTGCCGAGATCCTCGTCAAGTTGGGGGACGATGTGAAACAGGGGCAGAAAGTGGCGTTGCAGCGTAATGCCTTTGGGGATGTGGTGGCTGAATACACCGCCAACATGGACGGAAAAGTGCTCGCTGTGGGCACTGATGCTGTTCGTGAACCACGTGCGTTACTGGTTCGGATACTGGGGAACAATCCCGCTGAAACCTGCACCAACGGCTGCTGAGTAACGCAGTGCACCATAGCGATATCGAATGGGCATCTGGAACACGTCTGTCGTAGATGAACCCGCCAATGATGCCTGTTGGGCATAACGTTGAAATGAACCAATGAGGGGCCTGCGGGCCCCTCATTGGTTATAGGGGGCAGGTTCAGGTGAAGGTAATTCACCATCCACCTAAGACCTTGCCCATGGCTGATCCCAACGCTGGGCACTATCCGTGACGAGGGTGGGAGTGGTTGCGCTGATACAGGTCCCGTGAGACTTGTCTGTTGATCTCGTTGAGCAAGGTTTCTTTACTGATCGGTTTGGTGATGTAGCCATTCATGCCGTGTGACAAGTAGTACTGTTTGGATTCGGGCATGGCATCGGCGGTTAAGGCGATTATGGGGATAGTTGCCCACGGGTGCTGGGAAGTCCGAATGTGTGTGGTTGCGGCCAGGCCATCCATGATGGGCATCTGCACGTCCATCAGCACCAGATCAAAGTCAGCGTCAGCCAGTTTCTCCAGCGCTTCAGCCCCCTGTACGGCAAGGGTGACCTGATGGCCAACCGAGTCGAGCATGGCGCCGATCACCTTGCGGTTGGTGGCGTTATCATCCACCAGCAAGATACGGTAGCGCTCTTGATCCGCAGGCTTGGCAGGCAGGCAGACAATGGAGGGGGTGGTGGCTTGAGCTGGCCAGATATAGGTAAATTGGCTGCCTTTTCCCTCTTGGCTGGCCACTGAGATATCTCCGCCCATCAACCGTGCCAGGTTGCGTGATATTTCAAGGCCCAAACCGGAGCCACCATATTGACGAGTAATAGAGACATCAGCCTGAGCAAATCGCTGAAACAGGTTTTGCAGCTGGTACTTGCTCATACCAATGCCGGTATCCTGGATCGCTACCCGTATGGAGTAACGTTCCTGCTCCAGCCTGGTGCTATCAATATGAATGTTGACTGCGCCATGATGGGTGAACTTGATGGCATTACTGAGCAGATTAAACAGGATCTGGCGTACTCTGAGCGGATCGATCATCAACCATTCGGGGGTATCGTCGGCAATGGTGAGGGTGAGGGTGATCCCTTTTTCATTGCAGCTGCTTTGTAGCAATGCGCGAATATCTTCCAGCAGTTGTGGCAGGTGATGGGGGGTGAGCTGCAGCTCTATCTTGCCTTCTTCCAGTTTTGAGATATCCAGAATGTCGTTGAGCAGACCGAGCAAGTGGTTGGCAGACTCGCGTGCTGTCTCAAGGTAATCCCGTTCCCGTGGGGCCATATCGCGATCGGCCAGCAGAGACAGCATCCCGAGGATGCCATTCATCGGGGTGCGGATCTCATGGCTCATATTGGCCAAAAAGCTGCTTTTGGCTCGGGTGCCCGCTTCGGCCTCGCGGGTAGCCCGTGTCAGCTTCTCGTTGAGCTGTTGCATCAGTTTGTGTTGCTTCGACGAGATATTCATCTGCCGCGAGATCAACAAGGCCAGTATGAACAGCAGGGAAAATTGCAGGGCGGCGATCAGGGTGGTGGTGATGATCTGCTGTCTGACATCGTCACGACGCGCTACGTCAAACAGGGTGGCCTGTTGATTCACCTCCAGGGTCAGTTGATGCAACAAGGGAAGCAACAGGGCCAGTTGCTGATGCAATTGCTGATGGGCGGCAGGCCCTAACGGTTCAGCCCCTTCCGGCCCCAGCCAGCGATCGGCCAGCGCAATGTAGTGGCGGATCCCGGTGCTGGCCTGCTGGTAGATCGCGGTTTGCTGTAGCAGCGAGCGATCCTTGCTCTGCAGAATAAGGTCCATGCGGCTCACCAAAATATCGTATCTGAGTTGATATTTGGCTTGCGGCTCATGGCGTAGCGCATTTTGAAAGCGCAGGGCTTCGTTGTAGAGCTGGAAGTAGTTCCACATCACATTATCTTCACCCTGGCTGGTGCTGCGCTGCAGATCCTGAAATTGCCGATATTGAATGGTGCCAATGCCGGCAAAGGCAAGCAGCAATACGCACAGCACCACCGCCAGAAAACGCTGACTTGCAGCCAGGGATCGCATGGTGGGACCTACTCGACCTTGATCTGGCTGATCTGCCAGATGGCCCGACCGTAATAGAGCTTGTTGCGCAGCTCCGGATACTGATCGAATGGATAGATGAGAAATAGTGGGCCTTTATCGCGGATCGAGAGCGGTTTGCCATCGATGGTGCGGGCGAGGATCACCTGGTATTGCGCGGCATCACTGGTGGGCACCTGCACCGAGTAGTCGTTGAGTGCGGTGATGGTGAGCTGCGTGCCATTTGCCCCGACCTTGGCCAGGACGTCTTGCAGCCGCGGGCCACGAAACGTCTTGGCTTGGTCATACCAGGGGGTATGGGTGGTGATTTCATACTGGGTTAACTGGTCCAGCATGGCGCTATCCCACAGATAAAACGTGTGATGAGTGGGGCTTTCGATCGCTCCCTCTACCTTGAGCAGCGCATCTTCAAGGGTGGGGGCGGCTTGTGTGAGGCCGCTGAGGGCGCCCAGTAGTGGTGCGATATAAAGGCCTAGTCTCATAACTTCCTCCTTGAACCTGTTCGATGATGACACGCAGAACAACCACTGTTGCTCCCGGTAACAGGAGGCAAGCAAAACTCGGGCCGAGTTAAATATCGCGTGTATCACCGCATTTTTAAGGCGAGTTCAGTCTATCTGTGCTCTTTGGTGACAGTTGTCGTTGCAGTTTGCAAGGTAATACGCAGCCTTGTTGCAAATTGGTAACTGAAATTGGGTCTGGATGTGTGAAGAGTAGGGCGGGAGGAGTATCATATGGAGAGCATGACGGGTTATCCGGTCGACTAATCTGGGCTCGGCATGACAGTTGCAAGGTGGCGAGTGCGATGACAGTGAACAGTCCGGGATATAGACAAGGAGTTAACCATGGAAAGTATGACTTACACCCTTAATGACACTCAGGTTGTGGTACTGGAAAATGAGTTCGATGCGATGGCGGTCAGTGCGTTGCGTCCGTTGTTCGAGGAGCTGGCTACCTATCACGGTAATGTGTTGGCAGATATCAGCGATGTGCATTTTATCGACTCGTCAGGGATTGGGGCATTGGTTTTTCTCTATAAAAGACTGATTATGAACGGGCATCAGATGGCCCTTGTTTGTGGGCCAGGTCAACCCCACGATCTGTTGGAAATGTTACATATAGACAGGGTGATCCCTTGTCATGACACGCTCAAAACCTATATGCGTGCTCGTAACATGATGGCGGCCGCATCATGAAACGATGGGGGCTATTGCTGTCATCTATCATGCTGTCGGGTTGTACTCAGTGGCCACCTGCGGGTTATGGCGGACTGGCCGAGGTGAGGCCGACGCGTATTCCGGTGAATGAGGATGAACGAAAAGTCTGGTCTCGTTATGATGAGGCTCAGAAGACCCTTGATTCGCAGATTGTGCAGTTACAGCAATCTCATCTAAGGGAGTGTATGCCTGCTGAGCTTAAACAATTACAATCACAACGCATTGATATCGAACGGGATATGCATGGTCGGCTCTGGTCTGAGGTCGGTTGGCGTCAGACGGTGTTGGCACAGTCACTACAAAAAGTACGTTTGCGGCTGCAACAAACCACCGTTGCGGGCTGTAGCACTGATTGGTCAGGGCTCCCCTTGCGACAATGGGGGCAAACGTAACAGACAAAAAGGATGTCTATGAAACGGGGCGCTATCAAAGGATTGATCGGTTTTTTCTTGCTGCTATTTACTAGCCCGTTACTGGCTTCCACCTTACTCGCTCCCGGTGATCGGCTGGCCATAGTGCAGCCCGGTGAGCCTGCCTTTGATCAGCCGTTCCAGATCAACAAGCAAGGGGAGATTACGCTACCTGAAGTCGGCACTGTGGTGGTGGGGGGGAAAACCTTGCCACAGGCGGATGAGCTGATCCGCACCGCCCTCACACCGGTTTACAACAACCTCTCTCAATTGACCGTCACCTTGCTGGAAAAGCGGCTGCTGATCAGCGTGATGGGCTATGTCAAAAAACCCGGTAGTTATGATTTGGCCCCCGATGGCAACGTGCAGATGGCCCTCGATGCCGCTGGCGGTCTGGTGCCTGGGGCCCAGCTCAACAATATGCAAGTGCGCCGTGGCAGCACGGTATCGAGCTTTGACTACAAGCGTTACCTCGATACCGGCGATGCCAGCGTGTTGCCGCCGCTGCAATCCCTTGATGTGGTGTTTGTGCCCGCATCCCCCCTGATTGGCAACGTGCAGATCGATTTTGATGCTGCCACGCTGGCAGCAGGGGGCGATGGTGATACCGGCAAGGCGATCAAGGTGTTTGGTGAGGTCAATAGCCCGGGCGCCTTCAGTTTCAAAAGTGGCAACACCATTGTTGATCTGCTGATGCGGGCGGGCGGTGTGACCCGTTTTGCCGGGGTGGAGCGGATCAGGGTGATCAATGGCGATGCCCCCGAGCTGTTTGATCTCAAGGCCTACCTTGACTCCGGCAATAACGCCTTGCTACCCAATCTGGCGCCGGGGGCCACCATCTTTATACCCAAGGATGAAGAGCAGATAAAACGGGGTGCCCGCACCATCTACATCATGGGCGAGGTGTTCAAACCCGGTGCTTATGAGGGGCGGGAAGGGGACTCCTTCCTCGATATTCTGGCCAATGCCGGTGGCCCGACCCGCTATGCCGAGAGTCGCCAAATCCGCTTGCTGCGCACCGATGGCAGTGTAGAGCCCATTGATCTGCAGGCCTATACAGAGGGACTCCAAAAGGCATTGCCACAAATAAAACCCGGTGACGCGATTTTTGTGCCGGAGAAGACCGACATCAACGAGAAGTCCTGGCTCAAAGTGGCGCCCGGACGGGCGGTGATGGTGATGGGGGCGGTGCGGATCCCGGGTCGTTATGAATGGTCTGATGAGATGTCGCTGCTGGATCTGATTGCCCACGCCGGTGGCCCCAGTGAGCAGGCCGATATCGCCAAAGTCCAGATCCTCACCTCCGAGGGGGGCCAGGCCACGCCGACCCTGTTTGACCTTGACCGATTTTTGCATCAGGGCGGGGCGCTGGCCAGCCTGCCCCGGATCCGCGCGGGCTTTACCATCATGATCCCCGAGCTGCCCACCGATCCCAGCGATAACAAATCCCAATGGGTGCGCCAGTCACCGGACAGCTCCATCTATATCTTTGGCCAGGTCGGCGCGCCGGGGCGTTATGCCTTTAACGACCAGCTGGGGTTTATCGATATCTTGTCGGCAGCCGATGGCCCGACGGCGGCCGCCGATCTGCGCAATGTGCGTATTGCCCACCGCAATGGCAGCACGGCGCGGGTCAGCAAGCTCGACCTTGCCATGTACTTTGAAACCGGTGATGAAACCTTGCTGCCCAAGGTGATGCCGGGCGACTCCATTTACTTGCCAGAGAAGAATCGCCCCTGGCTGGATGAACCCAAGGAGAACACCATTCGGGTGCTGGGGGCGATCGCGCGCCCCGGTCGCTATCGCTTTGACTCCTCCATGACCCTGCTGGATCTGCTGGCTGAGGCTGGTGGCCCGACCAACACCGCCTATATCAAGAAGATCGTGGTGATCAACATGGCCACCAGCGAGCAGGGGGATCAGGCCCGCAGCTTTGATCTCGATGGCTTTGCCAAGGAGCCTGACTTTAGCCAACTGCCGGTATTGCGGGCGGGGGACACCGTCTTTATCCCTGATAGCAAGAGCAGCAACTGGGCGATTTTCATGGATGGGATGCGGGATATTCTCACCACGATTTCGGTGGTAGCGCTGGTCGGGACGCTTTGACATGAGCATCCCCATTCAATATCTGGAGCTCGAATCCCTCTACGCGGCGACTCTCGCCCGGGGAATCCGCTCGCTGGCCATCACCTCTGCCGAAGGGGGGGAAGGGGTGAGCTCCATCTGCGATGCGTTGGCCAGACGAGCAGAAGCGGATGGGCTGCGTACCCTGCTGGTGGATCTCAATCTTTATCACCCTGGGCGTGCGACGGCGCTCGCCTGGGGGCCCAACGATGTGCCCGAGCCGGTAGCGCATGGTCGTTCGCTCTCACTGTTGCCCGCACCCGGTAAAGATTTGATGGCGTTTCGCAACAAAGATACCTTGCGCCAACTGCTGCAGCGCTGGTTCGAACATTATGATGTGGTGATCTTCGATACCTCCCCCCTTAATGCCCTCAATCGGGGCAATATTCCTGCCGATCAGGTGTGTGGCGCCTGTGACGGGGCGTTGCTGGTGGTGTTGGCCGGGGTCACGCCGACCAGCGCCGTGCAGAGTGCGGTGGATAAACTTACGCGGGCTGACGCCAATCTGGTGGGGGCGGTTTATAACGACAAGCTCAATCCGGGCCTGGCCAGCGAGATCCTGCGGGAACTCAACCGGCTGCCCAGCAACCGGGTGACCGAATGGCTTAAGCGCTGGTGTCGGCGCAGTTCGCTACTTAACTTCCGGATCTGACCGGGCGCAGTAGGGGCGGGTGGCGAGTGTCTCTGGAGATGGCTGATGGATAGTGTGTATGGATGATTGGTTGCGATCTGCCCCTGCCAGCTTGCAAGCGGTGCGTGAACTGCGCCACCGGCTGGCACAAGGGTTGTCCCTGTTTCAGGTGTCCCAGCAGGAGCAAGCCAACTGGCTGCTCTGTTTCAGTGAACTGGCGACCAATATCGTCCGCCATGCCATGCCGCCTGCCACTCAGCTGTGGCTCACTCTTAAACAAGACGAGCAGGGCCTGATCCTGTTGTTGGAGGATGATGGCGGGCCCCAGCCCACCCTTAGCCCTATGCCGTTACCCGATGAGCTGCAAGAGGGAGGCTATGGGCTCGCCCTGGTACACCAGTTATTTGCCGAGGTGCGCTTTACCCGCGAGGGGGAACGCAATCGGGTCAGCCTGCGCCCTCATGCGGTGATCAAGGCGCTGCCCGTGATTGCCGTCATTGATGATGACAAGGTGATGCGCGCCCTGCTCACGGCTTATCTGCATGAGCACTACCGGGTCGAATCCTATGCCGATCCCGACGCGGCCTTGCAGGTATTGGGAAGACAGCCGCCCGCCATGGTGCTGTCCGATATCGAGATGGAAGGTCTCGACGGTTTTGCGCTGCGCCAGCAGCTGATGAAAGATCCCAAGATGAAGGGGGTCCCCTTTATTTTTCTCACCGGCCATCAGGATCAATGGACCCAGAGTCGTGCCGGTGCCTTGGGTATCGACGATTTTCTGGTCAAACCCATCACCAAACAAGACCTGTTGATGGCGGTGTCCCGGGTGTTGCAGCGTTCTCGCCAACTGCAATCACAATGGGGGGCGCAGCTTGATCAGCGGATGACCTCGGCGCTGCGCCCGTTATTGCCCGCCACCTCGATAAACGGATACCCGCTGGCGTTGCAAACCCGCGCGGCCACAGTGGGGGGCGGGGACTTTCTACTGGTCAAAGATCGGGTGTTGTGGCTCGGGGATGTGATGGGCCACGACGCTGAGGCCAAGTTTTTTGCCCATGCCTATGCCGGTTATTTGCGTGGCTTGCTGACCGCCCACGATCTGGAACGCGCCCCCGCCCGCCTGCTGACCATTTTGTCCAACGCGGTCCATAGTGATCCCTTGCTGGGGGCCACCCTGCTCACCACCTTGTGTATCGAGCTCGGTGACGAGGGGCGGGTGCAGTGGGCCAGTGCCGGTCATCCTGCGCCCTGGCTGATCGGGCCGGGCTCGGTGCGTCAGGTCGGGGTGACTGGCCCCTTACCCGGTTTGCGACCAGACCCCCATTTTGTGACCAATCAGCGTCAGCTTAAACCGGGAGAGCGCTTGCTGTTCTGGACCGACGGCTTGCTCGATAGCCGAGATGCCAGCGAGCGCCAGCAGTGGGAAGATCAATTGCGGACATTGTGCCTGACGCCCGAGCCGAGTCTGGAGCGGCTGGCACAGCGGATTGCCAACTGGTTTGATGAGCGGGCCGAGGGGGCCGCGCTGGATGATATGACCCTGTTACTGCTCGCTTATCCCGCCGCCTGATCCTGCCCTTCCTTGGTGTTGCTGGCCCGCTCTATGCATCTCTGCAGCAGTACGCAGTCGCCATGTTGCACATGGCGTGGAGCCACACAAGGAGGGCGCTTATGTTACCAACACAGCCGATCTGGCTCGCTATTGATGCCCGTCAAGTAGGCGGGATCGAAGTTCACATTACCCATTTGGCGCGCGATCTGCTGAGCAGGGGGCTGAACCCGACCATAGTGCTGGTGAGCAACCACGGAATAACCCCCTTTATTGCGCTACTCAAGCAGCAGGGGCTACCTTATCGGGTCTGTCGCAACAGCCGTGATTTTGTGCAGACGTTGGCGAGTCAATCCGGTGATGTGCTGGTGCACACCCATGGTTACAAGGCCGGGATCCTCGGTCGTCTGACCGCCTGGTGCAGCGGAAAATCGGTCGTCTCCACCTTTCACAGTGGTGATGAGGGGCAGGGGTTACTGAAGTTTTACAGCTGGCTGGATCGGGTCACGGCGCGTTTTGCGACCTGTATTGCAGTGAGTGAGGCGATTGCTCGCAGATTGCCAGTGCCGAGCACGGTGATCAGCAACTTCGTGCCGATGCCTGCATCCCCTGTCGCGGTACAAGGCAATCGCATCGCGTTTGTTGGCAGACTGTCAGCTGAAAAGGGACCCGCGAGTTTTTGCCAGTTGGCGGCGCTCTGTCCCGATGGCGAATTTCATCTCTACGGTGCTGGGCCATTGCAAGATACCTTGTGGCAGCAATATGGTGACCGCGTGCAGCTCCACGGTTTTCGGCAAATGGCCAACGAGTGGCACCATATTGATCTGCTCTGTATCACCTCCCGGTTTGAGGGGTTGCCGCTGGTGGCGCTGGAGGCGATGGCCCACGGCATTCCGGTCTGCACCTTTGCTGTGGGTGGTTTGGTGCAGCTGATTGATCACAAGTCCAATGGCTGGCTGGTGGAGCCCGGCCATGTGCAGGACATGGCCGATCTGGTCAATTATTGGCTGCGCAGCGATGAGGGGGTGCGTGGCCGGATGAGTCAGGCGGCGCGCAGAACCATAGCGCGCGGTTACAGCGTCAATCACAGAGTGAGTGATATTCTGGCGCTCTATCCCCGCTAACCAGCCCGTGAGATGAACCAATGCGAGTGGCCTGGCCACTCGCTTTTTTATGGGTAATGGGTAACGAGTCATGAGCGTGCGAAGCGATCTCGACTGACTGGCGTCTTAACGGGTTGCCACCTGCGGTAAAGGACGGTGACCCGACGGTGCCATCGCCCTTGATCCGCTGTGTGTAACCGCAAAAGTGTGCAGCCTCCGCCGTGTGCAGCCTCCGCCGTGTGCAGCCGTAGCAGTGTGTAGCCGTAGCAGTGTGTAGCCTCAGAAGTGTGCAGTCTCAGAAGTGTGCCGCCGCAGCTTGGCGAAGGCCCACAACCGCCACAACGCCCCCCGATGGAGGGTGCTGCTGCGGCATCGAGGGTAGCGGGCTATTGCGGGATTCGTCTTGGCGGGTGCGTTGCACCGCCGCTGATTGATGCCTGCGGTGCGGCATCCAGGGTAGCGGGCCAGCCGCCCCTTGGAGGACGCTGTGTTGGCAAGGGGCTGACACCATAGCGCGACATGGTTGCGAGGGGATCAAGAAAAAGGCCATTGCATCAGCAATGGCCAGTGCTATCGGGTTGGGATGTGGTGGCTGGTGGGGATTGTGAATCCACCAGTAGGTAGGGGCTCAGCGGCCCTTCTTGCCGACCATAATGGCAATGGTCTTGCCGATGATCTGGAGATCTTGCACCAGCCAGCGCCAGGGGTGGAGCAGGGCGACCGAGTAGGCCAGATCAAAGGCCAGCTTGCTGCGCACGTCATCGAGTGACTCATCATAGCCCTGATTGACCTGCGCCAATCCGGTAATGCCGGGGGCCACTTCATAGGTGCGTTCAATAAAAAACGGCACCGCATCTTCCAGCCGGTTGGCGATGCCGGGGCGTTCTGGCCGGGGGCCAATCAGCGACATCTCTCCCTTGAGCACATTGAGAAATTGCGGCAGCTCATCGAGCCGGGTTTTACGCAGAAAATCGCCGCTGCGGGTGATGCGGCTATCCCCTTTCCCGCACCAGACCGGGCCTGTCCCCGCCTCGGCATCAGCCCGCATGGTGCGAAACTTGATCATAAAAAACAGCTCGGTATGGCTGGCATGGCTGCGGCCAATCCGCAGTTGGCGAAAGAACACCGGCCCCGGACTATCGAGGCGGATAGCCAGCATGATCAGGGGCCACAGCGGCAGCGTCAGCAACAAGCCAAGGGATGCACCAGCCAGATCCATGATGCGTTTGACCACCAGGGTCACTGTCGGGATGGGGTGTTTCATGCTGCTCTCTCCTGAGTGGTGGAACGGATCAATGTGCGCAAGCCGTAGTGGAGGGTGCCAATGCCGTTGTACCAGTGGCCAAGCACCAGATAGTGGATAGTGCGCAGCGGGCCGGGCCAGCGGTAATTCGGGGTCAGCTGGATCACTCCCACCAGGGCATAGCCCAGCAGTTGCGCGGCAAGTACGGCGCCAAAAAAGGCAGATGCAGTGGCCAGAGGGATAGCGCACAGCCACAGCAGCATCAGGCACAGGGGCATCAATACCCGTAGCCCTTTGCCACTGGCAAAATTAAACGCCACCCAACCAAATTTGGGGTGCAGCAGTGGCAACAGGCGCAGCAGTTGCTGGGTATTGCCAGCCCCGATCCGCTTGCGCCGCACCGCTTCAAGGGCAGCATCAGATACTTCCAGCTCCAGTGCGGCGCAGCGATTGTCATAGACCGCTTTGTAACCCTTGGCGATGGCCTGCATCGGCAGGATGAAATCGTCGTTGATGGTATCGCTCGCCAGCGGAGTGAGGCAGTGGCTGCGGATCACATAGAAAGCACCATGGGCGCCCAGCATGCTGCCGAGGGCTGATTCGCACAGCTTGATCTGGCTCTGATAGCGCCAGTAGTGCTCTTCGCCCTCGGAGCCTGCTTGCCAGAAGCGGTAGGCTTCCCCCACCACCCCCACCTTGGGATCTTGAAAATGGGCGGCGGCCAGCAGCAGGCTATCGATGGGGAGCAGGGCAGAGACATCGCTCAGGGCCACCAAATCGCTCTTGACCAGCGCCATGGCATCGTTGAGTACGGCGACCTTGCCGCGATTGAGATCGTGATTAAACAGCCTGATCTGCACATGCTGCAGGGCCGGATCCCCGAGCTGGAGCAGGGCGATCGGATAGCTATCATCGCTGCAGCCATCAAAATGCACATGGACCCACAGCTTGTCGGCGGGGTAATCGAGGCTGGCGATATTTTGCAGTTTGGCCGCGATGGTCGCCGCCTCGTTATAGACCGGCATGATCAGGGTGATGGTGGGGAGCGCCTCATCGCCATGGCTGCGGTTCAGGCCACGGGTCATGGGTTGCGGATGCGGGGTGATCTGACGGGCCCGCTGACCAAAATATTTGAGCAGCAGGGGGTAGCCAGCATGGTGGTAGACCACCAGCGCTGCACAGAGCCAAAACGCTATCATGTACCACTCCATGGGATGCTCCTTTAATCCGGTGCCGTCTGCTTAACGGCGGTAAAGTGCCTGATAGGCCTGCGCCATCTGGCTCAGGCTGCCTTGCTGGCAGACAAACTCACGGGTGACTGCGCGCAGGCTAGTTGAGTTGAGCAACCCCTGTGCCAGAAGTTGCACCAACAGCTGCGGGTCTCGTTTATCGAGCAGATAGCCGCTGGCCGGACAGACTATCTCGACCGCCGCGCCAACGGCGCTCATCACCACCGGGACGCCGCAGGCCTGGGCCTCCAGCACACAGAGCGGCATCCCTTCTGCCAGTGACGGCAAGCAGAACAGATCCAGCCCCTGATAAAAGCACGGCATCTGCTCAACCAACCCGAGGAAGTGCACGCGATGGGCAATGCCTAACCCTTGGCACTGCTGCTGCAATGCATTTTGCAAACTGCCGACCCCTGCCAATGCAAGATGCACCTCTTCCGGCAAGGCGCTGATCGCCTCCAGCAGCAAGCTATGGCCCTTGACGGTTTCGAGGCGCGCCGCGCACCCAATCAATTTGACCCCTTGCGGCAGCCCCATCTCCTGACGGGCGAGGGCGGCATTGCCCGGGGTAAAACGCTGTTCATCGATACCGTTGGGGATCACCTGTGCGGACAACTGCCCCAGCTTGGCTTGCAGCTGGGTGGCCACCGGGGTCGCATCCGCCACCAGAGTCGGCCTGAAGGTGCGCAGCCCCAGACTGGCCAGGGTGCGTTGATGGGGGTCATCGAGATACCAGGCATCGTGTTCGGTGTGCACCAGGGTTGTCACTTGCGCCAAGCGACTGGCCAAGCCGCCATAGAGCAGCGGGCCAAGATGGTGGGTATGCACCGCCCCCGGTTTGAGTTGCCGCAGCAAGCGGGTCAGCCGCCCGAGGGTGGTCAGGGACCAACCGGCCGGTTTGGCCAGACAGTGGATCCGCGTGGCGAACGGGCGCAGGGCCGGCCATGCCGCCAATACCGCCGCCTTGTCCCCCTCAAGGGAGATGATATGCATCGGCTGGTGGCCCGCATTGGCCTGGGTCAGGTTGAGCACCATGGTCTCCAGCCCGCCGGGCTGCAGGTGCTGGACGATTTGCACCACCGCCGGTTGGCGCTCGGAGGGAGTAAGGGGATCGGACGATGGCAGCATGGTGAGCACTCCAGCACAGGGAGGGGGCGCGGCCCCGGACCACCGGTTAATGCGAATCTTGTACCACTCTTGCCGTTAGCCAAGTCAGTGCCCGGCAACCACGGGAGCTAAACGGTGCTGGCAGCGGCCTTGCACTCTTGCAGTGGCACCGGCCTTGCACTGGCACCAGCCTTGCATAGAGATGACAGCCCTACCTGCGTCATCGGGAGTGATGTCATGCCAGTCCAGTTCTATTACAACCTCTACCTCATCTTGTTTGCGGCCTGGCGTCGTCGTTATCTGCTGGTGATCCCGGTGCTGGTGATGCCGCTGGTCGGCGGCGCCATTGGCTGGCTGACCCCCAAGGAGTTTGAGAGTCGCACCACCTTTATGGTGCCGCAAGATGCCAACCAGACCCCGACCCTCAAGGATCTGATCACTCAAGAGAGCCTCAAAGATCGCTTTGCGGTGCTCGAAGCCCTGCTGCGCAGCCGCTACGTGCTCGATGGGGTGGCGCGGGATCGCGGTCTGGTCAACGACGAGACCCCACCGGCCAAGCGCGATGCCATCATGGATTGGCTCTCCGGGGCTGTCTCATTACGGCTGATCGGTGACGAGGTGATTGAAATCAAGGTCAGGGCCGATTCGGCCGCCAACAGTGCCGGTCTGCTGGAAGCGATCTCACGGCGTTTCTTTTTCAACTTGCTCAGTAAAGGGCGCCAGTCGGCGGAATCCTCCGAGCGTTTTTTGCAAAGCCAGCTCGACAGTCGCCGTAGCGAATTGCAAGGGGCCGAGCAGCTACTGGCCGACTTCAAACGGGAACATGCCAGTGCCTTGCCCCAGCAACAGAGTGCCAACGTCGCCCGGCTCTATGGATTGAAAGAGCGCTATGCCGACAGCCTGCTCACCTTGCAACAGGCGAAAGCTGCGGTGGAGCTGCTGGCCCGCGGGCAGCAGAGCAAGCTGGCGCTGCAGCTCGATGAGCAGTTGCAACAGATGCAGACCGAGCTGGCCCTGCTGCGTGCCCGCTACAGCAATGAGCACAGTCAGGTGCAGAGCCTGCATTATCAGATTGAGCAGTTGCAACAGGAGCGGGATCGCCTGCACAGTCAGCCCGATATGGCGATGGGACCCGAGTTTCAACAGGCGCAGCGTATCTTGACCCAGACCGAACAAGCGGTGAGCGGGTTGCAGGCGCAGATCGACGGGTTGGACAAGGTGGTGGACTCCCAGGGCGATACCGAACGGCAACTCGCTGAGCTGGAGCGGGATCTGGAGGTAAAACGTGGCCTCTATCAGGATCTCTCGCTGCGCTATGAGAAGGCCAAAGTCACCGGGGCGCTCGGCAATTTCGAGCAAGGGGAGCGGATCAAGGTGATCGACAAGCCGTTCGCCCCCAGCAAACCGAGCAACTACCCGCTGTGGCTATTTGTGCTGGCCGGGGTGATTGGCGGACTGGGGCTGGGCGGCGGGTTGGCCCTGCTGACCGAGTTGGCGGATACCAGCTTGCGCCGCAGTGATCGACTGGCTTCCCTGATCAAGGCGCCGGTGCTAAGCCGGATCCCCTATTGCGAACCGGTGCCGGACTATCCAGCCAACAGTTATCAGGCGCTGGATGGCCAGGTGCTGCCCTTGGCTTCCGAGCCGGGTTGATTGCCGCAAAGCTGGCTACCAGCCGGAACCTGAATATTTCTGATAAGGCCTCATGATGAGGCCTTTTTTATATCGTGTAGATGGCTGGGTAAAAATCACGGCAAGCCCATAAAAGAGGATAGAGACTGCATTTTCAATTTCCGTTTCTTGACTGTGGTTTTATCCAGTGATACAAGTGGAGCTGGTGCAAGGCGTTGGTAATGCATTGATTTTAAAATAATTTATTGGTTGTAATGACGAGTGAAAGGGGGGCGTTAGATGAAAGGTGTTGTTAACACATTAATAGATCTCTCTATCTAATTGTTGTTATAAGACTTAAGGATGTCAGGTTATAGATGAAGAATTCTGAAAACTTCAAAACTGTATGGTGGGGAATCCTAGTTGTTATCTTAGGATTCTATTTGTATGGTCGATACTCAAAGCTTATCGAGGGGAGTCCTTCCTACTTTGATGTTGTCGTTTTCGTGATATGGATTGGAGTGTGTCTTGCGCCAATATTCCAAGAAATGGATTTATTTGGTATAAAACTAAAACAGCAAATAGATGATTTAAAGAAAGATGTAAACTATCAACTTTCCATACTCAAAACTGAAATTAAGTCCTCAATCGAAGTATCGAATGCCAACAGTAATCAGATATATTTTCAGTCTGGTGCTGTTCCGCCGAAAGATTCTGATATACCAGATCTCTCGGAACAGATACAACGTACTCTGGATAAAATGGGCATTAAAGCCGCCCCAGAAGATGATGTATATGATTACGACATTGACCCAGTCCGCGTCGAAATGTTCAAAGTTAGATTGTCTTTTGAAAATCTGTTGCGCGAATATTCAGATGTAGATGAAAAATATCGACGTAGATACTCCGTTGGTAAATTATTGAATGCACTAAGAAACTATGAGCAAATATCCAAGAGTGTTCTTCATGGTGTAATGGAGGTTATATCAGTGTGTAACTATGCGGTTCATGGTGAACCCCTCTCACAAGCTCAAATAGCTTTCGTCAGGGAATCTGCTCCTGGATTGCTTAAAGCATTAAAAAATGAGTTGCAAAACGGCTTATAACACAGCATTGCAGCAGACAGTTAGTAGGTTCGATTAGCGAAGCGTAATCGAACGATCGCGGTGACACTATCCGCCAATGTGGCTTGGCAAGTATATCCCGACTGTTGACTTTGGCTGCCAGTTTGAGAGTGAGTTTCGGGAGGCGGAGAAGTGGCAAGATGGGAGGATTTTGGCGAGTTAAAAAGACATATTACAAAAAGGCCGCGAACGTCCGATTACGCTTCGCTAATCGAACCTACGGTCATGTAATAATTTTTAAGCATCAACAGAAAGGAGTCTGTCTTGTTTAAGCTTTACTATTATCCAAACAATGCGAGCCTAGCCCCGCACTTTTTACTTCACCATGTTCAAGCAGACTATGAACTGTTGTTGGTTGATAAGAAAACTAATAGTCAAAAATCATCTGATTATTTGAAGTTGAATCCAGCAGGTCGTATTCCAACATTGGTCGTTGATGGTCAGCCTATTTTTGAAAGCACGTAGGTTCGATTAGCCGGAAGGCGTAATCGGACGCTCGCGGTGATACTCCCCGCTAATGTGGAAAGTACGTCACAACCGGTGATTTTGGCTGCCAGTTCAAGAGTGAGTTTCTGGGGCGGAGATGTGGCAAGATGGGATGGTTTTAGTGAGTTAAAGAGACACATTGCAGAAAGGCCGCGAACGTCCGATTACGCTTCGCTAATCGAACCTACGAGTCTTAATATTGAGTTGGTTTTACCATTGGGGGAATCTATGAATTGGAAGTCCATAATTGCAACGGCATTAATTACAGGGGTTGTCACGATTGCGACCGGCATGCTTTTATTTTGGTGGCAGACAGAGAAAACTGAATTGACCTATAATTCAATTCAGAGTATTCCGTTCGATGATTCCAATAACAAGCTTTTTATTCAGCAAGTTGAAATAACCAACTCAGGTGATAGGGTTGTTGAAGATGTTGTTTTTGTTCTTTCATTTTCAGATGGCGTAATACAGAAATCAAAAATAACTATAAATGGAGCAATATCTCACAAAAAGAGAACCGACGAGAGAGCAGTTGAGTTAAAAATAGACAGTTTAAACCCGAGAGAAAGTGCTAGCGTTTCTGTGATATTTCAAAGCTCGAATGCAATCACTGAGGGTGGGGGAGTATCTCTGAGAGGTAAAGGGGTTGCCGGAAAACCAATTGGTACAACGGACAAAAACAATAGAACCCCCATCTTCATATCACTAATGGCAGCATACGCAGGGGTATTCGCATTTTTACTTTCAACAGAAGTCGGTCGAAGAACGTTTTCTTTAATATTTAAGGCGGTGGTTTTTAGACGCTCACTAGGCTCTGCAAATGAGCAGAAAGATGTAATTGCCTCCCTATTGGCAATGTATGGTTATCCAGAAAAAGCCAAAGAGTATCTCCAGTTTGGCATAGCTAGGCAATATTGGGTTGAGGCAGACTTACTCGCTTCTGAAGCAATTGTCGCTGACGATAAAGTTAGGAGGGATATTATTGATATTCTAAAGCAGATTAGTGAACTTGATGTTATTTTTGATAGTTCTAAAGCGATTGTATTGTACAATATTGCGCGAATCGCAAAATCTGGAAATATTAACAATTTTGATTTCAATCAGTATCTTGAGCTTGCGAAGAATTTGGATAAGAATGAAATAACAAAACGAATTAAAATTGATCCAGTTTTTAAAATGAGTTCTGAAGCTAACAATGAATGTGCCTAGCGTGGCGTTGTTTCCCAAATCAACCATCAAGCCACAACTGCCCCAGCCCCAAATGACCGTTACACTCGGGGCTTTCTGACAGGCAGACCAAGGGCATTCAGTTTGTTCATCGCACACACGTAGGCCATGATCTCTCCCACTTGGCCGTTGTAGTTACGCAGACTGATGTTGCCCGTCATCAACTGCTTGAACCGATACAT
>NZ_NKWE01000069.1:0-62632 GCF_006243315.1 Aeromonas sobria
GTAATTGGGACATAGCCTTTATAATGCCCCCCTTTAAAACCGCCGGACGCAGGTTCGGCGCGCGCTGATGGCCGTGTTGTGCCGTCAGAGCGGTCATCTGGATTGAGAAACGGTTATGCATACTCTGGAACAGCTGCGCGCGGGTGAACTGTGCGGTGCCCGCCATCTGAAGCTTTGTGAAAATCTGACGGAGTTCCCACCCGAGATCCTGAGTCTTAAAGAGACGCTGGAGGTGCTGGATCTCACCGGCAACCAGCTCAGCGCGCTCCCTGACGAGCTGGCCGGGTTCAGCAAATTGCGCATCATCTTCTGCTCCGAGAACCGTTTTACCGAGCTGCCCGAGGTGCTGGGGCGCTGTTCGGCGCTCACCATGGTGGGCTTTAAGGCCAACCAGATTGCCACCGTCTCGGCCAGGGCGCTGCCTGCGGGGTTGCGCTGGTTGATCCTGACTGACAACGCGGTGGAACAACTGCCCGATGAGCTGGGCCAGTGTGACGCCCTGCAAAAGCTGATGCTGGCGGGCAACCGTCTGCGCGAGTTGCCAGCCAGTCTTGCCAACTGCCGCAATCTGGAGCTGCTGCGCATCGCCGCCAACCGGATCGAGCGCTTCCCCGAGTGGCTGCTGTCGCTGCCGCGCCTCGCCTGGCTCGCCTACTCCGGCAACCCCTTTAGCGAAGGGGAGGAGGCGCGGGCCATCGATGATGCCCATGTCGCGACCCTTGCCTGGGACACTCTGGCGCTGGGCGAGCTGCTGGGGCAGGGGGCATCCGGCGTTATCCATCGCGCCACTATTTTTGATGACATGGTTGGTGACGTGGTTGATGCCAATACCAGTGCCGATAACGCGAGTCAGGCGAGCGACAGAGGCGATGCCAGTCAGGTGGCGGTCAAGCTGTTCAAGGGGGCGGTGACCAGCGATGGGCTGCCCCGCTGCGAGATGGCGGCGTCGCTGGCGGCGGGCACCCATCCCAACCTTATCAAGGTGATGGGGAAGGTAGCGGATCACCCCTCCGGCATTGCGGCGCTGGTGATGGAGCTGATCGACCCGGCCTTTGCCAATCTGGCCGGGCCGCCGAGCCTGGACTCCTGCACCCGGGATGTCTATCCCGAGGGGCTGCGCCTCTGTGTGCCGGATGCGCTGGCGATGGCCCACGGCATCGCCTCGGTGGCGGGCCATCTGCACCGCGCGGGCATCATGCACGGGGATCTCTACGGCCACAATATCCTGTTTGCCCGTGGCCCTGACGCCCCGGCTCGCGCCCTGCTCGGGGATTTTGGCGCTGCCTCTTTGTATGAACGCAACAGCTATGACCGCAGCAACCGCGAGCGGGCGCAAGGCCTTGAGCGACTGGAGGTGCGCGCCTTTGGCTGCCTGCTGGAGGAGCTGCTGGCGCATTGCGACGCGCAAGGCTCACCGCTCGATGGGCTGCATCAGCTCAAAGCGGCCTGTCTCTGTGACATTCCCGCCGATCGCCCCGATTTTGCTTATATCGACCGTCAGCTGGCTGCCGCTCGCGCCACCCTGTCGTGACCTTTTTGGCGTTGGCAGGCACGGTTTGACCTGCCAGCGCCATGCCTCTCATTCATTCATCGCCACCAACCCATGACATTTTTGTATGGGGCGGTGGCGCCGTGCCCGTGACTAAAGCGTGATAAACCAGCCAATACGGGCCAGTTGCTGCAGTGAGGTCGGCGGCAAGGGGAACTCCTGACATTCGCCTGATAACACGCTGGGGCTGCGCGGCAAAAAGGGCAGGGCAGAGGGTTGCGCGGTGCCGGTTAAGTTGTGATATTGAGGCATCTTTAGTACAGAAGGGTAATAACGATGGAAGCTGCGTTTTGGCATCAGCGTTGGGAAGAGAACCGGATTGGCTTTCATCAGGCGGACTTCAACCATTGGCTGCAATCCTGGTGGTCGGCCCAGCAAGCGGACGAGCCAGTGCTGGTTCCCCTGTGCGGCAAGTCCCGCGACATGCTCTGGCTCAGTGGTCAGGGCCATCCGATCGACGGTTTCGAGCTATCGACCCTTGCCGTCAGCCAGTTCTTCAGTGAAAACCAGCTCGCCGCTACCGTGAGCGAAGTGGGGCCTTATCAGTGCCATCAAGTGGACAGCCTGCGCATTTTTCAGGGGGATTTTTTCGCCGCCCCCGAGTTGGGTCGCCGTTACCGGCTGATCTATGACCGCGCCGCGCTGATCGCCTTGCCGACGGCGATGCGTCGTCAATATGCCGCGCTGATGAGCAAGCTGGTGGAAGCAGGCGGCCAGATCCTGCTGGTGACCCTCGAGTATCAGCCGGAGCAGCAGACTCAGCCCCCCTTCTCGGTGGGGGAGATGGAGGTGCGGGCACTGTTCGAGCGCGATTTTCGCATCGAGGTGCTGGGGCGCGCCGCCGAGGTGGATCATCCCAAGGTGCTGGCGGGTCAGCTCTCCTACTTCGATGAGGTGGCCTACCGGCTGGTTCGCCGGGGTTAACGGGCAGCTAACGGGCGGGCAAAGGGTGATCTGCGCCGACAAATCGTCGGCTGCGTGCTCTTCGCTACCTCCTTTGACATAGATCAACGTGATTCGCGGCGGGAGTGCCTACTATGAGGCTGTTTCTCAATCACTGTTGGCATTGCAACGCAAGTTCAGGGTTTAGCCCACTTGCTGATCAGCAACTCAGTGTCTGATTTTCACGCTCATGTTCACTTTTGGCGGCTTTGGTCGCAATTGTTATGGTTTTTCCAGCCGACCCTGATGGGTCGGCTTTTTATTGCCTGCGATTTACCGTGGGAGGGGGAAAACGGGGGAGAGCGAGGCCTGATCAGGCCTCGAAAGTGGCGGCATTGAGCCGAAATGCGCGTGGATCATCGATAAACTGGCCGGTGATCCGCTCGTCATGTTCGTGCCCCTGACCATAGCTGCAGAGGATCAGCCGATCGGAGGTGCGCGAGCGCAGCTGGGTGATAAAGCGCACCAGATCGGCGCGGCTTAAGTTACCCACCTCGTCGCAGACCCGTTCCCGCTGATCGAACCCCAGATCCTTGTTGCCGATGCTGACCCACAGCCGCTGGCCGCGACTGCGCAGGTTGGCATCCCGCTCGCTCAGTTGGGCTTGCAGCCCCGCCTTGCTCTCCTGCCACTGCTGCTCGGTGAATTCGAGCATGGCCAGCGGGAAGAGGTCGATAAACTCCTCCACTGCATCCAGCAGGATCTGCGGCCCCGCCACCGGCGACTGGATATAGAAGATCAGGCCCGGGTGGCGATTGAGGGGCAGGTTGCCGGCGCCCACCACATAACCCAGCTGCTGGCGGGTGCGCAGCTCGTGGAAGAAGGTGGAGGACATGATGTGGTTCGCCAAGGTAAAGCAGGCGAGATCCCGCGGTCGGGTGGTGCGGGACTGGTAGTAGACCAAGAGCGCCGAATCTTCGTGATCGCAACCCTGCTCGCGAATAAGGGTGCCCCTGTCCTGAATGGAGATGAGCGGGCGGCGGGTCTCGCCGCTCGGCTTGCTGCTGGTGCCATTGATATCGCTCAGGTGGCGCTCCATCAGGGCTGCCAGCTCCAGCGCCTCGGCGGCACTCCAGTCGCCGTGCACCAGCGCCTCGACATGCACCTCGCCAAACAGCTGGGCCACGAAGGCGGGCATCTCTTCCAGCTCGACGGTGCGCAGGTGGCGCAGCAACTGCTCGAACGGCGGGTTGTTCGGCTGCAACAGGCTGGTGAGCTGGTTGAACAGCTGGGAGATGGGGCGCGCCTTGGATTGGTTTTCCCAGTTGCGAATGAGCTGCTCCTTGATTTCGGCGAAGCGGCCCGGATCCGGATAACCCAGGGTGCGGTTGCCGAGGATCATGTCGAGCAACAGTGGCTGCTTGTCGGCAAAACCGCTCAGGTTGATGGTAAAGCCCCCCTGATGGGCATAGATCTGGTAGCCCAACCCCGCCAGCTCCGCCGGATAGGTGAGGGCGTTGAGGTGATCGGCCAGCAGCTCCACCGCGAGGCGTGCCATGGCGATATTGCGCGGATTTTTTACCGCATGTTCGCTGTCGATGGAGATGTAGAGATTGCCCTTGGGCACGCTGAACAGGTGCTCATGGAGGTGCCAGAGGCGAAAACCGGGACGATCGATAAGGCAGGCGGGCATGTCGGCGGCAAGTGCCGGCGAGCGTGGATCGAGCCGACTGCTGATAAAGGGGTTGGGCAGCGGCAGGGCCAGCGCTGGATCCGGCTCGCTCTGCTGCCAGCGGATCTTCTCGGCCTCGGTGATGGTCGCCACGCTGTAGGGGGTCTGATACCAGCGGGCCAGCCGATCGGTCGCCACTTCCGGCGCGGTGATGGTGATGCGCAGGTTGTGCGGGGTGAGCTTGGCGAGAAAGCGGCGGATCAGCACCTCGTCATATTCCCGCATCATGTAGTCGCCGTAGAGCAGATCCTCAGGTTTGTAGCTAAAGAGGTTGAGCACCAGCCCCGACACCGTATCGAGCGGGCGGCCACGCTCCTGAAAGCGGAACGCCGATTCGAGCACGGTCCGTTTTTCGTCGTAGCGCCAGCTCTGCAACCCCTCGCGGCCAATCAGTTTCAGATAGCCAAACAGGGCGGCGAGGATGTCGTCCACATGTTCAAGGCCCAAGGGGGTCAGGCCGAAGTTGACGCCAAAATCCTTGAAGTTGGCGCCGCTGATGCCGCCGCCCGCCGAGAGCTGGTTGACCCAGCCTTTCGCCTTGAGCAGGGAGAGCAGGCTGCCATCCCCCTCGTAGCCAAGCAGATGGCTCAGGAAGGTGAGGGGCTTTTTGTCGTAAAACTCGTCCACATTGGGCAAGGGGAAGCTAAGCGACAGCTTGCGGGTCTCCTTGACCGGATTGATGTGGATGCGCACACCGAGATCATCGAGCCGGTAGAGCGGCATGGTGAGGGTCGGCGTTCCCAAATTGCGATTCAAAATGGGAGCAAAATAGCGACAGCACCACTGCAACTGGGTATCGATCGATGCTGGCGAAATCATTACCAGCGCCATGCGATCCGCGCTGTAGTGGCTTTCGTAAAAACGGATAAGGTCGGAGCGCAGATCCCGCCCCGGCAGGTCGGCCAGGGTATCGAGGTTGCCCACCGAGAATTTGGCGAAGGGGTGCGCGGGATTGACCGTCTCTTTATGCACCTGATAGCTGCGGCGCACGTCGTCCTGCAGCTTGAGGCGATACTCGGAGTCAACTGCGTTGCGCTCCTTGTCTACCCACTCAGGGGTGAAGGTGGGGCAGATAAAAAACTGGGAGAAGCGATCCAGCCCCGCTTCAAAGAAGCCGTTGTCGATCTCGAAGAAGAAGTTGGTGAACTCGGTGCCGGTCCAGGCGTTGTTGCTGCCGCCATGACGGCTCATAAATTGCTGGTATTCACCGGGCTTGGGGTAAGTGCCGGTGCCGAGAAACAGCATGTGTTCCAGAAAATGGGCCATGCCCTGGCGGTCGGCAGGATCGTCAAAATGGCCGGTATTGACTGCCAGAGAGGCGGCGGATTTGTCGGTATCGGGATCACAAATCAACAAGACCCTGAGCTGGTTAGCCAGCGCCAGAAAATGGTATTGCCGATGGTCGTTAGGACTGGCATATGGGCTCATTGGCGTGTGACTCACGTTGGATTTATTTGAATTTAAACATGATTATCGACCGCGCTATCCCGTCAGGCAAACCCTTTTCTGAGAGGTAGCGCAATTGTTTACATACCCGTGGCGGGGTAAGATCCGCCAGCTATCAAAACAGGCCCGTTGGGCGAGGTTGTAATGAAGATCTATATCATGCGTCATGGCCAGGCTGGCATGAATGCGAAAACAGATGAACAGCGTCCTTTGACCGAGCAGGGTATTGAAGAGTCTATCGACATGGCTCGCTGGTTGGCGCCTCAGCTGAGCGGCCCGCTGGATCGGGTGATCCACAGCAACTATCTGCGGGCCCGCCAAACCTGGCAAGCCATATGCAGTGAGTTACCTGACGCAGCAGCCGTCGAAGAGAGTGGCGACATTACCCCTTATGGTGATACCGCTTTCGTGGCCAGCTACCTCACCGCCCTGGCTGAACAACACGACCAGATCCTGATGGTCAGCCATCTGCCGCTGGTGGGGTATCTGGTGCAAAGCCTCTGTCCGGCCGCAGGAGCACCGATGTTTGCCACCTCAGGGATCGCTTGCATCGAGTGGCACAATGGCAAAGGTGCCTTGCTCTGGTTGGAAGGGCCGCATACAATAGGCTAAAAGTTAATAAAAAGTTATAGATTGAATTTTTTGGGAAGAGATAGGCGATTTTTCCGGTTTTTTATAGTTAGTTAACGGAATTATTTCGCAGAAGCTGCTGTCATACGGATACAACTGCAAGAGGTTGCAAACGATGAGAGTGTTCAAGAAGTACCTGCCACTGATGGTGGCAAAGCACGTCAAAACCTTCTTCAAAGGTCGGATTTACATCCATGGTCGAGGTCGGTTTGATTTTCAATTTGGTGTGTTGTTGATGCCGAGCGCTGCCGACATCCCTCACCGTCAAACGGTTACGGAGGTCAACCAGATGATCTCCAGACTTCATATGGATGCGGCGTGACGTTCTTCTGAACGCGTTTCTGCACGGATATACCAGCCTGTTGATGACCGTTAAAATATGCCCGCGATTGTGCGGGCATATTTGTATCTGGCCGCTCGCCCCTTATACTCGCTCGCTGTTATCTGCTCCGTGACCCTGGATGTGTGCATGCCCCTTGCCTTCTTGTTCCCCTTCTCCTGCATTGCCATCTGGGCGGGCAATGGCATCGTCAGCAAACTGGCGGTCGGTGTGTTGTCGCCCGCCGCGATGGCGTGGTCGCGCTGGGTGGTGGCTGCTTTGGTATTAAGCCCGTTTCTGGCCCGTCGGGTATGGCGTGTGCGCGCCCGCCTGCGGGCAGGTCTTTGGCAGATCGCCATGCTGGCGCTGCTGGGCATGGTGCTCAACCAGACCTTTGGTTACTACGCGGCGCAAACCCTGGGGGCCACCGAGATGGGGTTGATGATGGGACTGACGCCGCTGTTGACCGTGTTGTTCAGCATCTGGCTGCTGCGTGAGCGGCCCACCTGGGGCGCCGTGTTGGGGGCGCTGCTCTCCATCCTTGGCTTGTCTATCTTGCTGGGGCAGGGGGACCCGACCCGGCTGTTTACCCAAGGCATTCATATCGGCTCGGTCTACATGCTGCTCTCGGCGGGCACTTATGCCCTCTATAGCGTGCTGCTCAAGAAGTGGGATCTGGGGCTGGATAACTGGTCGCTGCTCTACGGTCAGGTGCTCTGTAGCGTGGTGATCTTGACCCCCTTCTATCTGCTGGTGGATGGTCAGTTGCCCGAGGGGCGTGCGCTCTTGCTGATCTTCTATGCGGGGATCCCTGCGTCGGCACTCTGTCCCTGGCTCTGGATGCAGGGGATCTCCCTGCTCGGTGCCAACCGTACCGCCATCTTTATGAATCTGTTGCCGGTACTGACGGCTGGCCTTGCCATCACCCTGCTGGGGGAGCGGCTGACCAGCTATCACCTGATCGGGGGCGGTCTGACTCTGCTCGGTGTCTTGCTGGCGCAGCTGCTGGTGCGACCTGTGGTGCTGAGGCGCAGCCGGGTGGCGATGGCGCCCTGTCCCGAGGAGTAATCGTGCCCGGACGGGTAATTTGGCAGCGTGATGTGCTGGCCAAGAACGAAAAAGCGCCTGCAGCAATGCAGGCGCTTTTTTATGGTGAGGTGTCGAGTGGCCGATTACTGGGCGACCAGATAGAGGTCCCGGCTATAGACGATGTCTTGCGGGTTCTCATAGGGATAACCCTTGACGAACGGCTTGAGCAGCCGCGATTTGACGTAGAAGTAGACCGGCGCGATCGGGGCTTCTGCCTCGATCAGGGCTTCTGCCTGCTGGTAGAGCTGATTGCGCTCGGCAGCATCCTGCGCGTCATGGGCCTTGGCCAGCAGGGCGTCGTACTGCTTGTTGAACCACTTGCCACTGTTGGCACTGCTGCTGGAGGTCAGGATATCGAGGAAGGTGGAGGCATCGTTATAGTCCCCGTTCCAGGAGTAACGGCTGACACCGAAATCCCCCTCGTTGAGGGTGGAGACCATGGTCTTCCACTCCATGTTGTTGAGGGTGGCGGTGACCCCCAGGTTGTGTTTCCACATGGAGGAGATGGCCAGTGCGATCTTCTTGTGCCCCTCGTTGGTGTTGTAGAGGATATCCACAGTCAGCGGTTTGTCCGGGCCATAGCCCGCTTCGGCCAGCAATGCTTTCGCCTGCGAGATCCGCGCCTCTTTGCTCTGCTGCTGACTGGCCGGTTTTTTCAGATCAAAGCCATCGACACTCGGCGGGGTCAGGCTGAAGGCGGGCAGCTGCCCTTGTCCCAGGATCTTGTCGGTGATGGTCTCTCGATCAAGGGCCAGCGAGAGCGCCTTGCGCACTTTCGGATCATCGAACGGTTTGCGGTTCACATTGAACACATAGTAATAGGTGGCCAGCATGGGGGCGCTCACCAGCTCTGCCGGGCTCTGGCTCTTGAGATGCTTGTACTGTTCCAGCGGATAGGTGGTGTAGTGCAGCTCACCGGTGCGATAGCGGTTGTAGGCGGCAGTCTCGGAGACGATCTCCAGATAGACCACTTTGTTGATCACAGTGTTGCCATTATCCCAATAATGAGCATTGCGCTCGGCGCTCAGCCGCTCGTTGGGGGTCCACTCCTTGAGCACAAAGGCGCCGTTGGAGACGATGTTGCCCGGTTTGACCCACTCCTTGCCAAATTTTTCGATGGTCGCTTTGGGGGCGGGGAAGGTGGTGTAGTGAGCCAGGGTCTTCAGGAAGAAGGGAACCGGATTGGTCAGGGTCACCTGCAGGGTGTGCTCATCGAGCGCCTTGATGCCGAGCTCTGACGGGCTCTTCTTGCCCTGGATCACCTCGCCAGCATTGACCACACCGGTCAACTCGATAAACCAGGCGTAGTTGGAGGCGGTTTTGGGGTCGGCCGCCCGTTGCCAGCCGTAGACATAATCGGCGGCGGTGACCGGTTCACCGTTTGACCATTTGGCCTCGGGCCTTAGTTTGAAGGTGTAGACGGTGCCGGTTTTATCGACCTCGTAGCTGAGTGCGCCAGCGGGCTGGGTCTTGCCCTGGCCATCCAGTACGTAGAGCCCTTCAAACAGATCGTTGACGATGGCGCTACCGGCACTCTCTTCCACCAGCTGGGGGTCGATGGTGGTGGGCTCGCTGCCGATATTGGTCACGTAGATTTGTTGGGCATCCGGCAGCAGCTTGGTACCGGCAGGCACCTGGGCAGCCCAGGCGGGAAGGGCAAACAGTCCGGCTACCATGCCGGCAATGAGAGTCTTGTTCATTGATAATCCTTGAGTTTTATTTGCTTCCAAAGCGAAATCAGTGTGCTGGATTGGCGATCGGATCTCAAGGGGCGGCAGAGTGGGAAGCAAGTGTCAGCCGGTGCTTTAGCCAGCGGCTGAATGCCAGTCATCACGCGGGATACAGCCGCTTATTTGCACGAATTAAGCGGGCTTAAGTTATCGTATGAAACCTTTTAAAGGGAATAATTGAGCGAGAAAGGGGCGAAATCGTCGATTTATTAGACCGCTTAATTCGCTGCAAAAAGCAAAGGCAGGCGTTACATTAGGTTACAAATCAAGGCCGTCGGTGATCGGTGTTTTTTTTACCGGCCCCTGCAAACGTTTTCAAAGCCAACTGATGCGACCTAAAGGAATAACAATGCGAAACATGATCACCATGGGTGAGTTCATCGTCAAAAAGCAGGCGGACTACCCTACCGCGACTGGCGAGCTGACCTCGCTGCTGAGTTCGATCCGCCTCGCCGCCAAGGTGGTGAACCGGGAGATCAACAAGGCTGGGCTGGCAGATATCATCGGCTCGATGGGTGCTGAAAACGTGCAGGGGGAGGTGCAGCAGAAGCTGGATGTCTATGCCAACGAACGCTTCAAGGCAGCACTTGAGGCCCGTGGCGAGGTGTGTGGCATGGCCTCGGAGGAGGAAGAGGACTTCGTGGCCTTTGACTCGCCACTCTCCAAAAATTCCAAATACGTGGTGCTGATCGACCCCCTCGACGGCTCCTCCAACATCGATGTCAATGTCTCGGTCGGTACCATCTTCTCCATCTACCGCCGTTTGAGCCCGCAAGGTGGCGCAGTGACACTGGAAGACTTCTTGCAGCCGGGCAACCGTCAGGTCGCTGCCGGTTACGTGGTCTACGGCTCTTCCACCATGTTGGTCTACACCACCGGCTTTGGCGTTAACGGCTTTACATATGATCCTTCCATCGGCTGCTTCTGCCTCTCTCACGAGAACATCCGCATTCCGGAAGAGGGCAAGATTTACTCGCTCAACGAGGGCAACTACATCAAGTTCCCGGACGGGGTGAAGAAGTACCTGAAATATTGTCAGGAGCGCGACGAGGCGACCAATCGCCCCTACACCTCACGCTATATCGGATCCCTGGTCTCTGATTTTCATCGCAACCTGCTCAAGGGCGGCATCTACATCTATCCGTCCGGTACCAACTCGCCGAACGGCAAACTGCGGCTGCTTTATGAGTGCAACCCGATGGCGTTTCTGGTGGAGCAGGCGGGCGGCAAGGCCTCCGACGGCTTTGGCCGGATCATGGATATCCAGCCCACCGCGCTGCACCAGCGCACCCCTTACTTCGTCGGTTCCACCAAGATGGTGGAGCGGGCCGAGGCCTTTATGCGGGAGTTCTCTGCTCACGAGGATCCGGCCAACCAGGGCTGATAGTACCCTGCTGACACATAGCAAATAAAAAACGGGAGCCGATCTGGCTCCCGTTTTAGTTGGCGTTATCGTTATGGCTAGCCGCCAGCGTTGCAGAGCCTCATTGGCTGTTGTTGGCCAGATCTGCCAGCAAGCCATCCACCAGTTTGAGACGCATGGCGCGCTCCTGGGTGGGCATCTGAAACCGCAGCCGGGTCGGCCCGTCCATCTTGTAGACCCGTGGCTGGCTGGAGAGCAACTTGACCAGATAGGCCGGATTGACGCGGGTCTCCTGGGTGAAGTCGAGATAGCCGCCGCGCTCGCTCATCTCTACCCGGCGAATGCCCAGCGCAGTAGCACGCTGGCGGAAGGCCGCCAGCTCCAGCAGGGTTTTGGACGCCTCCGGCAGCAGGCCAAAACGGTCAATCAGCTCCACTTTCAGCTCGCGCAGCTCCTGCTCGTCCGCCGCACTGGCGATCCGCTTGTACATGGATAGCCGCATGTTGACGTCCGGAATATAGTCATCCGGCAACAGCGCAGGCAGGCGCAGCTCCACCTCGGTGTGCTGGCTCATCAGCTGTTCCAGTGACGGCTCCTTGCCATTTTTCAGCGCCTCGACCGCCTGCTCCAGCATCTCCATATAGAGGGTGAAGCCGACCGATTCGATCTGGCCGCTCTGATCGTCACCGAGCAGTTCGCCCGCGCCACGGATCTCCAGATCGTGGGTCGCCAGCGCAAAACCGGCGCCGAGATCCTCAAGGGCGGCGATCGCCTCCAGCCGCTTGACCGCATCCTTGCTCATCAGCTTGGGGTGTGGTGTGAGCAGATAGGCATAGGCCTGATGGTGAGAGCGGCCAACCCGACCCCGCAGCTGGTGCAACTGGGCCAATCCCAGGTGATCCGCCCGATCCATGATGATGGTGTTGGCGCTCGGCACATCGATACCGGTTTCGATAATGGTGGTGCAGACCACCAGATTGAAACGCTGGTGGTAGAAGTCGGACATGATCCGCTCAAGGTCGCGCTCGCGCATCTGACCGTGGGCGATACCGATGCGGGCCTCGGGTACCAGCTCCGCCAGATCGGCGGCGCATTTTTCGATGCTCTCCACGTCGTTGTGCAGGTAGTAAACCTGGCCGCCGCGCTTGAGTTCCCGCAGCACCGCCTCGCGCACCACCGCCGGTTCGTGCTGGCGTACGAAGGTCTTGATGGCGAGCCGTTTGGCGGGCGGGGTGGCGATGATGGAGAGATCCCGCATCCCCGCCATTGCCATATTGAGGGTGCGCGGGATCGGGGTGGCGGTGAGGGTGAGGATATCCACATCGGCCCGCAGCGCCTTGATCTTCTCTTTCTGGCGCACCCCGAATCTGTGCTCCTCATCGACCACCAGCAAGCCCAGATCCTTGAAGGTGAGCTCGGCGCCGAGCAGCTTGTGGGTGCCGATGATGATATCCACCTTGCCCTCCGCCAGCTCTTTCATCACGGCGGTCTGCTCCTTGGCGGAGCGGAAGCGGCTCAGTACCTCGACCCGCACCGGCCAGTTGGCGAAGCGATCGCGGAAGTTGTCGTAGTGCTGTTGCGCCAGCAGGGTGGTGGGCACCAGCACGGCGACCTGCTTGCCGCCATGGACGGCCACGAAGGCGGCACGCATCGCCACTTCGGTCTTGCCAAAACCCACGTCGCCGCACACCAGTCGATCCATGCTCTTGGCCTGACACATGTCCCCCAGCACCGAATTGATGGCGTTGAGCTGATCGTCGGTCTCCTCGAACGGGAAGCTGGCGGCAAACTGGCGATAGGCCTCTTTGTCGTGCTTGAAGGCGAAACCGGCGCGGGCGGCGCGGTGGGCATAGACATCCAGCAACTCAGCCGCCACGTCGCGCACCTTCTCGGCCGCCTTGCGCCGCGCCTTGACCCAGGCTTCACCGCCGAGCTTGTGGCTGGGCGGGTTATCAGAGCCGGTATAGCGGCTGATGAGGTGCAAACTGGTGACCGGCACGAACAGCTTGTCGCCACCGGCATATTCGAGGGTGAGGAACTCGGTGGGCAGGCCACCGGCATCGAGGGTTTCCAGCCCCAGATAGCGGCCAACCCCGTGATCCAGATGCACCACCGGCTGGCCTTGAGTCAGCTCGCCGAGGTTGCGGATCACCGCATCGGAGCTCAGGTTCTTGCTCTTCTCCCGCGCGCGCTTGCTGCGCACCTTGCCGCCCAGCAGTTCGGTCTCGGTGATCAGCGCCAGTGGCTGATTACTGGCATCAGTTCCGGCCTCCTGCAGCAGGAAGCCACGCTCCAGCGGCGCCACCAGCAGACCGTGGCGGGCCGTGCTCGCCATGAAATCCCTTAACGAGGCGAACTCTTTGGGCTGCAGCGAGATACGCGCCAGCAGATCGCCGAGCACTTCCCGCCGGCCTTCGGACTCCACCGCAAACAGGGTGCGACCGGCAAAGCCTTGCAGGAACTGGTTCAGCGCCAGTAGCGGCTGCTCCTTGCTGTGATCAAGTTGCAGCTCGGGCAGCGCCGAGATGGGCAGATCGTGCTGGCCTGCATCGCCAGCGGTAGGGGCCTCTTGCAGCCGCACCGCACCATATTGACCGAGGGCGGCAAACAGTTGCTCCACCGGCAGATAGAGCTGCGTGGGTGGCAGCAGCGGTCGGGTGTTATCCCAGCGGCGGTCTTCATAGCGCTGGTCGATGTCATTCCAGAAGCGCTGGGCGGCGGGGTAGATATCCCCCACGGTGAGCAGCAGGGTGTTTTGTGGCAGATAGTCAAACAGGCTGGCGGTCTGGTTGAAAAAGAGCGGCAGATAATATTCGATGCCAGCGGGCCAGCGCCCTTTGCTTACCTCCTGATAGACGGAACCCTCGGCCCGCGACAGCTCGAACTGCTCGCGAAACTGTCCGCGAAACAGCTCGATGGCCGTCTCGTCGGTGGGAAACTCCCGGGCAGGCAGCAGGCTGACGGTCTTGACCGGCTCGCTGGAGCGCTGGGTCTCGGGATCGAACGGGCGGATGGAGTCCACTTCGTCATCAAAGAAGTCGATGCGATAGGGGCTGTTGCTGCCCATGGGGAAGAGATCGAGCAGGGAGCCACGGGCGGCAAATTCGCCGTGCTCCAGCACCTGATCCACCGCCACATAGCCCGCTTCGGCCAGCCGCCCCCGCAGTTGCTGCAGGTTGAGGCGCTGCCCGGACTTGACCACCAGGCTGTATTTGTCGAGATATACCCGGGGGGCGCAGCGCAACATCAGGGTCGAGATGGGGACGATCAGTACCCCTTTACTCATCTGCGGCAGCTTGTAGAGGGTCTCGAGCCGCTGGGAGATGATGTCCTGATGGGGGGAAAAGGTGTCGTAGGGCAGGGTTTCCCAGTCGGGAAACAGCAGCACCGGACAGTCCTGCTCAGCCAGCAGATACTGCAGCTCCTGCTCAAGGCGCAGGGCGCTCGGGGTATCGGCGGTGATGAGCAGTACCGGCCCTTTGGCGTCGCTGGTGAGGCGGGCCGCAATCAGGGCGAGACTGCTGCCGACCAGCTGGCCGAGGGTTAACTTCTGGCCCGCTTTGGCGGGTAAGGCGGGGAGTGTTATGGGCATTGTTCGATTCTTTTAACGTTGACGTGATCTATCGTTGGCGTGCGCTGTGGTCAGCGTTGACGCTCTTGGGCGCGCAGCTTGAGTTGCCTGGACTGCACATGCAGGCTGGCACGCACCAACAGTTCACGGTCATCTTCGCGGATCCGCACATAATCGAGCAGCACATGGGTGCCATTCTCGCTGCGGTCGAGCTGTTTTACCTGGCCATAGCAGTAGATGGCGGCCGCTTCATCGTGCAAGAAAATTTTGAGCCGCACGATCTGCTGCAAGCGGGGAACGTCGCCATGGCCATGAGCGGGATGCAGGTAAGTGAGCTGGCCCGCGCTAAAGCGCAGGGTGTAGAAACGTTGTTCCGGGTGGTCCTGTACTGACAACACATATCCCATGATCAGGTCGATCTTGCGGGACTGCTGGTTGACGATTTCGATCAGATCGTGCATCGACTCGTTTTGATTGCGCAGCAGGCGAGTGGTCACCAGATCGATGGATGTAATGGATGACGAAATCCGAAAGGGCTCCGGCAACTCAGCATCCAGCTCCGCCAGCGAGGGGAGATGGAAGTCGGCCGGCATGGGGATCACATTGACCGGCGTGGCATGAGTGACGCTGAAGAACTGTTCCTGCATGGAGGCTATCCCTTGTTGTCATGGACGGTTTCCCTTTATTATCCGGTATCTTATTTTGTTGGCAACGTACATATCCTTGAAGACCGGACTTTTTCAGCCCCTTTCGCTGGCCATCGGCCTGCGTTATGCCGGCTCGAAGCGCAGCAATCGCTTCGTCTCATTTATCTCCCTGTTCTCTACCTTTGGCATTGCCATCGGGGTCGCCGCCCTGATGGTGGTCATTTCGGTGATGAACGGTTTCGAAGGGCAGCTCAAGGGGCGCATCCTCGGGGTGATCCCCCATGTGGTGGTGACCAATCAGGCTGGCCGCATTGATGCCGATCCGCAAGGTCTGCCGGATCTGGCCACCTTGCCCCATGTGGTGGCGACGGCCCCCATGCTCGACAGCGAAGGGATGCTGCAAAGCCCCGGCCAGCTGACCGGGGTGAGCGTGCAGGGGATCGACCCCGCCCACTGGCCCAAGGATGACATTCTTCATAGCCAGATGCTGGGAGGTCGCCTTGATACCTTGCAGGCTGGTCACTATCAGATCGTGCTGGGGCAGGGGGTCGCACGCCGTCTCAATGTCTCCATCGGTGATCAGGTGCGGCTGCTCCTCACTGAAGGAACCCGTTTTACGCCGTTTGGCCGGGTGCCAGCCCAGCGTCTCTTTACCGTCTCCGGCATCTTCGGGGTGGGCGCTGATGTGGATAACCAGATTGCACTCATTGCGTTGGGGGATGCCCAGCGGTTGTTGCGTCTGCCGACCGACACGGTCGGGGGCATTCGCCTCTGGCTCGATGATCCCTTTGCGGTCGACGAGGTGATCAAGAGTGCGCTGCCCGATGGGCTGCAGTGGCAGGATTGGCGCCGCGAGCGGGGCGAGCTGTTCCAGGCGGTGGCCATGGAAAAACGGATGATGGGGCTGATGCTGGTGCTGATCATCGCCGTCGCCACCTTCAATATCCTCTCCGCGCTGGTGATGGTGGTCAGTGACAAGGAGGGGGAAGTGGCCATTTTGCGCACAATGGGCATGAGCGAGTCCGGTATCGTCAAGATCTTCATGGTACTCGGTGCCTCCAGCGGGGTGATTGGCGCCCTGTTTGGCGGATTGGCGGGCCTTGCGCTCTCCCTTGGTCTCAACCCCCTGCTCAACGGGGTGGGGCTCAACCTCTATATGGCGGCAGGTGGCAGTGGCTTGCCGGTCATCGTCGAGCCCAGTCAGGTCATGACCATCTTGCTGGGCGCCGTGCTGCTGAGCTTCAGCGCCACCCTCTATCCGGCTATTCGTGCGGCGCGGGTCAAACCGGCCGAGGCACTGCGTTATGAGTAACTCTGTGGATCAGTCATCTTCTGTTGTTACCGCCGGTGTGAATGCCGGTGTTGTTAATGGTGCCGTGACCGGTGCCAGTGTAGTTACTGAGGCAAGTGGAGCCCCTTGTATGAATGAAGCCGTATCCCGTGAACCTCTGCTGCGCTGTCAGGCGCTCAATCATGTCTATCAAGAGGGTGAGCTGGAGACCCAGGTGCTCAAGGGGATCGATCTTTGCGTCGCACCGGGCGAAATGTTGGCGGTAGTGGGCAGCTCGGGCTCCGGCAAGACCACCTTGCTGCACTTGATGGGGGCATTAGATAACCCTTCCAGCGGCGCCGTGCTGTTCAAGGGGGAGGATATCCACCACTGGGATAGCCGTACTCAGGCGCGCTTTCGCAACCGCGAGCTGGGGTTTGTCTACCAGTTCCACCACCTGCTCGCCGAGTTCAGTGCGCTCGAAAATACCGCCATGCCGCTGCTGATCGCCGGTGAGTCGGTGGCGGTTGCCACCGAAAAGGCGACCAAAATGCTGGGGCGAGTGGGGTTATCTCATCGTTTGAATCACCGCCCCTCCGAGCTCTCCGGTGGCGAACGTCAACGGGTAGCGATTGCCCGTGCATTGGTCAATGAGCCGAGTCTGGTGCTGGCGGATGAACCGACCGGCAATCTGGATCACGCCAGTGCTACCGCTGTCTATGAACTGCTGTGCGAATTGAATCGTGAACTGGGCACTGCGTTTGTGGTGGTGACTCACGACCTGAGCCTGGCGGCCAAGCTCCATCGCCGGGTGACTCTGGTGAGCGGCGTGATGGCGGAGGTTGCCTGATGTTCAAACCGCTGCCCCTGTTTCTGGGCCTGCGTTACAGCCGCTCCCGCCGTCGCAACGGGTTTATCGCCTTTATCTCGGCCTCCTCCCTGATCGGTATTGCCCTTGGGGTGGTGGCGCTGATCCTGGGTCTCTCCGCCATGAACGGTTTCGAGCGCGAGCTCAAAGATCGGGTGTTATCTGTGGTGCCGCAGGGCGAGCTGGATGCGGTCGAGCAGCCGTTGCCCGAATGGCCCCGGCTGCGGGACTATCTGCTGGCTCAGCCAGGTGTCGAGGCTGCCGCACCGGTGATCCGTTTGAACGGCCTGCTGGAGCACGGCTCCGCCCTCAAGGGGGTGCAGCTGCGCGCCGTGCTGCCCGAGCTGGAAGCCAACTTGTCGGATGCAGGCAAATACATGACGGGCCGCGGCCTGCGTGAGCTGCAGCCGGGTGAGCATGGGGTGATCCTCGGCAAGACCATCGCCGACAAGCTGGGGGTCAAGGTAGGGGACGCTGTCGCCCTGCTGCTGCCACAAGGGGGCGATCAGGCGGGGATCAAAAATCCCAAACGGGAAGCGCTGACCGTAGTGGGGCTGCTGGAGATCGGCGGTCAACTTGACGGGCTGCTCGGCTTTATGCATCTGGCGGATGCCCAGACCATCACTGGCATGGGCAGCGGTGTGGAGGGCTTCAGTCTGCGGGTGAGCGACGTGCTCAAGGCGCAGTCGATCACGGTTGCCGCCGCGCAGCAGTTCCCCCATCACGTCTATATCCGCAGCTGGATGAACAGCCAGGGCTACCTCTATCAGGACATCCAGATGGTGCGTACCGTGATGTATGTGGTGATGCTGATGGTGGTGGCGGTAGCCTGTTTCAACATCGTCTCCACTCTGGTGATGGCGGTGAACGAGAAGCGCAGCGAGATTGCTATCCTCAAGACCATGGGGGCGAGCCCCGGCCAGATCCGGCTCACCTTCGTGATTCAGGGGATGGTGAACGGGGTGGCGGGGGCGCTGCTCGGTGCCTTGCTCGGTGGGCTGCTCTCCAGCAAGTTGACCCAGATCTTAAGTTTTATCGAGGGGTTGATCGGTCATCGCTTCCTCAATCCGGATATCTACTTCATCGACTTTCTGCCGACCGAGTTGCATATGCAGGATCTGCTCATCGTGACTGGCGCCGCCATCCTGATGAGTCTGGTGGCGACCCTCTATCCCGCCTGGCGGGCGAGCGGTTTGGTGCCGTCCCGCGAGCTGGGCCACTGATGCACCGCATCTAATCTGCAATAGATAACGAAGGGCCCGCCGGTGCAAACCGGCGGGCCCTTCTGTTTTCAGGTGGTGTGGCGTGGCTTAGTGGGCGTTCAGCTCATCGAGCGGCAGCGAGAAGCTGGCCACAAAGGTGTCGATAAAGTAGCGCATCTCCTCACTCATCCGTGCTTCCAGCATGGCTTCGAGGCGCTTGCGAGCCGGTTCGAACTCCCGATTGCCGGCGTTGATCTCCTCCAGACACTTGGTATAGGCACAGAGGGTGTCGGCATCCTTGACCAGCCTGGTCAGCTCCTCATCTTGCGTGCCCGTTTGTACGCGAGAGTCGAGCAGCGGGCGAAAATCCTCGATCAGTTCCGGTGGCAGCATGCCGAGCAGCCGCTGCTCGGCGGCCAGCTCTATCTTCTTGTACTCGCGGGCGATTTCGGGGTTGAAGTATTTGACCGGGGTGGGCAGATCGCCGGTCAGCACCTCGCTGCTGTCGTGGTAGAGCGCCATCACGGCGGCGCGGTCGGCATTCACGCTGCCGCCAAACAGCCGGTTTTTGATGATGCCGAGGGCATGGGCCACCATGGCCACCTGCAGGCTGTGCTCGGCGATGTTCTCGGGCTGGATGTTGCGCATCAGGGGCCAGCGGTAGATCAGCTTCATGCGGGCGAGGTTGGCGAAAAAGTGGCTGGGTAACATGACGGCCTCAACAAAAGACAAAAGAAAAGGGCAGACCCTAGTCTGCCCTTTTTTTCATTACAGGGCAGTGCCCGCCCGCGCATTTTCCCGCGTTTAGCGGATATAGCGGCCTGATTCAGCCTCGTGGTTGGTCACTATCATCTGGCCAATGGGGGCCAGGCTGATGAGTGCCAGTTTGAGGTGCTGGATACCAAACGGAATGCCGATGATGGTCACAAAGCAGGCCAGCGCCGAGGCGATGTGACCGATGGCCAGCCAGACACCGATCAGCACAAACCAGATAATGTTGCCTATCAGCCCCAGGGTACCGGTGCCGATATCGCTAAAGCCGGTCATGCTCTTGCGATTGACCGCCTGCTTGCCAAACGGGAAGAAGGTAAAGGTACCGATCACAAAGCAGGCGCGGCCCCAGGGGATGCCGATCAGCGAGATAAAACAGAGCAGACCGGCTAGCCACCAGGCCAGGCCCATAACGATGCCTCCCAGGACAAACCAGAGCAGATTGAACAAAAAGCGGAAAAAGCCCATGTGAGTGACTCCAGATTCATCAATTTGGCTGTCACCATAACGAGGGAGGGCAGGGGACGCAATGTCTGATTAGGTCAATCGTCGTTTGGCGGGACAAATTGAGTCGTCGCCACGGCGGGCGTGTTGTTTATGACCGGTTCTGACCCGAAAAACGGGCAATAAACCGCCATCCGGATAAAAAGAACGGCGTAAACGCAAAATTATCGCCAACCAATGGTTGAAGTCGTGCATCTCTCTCCCCATATAAAGGAAAGTTTTGCAAGAATTGTGCTGGCACGCCACTCAATGTGGGGGATGTGTGGCTCGACTCGACCAAAGTGCGCCGCTATAATGCCGCGTCATATTTTCTCATCACAAAGACATATCGTTGTCTTTATAAACAGGAAGACTCCGGGCTTTGCCCAGGGGCAATAAAGGGTCAGCACTCAGTGCTGAGTTGAACGAGGTAGAAGAATGCAAGTTTCTGTAGAGACAACCCAGGGTCTGGAACGCCGCCTTACCATTACCGTACCGGCCGCTACCGTTGACGCCGCTGTGCGTAAAGAATTGAATGGCCTGGCCAAAACTCGTCGCATCGACGGTTTCCGTCCAGGCAAGGCGCCGGTAGCCATCATCAAGAAGATGTTTGGTGCCATGGCTCATGCCCGTGTTGCTGATGAAATGATGCAGAACAACTTCATCAAAGCCATCATCGAAAACAAGCTGAGCCCGGCTGGTGCCCCGACCATGGATCCGAAAGAGATCCAGGAAGGTCAGGATTTCGAATTCACTGCAACCTTCGAAGTATACCCGGAGTTTGAAGTGGCAGGTCTCGAGACCATCAAGGTCGAGAAGCCGGTTGCGACGGTGAAGGATGAAGATCTGGCCAACATGATCGACACCCTGCGCAAGCAGCACGCTACTTGGGCTGACGTTGATGCAGCAGCAGCCAACGACATGCGCGTGACCCTGGACTTCGTCGGTTCCATCGACGGTGAAGAGTTCGACGGCGGCAAAGCGGAAGGCTTCAACCTGGTGCTGGGCGCTGGCCGCATGATCCCTGGCTTCGAAGACGCCATCATGGGCAAGAAAGCAGGCGAAGAGTTCACCATCGAAGTGACCTTCCCGGCTGACTACCACGCTGAAAACCTGAAAGGCAAAGCAGCCAAGTTTGCTTCCAAGCTGAACAAGGTTGAAGAGCAGATCCTGCCTGAGCTGACCGAAGAGTTCGTCAAGCGTTTTGGTATCGAGAACGGTTCTGTTGAAGAGCTGAAAGCCGAAGTGCGCAAGAACATGGAACGCGAACTGGCTCAAGCCCTGAAAAACAGCGTGAAAGAGCAGGTTCTGAACGGCCTGGTTGAAGCCAACCAGATCGATCTGCCGAAAGCCGCTGTGGCTCAAGAGATCGACACCCTGCGTCAGCAAGCGCTGCAGCGCTTCGGTGGTTTCCAGGGCGGCAACGCACCTGAGCTGCCGGCTGAACTGTTCCAGGCTCAAGCCGAGCGTCGTGTACGCGTCGGTCTGCTGCTGGGTGACGTGATCCGCACCAACGAGATCAAGGCTGACGATGCCCGCGTGACCAGCATCATCGAGTCCATGGCCACTGCCTACGAAGATCCGCAGGAAGTGATCGAGCACTACCAGAAGAACGAACAGATGCTGAACGGCGTTCGTAACCTGGCAGTAGAAGATCAAGCCATCGACCTGATCCTGTCCAAAGCGCAAGTCACTGAAAAAGAACTTGCCTTTGACGAAGTGATCAACAAGTCCGGTGTCGCTGCCTAAGAACATTTGACTTAAGGTCAAGACTGTTAAGTATAATGGCTCGTGTGATCTCCACTCGGGCCATTTTATTTTAGGGACAATGCCTTATGTATAAAAACTATAACGATGTAACTGAATCCCCGCGCAATGCACTCATCCCGATGGTGGTAGAGCAAACTGCAAAAGGGGAGCGTTCCTACGACATCTATTCCCGTCTGCTGAAAGAGCGAGTGATCTTCCTGACTGGTCAGGTGGAAGATCACATGGCCAACCTGGTGGTTGCCCAGCTGCTGTTTCTTGAGTCCGAGAATCCGGACAAAGACATCTACATCTATATCAACTCTCCGGGTGGGTCGGTGACTGCAGGCATGTCTATTTATGACACCATGCAGTTCATCAAGCCGGATGTCAGCACTATCTGTATGGGGCAGGCTTGCTCCATGGGGGCCTTCTTGCTGGCCGCCGGTGCCAAGGGCAAGCGTTTCTGCCTGCCGAGTGCCCGCGTGATGATCCACCAGCCGTTGGGCGGTTTCCAGGGCCAGGCATCTGATATCCAGATCCATGCTCAGGAGATCCTGAAAATCAAGAATACCTTGAACGATCGTCTGGCTTTCCATACTGGTCAGGACATGGCTAACATTGAGCGTGACACCGATCGTGACAACTTCATGTCCGCCGAGCAGGCCGTGGCCTATGGCCTGGTTGATGGCGTGCTGAGCCAGCGTAGCTGAGCAGGGTGTTCCGGCCTGTTGTAAACTCAACAGGCTAATCCATCCTCTATTGATAAAACGAGGTTGCTGAATGACAGATAAACGCAAGGGTGAGGGTGACAAGCTGCTCTACTGTTCTTTTTGCGGCAAAAGCCAGCATGAAGTGCGTAAGCTGATCGCTGGCCCTTCCGTCTACGTGTGTGATGAGTGTGTCGAGCTGTGCAATGACATCATCCGCGAAGAGATCCGCGAGATCTCGCCGAAGCGGGATGGTAGCGAGCTGCCGACTCCTCATCAGATCCGTGCTCATCTTGATGACTATGTGATCGGGCAGGACCATGCCAAGAAGGTGCTGGCTGTTGCCGTCTACAACCACTACAAGCGTTTGCGTAACAGCGGCGAAAACAGTGGTGTGGAGCTCGGCAAATCCAACATCCTGCTGATCGGCCCCACCGGTAGCGGCAAGACCCTGCTGGCCGAGACGCTTGCTCGTCTGCTGGATGTGCCGTTCACCATGGCCGATGCGACCACTCTGACCGAAGCCGGTTATGTGGGCGAGGACGTGGAGAACATCATCCAGAAGTTGCTGCAAAAGTGCGACTACGACGTAGAGAAGGCCCAGCGTGGCATTGTCTACATCGACGAGATCGACAAGATCTCCCGCAAGTCGGACAACCCTTCCATTACCCGCGATGTTTCCGGGGAAGGGGTGCAGCAGGCACTGCTCAAACTGATCGAAGGCACCATCGCCTCCGTGCCGCCGCAAGGTGGTCGCAAGCATCCGCAGCAAGAGTTTTTGCAGGTTGATACCTCCAAGATCCTCTTTATCTGTGGTGGTGCCTTTGCCGGTCTGGACAAGGTGATTGAGCAGCGCTCCGTCAAGGGAACCGGTATCGGTTTTAGTGCCGAGGTCAAATCCAAGGATGCCAAGGCAACCCTGAGCGAGACCTTTGCCAAGGTGGAGCCGGAAGATCTGATCAAATACGGTCTGATCCCCGAGTTCATCGGGCGTCTGCCGGTGGTCGCCACCCTGACTGAACTGGATGAATCCGCACTTATCCAGATCCTGAAACAGCCGAAAAACGCACTGACCAAACAGTATGCTGCGTTGTTCGATCTGGAAGGGGTTGAGCTGGAGTTCCGTGACGACGCACTGAATGCCATTGCCCGCAAGGCAATGGAGCGTAAAACCGGTGCTCGTGGCCTGCGCTCCATCGTGGAAGCTGTGCTGCTTGATACCATGTATGACCTGCCTTCTCTGGAAGGGGTCAGCAAGGTGGTGGTCGACGAAACCGTGATCAAAGGGGACTCTGCACCCTTGATGATCTACGAAAATCCCGAGACCCAGGCTGCTGTATCAGAGTAAATGTCTGATTTTTAATCAAATGAAAGGGGCTTTTTGCCCCTTTCATGCTTTTTACGGTTTCGGCGATTGAATCTCATCTCTGCGCCCCCATATACTCAGCCAAGCGCTTTGCCAACGGTATAACAAGCCGAGAGGACATATATGAACCTAGAGCGTTCAGAACGCATCGAGATTCCCGTCCTGCCTCTTCGTGACGTGGTGGTGTATCCCCACATGGTCATTCCACTCTTTGTGGGGCGGGAAAAATCTATTCGCTGTCTTGAAGCAGCCATGGAGCAGGACAAAAAAGTTCTGCTGGTGGCCCAGAAGGACGCATCAACCGATGAGCCGACGGTCGAAGAGATCTTCAACGTCGGAACAGTGGCCAATATTCTCCAGATGCTCAAACTGCCGGATGGCACCGTCAAGGTGTTGGTAGAGGGGGGGCAGCGTGCCCGCCTGGAGCGGATGATCGACGATAAGGATTTCTTCGTTGGTGAGGCGCAATACATTGCCTCCAGCACCATCGAGGAGAAGGACCAGGATGTGCTGGTTCGCTCTGCTATCGGTCAGTTTGAAGGTTACATCAAGCTCAACAAGAAGATCCCGCCCGAGGTGCTTACCTCGATTTCGGCGATCGACGATGCTGCACGGCTGGCCGATACCATGGCTGCGCACATGCCGCTCAAGCTCGAAGACAAGCAGAAAGTGCTGGAGATCGTCTCTGTCTCCGAGCGCATCGAGTTCTTGATGGCGATGATGGAGTCGGAGATTGACCTGCTGCAGGTCGAGAAACGCATCCGTACGCGCGTCAAGAAGCAGATGGAGAAGAGCCAGCGCGAGTATTACCTCAACGAGCAGATGAAGGCGATCCAGAAAGAGCTGGGTGAGCTGGAAGATAGTCCGGATGAGTTCGAAGCCCTCAATCGCAAGATTGAAGAGGCCGGGATGCCAGCTGACGCCCGTGAAAAAGCGTTGGCAGAGCTCGCCAAGCTGAAAATGATGTCGCCCATGTCGGCTGAAGCTACCGTGGTTCGCAGCTATGTGGACTGGATGGTACAGGTGCCGTGGAAGGTGCGCTCCAAGGTCAAGAAAGACCTTGGCAAGGCGCAAGAGGTGCTGGATGCCGATCACTATGGTCTTGAAAAGGTCAAGGATCGCATCCTCGAGTATCTGGCAGTACAGGCGCGGGTGAACAAGCTCAAGGGCCCGATCCTCTGCCTGGTTGGGCCTCCCGGTGTGGGCAAGACCTCGCTGGGCCAGTCCATCGCCAGGGCAACCGGTCGCAAATATGTGCGGATGGCGCTGGGCGGGGTGCGTGACGAAGCGGAGATCCGTGGTCACCGCCGTACCTATATTGGCTCCATGCCTGGCAAGCTTATCCAGAAGATGGCGAAAGTCGGGGTGAAGAACCCGCTGTTCCTGCTCGACGAGATCGACAAGATGAGCTCGGACATGCGTGGCGATCCCGCCTCCGCCCTGCTGGAAGTGCTGGACCCGGAACAGAACAACAGCTTTAACGATCACTATCTGGAAGTGGACTATGACCTGTCGGACGTGATGTTCGTGGCCACCTCCAACTCCATGAACATCCCGGGTCCGCTGCTGGACCGGATGGAAGTGATCCGTCTCTCCGGTTATACCGAAGACGAAAAGCTCAATATTGCCAAGCAGCATCTGCTCTCCAAGCAGATCCAGCGCAACGGCCTGAAAGAGTCCGAGATCACCATCGAAGATTCTGCCCTGGTCGGGGTGATCCGTTACTACACCCGCGAGGCGGGGGTGCGGAGTCTGGAGCGGGAAATCTCCAAAATTTGTCGCAAGGCGGTCAAGCGCATCCTGCTGGACAAGAGCATCAAGCATGTTCAGGTCAATCAGGCCAACCTCAAGGAGTTCCTCGGGGTACAGCGTTTTGATTACGGCAAGGCTGCTGACCAGAACCAGATCGGTCAGGTCTGTGGTCTGGCGTGGACCGAAGTGGGGGGAGAACTGCTCACCATCGAGACCACCAGCATGCCGGGCAAGGGCAAACTCACGTATACCGGCTCGCTCGGCGACGTGATGCAGGAGTCTATCCAGGCTGCCATGACGGTAGTGCGTGCCCGTGCCGAGAAGCTGCGGATCAATGCCGACTTCTACGAGAAGCGTGATATCCACGTGCACGTGCCGGAAGGGGCAACCCCGAAAGATGGCCCGAGTGCCGGTATCGCCATGTGCACTGCGCTGGTCTCCAGCCTGACCGGTAATCCGGTTCGTGCGGATGTGGCGATGACTGGCGAGATCACCCTGCGCGGCGAAGTGCTGCCCATCGGTGGTCTCAAGGAGAAGTTGCTGGCGGCCCATCGTGGCGGCATCAAGCGAGTGCTTATTCCGAAAGAGAACGAGCGAGACCTTGAAGAGATCCCGGATAACGTCAAACATGACCTTGAAATTTATCCGGTTCGCTGGATTGACGAGGTGCTGGAATTGGCATTGCAGGACAATCCACAGGGGTTCGAACGCGTTTCTGTCGTGTAAATGTTGATGCGCCGCAAATTTGGCGCATTCGGTGGGTGGTTAAGGCTTGCATGCGCCCGATAACGGAAGTAGCCTTGACCACCGATCGGGTACTCGTGATGAGTCGCAATGCGTTATGTGGCGCGGGTTTGCGCCAGATTGTCACTTGCAACTGATCAGGAGGCTTGCTATAAAACCTCCACTTGTTGTGGCCAGGGAAATCGACGTCGCAGCGGTATTTGATAAAAGGGGAATATAAGAGTGAATAAATCTCAACTGATTGACAAGATTGCAGACGGTGCTGATATCTCCAAGGCGGCCGCTGGCCGTGCGTTGGATGCCTTCATTGAGGCTGTAGGTGAAGCTCTGAAAGAGGGTGACCAGGTTGCTCTGGTTGGTTTTGGTACTTTCGCTGTACGCGAGCGTGCTGCCCGTTCAGGCCGTAACCCGCAAACTGGCGCGACTATCGAAATCGCTGCTGGTAAAGTTCCTGCCTTCAAAGCCGGTAAGGCCCTGAAAGACGCTGTTAACTAAGTCGGTCGCTGATATGCGTCGGCTACCGTCCTTGGTCGCAGACCAGACAAGTTAGAGAGTCTTCTCTCATACTGATTGACCAAGGCGCATCGCAATCGGTGCGCCTTTTTATTGTTTACGCCACCGAGTTCGGAGCATAAGTACAAACATGATGTTGGATAAACTACGCGAAGGGGCGCAGGGCAAGGTAGCCAAGGTTATCTTGGGCCTGATCATCCTCTCCTTTGCCTTGGCTGGTGTAGGTAGTTACCTCAACGGCCCGGCTCGTACCGCCCCCGCCACTGTGAATGGCACCGAGATCAGTGCTGCGGCACTGGAAAATGCTTACCGCAACGAGCGTGCCCGGATGGAATCCCAAATGGGAGAGGCATTCAGCCAGCTGGCCGCGAACCCCGATTATATGAAACAGTTTCGTCGTGGCGTGCTGGATCGGCTGATTGACCAGGCGCTGCTGGACAGCAAAGCCCGTGAACTGGGTCTGCGCATCAGCGATGAGCAGATCAAGCAAGCCATCGTGGCCATGCCGGAGTTTGCCGAAAACGGCAAGTTCAACAATGACCGCTATTTGCAGCTGATCCGCCGTGCTGGCATGACCCCTGAAATGTTCCGCGACTCCCTGCGTCAGGATACGGTCCGTCAACAGTTGATGGGCGCTCTGGTGGGCACCGAGTTTGCGCTCAAGGGCGAGGCAGAACAGCTCGACAAGCTGTTTAACCAGACCCGGGATCTGCGTCTGGTGCGGTTGGCTGCGGCCAATTACGTTGCAGATGTTCAGGTGTCAGAGACTGAGCTGGAGCAGTACTACAAGACCAATGGCGCTCGTTTTATGAATGACGAGCAGGTCAAGGTCGACTATCTGCTGCTGGATGCCGCCAACCTCGGCAACGAGATCAAGGTTTCCGATCAGGATGCCCAGGATTACTACGATCAGCACCAGGATCTGTTCCAGCGTGCCGAGCGTCGTCAGGTGGCCCATATCCTGATCCCGTTTGGCAAGGACGAGAAAGCGGCCGAGCAGAAAGCAGAAGCCGTGCTGGCCAAAGCCAAGGGTGGCGATGATTTCGCTGCGCTGGCCAAGGCTGACTCTTCCGATACCTTCTCCGCCAAGAAGGGCGGCGAGCTGGACTGGTTCGAGCAAGGGGTGATGGATCCGGCCTTCGAGAAAGCCGCTTTCGCCCTGAACAAGGCCGGTGATCTCTCCACCGTGGTGAAGAGCCCGTTTGGTTTCCACATCATCAAGCTGTTGGGGGTTGAAGCGGCCCAGACCAAGCCGTTTGCCGATGTGAAGGAAGAGACCATCACGCGTCTGCAAGCTGACAAGGCCAAGGAGCTGTTCTTTGCCGAGCAGCAGAAGATGGCTGACAACAGCTTCGAAAACCCGGACTCGCTGGACTTGACTGCTGATGCCATGGGGATGAAGGTGCAATCTTCTGATTACTTCACCCAGGCTAATGCCCCGGCTCCGCTCAATGATGGCAAGGTACTCTCGGTGGCGTTCTCCGAGCAACTGCGTGATGACAACACCAACTCCGACGTGATTGAGCTGGCAGATGGCAAAGCGCTGGTGCTGCACATCACTGGCCATCGTCCGAAAGCGGTCAAGCCGCTGGCGGAAGTGAAAGAGCAGGTGATTGCCGCCATCAAGCATGACAAGGCCGGTGAAGTGGCCCGTGGCAAGGCGCAGGGCCTGCTGGACAAGCTGAAGGTCGGTGAGAGCATCAATGCCGATCTGACCGCGCTCGGTCTGAAGGTAGAGACCCACCAGGGTGTCACCCGCTTCGATCGGGAAATGGATCAGAACCTGATTGCCCAGGCGTTCACGCTGCCCCATCCGAAAGATGGCAAGCCGAGCGTGGCGCTGGTCACCGAGAGCAACAACGATCGCGTTGTGGTGGCTCTGGATAAGGTGAATGTGCCAGCTGCACCGTCCCAGATGGTTAGCATGCTGCAAGGCCAGCTTGGCCAGGGCAAGGCCCAGGCAGACTACAAGTCGCTGATTGACGAGCTGCGTAAAACAGCCAAGATCGAGTACTTCACCAGCGTGGAAGCGACCGTCGAGTAATTGAGTGGTCGTCACCCTATTGAAAACGGCTCCTTGATGGAGCCGTTTTTTTATCTGGGTGCGAAGGGACACTCAAGCCTGTTCTCTGTTCTCTGTTCTCTGTTCTCTGTTCTCTGTTCTCTGTTCTCTGTTCTCTGTTCTCTCTCTGCTTTCTGCGCTGTGGCTCTCTGTGGTCGTGGCGCAGCCATATGCAATATCAGTAGTGGTAAACACCGGATATAAAAAAACCGGCACGCGAGTGCCGGTTTTTCATTGCAAGGTGGTGCAGGGAGGCGTTACGCCACACCTTGGGTACGCAGGTAATCCTCGTAGGTACCACCGAAGTCACGGATACCATTTTCGCTCAACTCGACGATCCGGGTCGCCAGTGAGGAGACGAATTCACGGTCGTGAGAGACGAAGATCAGGGTACCCTTGTACATTTCCAGCGCCAGGTTCAAGGATTCGATAGATTCCATGTCCAGGTGGTTGGTCGGCTCATCCATGATCAGGATGTTGGGACGCTGCATCATCAGCTTGCCGAACAGCATGCGGCCCTGTTCACCACCGGAGAGTACCTTGACCGGCTTCTTGATGTCGTCTTGGGAAAACAGCAGACGACCGAGAATGGAGCGAACAGCCTGCTCATCTTCGTTCTCTTGTTTCCACTGGGCCATCCAGTCGAACACATTGAGGTCGGTGTCAAAATCTTCAGCGTGATCCTGCGCGTAGTAGCCGATCTGGGCATTTTCAGACCACTTGATGAGGCCGGTATCCGGGGTCAAATCGCCGACCAGCGTCTTGATCAGGGTCGATTTACCGATACCGTTGGTACCCAGGATCGCGACCTTCTCGCCCACTTCCAGCATCATGTTGAGGCCCTTGAACAGCGGCGCCTCGCCGTAGCCTTTGGACACACCTTCGATTTCCAGGATGTTGCGATAGAGCTTCTTCTCCAGCTCGAAGCGGATGAAGGGGTTCTGACGGCTGGATACCTTCACTTCTTCAATTTTGATCTTGTCGATCTGCTTGAGACGGGAAGTGGCCTGGCTGGATTTGGAGGCGTTGGCACTGAAACGGGAGACGAAGGATTGCAGATCGGCGATCTGGGCCTTCTTCTTGGCGTTGTCAGAGAGCAGACGCTCGCGAGCCTGAGTGGCAGCGGTCATGTATTCGTCGTAGTTGCCCGGATACACCCGCAGCTCGCCGTAGTCCAGATCCGCCATGTGGGTACAGACGGAGTTCAGGAAGTGGCGGTCGTGCGAGATGATGATCATGGTGCTTTCACGATCGTTGAGCACCTGCTCCAACCAGCGAATGGTGTTGATGTCCAGGTTGTTGGTCGGTTCGTCCAGCAGCAGGATATCAGGGTTGGAGAACAGCGCCTGTGCCAGCAGTACCCGCAGCTTCCAGCCCGGAGCCACTTCGCTCATCGGGCCATTGTGCTGTTCGATAGGAATACCGGCACCCAGCAGCAACTGACCGGCACGGGCTTCGGCAGTGTAACCATCATATTCAGCAACCAGCCCTTCGAGCTCGGCAGCTTTCATATAGTCGTCGTCGGTGGCGTCGAGGTTGGCATAAATCGCATCGCGCTCGGCGATGGCAGCCCACAACTCGCCGTGGCCCATCATGACCACGTCCAGAACACGGGTATCTTCGTAGGCGAACTGATCCTGACGCAGCTTACCGATGCGTTCGTTGACGTCGAGGCTCACATTACCGCCGCTGGGCTCAAGGTCGCCGCCGAGGATCTTCATAAAGGTGGACTTGCCACAGCCGTTGGCGCCAATAAGGCCATAGCGGTTGCCGCCGCCAAACTTGACGTTGATGTTCTCAAACAGCGGCTTGGCGCCGAATTGCATGGTGATGTTGTTGCTGCTTAACAAGATGAGTGTCCCGGTTGATCTATCAAATGGCGCGCATTATGGCACATATCTGTCGAAAGTTTTAGCAAGAACTGTGATCTGGATCGGTCAGATGTCTATTTGGCACAACCGTGATCCACCATGAAAAAAGCCGGCACGGGGCCGGCTTGGTGAGGGAGTGATAACGTCAGTGGGAGGTGGCGCCAGAGGCACCCAGCCCGGTCTGGGAGCGGACGAACTGCGGCAGGAACTTGGCATGTTCGTCAGCAGCGTTCTGGGAGCTGTCGGTGATAGAGAAGAACCAGATCCCGACGAACGCCAATCCCATGGAGAAGAGGGCAGGGTATTCGTAGGGGAAGATAGCCTGGGCATGGCCCAGCACCTTCACCCACACGGTCGGGCCCAGGATCATCAGGGTCACCGCGCTCACCAGCCCCAGCCAGCCGCCGTAGACTGCGCCACGGGTGGTCAGGCGCGACCAGAACATGGAGAGGAACAGCACCGGGAAGTTGCAGCTGGCGGCGATGGAGAAGGCCAGACCCACCATGAAGGCGATGTTCTGTTTCTCAAACAGGATCCCCAGACCAATGGCCACCACGCCCAGCGCCAGGGTAGTCATCTTGGAGACGCGCAATTCATCGGTCTCGTTGGCCTTGCCCTTCTTCAGCACGCTGGCATAGAGGTCATGGGAGACCGCAGAGGCGCCGGCTAGGGTCAACCCGGCAACCACCGCCAGAATGGTGGCGAAGGCTACGGCACTGATAAAGCCGAGGAACAGACTACCACCCACAGCGTCGGCCAGGTGAATCGCCGCCATGTTGGTGCCGCCGAGCAGGGTGCCGGTGGCATCTTTGAAGGCCGGGTTGGTGCTGACCAGCAGGATGGCGCCAAAGCCGATGATGAAGGTGAGGATGTAGAAGTAGCCGATAAAGCCAGTGGCATAAAACACCGATTTACGCGCTTCCTTGGCATCGCTCACGGTAAAGAAGCGCATCAGGATATGGGGCAGACCGGCGGTACCGAACATCAATGCCAGACCGAGCGAGATGGCGGAGATAGGGTCGGAGACCAGACCACCCGGACTCATGATGGCGATCCCTTTTTCGTGCACTTTAACGGCTTCGCTAAACAGCGCACCTATGTCGAAATTGACCGACTTCATCACCATGATGGCCATGAAGCTGGCACCGGAGAGCAGCATCACCGCCTTGATGATCTGCACCCAGGTGGTGGCCAGCATGCCGCCAAACAGCACGTAGAGCACCATCAGGATACCGACCAGCACCACGGCCACATTGTATTGCAGGCCGAACAGCAGCTCGATCAGCTTGCCTGCCCCTACCATCTGGGCGATCAGGTAGAGGGACACCACCACCAGCGAGCCGCAGGCAGACAGGATGCGGACTTCGGTCTGCTTGAGGCGGTAGGAGGCCACGTCGGCGAAAGTGTATTTGCCGAGGTTACGCAGCCGCTCTGCGATCAGGAACAGGATGATAGGCCAGCCCACCAGAAAGCCGATGGAGTAAATCAGGCCATCGTAACCGGAGGTATAGACCAGCGCAGAGATACCAAGGAAGGAGGCGGCAGACATGTAGTCACCAGCGATGGCCAGACCGTTCTGGAAACCAGTGATACGGCCGCCTGCGGCGTAGTAATCGGAGGCCGAGCGGTTGCGCTTGGAGGCCCAGTAGGTGATACACAGGGTGGCGGCCACGAAGATAATAAACATCACAATGGCTGGCACATTGAGAGGTTGGCGTTGTACCTCGCCGGTCAGCGCATCCGCAGCCAGCAGCGGGGAGGAGGCCAGTGAGGCCAACAGCAGCAAGGTGCCTTTCATGCTTTTTGCTCTCATGACTGCACTCCCTTGAGGATCTTCTGGTTCAGCTCGTCAAACTCGCCGTTGGCACGAAACACATAGATGCCGGTCAGCACGAAGGAGGCGAGGATCAACCCCACCCCGACCGGGATGCCGCGGGTAATGGTGGTGCTGTCGTTGAGCGGGGTGCCCAGCCAGCCGGGGGCAAAGGCGATGAGCAGAATAAACGCCAGGTAGAGTCCCAGCATCAGAGCCGAGAGGGCCCAGGCAAAACGCTGGCGCTTGGCGACCAGCTCCTGGAAGTTGGGATCTTGCTGGATCCTCAGGTAGCTTTGCTGTTCCATTGCAGTTCTCCATGACATGAGTGTCAGCGGTGGATGGGGTAACCCCGACGAGCAGGGGGCCTGCTCATGTAAGCAAAATGTGAATTAAATGTTATTTGTGGGCAATTAGACTTTGGGATAAGCCAGCGGTGAGCCGCGGGTGAGGCGCAGGTAGATGAGCGCCGCCGTGGTGGCGTCGGCAAGGGCATCGTGGGCGGGCAGGGGGGGCAGTTCAAGATGGTTGCAGATGGCACTCAAGTGCAGGTCGATGGCCGCGTCCGGATAGCGACGATAGAGGTGGTCGTGATAGAGCTGGCTCACCTCGATCCCTCGTTGGGGCAGGGTTAATCCCCACAATTTCTGGCAGGCGAGATTGAGAATGCGCAGGTCGTAGGCGATGTGATAACCCACCAGTTCACGGGGGCCGATAAAGGCCAGAAGCAGGCGTAGCGCGGCTTCCAGCGTCATCCCCTGTTGCAGATCCTGATGGCGCAGGCCGTGGATCACCACCGATTGGCCGGTCAGGCTGGCCGGTGGCTGAACCTTGATGGCGAGTGCCTCGCCGGTCAGCAGCCGGTTGCCCTGAATGCGCAGTGCGCCGATGGAGACGATCTCGGCCTGCTCGGGATCGAGACTGGTGGTCTCGAAATCAAGAGCGATCCGCTCATCTTCCGGTGGGTTGGCAAAGAGCGGCGCGAACTCGCCAGTGCGAAAGGCGCGGCCATACCAGTAGCGTCGAACGCGGCTTAACATGGCTATTGTCTCAGACGAAAGTGCAAGGTGAGCCACTGCTGGAACTTCTTCACCTGATGCAGCGCCTGGCGCAGCAGATCTCGTTCGCTGTGGCTGAGATCCTGTATCTGCACCCGGCTGTTGCCCCCCTTGAGCTGGCTGCGCAGCCTTAGCCGGATAAAGAGCCGAAACGCCTCCGCCAGATTGCTGCCATAGTCGGCACTGAGCCGCTCGGCGGCCACCAGCGCGTCGATACGCCCCAGGGTCGAGGTCTCCAGTATGCCCCCCTCAAGGGCCAGCATGCGGATGCCGTGTACCAGCGGGAACAGCCCGCCTCTTTTCAGATCCAGCCCTTCCGGTGGCTGCTCCAGCCTGCCAAACAGGGTGAGCGGGGCATGAAAGGCCACCGCCGGTCGAACCATCTCCGCCAGCAGATCCCGCCTGTCGGCCAGCTGCTCGCGCAGTGCTCTGGCAACCGGCAGATGCAGTTGGCGATCCCCCGCAATGGGGTGTGCATCGGCCAGGGTCGCAAGCCACAGCAGCTCATCCTCTGTTGCCGTGGTGCAGGCGCTGGCAATGGCCCGTTGCCATTCGCTGCCTGTTTTCACCCAAGCCGGATTGTTCACCATCACCTGCCCGGGGCAGAGAGGGTAGCCGAGGCGCTCCAGCAGGGCGCTAAATTCGGCCAGATCGGCTGCTTGGGTGGGCCATGTCAGCGTTTCGGGCAGGATCAGGGCGTTGTCCTGATCGGTTTTGAGGATCTGCTCGCCACGCCCCTCCGAGCCCAGCATCAGCAGGCAGACGTTATCCTGCACCTCGGGGGGGATCACCAGCGCAAAGGCTTTGGCGATCAGCTGCTCGTTGATGGTGGCGATCAGCTTCATCAAAAAGGCGGTGTGGATCCCCTGGGCAAACAGCGAGCGGGTCAATTGCTGCTGCTCGCGGGCCACCGCCTCCAGCGCTGGCAGGCTGTCGGCGCGGGCGATGCGCAGGGTCAGCACGTGGGAGTGGGTAGAGAAGAGCCCCAGCACCTGGGTCAGTTGCAAGATGCCCGCCACCTCGCTGCCCCGCCACACCACCAGTCGCTTGATGCGATGGCGGGTCATCAGCAGCAGGGCATCAAACAGATAGCTCTCCAGCGGCAGACCAATCAGCGGTGTGGGGGCCAGCACCGAGAGGGGGGCCGTCAGTGGCAATCCCTTGAGGGTCAATGCGTGGAGCAAGGTCTTGCGGGTTGCCAGCGTGAGGGAGCCGTCGTGGGCGGGGTAGAGCAGGCAGTCGGTCCCCTTGCTCACCATGGCTTCGGTTGCTGCCAGCAGTGACAGCTTGCTGTCGACGATAAGCGGAGCCTGCAGGTGGCCGGGTTCGATGCGGGTCAGGATAAATTCTGCCAGATTCTTCTGGCCCAATTGCTCGCGTTGCTCCTGCTGTTGCTGCCGTTCGGCCAGATTGGCGGTGAAGTAGCTGGCAAACTGCGGATCCTGCTCACAGAGCGCCAGAAAGGTGTGGCGGGGGATGAGCTGGCAGAGGCTATCTTCCAGCGCGGTGAAGCGGTGGCGACAACGGCCGTCAAACTGGGCGCGCACATCGAACAGATCATCGACCCCGTAATCACCAAACTGGTGGTGAGGGGCCGACTCTTCCACGGCTCCCTTGATGATGAGATAGAGGCCGGGAGGCTCGTCCCCCTCCTTGAGCAGCAGATCCCCGGCCCGAAAATAGCAGAGCGAGAGGTGGCGAGAGAGCCGCTCGCGTGCCGCCTCGTCCAGTCGGTCGAACGGTGGTCTGGCAAAATTGAACAGGGTTGACATGACAGCGTCCTTTGCTGGCTTGCGGCACTGATCCTGCGTCCAGTGTGACAAAGGGAGGGGGAGGCGACCAGCCGACTTTAGTCTCATCTGTACCGGATGTTCACACTCTGATAACGTGGTGGTATGACCAGTAGGTCGATAACCCGGATCAAGGAGAGGACAAGGAAGATGGAAAAACCAAGGATCAAGTGCGAGATCCACGACGGGATTGCCGAAGTGATGCTGACGCGGGGGGACAAACTCAATGCGCTGGATCGCGCCATGTTCAGCGCTATCGACCAGACCCTGACGCAGCTTGCCCAGCACAAGGGACTGCGGGCGGTGATCCTGCACGGCGAGGGGCGAGCCTTCTGCGCCGGGCTGGATGTCAAATCCATGCTCAAGCAGCCAGTGGCGGCGCTCGATATTCTCAAGCGCGAGGCGGACGAGGCCACCAATCTGGCCCAGCGGGTGGCTTATGGTTGGCACCAGCTGCCGGTGCCGGTGATTGCGGTGACTCAGGGGGTCTGTTTCGGCGGTGGCCTGCAGATCGCCCTCGGTGCCGATTTTCGTTTCACTACCCCCGATTGCCGCTTCTCGGTGATGGAGATCAAGTGGGGCATCATTCCCGACATGAGCGGCAGCGTCACCATGCGTAACCTGATGGGGGTGGATACCGCCATGGAGCTGGCCATGAGTGGGCGTGAGCTCGATGCCGTCGAGGCCAAATCCCTCGGGCTGGTAAGCCGGGTCTGCGCCGATCCGCTGGTGGAGGCGCGAGAATTTGCCCGCACCCTCATCACCAAGTCGCCCGATGCGCTGGCGGGGATCAAGCAGCTTTACAGCCAGGCCTGGGCCCGCAGCGATGAAGCCATGCTCAAAGAGGAGACTCGCCTGCAAAAGCAGATCCTGGGGCGACCCAATCAGTGGCGGGCCACCTTCAACAGCCTGTTTCGCTGGCGGCTGCCATTCGGGCCGCGCCGCAATCCGCTCTGACCGCGAGTAGCACGAGCAGAGAGAGCAAAAGCACGAGCATATAGAGAGCAAAAGAGCATAAAAGAAGTGGCAGCCGAGGCTGCCACTTTTATGGGTGCTTTACGCTGGTGTGGTTCAGGAGATCTTGCGATCCGGATCCGGCTCGAACGGGTGACCTGCTTTTTCCCGCTCCAGATTGTCCTCGGAGCGGTGGCCCATCCAGTAATCGGCGTTCTTGATGCCGAGCTTCTCCGGGTGGAACACCGGATCCAGCCCTTGTGCCTGCTGGGCTTCATAATCCTTCAGGCAGGTGAAGGCGGTCTTTTGCAGCAGCAGGATGGCGATAATGTTGAGCCAGGCCATCAGACCGACCCCGATATCACCCAGACCCCATGCCAAGTCTGCCGTCTTGACGGTGCCATAGACGGTAGCGGCCATCAGCGCAATTTTCAGCAAGAAGGTGAGCCAGGGGCGATTCATCTTGCGGTTGATATAGGCGATGTTGGTTTCGGCAATGTAGTAGTAGGCAACGATAGTGGTGAACGCGAAGAAGAACAGCGCGATAGCCACGAAAATGCTGCCAAAGCCCGGCATCATGCTCTCCATGGCGGTCTGCACATAGCCCGGGCCCGCTGCGATACCGGCAATACCGGTATAGAGGGCGGCACCGTCCGGCCCTTGCACGTTATAGAGGCCGGTGATCAGCAGCATAAAGCCAGTGGCGGAGCAGACGAACAGGGTGTCGATATAGACCGAGAACGCCTGCACCAGACCCTGCTTGGCAGGGTGGCTCACCGCGGCGGCAGAGGAGGCGTGCGGCCCGGTACCCTGACCCGCTTCGTTGGAGTAGACCCCGCGCTTGACACCCCACATGATGGCCAGACCCAGAATGGCACCGAAACCGGCATCCATACCAAAGGCACTTTTCCAGATCAGCAGGATCACGCCCGGCAGGGCCGAGATGTTGAGGGCGATGATGACGCAGGCCACTATGATGTAGCCCAGCGCCATAAAGGGCACTACGGTACTGGCGAAGCTGGCGATACGCTTGACGCCCCCGAAGATGATAAAGCCAAGCAGCAGCGCCAGACCGGCGGCAGTGACGTTCGGATCAATATCAAACGCGGTTTTCAGGCTGGCACCGATGGAGTTGGCCTGTACACCCGGCAGCAGCACGCCGCAGGCGAAGATGGTAGCGATGGCGAAAGTCCAGGCGTACCACTTCATGCCGAGCCCTTTCTCGATATAGAAAGCCGGGCCGCCGCGGTATTCACCGTTGATCTTCTCTTTGTAAACCTGACCGAGGGTGGATTCCACGAAGGCAGAGCTGGCGCCGAGGAAGGCCACCATCCACATCCAGAACAGGGCACCCGGGCCACCGAAGGTGATGGCGGTTGCCACGCCCGCGATGTTACCGGTACCCACTCGACCTGCCAGGGTCATGGCCAGCGCCTGGAAGGAGGAGACACCGGCATCGGTGCTCTTGCCATCAAACATCAGGCGCACCATCTCTTTGATATGGCGCAGTTGCAAAAAACGAGTACGCAGGGAGAAGTAAAGACCGACCCCCAGACACAGGTAAATGAGCGCAGGGCTCCAGATCACACCGTTGATGGCATTGACGATTTCATTCATGTACAACAACTCCTTTGTTGTTTTTGTGGCGCTGTCTTGGCGAGATCTTGGCCTCGCTCTCTGTCACTGTTTTCGGCCCAGCTTGTTAACAATCCAATTAACAAATGAGCACGAGGTTGAGGGGTTAAGCACAGCGCAAACACGCGCCATGCGTGGGTTGTAACATATCGAGTTGTATCGGTACTTCCCAGTGAAAAATGTTGCCTTGTTGCAAATTTGTGAATTGACAAGGGTGGGGGGATAATGGCAAGCAGCGTTTTCTATGAGTAAAAATGAGATCCTCCTTGTTGATCTGCGCCGATCAATGTGACGGGCGTAACACAATGGAAAGCAAACATAAGGCCAATCATGAAAGAGATTGCTGAAACATTGACGATCCGCGCCCCTGAGGCCGCTGACGGGAGCGCTATCGCCCACCTGTTCAGCCAATTGGGGTATCCTGCCGAGGGCGGTGACGTGACGGCGCGCCTGTTGGCGCCAGATCCCGCCAGTGCGGTATTGCTCGCCTCCCTGGCCGATAAGGTGGTCGGGGTATTGGTGTGGCACAGGCTGGCACCGCTGCATGTTGCACCAGCGTGGGGCCTGATCTCGGCGCTGGTTGTCGATGAAGGGGCAAGAGGGGCGGGGGTTGGCGCAGCCTTGCTCAAGCGAGCTGAACAGATGGCGCGTGCCGCAGGTTGCGCCCATATGGAGCTTTCCAGCAGCCTCAAGCGCGAGGCGGCCCACCGTTTCTATCTGGCGCAGGCGTATCAGGAGCGGCCGAAACGATTCATCAAACTGCTGTGATCTGGTTTTTTCCATAAAGAAGAAGGAGTAGGCGTGCTGGGATGGTTCAAATGGCTGGGTGGTCGCCCGCAAACGCCCATGAGTGAAGATGAGCTGGCGCTGTGGCGCCAGGGGCTGGCGGCAGTGCCCATCTTGCAAGGGCTGAGCGAAGCAGAGCAAATCACGCTCATCGGGCTTGGGCAACAGCTGCTCAAGCGCAAGACCCTGACCTTGATCGGGGTAGAGCTCAGCCCCCGTCAACAGGCGGTGTTGGCGCTGCAGGCGGCGCTGCCCATTTTGCATCTTGGAGCTGACTGGTATTGCGGCTTTCACGAAATCATCATCATTCCCGAACCCGTGACCCGGCGGCAGGAGGTGCAGGATGAGTTCGGGCTGGTGAGCGAAGTTGAAGAGGAGAACGCCGGTGAATCCTGGCCGCAAGGGCCGCTGGTGCTGGCCTGGAGCGATCTGCAGCAGGATGGCGACTGGGACGGCTTTAATCTGGTGATCCACGAGCTGGCCCACAAGCTCGACATGCTGGGTGGTGAGGCGGACGGCACGCCCCCATTGCCGGGGCCGATGAGTAGCCAGTTGTGGCAACAAGCCTTTCAGGCCGCCTTCGATGAGTTGTGTCAGCAGCTCGACCGGGACGAGGTAACCGCCATCGATCCCTATGCTGCCGAACATCCCGCCGAGTTTTTCGCCGTCAGCTGCGAGTGCTTCTTTACCGATCCGCTGCGATTGCAGCAGGTCTATCCCGCGGTATACCGGCAACTGAGCCAGTTCTTTAGCCAGGATCCCGCCCTGCGTTTCCCCGCGACCCGCTTGCTGGCGGGGGAGGGCGTTGCAGGATCCTTCGTCATAAATACAAATCACCTACTGTAAAACAGTGGAAAAGCACCATTAATATCGTTTTGCTTTTTCTCTATATGCCCAGAGCTGGTGGGCTCTGGGCATATGGTTTTGCTGTACTCTATTTTTGCAATATTTTGCTCCAGATTTAAAATTAGAACTCTGTCTCGCTCTGCGAGAGGAATATTTTTGACTAGTATAAACCTATCATAATCTCGCATCCTTATCTGATAATATGAAAAATCTTTCCAGAATACTGAATAAATGTTTCTAGAATGTCCAGTTTCATTGGATGTTTAAAGCTGTCAACACGTTATTGGTCGTCTGGGTGTTTGACATCTCGAACTGAAAATGTGGGATTCATTTCACTCTGATGTGATTTTCCAAAAAATATAATAGCCAGAGTAAATAATGCAGATATGATTATAGGGACGAATAAGATGACATTGCAGGTGCTTATTGTGATTTTTTTTAAAAAGATTGAACCCATAAAAAACAACCATATAAGCATTGTAAATACAGCAACAATCTGGTTTATCTTGGAAACTGAATATGGCTGAGGGCCGATAATTAATTTTTCGAGGCAGGAATCATTTATAGGTCTTTCTAGCTTAGTCTTATAAAGAGGGCCAGTAATTTTATCTTCTAATAAATCTAAGTGATTCTCCCAATTCTCTTGCCAATACTTACTCCCTTTGTTAACAGAAAACCATGCAAACGTGAAAATAAATCCAGCTGATGATATCGCTGATAAATATAGTTTTTTATCTTGTACTGACAGATGTTCTGCACTCGAGACCGCAAAAAATGCGGCAAAGGCTACGGCTATTAATGCCCAAAAATAAGCTGCTCGTTTCCAATACATATCTATTTCAAATTTTCGTATATCCGCGGCCTGATAATAAGCAGCTATCAAAATATCTGAACGTTCATCTTCTGTTTCAAATAATTCTCTATATTTATTTCTTTTCATTGATAATTCTCGCGGCGTTTACTCAGATGCTCTGGTTAATATTGATGATATTTCTACTCTGGCAAGAAAAAAACTAATTGCTGATGATGATTGAACAGCTAGTGCAGTAGCCAAAAGCAGTATGCTTTGTGGTAAGGAACTATCGCAAAACAACCATACTAGAAGACATGTTATTGTAGAAATGCCTGAGTATAAAAGACCAGCATATATATGAGACTTTAACTTCCAAAGGCTATTCCATTTGTGTAAGAATGTGTTTACTTTCTCGTTTGGAAATAAAATAGGGGTGACCTCATTAATCATCCATATAAATATTCCAACGGGTATAACTATCAAATAGTTATAAGCATCATTGTTTATCTTGAAATGAGTCATTAAGCCCTCTATTGAAACCAATAAGTATTGGTTAAATAACAAGCTGGTGACTATGACGAGAAACTCGACGCTTATAATTAAAACACGAGTTAAGTAAATTATTTTTATCAATGTTTCATATCTCTTTCTATACTGGTTTTTGCAAAAATTTCCTTTACCCTTTTTGCCAGTTCATATGGGTTTGGATCCTTTGAGAAAAGGAAGCTTTTTTGGGTGTCTGAAGTTTTTATCTCTACCTCTTCTCCATCTTCAGACATTCCACGAACTTTTCCTCTGCCATATCCATCAGCTGCCATTAAAATAACTGCATCACCAATATCAGCTGGGTTATCAGGAATATAATCATTTGATTTCATAATCCCATCCATGAGATCTATTAATCTTGACTTAATTCCTGATAATTTAGAGCTACTTTCTTTTACTGTAACTTCTGAGGCATTCCTTTTTGATATATATTCGTTTAGTTCCCCCCACAGCCTACCAAATAATGGATTTGGTGGGGATACAGTTGCAGACATTTCTGTAAGTATACTAATATTCCTGAGTTTCTGTGTGAACTCAGTATAATCTGCCAATGGATCTATCTCACACGAGACCATAAATCCATCAAAAACATCTTCAATGATAGACTTAAATCTGCGTGGAAAAACATCTTCTTGTATACCATTCCAAACGTGTAGAAATGCGATTCCCGAAAATTCAGGCAGATATATAAATGGGGAGGATGCTTCAACTAAATTTGGGACATCGGCCTTTACTTGTGAGCGACTACGTTCATCTACAACATTTGCATGACCGTCTTTGGCATACTTGGAAAGCTTGCCAAATACAAAGGGGATGTCGTCACTTCTAGCATCAATACAGTCAGTAATCGTCCAGTCAAACTTACCTTTTGTAATTACTGGGGGTGATACAATAGCATCCATCAAATCCTTTTGTGTTAAATTTATCTTGAGTACTCTCCCTAAGTAATACCGTCCTCTATTCTCCATTTGTATCCATCTCTAATGTGATAAAATCAATAACAATAGCGTATAGTGCATCAAATGAGTATCTCATTCAACGCAATATCTAGCTGTGGGTGACCTCGCTCACAATTAGGTTCAAGCTTAAGCGTCATTGAATTGAAAGAGCTAATCGGAAGTAAAACTTATGGGTTATTGCTCTTTAACATGCAGATACAGTAATTGCCAGAGCTCCAAGGAGCGCAGCTGGCGCTGCTTGATGGCAACTCGCTCGGCTCGCTCAATCCCTCCACAGTGTTCGTTGCGGGTCTCTCTGCCGCCTTGCGGTGCAGCCCCGCCATCAATGCGATCTTCCCTGCGGCAAAGTCCACAAAAGGCCCACAAGCCGGATCACTTGTTCCCTGAGCTTGCTGTTAATCCGCGGATATGACCGAATCGGAGCGACCAAAAGAGGAGGGGATAACGAAGGATGCGGCAATATCCAAAGCGGCGGATATCCGGCTGTGAGGTTGAAAGGGGAGTGTATGTGGCGTATTCGCTGGCAGATCAGCTTTGCGAGATAGCAAAAAGGCACCCGAAGGTGCCTTTTTCACAATCTGAATCGCTTGCCTATCAGGCAGCAGCTTTCAGCTGTACGGCGGCGGCTTTCTTGTGATCGCCGATCGGCATCACGGTGCGGCCGAACTGCTCGTTGATCACGGTGGCCATGGCCAGGTAGATAGCGCTGGCGCCACAGATGATGCCTTCGAAACCGGCGATGGTGCCGATCAGGGTGCTGCCGGTGAAGTCACGGGCGGCCAGCAGGAAGAACAGCACGGTCAGGGAGGCGAACACGAACTGCTTGGCACGCGGGTAGTTGACAGTACCTACCAGCATGAACAGGGTGAAGACACCCCACAGCAGCAGATACCAGCCCATGTAGGCGTGCGGGGTGGCTTCGGCCAGACCCATGGTCGGCATCACCAGCAGGAACACCAGGCTCAACCAGAAGAAACCGTAGGAGATAAAGGCGGTCACACCGAAGGTGTTGCCACGCTTGTACTCCATGATACCCGCGACGATCTGGGCCATACCGCCGTAGCACAGGCCCATGGCCAGGATCATGGCGCTGATGGGAAAGAAACCTGCGTTATGGATGTTCAGCAGGATAGTGGTCATACCGAAACCCATCAGACCCAGAGGGGCAGGGTTGGCCAATTTTTCGCTCACGTGGCGTTCTCCAAAAATAGAGGTGGGGGGTTAACAAAAGACGCGCGATTTTAAGCAGGGGATAGATCTCCTGCAAGGGGGGAAGATGCAAAAAACGTAAAAAAACTACGTGATTATTTGTGTGGCAGGCTAAATGCTCACCAAATCAGGTTGTTTGGTGAGCAAAAGGTGTCAAAAAAGTTGAAAGGGTGTTTTTTTATTACGCAATGATAAAAGGGGCTGATTTACTGATCCAGCGTTAGCACCACTTTCGCCTCCTTGTCCTCCTCCTTGACCTGACTGTCGAGTACAAACAGCCGTTCCGGGGCGATCCCCTGGCTGTCGACCAGAAACTCCTTGGTATTTTGGGCGCGGCGCATGGCGAGATTGCGCAGGGATTTGGCGGTGATGAGTTGTTGCTCCTGCAGCAGGGCGATAGCTTGGGCCCGCAAGGCGGGGCTCTCTTCATCCAGACTGAGGCGGTCAGCCAGATCATCGAGATCTTCGGAGAAACGCTCCTGGTAGGCTTTCGCTAGCGCTTCTTGCAGGTCGGGATCTTGCTCCAGCAGGTCAAGATCGGCCTGATTGCCGGTGAGTTTGGCCAGCACTCGCTCCAGTTTCTGCCGTTGCAGTATGGGGCGCTCCTCGTTGAAATTGACCTTGCCGCGAATGTTCATGCTGAGCTTTGGCCGATCCTTGAGGGCCTGCGCCAGCTTGGCCAGTTTGTCCAGCTGGGTTTGGGTCAGGTCGGGGTCTCCCGGCAGGAAGGGGAGTTCATCGAGATCTTCGGTGCCATCGGCCAGTGAGGCGAGCAGCGAGAAGGGGGAGGTGATCGCCTTGCTCAGGGTGTTGCCCAGCACATCCCAGAAGATATTGCCGATGCTGAAGTCCGGCTGATCGAGATCGCCTTTCACCTTGAGGTTCATCTGGATGACCCCGTTGGCATCGCTTAGCAGGGCGATGGCCAGCCCCAGCGGCAGATCCTTGGCCTGCTCACTCTTGATCTTCTCGCCCAGTTGCAGCTTCTTGATGGTGATGTCGTTATCCCCCTCCAGCCGGTTGCCCTCCAGCTTGTAGTGCAGCTTCATGGAGAGCTGGCCCTTGTCGATGGCATAACCGGCATAGGTGCCCGAATAGGGGGTAAAGGTAGTGAGCTCCAGATTGTTGAAGGCCACCGCGATATCGAGGATCGGGTTGGCGACCAGCAGGTTGGTGCCGCCGCGAATGGTCACTGGCGCATAGCGATCTACCTTGCCGTTGAAGGCGAGATCGGAGCGTTGCCCCGGAATATTGCTGATATGGCGGCTTTGACCGCCCAGCGAGGCGATATCGGCCACGAAATCCTGGCTCAGGCTGCGATCGGCAAAGCGCAGGTTGCCCTGCTCGGTGCGCAGTTGGTCGATGGTGAAGCGAAAGTCGGGGCCCTTGCTGCCTGCAGCCGCTTGAGTGCTTTTGGTCGCCGCAGGTTGCGGCAGCAGCAGCTGTTGCAGGTTAGTGATGCCATCCTCGTTGATCTCGATGCGGGCGAAGGGTTTGCTCAGGGCAATGTCCTTGATCCGCATCTGCTGGCTGATGCCATCATAATCGAGGCCGGTGAGCTGGAGATTGCTGATCTCGAGTAGTCGCTGGTTGTCAGCCCGATCGACCACTTTGAGCCCGCTGATATCAAGACCACCTTGCAGGGTCAGTTTGCCCAGCGCCCCTTGCGCCGTGGTGGCGAGATCAAGCCTGGTCTTGCTGCTCAGCTGCCCGGTTTGCAGCTTGATGCGCAGCAGATTGGCCAGATAGGGCTGCGCCAGTGCCAGGGGCAGTCCCTGCTGGCTGATCTCACCGCTTAAGGCGAAAGGGATCAGGGTCAGCTGACCGGCAAAGGTGAGGGGGCTGTTCTGGTTGAAGTGGGTGGCCAGGGTCAGTTTGCTCGATTGCTCCCCCTTGCTGCCTAGTGGCCCCAGCGCCAGCTTGAGGCCGGAGAGCTGGCGTGCCAGCGGTTTGCCGCTGCTCGATTCGGTGAGAGTGAGATCGCCCTTGTCGATGGCGATTTGTTTGATTTGCCACTGCCAGGGTTTGTCTGCGGCGGTCGGTTTGGCAGCTTTGGCGCCTTTGGCATCTTTGACGGGGTTGGCTGGTGCTTGCTCAATGAGCAGATCCGTCAGATCCAGCTCCTGCTGTGCGTTGAGGGTGGCCTTGAGGAGGGGTTGCTGCAGGGTCACCTTGCCGATCTGCAGTGTCTGCTTCTGGCCATCGATAGCCAGTTCGCTGAGAGCCAGCTGGCTGAAGCGGGCAAACTCGTCGCCCTTGTGTTTTTTAAGCTGCCAGTTGTCCAAGGTCAGCTTGCCTTTGGACAATTGCCACAGCACCCCTTGCTTGCTCTCTTTGAGCAGGTATTCCACTTCTGCGTTGGCGTGTCCCTTGGCCAGATCCAGCTTGAGGTAGGGGGCCCAGAGCGGGGCAAAGGGTATAAGCTCGACCTGCTTGAGGCTCACCTTGCCCTGGCCCATGCCGCTCATCACATCGAGTTTGCCGTGGGCGGCGAGGCTGCTTTTGCCGTTGATGGCGGCATTGAGCTGATAGGCGGTCGGGTGATTTGCCTCGGTGCGCAGGTTATCGAGCTTAAGGGTCACTTTCTCCAGATTGAGGGGGGGCAGCCAGCCGGGTTCGTTCTCCTTGCGTTGATCCTGATAGCGCACATGACCGTCAGTGACAGCGATGCTGGCAATATCGACCAGCAGCGGGGCGCTCGCTGTCTCGGGCTCGGGGGAGGGCGCAGGGGCGAGCACTGTGGCCAGCGCATCGGTCAGATTGAGTCGAACGTCCCCTTTTTTGTCTGCCAGCCGTTGCAGCAGTACCACCGGTCTGGTCAGGGAGACGGCGGAGAGGACAACCCCCTTCTGCTGCCAACTGGCTTGCAGGTTGGGGGTGATCAAGAGCTGCTCAAAACTGACGATGGGCTGCTGCTTGGCATCGAGCAGTGCAGTCGCGCCAAGGGTGAGGGAAGGGTGGCGCAAGCCTACCTCAATCTCTCCCAGCGTCAGCTGCAGGCCATAGTGTTCGGCCAGCCAGCCGGGCAGATAGCGCTGGACCAGTCGGGGTGTCTGCCACAACAGCAGGGTGATCAGGATCAGCAGAAGCAGGAAAGCGTAGGCAAGGTAGCGCAACAGGCGAAGCTTGGGGAACGCGGGCTTGGTGGTGTTCATATGGTGCACTCCCATTTGGTTCCCGCTATGGTACAGAAAAGCGGGATAGTAATCATGGGGTTGCGTACTGTTGTACGCCGTACTTTGTCCAAAGGCGATCCAGTTCACCCTTTTGCTGCAGGGCTGCCAGCCAGTGCTCCAGCTGAGCCGGGGTAATGGGGGCCGCAGGGTGGAGAATGGTGCGGTGTTGATACTGTTGATCCCATTTTTGCGAGATCAGCAGCTGGTCGGCCGTGTCGGGATGGGCCAGCAGATACTGGTTAAGGTAGGAGACGTTGAGAATGGCCACCTCGCCACGCCCTTTGAGCAGGGCTTGCAGGGCGCTGATATTGTCTTTAACCAGGGTGATATTCAGTGTGCGCTTCAGGTAGGCGGGATCGGCATTGAACTGACCGACGCCATAGTGATAGCCGGTCACCCCGATGAGGTGATGGCTGGCCGGATCGTCGAAAAAGCGTTGATCCCGGCCCGCTTTCTTAAGCGCGACATAGACTTCACCGCCCCCGAGAAAGGGGGCTGTCATCTTGTATTGATCGGCTTGCCAGCCCCAGTTGCTGTCTTCAAACAGCATCAGGGAAAAACGGCCCATATCGAGCGCCTTGTAGCGGTTGGCTGCCGAGGTGGGGACAAACACGAAGTTCACCTCTTGCTGGACGGCGTTGAGCTGGTCGATGAGATCCAGGGTCAGCCCTTCATAGTGTGAATCGGAGAGCTTGACCACGAAGGGGGCATAGGGGTAACCGCCAACCTTGATCAGGGGGCGGCTCCAACCGGACAGGCTGAATAACAGCAAAAACCAGCACCAATATTTCATGGGTTCACCAGGGCAATGGCATGTTCCCAGATTCGGTTAATCTGCGCTGCTTTTCAAGCTGTTAAGGGAATTAACACAGCGCTGTTCGGCCGCCTCCAGCTCGGCCATCACCATCTGGATATCGTCCAGTTGTTGGCGCAACGCGCTGCGTTTTTCATCAATAAGCTGGATCATCGAGTTGAGCTGGGTGTTGCTCGATTTGTCGGTGTCATACATCTCGAACAGCTCGCGGATTTCGGCCAGGCTAAACCCCAGCCGCTTGCCGCGCAGAGTCAATTTCAGGCGGGTTTTCTCCTTGTGGCTGTAGATGCGGGTTTGCCCCTCCCGCTGCGGGGTGAGTAGCCCCTCATCCTCGTAGTAGCGGATGGTGCGCGGCGTGATATCGAACTCGTGGGCCAGCTCCGAGATGCTGTAGGTGATCTCCTTGCCGGGCTGGGAACGGGACATGGTGATGCCTCCTGTCAGTAGGAAGATGGCTGGCAGAGGCGGGCCCGCAGCCGCTCGGCATTGGCGTGCAGGGCCTGACCGACTCGCGAGCCGTTGGGGCGGCCGAGCTGCTCGCTGACCCACTGGCCGGTGGCCGCCAGTTTGTCGAGATCCACCCCGGTCATCATGCCAAGGCCATGCAGCAGATAGACCACCTCTTCTGTCGCCACATTGCCGGAGGCACCCGGTGCATAGGGGCAGCCGCCAAGGCCCGCCACCGAGCAATCGATGGTGCGAATACCGCGCTCCAGCGCAGGCAGCAGGTTGGCCAAGCCCTGGCCGTAGGTGTCGTGAAAATGGACCGCGAGCCGCCCGGCGGGGATCTCGTGCAGCACCGCATCCAGCATCGGGACCACAGTGCCCGGGGTGCCAACGCCTATGGTGTCCCCCAGTGAAATTTCGTGGCAGCCGAGATCCAGCAACTGTTCGGCCATGGCGGCGACCCGTTTCGGGCGGGTCGGGCCATCGAACGGGCAGGCGATGACGGTGGAGAGATAGCCACGCACCTTGATGCCGAGGCGGCGCGCCTCCTGCACCAGCGGGGCGAAGCGCACCAGGGATTCTTCTACGCTGATGCCGATATTGGCGCGGGTAAAGCCGTCAGAGCAGGCGGTGAAGAGGCCAATCTCGTCGGCGCGGGCGGCGATGGCGGCCTGCAAGCCTTGCAGATTGGGCACCAGTGCGCCGTAACGGGTTGATCCCTTGCGCGGCAGTGCCTGAAAAAGTGCGGCGGAGTCTGCCATCTGCGGCACCTTCTTAGGAGATACGAAGGCGCCCACCTCGATGCGCTGCAGGCCGCTGTCGGCCAGTCGCTGGATCAGCTCCAGCCGCTGGATCAGTGCCAGCGGGCTGGCTTCATTTTGCAGGCCATCGCGCGGCCCCATCTCCACCAGACTGACCTTGTCATCCTGCATTGCTGATCCTCTCGTCATGGGTTGCTCGCTTGTTGGTTGATGGCGTTATGCTCCGGGGCAGCATCTGCATCGACAAAACGCACCAGTACGGCGCCCTGGCTTACCTGCTCGCCCTGTGTGCACTGCAGGGCTTCAATCACCCCGTCCCGCTCTGCTCGCAGTTGGTGCTCCATCTTCATCGCCTCCAGCACCAGCAGGGGTTGCCCCTTGCTGACTGTTTGGCCGGGTTCGACCAGCACGGTCACTACTATGCCGTGCATGGGGGCGATGGCGCCCTGCGCCTTCTCATTTGTCTGATCATGGTGGTGATCGTGCTGCTGATCATCGGCTGCGAAGCGGATGCGCTGACCCGCCAGCGTCATGACGAAGGTTGCCTCCGTGCCTGAGACCGAATGAATGGGGATCTGCTGCCAACAGCCACCCTGTTGCAGGCGGATATGGTCATCGCCTTTTTGGTAGCAACAGCTCTCCCCTTGCCATTCAAACTGACCGTCATGATCGTTAAGGGTCAATACCCGGCGCTTATCGCCGATGCGCACCGCCGCCGTCCAGCAGCGATCCGGCCCCAGCCGAAATCCGCAGGCTTGCTGCCAGGGGGAGTGGCCCGCAGGGCGGCTCGCCAGCCAGAGAGTGGCCAGCGGCCAAGCGAGCTCAGGAATGGGCTGCGGTTCGGTGGGGATGGGCCACTGGGTATGGTGGCGCATGGCCAAGACGTCAGGCTCTTCACACAGCCGCAGCAGCAGCGGGCCGTTGTGCACCAGCGGGCCGAGATCCAGCGCCGCCAGCGCATCGGCCAGTTGGGCAAACGCCTCGGCGCGGCTCTGACCGTGGGCGATCAGCTTGGCGATCATGGGGTCGTAATAGGGGCTGACCTCATCGCCAGCGGTGACGCCGGTGTCGATGCGCACGCCATCCGGCCAGTGCAGCCAGCGGATGGGGCCGCTGGCGGGCAGAAAACCGGCCGCCACATCCTCGGCGTAGAGGCGCGCCTCCACCCCATGGCCGCGCAGCACCACCTGATCTTGAGTCAGTGGCAGCGGCTTGCCTTCCGCCACTGCCAGCTGCCAGGCCACCAGATCCTGTCCGGTCACCGCCTCGGTGACCGGATGCTCCACCTGCAGCCGGGTGTTCATCTCCATAAAGAAGAACGCATCCTTGCAGAGCAGAAACTCTATGGTGCCAGCCCCCTGATAGTGGATGGCCTTGGCAGCGGCCACGGCTGCATCCCCCATGGCGCGGCGCAGAGCCGGAGGGATGTTGGGGGCAGGCGCCTCTTCAATCACCTTCTGGTGGCGCCGCTGCAAGGAGCAGTCCCGGTCCCCCAGATAGATGGCGTTGCCGAGGCTATCGGCAAAGACCTGCACCTCCACGTGGCGCGCTTGGGGCAGATAGCGCTCCAGCAGCACCAGATCGTCGCCAAAGGCGGCCTTGGCCTCCCGTTTGACTGCCGCCAGAGACTCGTCAAAGTCGGCCAGCTGATCGACCCGCCGCATCCCCTTGCCACCGCCGCCACTGGCGGCCTTGATAAGGAGCGGGAAGCCAATTTGGCTGGCCTGATCGCGCAAAAAGTCCGGCCGTTGATCCGTGCCGTGATAGCCGGGCAGCACAGGTACGCCGGCCGTCTGCATCAGCGTCTTGGCGCCAGACTTGTCGCCCATGGCGAGAATGGCTGCGCCGCTTGGGCCGACAAAGCGCAGGCCGCGCTGTTCGCAAGCGGTGGCAAAGTCGCTGTTTTCTGACAGAAAGCCGTAACCGGGATGGATGGCATCGGCGCGCGCCGCTTTGGCAATCTTCAGCACCTTGCCGGTGTCGAGGTAGCTCTCTTTGGCGGGTGCGGGCCCCAGATGCCAGGCCTCATCGGCCAGACGGGTGTGCATGGCATGGGCATCGGCATCGGAGTAGAGGGCGATGGTGTGGATGCCGAGGCGCTTCGCCGTCTTGATAATACGCACGGCGATTTCGCCACGGTTGGCGATAAGCAGGCGCCTAATCGGAGTGTGATAAGTCATTTTGGCTCCCTGTTGTTCAAGGTGCACAAGTGCAAAGCGTATTGATCCGCACTCCGGTTATATTCGCCGCGATTAGCGATCAGCAGGCGCTTGATAGGGTGGTATTGAGTCATGCTTCGTCCTTGAAACGGGGGCGCCAGCTGGGGGGGCGTTTGTCGAAGAAGGCCTGCATCCCCTCCTGGGCTTCGAGCCCCACCCGAACCCGGGCGATGGTCTCGACAGTTTTCTCTTCGTGCAGACGGGAAGGATGGGCCTCTATGGCCGCCAGCAGTCGTTTGGTCTCTTTCATCGCCTCCGGCCCGTTGCGGCACAGACGCAGGGCCTGCGCCCGCCCTTCCGCCAGCAGTTGCTCCGGTTTGCAGAGTTGGTGCGCCACATTGAGCCGACAGGCGGTGATGGCATCGAATGGCTCGGCACTGAGCATGTAGCGGCGCGCCTGACGCATTCCCATGGCGCGTACCACGTAGGGGCTGATCACCGCAGGCACCAGACCAAGGCTCACCTCGGAGAGGCAGAAGCGGGCATCGTCGCTGGCCAGCACCAGATCGCAGGCGCAGATCAAGCCCAGCGCACCGCCGTAGGCGGCACCCTGCACCAGCGCCACCGTGGGGAAGGGGAGCTCGTCGAGGGTCTGCATCAGCCGCGCCAATACCCGGGCGTCTTCGCGATTGTGCTCGAAATCGGCGTGAGCCAGATTGCGCATCCAGTTGAGATCGGCGCCCGCGCAGAAGTGTTTACCCTCGGCCCGCAGCAGCAGGGCGTGGGGACGTTCGGTGAGATCATGACCATGGAGATGGGCCAGATCATCGAGACAGTCGAGCAGCCCCAGCATCAGGTCGGCATCAAAGGCGTTGTGGCGGGCCGGACGCGACAGCACCAGCTCGGCCAGCGGGCCGTGCCGTTCCAGCCGAAACGGGCTCTGGGCTGACGAGCTGAGTGCAGGGGAAGTGAGTGGATCGGACATGTGCTTGCTCCTTACATCCGGAAGATGCCGTACTGCTCGGGTTCAATGCGGGCACCCTGACAGGCGGCGAGCGCCAGCGCCAGTACGGTGCGACTCTGGGCTGGGTCAATGACGCCATCATCCCAGAGGCGGGCACTGGCGTAGTAGGGGTGGCCTTGGCGCTCATACTGTTCGATCACCGGGGCACGGATGGCGGCCGCTTCCTGCTCGCTCAGACTCTTGCCCTCGGCTGCCAGCTTGTCCCTGCGCACCTGTACCAGCACTCCGGCAGCTTGCTCGCCGCCCATGACAGAGATGCGGCTGTTGGGCCAGCTAAAGAGAAAATCGGGTTCATAGGCGCGGCCGCACATGCCGTAGTTGCCGGCACCAAAGCTGCCGCCGACGATCAGGGTGATCTTGGGCACCCGGCTGCAGGCCACGGCGGTGACCAGCTTGGCGCCGTGCTTGGCGATCCCCTCTTTTTCTGCGCTACTCCCCACCATAAAACCGGTGATGTTCTGCAAAAAGAGCAGCGGGATGGCACGGCGATTACAGAGCTGGATAAAGTGGGCCCCCTTCTGGGCACTGTCGCTGTGCAGCACGCCGTTGTTGGCGAGGATCCCCACCTCCATGCCACAAATGCGGGCAAAGCCGGTCACCAGGGTGGTGCCGAACAGCGCCTTGAATTCGTCAAAGTCAGAGCCATCCACCAGTCGGGCGATCAGTTCGCGGGCGTCGTAAGGGCGTTTGAGGCTGGTGCCCACCAGACCGTAGAGCTCCTCTATCGGGTAACAGGGAGTGGGGTAGGCTGGCTCATCGTAACTTGGGCTGCCCGATGCCAAACCCGAGAGCGGAGAATGGTCACTGCCCAGATGGGTGAGCTGGGTGCGGGCAATAGCCAGCGCATGGGCATCGTCACGGGCCATATGATCAGCAACGCCGGAGTGGGCGCAGTGCACCTCGGCGCCGCCCAGGGCCTCGGCGCTGATCTCCTCGCCGGTGGCGGCCTTGACCAGCGGTGGGCCCGCCAGAAAGATGGTGGCTTGGCTCTTGACCATGATCGACTCGTCCGCCATGGCGGGGACGTAGGCGCCCCCGGCGGTGCAGAGCCCCATTACCACCGCCAGCTGGGGGATGTTCTGGGCCGACATGCGGGCCTGGTTGTAGAAGATGCGGCCAAAGTGATCCCGGTCGGGGAACACCTCATCCTGCATCGGCAGAAAGGCGCCGCCGGAATCCACCAGATAGAGGCAGGGGAGGCGCAGCCGCTCGGCGATGGCCTGGGCGCGCAGATGCTTTTTCACCGTGAGCGGGTAGTAGGTGCCGCCTTTCACGGTGGCATCGTTCACCACCAGCATGCAGAGCCTGCCCGAGACCCGACCGATGCCGGTGATGATGCCGGCGGCGGGCACCGGCTCGTTATAGACCTGCCAGCCAGCCAGCGCCGACAGTTCGAGAAATGGGGATCCCGAGTCCAGCAGCTGGTTGATGCGCTCGCGGGGCAGCAGCTTGCCACGGGCCTGATGGCGGGCGTTGTTGGCCGCGCCGCCCCCTTGCGCGATCTCGGCAATACGGGCATGGAGATCGTCGACCAATGCCTGCATGGCAGCTCGATTGGCCGCATATTCCGGGATCGCCGTGTCGAGACGGGAGTGGATCCTGCTCATAGGTTATCCCCCATCAGCTCGCGGCCGATGAGCCAGCGGCGGATCTCAGAGGTGCCTGCGCCTATCTCGTAGAGTTTGGCGTCCCGCAGCAGGCGGCCGGTAGGGTATTCATTGATGTAGCCATTGCCGCCCAGCAGCTGGATGGCATCGAGCGCCATCTGGGTGGCGTTTTCGGCGGCAAACAGGATGGCGGCGGCGCAATCTTTACGGCTGGTGCGGCCCTGATCGCAGGCGTTCGCCACCGAGTAGACCAGCGCCCGGCTGCTGGCGAGGCGGGTATACATGTCGGCGAGCTTGCCCTGCACCAGCTGGAACTCGCCGATGGCTTGACCAAACTGCTTGCGCTCACGCACATAGGGCAGCACTACATCCATGCAGGCCTGCATGATGCCAAGGGGGCCCGCAGCCAGCACCACCCGCTCGTAATCGAGCCCGCTCATCAGCACCTTGACCCCGCCGTGCAAGGTGCCCAGCATGTTTTCCTGCGGCACCCTGCAGTTGTCGAACACCAGCTCGCAGGTGCTGGAGCCGCGCATCCCCAGCTTGTCGAGCTTCTGGGCGGTAGAAAAACCGGGAGTGCCGGCTTCAACGATAAAGGCAGAAATTCCTTTGGGGCCCGCACTGGTATCTGTCTTGGCATAGATGACGAAGGTGTCGGCATCCGGGCCGTTGGTGATCCACATCTTGCTGCCGTTCAGCACGAAGTGATCGCCCTCGCGCTCCGCGGTGAGGCGCATGCTGACCACATCGGACCCGGCTCCCGGCTCGCTCATGGCCAGCGCCCCCACATGCTCGCCGCTCACCAGCGGGGGGAGGTAGCGTGCTTTCTGTTCCGCCGTGCCGTGGCGGTGGATCTGGTTGATGCAGAGATTGGAGTGGGCGCCGTAGGAGAGGCCGACCGAGGCGCTGGCGCGGCTCACCTGTTCCATCACCAGCACGTGGGCCAGATAGCCGAGGTTCACCCCGTCATACTCCTCCGCCACCGTGATGCCGTGCAGCCCCAGTTCACCCATCCGGGGCCAGAGATCACGGGGAAAGGCGTTGCTCTGATCGATCTCGCTGGCGCGCGGGGCGATCACTTTCTGGCAGAAGGCCGCAACCTGTTCGGTCAGGGCATTCAGGGTCTCATCCATCTGCATCCATGCTCTCCTTGCGGATATGACAGTCGGGTAGGAAGGTTGGCTCGACCGGCTGACTCGGCTTCAAGGCTGGCAGTGGTCGGGCCATTTTGTACTTCACTTCTGCCACAAGTTTACGTTAGCGTAAACGTAAATCAATTGTTAGTCTGTTGTGTGTCGATAGAGAGGGGGTAGTGAGAGCGTCATCAGCTACCACAGCAACAGCGCCATAGTGGCAGATCCGAATGACCAGTGTGTGGGCGCCGCGTCATAAAGCACTAACGCGGGAAAATAAGCGCGGGACAATAAGCGCAGGGCAACAAGGGAGCGAACGACAAGATGGATTTTACCCTGACCGATGATCAACAGGCGTATGTGGAGGCGGCCGCCGCCTTTGCCGATGATGCGCTCAAACCCCATGCCGCGCGCTGGGATAAAGAACACGAGTTTCCCATCCCCACTATCAAACAGGCGGCCGAGATCGGGTTTTGCGGCCTCTATACCCCGGAGCAGTTTGGCGGATTGGGGCTGCCGCGCCTGGATGCCAGTCTCATCTTTGAGCGCCTCGCCATGGGCTGTACCTCGACCACGGCGTATCTGACCATCCACAACATGGTGAGCTGGATGCTGGGTAGCTGGCTGCCCACCGAGGTTGCCGAGGAGTGGGTGCCCAAACTGGCCAGCGGCGAGCTGCTGGGCTCCTATTGCCTCACCGAGCCCGGGGCGGGCTCCGATGCGGCGGCCCTCAAGACCCGGGCAATTCGCGAGGGTGACAGCTACCTCATCGAGGGGACCAAGGTCTTTATCTCGGGGGCGGGCAGTACCGATGTGCTGGTGGTGATGGCCCGCACCGGTGGTGAGGGGGCGAGTGGGATCTCCGCCTTTATGGTACCGGCCGACAGCGCGGGCATCGTTTATGGCAAGCCTGAGGAAAAGATGGGCTGGAACAGCCAGCCGACCAGAGAAGTGGCGTTCAACGGGGTGCGAATTCCTGCCAGCTACCGGCTGGGTGAGGAGGGGGAAGGGTTCAAATTCGCCATGCAGGCCCTCGATGGCGGGCGCATCAATATCGCCACCTGTTCGGTGGGCACTGCCCAGCAGGCGCTGGATGATGCGCTGGCCTATGTGCAGCAGCGCCAGCAATTTGGTCGCCCGATCAGCGAATTCCAGAGCGTGCAGTTTCGCCTTGCCGACATGGCGACCGAGCTGGCGGCCGCCCGTTTGCTGGTGCGTCAGGCTGCCGACAAGCTGGATCGCGGGGCGCCGGACAAGAGTGCCTGGTGCGCCATGGCCAAGCGTTTTGCCACCGATGCGGGTTATCGGGTCTGCGATGAGGCTCTACAACTCTTTGGCGGCTATGGTTATATCCGCGAGTATCCGCTCGAGCGCTATCTGCGCGATACCCGGGTACACCGCATTCTGGAGGGCACCAATGAGGTGATGCGACTCATCATCGCTCGCCGCCTGCTGGCCGATCCCGGCTTGTCGCTGGGCTAACCGGTGGTCGCATCAAGGGTGTGTTGCCTGCCACCCGATTTGCACCATGCCATGCCGGTTTCGGCTTTGTGAGCCAGCCACAGGTTGGTGTCATTCAAGCCTGTCATCATGGCTGCAGCTTCATCGACAAGGACAATGTTATGACAAGGATCAGACTCGAATACCATGGCCACGTTGCCTATATCACCCTCGACCATCCCCCTGCCAACACCTGGACCCTCGCCAGCCTGCAGGCCTTTTTGCAGATGATGGTGGAGCTCGACAGCCGTCCCGACGTGGTGGCGCTGGTGATCCGCGGTGCAGGCGACAAATTCTTCTGCGCCGGTGCCGACCTCAATATGTTTGTCGAGGGGGATGTCGAGCTGGCTCGCCAGGTCGTCGACGCCTTTGGCAAGGCCTTCGAGGCGTTGGCCCGTTTTCACGGGGTCAGTATCGCCGCCATCAATGGCTATGCCATGGGAGGCGGGCTGGAAGTGGCGCTGGCCTGTGATATCCGCATCGCCGAGCAGCAGGCGCTGCTGGGACTGCCGGAGGCATCGGTGGGCTTGCTGCCCTGCGCAGGAGGCACCCAGCGTCTCACCGAGCTAGTGGGGCCGGGCTGGGCCAAACGGATGATCCTCTGCGGCGAGAAGGTGAGTGCCTCGCTGGCCTACGAGATGGGGCTGGTGGAAGAGGTAGTAAAAACCGGACAAGGGTGGGAAGCGGCGCACCAGATGGCCCAGCTGGTGGCTCGTCAGAGCCCGAGCGCTCTGCGCGCCTGCAAAACCCTGATCAATCAGGGCCGCAGCGGCCCGCGCGATGCCGCCTTGCCCCTTGAGCGGGCACTGTTTCTCGATCTCTTTACCGATGCCAACCAGCGTGAAGGGGTGGCCGCCTTCTTGGAGAAACGCTTACCGCGCTGGCAATATGGCCCAACAGAATAAATCCATACGGAGCCGTTTATGAGTGAACCGGTCAAGGTTAGCTGCCATCCCACCGAAGATGGCCATCAGATCGGGGTGTTGACCCTCGACAGCCCTGCGTCTCTCAACGCATTGAGTCTGCCGATGATCCAGATCCTGCAACAGACGCTGACCCGTTGGGAGCAGGATCCCGCCATCATCTGTGTGCTGCTGCAGGGGGCGGGTGAGAAGGCGTTCTGTGCCGGTGGCGATATCCGCTCCTTCTATTACCGCAAGCAGGAGGCGAGCGAGGCTGAACTGTTTGGCTATGCCCGCGATTTTTTCGAGCAGGAGTACCGGCTTGACCACCACATCCACTCGTACCGCAAGCCCCTGATCTGCGTGGCGGACGGTATCTGCATGGGGGGCGGCATTGGCCTGTTTGCCGGCGCCGATTTTCGGGTGGTGACCGAGAAGAGCCTGTTTGCCATGCCGGAGGTGACCATCGGCCTCTACCCCGACGTGGGGGCGAGCTGGTTTTTAAGCCGGATGCCGGGGCGACTCGGGCTCTGGCTCGGTCTGACTGGCGCCCGCTTCAATGGTGCCGATGCCCTTGGAGTGGGGTTGGCGGATCATGCCATCGCCAGTGGCGAGCGCAGTGCGCTGCTGGCACGGCTCGCCGTGCTCGATTGGGCAGCCGGTGGTGATCCCCGTGAGCAGATCGATCTGCTGCTGAGGGGTTTGCACCGTGAGGTGGCGGCCCGCTTGCCTGCGCCAGTGCTGTTGCCCCATCAACAGAGGATCGATGCCCTGCTGGCGGGGCGCACGCTGCAAGGGGTATTGGATCGGCTGTTCAGCGCCGATTTTGATGAACAGGAGGCGGTGCTCCAGCAGGCGCAGCAGATCTGCCGCACCGGCAGCCCCATCAGCCGCGCCATTTTGTGGCGCCAGTATTGGCTGGCTCGCCGCCACTCCCTGGCTGAGGTATTTGCCGATGAGCTGACCCTCTCGGTCAACTGCGTGCTCAAGGGGGATTTTGTGGAAGGGGTGCGGGCCCTGCTGATCGACAAGGATAAAGATCCCCGCTGGCAGCAGTTACCTCCCGAGGGGGAGTGGCTGGACGAGTTTTATCGCTGGCCGCAGGGACTCAATCCACTGGCCTGCAAGGGATAGCACCTTGGCAACCGGCGGATGCCGCCATCAGCAACGCAAGGAGCAAGCGCGATGACAAGGATAGGATTTATCGGGCTCGGCAACATGGGGGGCCCCATGGCGGCCAATCTGGCCAAGGCCGGGCACAGGGTGCAGGTGTTTGATCTGGTTGCGCAAAGCGTTGAGCACGCCATCGCGGGAGGCTGCATTGCCGCGGGGAATGCTCGCGAGGCGGTGACCGGCTGCGAGGTGGTGATCAGCATGCTGCCTGCGGGGGAGCATGTGCGCGCCCTCTGGCTGGGCGAGAGCGCCGGTGAGCGAGGCGGGCAGGATCTGCTGGCGGCATTGCCTGAAGGCGTGCTGGTGATTGATTGCTCCACCATCGATGTCGACTCTGCCCGTCAGGTCGGGGCGGCGGCCAGCGCGCGCGGTTTGCGCTTTATCGATGCCCCCGTTTCCGGTGGCGTTAGCGGGGCGGCCGCCGGGACGCTCACCTTTATCGTCGGCGGCGATGGGGCGGATTTTGAGGCGGCAAAACCTCTGCTCACCTGCATGGGGCAGAACCTGTTTCATGCCGGGGCGCTGGGAGCCGGGCAGATCGCCAAGATGTGTAACAACATGCTGCTCGCGATCCACATGACGGGCACGGCTGAGGCGCTGGCGCTCGGGGTGAAGGAGGGGCTGGATCCGGCCGTGCTCTCCACCATCATGGGCAAGAGCTCCGGCAACAACTGGAGTCTGGAGCGCTACAACCCCTGGCCCGGGGTGATGGAGAATGTGCCTGCCGCCCGCAATTATCAGGGGGGCTTTATGACCCGCTTGATGGTGAAAGATTTGGGATTGGCCATGGTGCTCGCCGAGCATGGCCACAGCGCGGTGCCCATGGGAGCCTTGGCGCGCAACTTGTTCAACCTGCATGCCGCTCAGGGGCAGGGGAGTCGGGATTTCTCCAGCATCGTCGAACTCTATCTGGATAAACAGGATCCCGCCTGACGGGCCACCTCTTTTCGAGGCATCTCCCATCTGCCAGCTACAAGGAGCATTGATGGATATCAAAGATAAGGTCATCGTGATTACCGGCGCCGGACGTGGCTTGGGACGGGCCATTGCGCTAGCCCTTGGTGCACAGGGGGCGACGCTGGCGCTGCTCGACATCAATCGCGCCGATCTGGAGGCGACCGCCGCCATGGTGCGCAGTCAGAATGATCAGTGCGATCAAGATAGCCAGTGCGGGCTGTTTGTCTGCAATGTGGCCAGCGAAGCCGAGGTGGAAGCCGCGTTTGCCGCCATCAAGGGGCGCTTTGGTGTGCTGCACGGCCTCATCAACTGCGCCGGTATTTTGCGCGATGGCATGCTGATCAAGGTGAAAGAGGGGGAGCTGGTGGAGAAGATGACGCTGGCCCAGTGGCAGAGCGTGATTGACGTCAACCTCACCGGTACCTTCCTCTGCGGTCGCGAAGGGGCGGCGTTGATGGCGCAAGGGGGGCAGGGTGGCGTTATCATTAACATCTCCTCCATTGCCCGCGCTGGCAATATTGGCCAGAGCAACTATGCCGCCAGCAAGGCGGGGGTTGCCTCGCTGGTGGTGACCTGGGCGCGGGAGCTGGCTCGCCACGGTATTCGGGTGATGGGGATCGCCCCCGGGGTGTTTGCCACCGAGATGACGGCGGCGATGAAGCCGGAAGCGATGGCGCGGATGCAGCAGGCCATTCCGGTCGGTACCCTTGGCGAGGCGCAGCAGTTGGCCGATACGGTGAGCTTTATTGTTGCCAACGATTATCTGTCGGGGCGGATGATAGAACTGGATGGCGGTTTGCGTTTATAGCGCTTTACACAATGGGCCCCGGTGTTTCCACCGGGGCTTTTTTATGCAGATTATTTATACAACAGAGAGCTGCATGAGGATGCATGGGGTTCATCCGAGTTAGTCCCGCACAGCAGAAACTGCTAAATATCAAGAAGTCTTGGTTAATTTGAGCCAGCTCACAGGCCATCTGGATCAGTGCTGTAGAATTGCGCGCGGTCAAGGCTGTGCATGATTGACGGGTCGAGGGATTGCGGTCGGAATAGTCATGCAATATAGTTGCCGCCTTTTTCACGGGGTCTGGATTTCTACCCCCGCCCATATTGCGCGCAGTATGAATACGGATGCTCTGCCGCCGCCTAAGTAGACAGGATTGAGATGGATAAGAAACTAGGGCTTGGCGCCCTCATTTCGCTGGTGGTCGGCTCCATGGTCGGCGCCGGGGTCTTCAGTCTGCCACAAAACATTGCTGCTCATGCCAGTGCCGGGGCGGTTGCCCTGGGTTGGGCTATCACCGGTCTTGGCATGATCTGTCTCGCGCTGGTTTATCAGAACCTCTCCATGCGTCGTCCTGATCTCGATGGCGGCATCTTCAGCTATGCCAAAGCCGGTTTCGGCGATTTCATCGGCTTCAACGCGGCCTGGGGTTACTGGCTCTGCCAACTGCTGGCCAACGTCTCCTACGCCATCGTGGTGTTCAGCGCGCTGAGCTACTTCTTTGATACACCGGATAACGTCATCTTTGGTGATGGCAATACCCCGGTCGCCATCACCCTTGCCTCGATCCTGATCTGGTCGGTGCATGCGCTGGTGCTGCGCGGGATCCAGGTTGCGGCGCTGGTGAATATTGTCACCACCATCGCCAAGATGGTGCCGCTCATCGTCTTTTGTGTCGCTGTGCTGCTGGCGTTCAATATGGACACCTTCACCCTGGATATCTGGGGCCAGAACAACATGGAGCTGGGCTCCGTGATGGATCAGGTCAAGTCCACCATGAAGGTGACACTCTGGGTCTTTATCGGGATTGAGGGGGCTGTCGTGGTCTCTGCCCGTGCCCGTCATCGCAAGGATGTAGGCCGTGCCACCGTGCTGGCGCTGCTTGGCGCGCTGGCGCTCTACGTGATGGTCACCCTGTTCTCGCTGGGGGTCATGAGCCAGCCCCAGCTGGCCGCCCTCAAAAACCCCTCTACCGCCATGATCCTTGAAGCCGTGGTTGGCCCCTGGGGCGCCTGGCTTATCAACATCGGTCTGGTCATTTCGGTGATGGGCGCCTTGCTGAGCTGGACCGTGCTGGCGGCGGAAGTGCCCTACATCGCAGGTAAAACCGGGGTATTCCCGGGCTGGTTTGCCAAGGAGAACAAGAACGGCTCACCTCAGGTGTCGCTCTGGTGCTCGACCTGTCTGGTGCAAGTGTTCCTCATCATCATCTACTTCCAGAGCAGTACCTATCTGGCATTGGTCAATATCGCCACCTCGGCGGCGCTGGTGCCGTATGTCTTCTCTGGCGCTTATGGTCTGAAGCTGGCCCTGAAAGGGGAGACCTATCAGGGTCAGCCCCATCAGCGCAAACGGGATCTCATGCTGGCGCTGGTGGCGACCGTTTACGGCTGCTGGCTGGTTTATGCTGCCGGGGTCGAGTATCTGCTGCTGGTGGCGTTGCTCTATAGCCCGGGCATCTTCATCTACTGGAAGGCGCGTCAGCACCATGGTCTGCGCGGCCTTAACCGGCTGGAGCAGGGGATGACGGCGGCCCTGCTCGGTTGCGCCGTGCTGGCCTTCTACAAGGTGATGGACGGTACCATCCCCTTGAACTGACAGGCACCCAAAGAGATGGCCCAAGGGCCATCTCTTTTTTCATGGGGATCTTTTTTGTAGCCGGGCCGTTGTGGCCATTTTTCGTTGATGACAGGAATTTTTATGCTGTTTATGGGATACCTCCTGCTGGGGGCTTTTGCGGGAATGCTGGCAGGGCTGTTTGGCATTGGCGGCGGGCTGATCATAGTGCCGGTGCTGGTCATGACCTTTCGCGTCCAGGGGGTAGACCCTGACATCATCACCCATCTGGCCCTTGGTACCTCGCTGCCGACCATGATCTTCACCGGTTTCAGCTCGCTGCGGGCCCATCGGGAGGCCGGCGCCGTCGACTGGGTGATGATCTGCCGACTCGGGGTTGGCATGTTGATCGGGGGCTGGCTGGGTGGCATGACCGCCAATTTGCTCAGTGTCAGCACCCTCAACATCATCATCGGCTGTTTTGCCTGGAGCATGGCACTGCAGATGGGGCTTAACCTCAAGCCCAAAGCGGAGCGCCATATGCCGGGGCCGCTGGGCACAGGTATCGCTGGCACCATTATCGGCTGGATGTCGGCACTGTTTGGCATAGGTGGCGGCTCACTGACCGTACCGTACCTCACCTGGAACAGTGTGCCGATGCGCAATGCGGTGGCCGCGTCCGCTGCGTGCAGCATGCCCATCGCGCTGGCGGGCAGTCTCAGCTACCTCTATGCCGGTTGGGGTCATGCCGACCTGCCCGAGTGGAGTGTTGGTTACATCTACCTGCCAGCCCTGTTGGGGATTGTGCTGACCAGTACCCAATTCGCCCGCATTGGCGCCAAACTGGCACATCGCCTGTCACCCAAGCGACTCAAGCAGGCGTTTGCCCTGTTGATGCTGCTGGTGGGGGCCAAGTTCATGCTGTTTAGCTGATTCATTCGGCAGATTGTTGAAAAATAAGGCAAACGAACTATTGGAAGGCAGAAAGCCGTTGCATTGAGAGCCCAGTTTGCCTATTCTCCTCGCCGGTGGTCCTATTGGTCCTCTCGCATTGATAACCCGTCGACCTGGTCAGGACCGGAAGGTAGCAGCCAAGGTGGGGGACTCGAGTGCCGGGATGTGGCTGGTAGGGCCACCACTTGTTTCTGCAATTCAATAAGTTACCTTCCTAAAGCCCTTGGTCATCCACTTTGTGTGGACGACAAGGAGCTCATCGATACATCTCTGGCTCAGTCCCCACGGCATCTGGTATTACCGGAAAGTCACCACGCTCCCATGTGGTCGTCGTAAAGAGATCAAAAAATCCCTGCATACCCGAGACAAGCTTGACTGTCAGCAAGCAGAGCATGGCTGGATTCATTTGTCTTCAATGTCTTGGAAACACTGTCTGTATGTCACATTTCTTCTCACCCGAAGTAGATACCCGGCTTTTCTCCTTGATAGGTTAACCAGCTCGACATGTTGTTAGCCTTGGACTGCCTGCCAACCTATGGTGTCGAGCATTATGGCGTTGTTGCCCAAATCGATGCAGCTTGAATGGAACTAACTGAGGGCGCGGTGATCTGATCACCACCACCCTCTTCAAGTCTGCATCATGGGCACGTCGCTTCACTCCATCACCAACTGGCCTCAATACAACAAGTCTTTGATTAACCGTGGTTCACTCACCTTCTGGGTTGATGCCGAGGCCATGAACAACTGGTTTCACCACAAC